>JAWKHR010000123.1:0-1596 GCA_041394725.1 Vicinamibacterales bacterium | reverse complement strand
CGACAGGGTGCAGTCGAGGCGGTCGGCGACCTCGCGTGCGATGGCGAGGCCGATCCCCTGCCCTTCCGGCCGGCGCGATCGGGCCTCGTCGGCGCGGAAGTGCCGCTCGCCCAGGTGCGCCAGCGACGCGTCGGACACGCCGGGGCCATCGTCGGTCACGCTGACGGCGAAGCGGCCGTCCGCCGCGCCCGTCGCGTCGAGCAGCACGGCCACGTGGCCGCCGCGCCGGTTGTACCGGATCGCGTTGTCCACGAGGTTGCCGACGGCCTGCTCGAAGAGCGTGGCGTCCACCTCGGCGACGACCGGATCGCGCGGCACGGCGAGGTTCAGCTCGACGCCGGCGGCGCGCGCGGCGGGCTGGTGGCGATCGACCAGGCGCTCGACGAGCGGGACGAGGTCGGTCGCCCGGACGTCCACGATCCAGCCTGGCGTCTCGAGCTTCGCCGTCGCCGCGAGGTTGCCGAGGATCGATCGCAGGTGATCGGCCTCGCCGATCGCCGCGGCCACGTCGGCGCGGGCGGCGTCGGTCAGCGTGGTCTCGCGCTCGAGCGCGCTCAGGTGGCCCTGCAGCACGCTGAGCGGCGTCGCGATGTCGTGGCCGGTGTTCGCGACGAACTCGCGGAGCGTCTGCTCGCGGCGGCCGACCTCGTCGAGCTGGCGGCGCAGGCCGGCGCCGGCGTCGTTGAACGCTGACGCCAGGGTCGCCAGCTCGTCCCGTCCTTCGACTGGAACTGGCTCGTAGCCTTCCTCGGCTGACTGCCGCACGTGGCGGGTCAGGCGCCGTACCCGCCTTACGACGGTACCGCCCGAAACCAGCGCAGCGAGAAACACCGCGCCGATCATCGTCGCGAGCGCCGTGCCCTCCCATAGAGTCGGCAATGGACGTTCCATCGTCGCGACGGCGAAAGCGCAGTTTCCGCCGAGGCCGGTCGCCTTCACGTACCAGAGTCCCTGGTGCAGCGAGTACAGGCGAGCCATCGGGCCCTGGTCCTCGCCTGCCAGGGCGCGCCCCGCATCCGCCGCAAGGCCTTCGAAGACCACGGCCGGCACGACGGCCGATGCTGGAAACGGCTTCTGCAGTGTCTCGTCAAAGGCGAACAGGCGAAACGAGGTTTCGTCGGCACGCCCCGCACCGGATGGCGACGAGTCGGGCGGGACCGGGTCGTCGGTCGGCTGGACGAGGATGTAGTGGGGCGACGTCTCGGCCGGCGTGTGTCCGCGCCGCATGCAGTTCACCCGGAACACGAGGTTGTGCAGCTGTGCTTCCGTCCACTGCACCAGGCCCGACGATCCCGCCTTCCATCGTTCGGCCGTGAGGTATCCCGCAAAGCCGCCGGCGGTCGGGATCGCCACGAGCAGGCTGACCATGATGAGCCGGGTGCGAATGGTCATGGGTCCACCTCCAGCCGGTACCCCACGCCCCACACCGTCGCGACGTGGCGCGCGGCGGGGCCCAGCTTGCGCCTCAGGCGCGAGACGTGCGCGTCGAGGGCGCGGTCGTCGACGTCGTCGATCGCCGGATCGGCGGTGAGGGCGTGACGGACGAGTGCCGCGCGGGACACCGCGGCGCCGGGACGCCGGGCCAGCGCGGCGAGC
>JAWKHR010000122.1:0-1926 GCA_041394725.1 Vicinamibacterales bacterium | reverse complement strand
TCGACCTCCAGGCCGGGTACCACGCCGGCATCCGCTGGAACGTCGGCGTGCTGTCCGGCGCGCACGGTGCCGCCCGGCTGCGGGCGGCACCGCACACGCACCTCGTGTCGTCGATCGCCGATCTGGGCGATCTACTGCTTCCGCGGTGACACCCCGAACCGTCCGATGGGCACCGACAACCCGACGAACGTCTGGACGCCCGGGCCCGCAGGGGTGACGAGTACGCGCAGGTCGGCGCGTACCGCGAGATGGGACGCGAGCGGAACGATCGCGCCGGTGCCGACCGTCGGCATGACCGGCGCGGTCACGATCCGGTCGCGCCGATCGGGCACGTCGATGGTCCAGCGATCGAACAGGCGGACGGAGTCGCCCGACACGTGACTCTCGCCGAACACGCCGCTGACGCCGGCCGTCCAGAACCACTCCACGCCTTCGCGCGATCCGAGGATTCGCCCGCGCATGCCGGCCTGGTAGAACCCGCCCGTCCCCGACCAGACCGCGACGTTGACGGTCGGCGTGACCGCGATGTCGCCTTCGACCGCGAACCGCGGCGTGAGCCGGACCGTGACGACGCCGCCCGACAGCGGCGCGCCTCCGATGACGGAGCCGATGCCGCCGACTCGTCCGCCGAACTCGACGGGTGGCATCGTTCGCGCTTCCTGTGCTCGCGCGGGGACGGCGACGGCCAGCAGCGCCGCCGCCATCGCCGCCACCATCGTTCTCGTCTGCACTTGTTGGTTCCTCCCCGAGCGCGGAAATCGCCTCACCCGGGAATGCGCCGATCGGCGGGAAAGGGGCTCAGGCTGATGCGCCGATGACCGTGTCCGCCGCTATACTGCCCGGCGTGCCGCGGCGCCTGGCATCCCTCCTGATCCTGCTGTTCGTCGTGGCCACGACAGCCGACCGCCTGGCGTGTCCGGACGGCTGCACCGACGACGGGCCGGGCCAGTCCGCCTCGCGCGATTCGGGTCCGCCGTGTGCGTTCTGCCATGGCTGGCACGACACGCCCCGCGCGCTCGCGCCCGACCCGGTGGCACAGGCGACCGCTCGGCCGGCCCTCCGCGCTTCCTGGCCGGCATCGCCGCCGCCGCCCGTCTCCGAGCCACCTCCGAAAACCCCGTAGTTCGATCCGCGGATCCCGGACGACTGGCAATGACCGCCGCGACTCGGCGGCCCGGTGGAGGAGTGTCTCGTGCGAACGACGACGTGTGCCCTGTTGCGGGCGTGTCTCTGGATCTGGATCGGAACCGTCGTGGGCGTGACCGCGGCGCGGGCGCAGGGGCCGGCGATGCTCGTCGTGCGCGTGCAGTCGCCGCAGGGCCCGGTCGCGGGCGCGATCGTCGTCGCCGGCGCCTCGTCGGCCGAGACCGACGCGGCGGGGCGCGCGTCACTGCGCGTCGCCCCGGGGGTGATCGACCTGACGGTCGCCAAACCCGGGTTCGGCAACGTGACGCAGCGCGTGACGATCGCCGCGACCGCGCGTGAGATGGAGGTGGTGGTCGATCTCGTGCCGCTGCCGGACCTCGAGGAAGAAGTCTTCGTCGTCGCCAGCACCCGCACCGGCCGGCGCGTGGAGGACCAGCCGACCCGCGTCGAGGTCCTCGATCGCGAGGAAATCGAGGAGAAGATGCTCATGACGCCCGGCGACATCGTCATGATGCTCAACGAGATGGGCGGGCTGCGGGTGCAGGCGACGTCGCCATCGATTGGCGCGGCCAGCGTCCGGGTCCAGGGGATGCAGGGACGTTACACGCGCTTCCTGAGCGACGGGCTGCCGCTGTTCGGCCAGCAAGTCGGCGGGCTCGGCCTGCTGCAGATTCCCCCGATGGATCTCGGGCAGGTCGAGGTCATCAAGGGAGTCGCCTCCGCGTTCTACGGCGCGGGCGCGATGGGTGGGGTCGTCAACCTGCTCACGCGACGACCGGA
>JAWKHR010000121.1:0-1991 GCA_041394725.1 Vicinamibacterales bacterium | reverse complement strand
GTGGACGCGTCGTTCACCGTGGCGCGGAGCGGCCATGACGAGGCGCGGCTTCGTTCCGGGCTGGGTCGGTTTCTCCGACGATTGCAGGGTCGCACCGGCGACGTCCTCACACGATCGCCGGCCGCGGATCCGGGAAGCGCCACGCTGTGGGTGGACGTCGCAGCCGCGAGCCCCGCGATCCCCGGCCTCGGCGACGACGAGTCGTACCGGATCGACTCGACGGGCGGCCAGCTCCGCCTCACCGCCGGGACCGTCGTCGGCGCCCTGCGCGGGCTCGAGACGGCGCTGCAACTGCTGTCGGGCGATCGGCAGGGCTTCTTCTGGCCCGCGGTCACGATCGACGACCGGCCCCGGTTCCGGTGGCGCGGCCTGCTCATCGACGTCGGGCGGCACTTCGAGCCCGTCGAGGTGATCGAACGGAACCTGGACGCGATGGCCGCGGTCAAGCTCAACGTCCTGCACTTCCACCTGAGCGAGGATCAGGGCTTTCGTGTCGAGAGCCGCAAGTTCCCGAGGCTCCACGAGCTGGGTTCGGATGGCCAGTACTACACGCAGGACGAGCTGCGGCACCTGGTGTCTTACGCGGCCGAGCGGGGTATCCGCGTCGTGCCCGAGTTCGACATGCCGGGGCACGTCACGAGCTGGGTGGTCGGCTACCCGGAGCTGGCCAGCGCGCCGGGGCCATACACGCTCATCCGGCGATGGGGTGTGTTCGACGCGGCGTTCGACCCGACGCGTGACGAGACCTACAAGTTCATCGACACCTTCATCGGCGAGATGGCGCCGATCTTTCCGGACGCCTACTGGCACATCGGCGGCGACGAGAACAACGGGAAGCAGTGGGCGGCGAACCCGAAGATCCAGGCGTTCATGGCGAAGCACGGCCTGGCGGACGCCCATGCGCTGCAGACGTATTTCAACCAGCGGCTGCTGACGATCCTCCGCCGGCACGGCAAGCGCATGATGGGCTGGGACGAGATCCTGCAGCCGGGCCTGCCCGACGAGACCGTCGTACACTCGTGGCGCGGCGCGAAGGGCCTGACCGACGCGGCAAAGCTCGGCTACGACGCGGTGCTTTCCGCCGGCTACTACATCGACCTGATGAACACGGCGGCGGCGCACTACGCCGTGGATCCGCTCCCGGCCGACAGCAGCCTGACCGACGAGCAGGCGGCGCGCGTCCTGGGCGGGGAGGCGACCATGTGGGGCGAGTGGGTGGGACCCGAGACGATCGACTCGCGCATCTGGCCGCGGACGGCGGCGATCGCGGAGCGCCTCTGGTCGCCGCGCGAGGTGACCGACGTCGACGACATGTACCGCCGGCTTGCGCGCGTGAGCGGCGAACTCGAGGATCTCGGGTTGACGCACCTGCGCAATCGCGGCGTGCTGCTGCGCCGGCTGGCGGCGGGGCAGCCGGCGTGGCCGCTCGAGGCGCTCGCCGACGTCGTCGAGCCGGTGAAGGGCTACCGGCGCGGCGGCCAGCAGCCGGAGATGACGTCGCTCGGGCCGCTGACGCACCTGGTCGACGCGGTCGGCGCCGACAGCCCCGGGGCACGGGCCACGCGCGCGGCGATCGCGGCGCTGCTCGACGACGCGCCGCGTTTCGCGCTCGGGCGCGACGCGCTGACGGATCGCTTCAGCGCGTGGCGCGACGCGGCCGCCGGGTTCGACCGGCTCGCGGCCCGGGCGCCGGCGTTGCGCGAGGTGGCGCCGCTCGCGGCCGACCTCGGGGCGATGGGCGTCGTGGGCCTCGACGCGCTGGGGTTCCTGGCCGAGGATGTCCCGCCGCCCGACGGCTGGCGCGACGCCGCGATCGGCGTGCTCGACGAGGCCGCGCGCCCGAAGGCGGCGCTGGAGTTTCCGGCCGTGCCGCTCCTGCGCGAGCTGGTCGAAGGCGCGGCGATGACCGCCGACCTGCGGGCGATGACGCCCGCGGACTGGCGCGCCGCGGTGCGGGCGAAGGCGGCGCCGCCCCGGCGCGGGCGCGGCGG
>JAWKHR010000120.1:0-2276 GCA_041394725.1 Vicinamibacterales bacterium | reverse complement strand
CCGACCTCGAGTGCCGGGCCGATGACCACGGTGTTCTCGAAGACGAGCGGCGGCGAGCTGCTGCCGATGGCCGCCGTCTCCAGGTCGATCTCCACGCCGAGGTTCGCCTTGAGGTCCACGACGCCGTGGTCCCCGAAGGTCGGAACCGGCAGGCCGGTGGTGGCGTCGAGCGCGACGAGCTGGAAGCCGGGCGTGACGACCAGGATGCGGGCATTCGTGCCGTCGGTCCAGTAGGCGACGCCGCGGCCCGAGTCGCGCCGGGGCGCGTGCCGGCCGCGCTCGCCTTCGTCCAGGTGCCAGGTCCACTTCGTCTGGCCCGTGCCGGCGTCGGCCGCGACGACCCAGCGCTCGGTGCCCGTCGTGAAGTAGAGCGTGCCGTCCACCATCAGCGGCGTGCTCTCGTTGCGGAAGACCGGCGGCGCGGAGAAGTTGTCGGACTTCCAGCGCCACGCGATGCGCACCGACGACAGCGTCTCGCGCGACAGGCGGTCGAGCGGGGCGTAGCGCGTGTTGCCGAGGTCGTGCCCGTAATGGGTCCATTCGCCGGGCTTGGGGTCGGCCGGCGCCTGTCGTGCGCGCGGCGTGGCCGCCAGGCCGACGGCCAGCAGGCCGAGGACCGTCATCAGTGTGCGTCGTGTCACGAGTCGTCCCTCCGAGGGCGCCCTGATTCTACGTCGCCTCGGGCGCCGCGATTCCAGGGCCGGGCGCGCTCGGGGTCTCGATTTGATAGTCTTTCGTCCGGCCTGGAGGCGCTGTGTCATTCGAAGGTGTGTATTCCGTCCTCGCCACGCCGTTCCACCCGGGCGGTGGCGACGTGGACGTGGACAGTCTGAAGAAGGTCGTGGACCTGACGGTCGGTGCCGGCGTCAACGGCGTGACCGCGCTCGGGGTGACGGGCGAGGTCGCGCGGCTGGCCGAGCGGGAACGCGGCCTGATTCTGGAAACGGTGGTCGCGCAGGTCGCGGGCCGGGCGAAGGTCATCGCCGGCGCGTCGGCCGACAGCGTCCGGAGCTGCATCCAGTTCACGAAGGAGGCGCGGTCGCTCGGCGCCTCGGCGGTGATGGTCTCGCCGCCGAGGAGCCTGAAGCTGAACACCGAGTCGGTCGTCAACCACTACAAGGCCCTGGCCGACGCGGTGGACCTGCCGATCGTCGTCCAGGACTACCCGCCGATTTCGGGCTTCGCGATGGAGGCGTCGCTGCTGGCGCGGATCGCGCGCGAGGTGCCGACGGCGCGGACGGTGAAGCTCGAGGATCCGCCGACGCCGTTCAAGACATCGCGGATCCTGGCGGCGGCGGGCGACGTGAAGGTGGCGATCCTCGGCGGCCTGGGCGGCGTCTTCCTCATCGAGGAACTGCTCGCGGGCGCGGCCGGGGTGATGACGGGCTTCGCGTATCCGGAGGTGCTGGTCAAGGTCGTCTCGCTCTACCGCGCGGGACGGATCGACGAGGCCGCCGACGTCTTCTACCGGTTCGTGCCGCTGATGCGGTTCGAGTTCCAGGAGGGCATCGGCATGGCCATTCGCAAGGAGGTCCTGCGGCGCCGCGGCGTGATTGCCGACGCGTCCACGCGCGCGCCCGGACCGACGCTCGACGCCGGCACGCGCGAGGCGCTGGATCGCGTGCTGGCCTGGACGAAGGCACAGGAAGGCGGATCATGGATCTCGGGCTGAAGGGCAAGGTGGCGATGGTCGCGGGCGCCAGCCGCGGGCTGGGCTACGCGGTCGCGCGCGGGCTGGCCGCCGAGGGCGCGAAGGTGTCGATGAGCTCGCGCAACGAGTTCTCGATCACCGACGCGGCGAAGCGGATCGCGGCGGAGACCTACGTGGACACGCTGGCGATGCCGGTGGACGTGCGGTCGGGCGAGTCGATCGCGCGCTGGCACACGCGCACGATGGAGAAGTTCGGCGGCGTGGACCTGCTGTTCGTCAACGCGGGCGGCCCGCCGGCCGGCCCGGCGCTGTCGTTCGACGATGCGGCGTGGCAGGGCGGGTTCGAGCTGCTGGTGCTGAGCGCGATCCGGATGGTGCGGCTGGCGGCGCCGTCCATGAAGGCCCGCGGCGGCGGTGCCATCGTCGTCTCGACGTCGTCGGCCGTGAAGGAACCCATTCCGAACCTCGCGATCTCGAACGTCATCCGCGCGTCGGTCACGGCGCTCTCGAAGACGCTGGCCAACGAGCTGGCGGGCGACCGGATCCGCGTCAACCACCTGATGCCGGGGCGCATCGACACGGATCGCGTGCGCGAGCTGGACACGATCAAGAGCAAGGCGCAGGA
>JAWKHR010000119.1:0-2357 GCA_041394725.1 Vicinamibacterales bacterium | reverse complement strand
ACCGTCGCCCTCGCCTGCCTCGCCCTCGTCCTGGCCACCGGCGTCGTCGAGCTCGGCATGGGCCGGCTGCTCTTCGGTCCCGACGGACGATTCGGCTGGATCGCCCTGGACGTGTGGAGCAGCGAGAACTCGCAGCGCGTGATCGATCCGTACTCGCTCTCGCACGTGCTGCACGGCGTGCTGTTCTACGCGCTGCTGCACCTGGTCGCGCCACGCGCCTCGCTCGGCACGCGCCTGGTTGCGGCGGTGGCGCTCGAAGCCGGTTGGGAGGTGCTGGAGAACTCGCCCCTCGTCATCAACCGCTACCGCGAGGTCACGATGGCCCTCGGCTACGAGGGCGACAGCGTCATCAACTCGGTCAGCGACGTGGTCATGATGGCGATCGGCTTTGGCCTCGCGGCGTGGCTGCCGGTCCGGGGCAGCGTGGCGCTCGTCCTCGTGTCGGAACTCGTGATGCTCGTCGCCATCCGGGACAACCTCACGCTCAACATCGTCATGCTGGTCTACCCGCTCGACGCGATCCGCCGGTGGCAGATGGCGGGTCGGGACTGACGCACGGCCGGGACCGGCGCCGCGTTCCCCCGAGTTCGTCCTCCACCAGCGCCGCTTCGGCCCCGCGCCCGGGGGATTCGGCCTCGATCGGCTGTGTCCGCCGCCGCCCGGCGGTAGGCTCCGGACGAGGAGCCTCCCGATGCGACATGCCCGACCCGCGCGCGACCCGCGCACGCTGCTGCCGACGGCCGTCGCGGTCGTGGCGATCGCGATCATGGCGATCGCCATCGACGCGCGCGCGCAGACCCCCACCGCGCCGCCCGCGGGCCCGCCGCCGGGCGACACGGTGCGCACGGTGGCGCCCGCCCTCGAGGGCGGGGTCGGCGGCGTCGCCGTGGACAAGCTGGGCCTCATCTATGTCGCGGACTTCGGCGAGCAGGTGTTCAAGATCACGCCGGACGGCCGCGTGAGCGTCTTCGCCAGGGGCCTCTACGGCGCGTCGGGCAACGCGATCGACGGGCAGGGACGGCTGCTGCAGTCGAACTTCCACGGCGACTCGGTCACGCGCATCGCGCGCGACGGGACGCAGACGGTTGCCGCGCGCGGCCTGGCCGGGCCGGTCGGCATCGCGGTGAACCCGGACGACTCGTTCGTCGTGTGCAACTGCCGCGGCAACTCGCTCTCTCGCGTGGACGCGTCGGGCACGGTCACCCCGTTCGCCTCGAGCGCGCTGTTCACGTGTCCGAACGGCATCACGCGCGGCCCCGACGGCACGTACTACGTCGTCAACTACTCCGATGCGCGGGTGCTGAAGGTGAGCCCGGCCGGCGCGGTCGAGGCGTTCGCCGTGCTCCCGGGCGGCGGCAACGGCCACATCACGTCGGCCGGCGGGGATCTCTACGCGACGAGCTTCCAGGGACACCGGATCTACCGGATCTCGTTCGCCGGGGAGGTCACGCTCGTCGCCGGGACCGGCACGGCCGGCGAGCGGGACGGCGCCGCGATGGAAGCGACGTTCTCCTGGCCGAACGGCATCGCCGCCGGCCCGGCCGGCGATCGTCTCTACGTCAACGATTTCGTCAACCGGTTCCCGCCGACCCTGGCCGCGCCGCCCGCGCCGAGGAGCAGCCTGCGCCAGATCACCTTCGCGACGCTCCCGGCGCTCATGGCGAAGGCGCTGGCGGCGGACGGCCTCGACGGCCTGACGACGACGTACGAGGACTGGAAGGCGAGGCACGCGGGGGCGTACACCGAGCTGGACGTCAACGCGTTCGGCTACCGTCTGCTCGGGGCCGATCGGATCGACGAGGCGATCGCGGTCTTCACGCTCAACGCCGGGTCGTACCCGAACTCCGCGAACGTGCACGACAGCCTCGGCGAGGCGCTCATGAAGGCCGGGCGGAAGGCCGAGGCGATCGCGAGCTACGAGCGGTCGCTGACGCTCAACCCCGGCAACGACAACGCGGTGAAGATGCTGAAGATCCTGCGCGGCGGGGCGTAGCACGCCGCGCGGCCGCCCCGGACCGGCCGTATACTGGCGCGGCGTGACCGCCGTGTCCCCGGCCCGCCTCACGTCGCTCGACGTCTTCCGCGGCGCCACGATGGCCGCGATGGTCATCGTCAACACGCCGGGCGACTGGGGCGCGGTCTACGCGCCGCTGCTGCACGCCGAGTGGAACGGCTGGACGCCGACCGACCTCATCTTCCCGTTCTTCGTCTTCATCGTCGGCGTCTCGATCACGCTGTCGCGGCGACGCGCGGCGGGCGTCCCGGTCATCGTCAGGCGCGCCGCGATCCTGTTCGGCCTCGGCTTCCTGCTGGCGGCCTACCCGCGGTTCGACTTCTCGATCGTCCGGATCATGGGC
>JAWKHR010000118.1:0-2632 GCA_041394725.1 Vicinamibacterales bacterium | reverse complement strand
GTCGATCGGGAGGTGCGCGCCCATCGCGGGCGCGGGCTCGATCCGGGCGCGGGCCGCGTCTCGGCGTCGTTCGACGGTCCAGGCCGCGCGGTGCGGTGCGGCCGGGCGGCGTGCGCGACGCTGGCCGCGGCGGGCGTCCGCGCGCGAGCCGGCGTGCACATCGGCGAGTGCGATCCGGCGGCGACCGCGCCGCCGCTCGCGGCGACCGCCGCGGAGATCGCCGCCACCGCCGGGCCGGGCGAGGTCGTCGTCTCGCGGACGGTCGTCGACCTCGTGGCCGGTTCCGGGCTGGCGTTCACCGAGCGCGGCACGATCCCGCTGGCCGGGGCCAGGCGCGACCTGCCGCTGCTCGCCGTGGCCGGTGACTGGCAGCCGGCGACCGGCGGCGAGCGACCGGCGCGATCCTAGGCGTCTAGAGGACCGGCGACCACTGCCAGGCGGTGCCGCCGAGGCCCGCCGACTGCAGCACGTCGATCACGCCGATGAGGCCGGACTTCGGATCCACGTACCCGCCGAAGTCGAGCTTGTCACCGTTCGTGCCCGTGATCTTCACGCCCGGCACGAGCTTCTGGATCTCCGGCAGCGCGTCCTGCAGACCCTGCGGCGTGTTCGGGTGGTACTGGAGGATGCGGCCGACCTGGTACTTGAGCGTCGCGTGGCTCGCGTCGGCGAGCTTCGACGGGTCGAAGCCCGACATCGCGCCCACCGGCATCTTGTCCGACGTCGTGTCCGCGACCGCGACCGCGTTGGGCAGCGTCGGCGACGACGTCGTGTCGAGCAGCGACCGCATCAGGTCGTTGAACTCCGACTTCGAGACCTGCCCGTCGCTGTTGCGATCGAGTCGCTCGGCGAGCATCTGGGCCAGGTCCTGGACCGAGATGCCCGTGGTGATTCCATTCACAGCCATGTGGCGTCCTTTCAGGAACGTCCCGGAGACGTCCGGCCTGAAGACAGCAAGGCCCATGCCCGTCGGGACGCGCAGGAAACCGGCCCGTTTTCCCGCCCCGCGCCCGACCCTGTCGGATCGCCGACCATCCGGTGTCGGCTGCCCGGCCCCGGAGCCCCGCGTCGAGGACCCTGGGACCTTGGGACCCTCCGGACCCTGGGACCCTCGGGACTCTCTGGTAGGCTTCGGACCATGGCGCGACGTGCACGATGGCTGGCGATCGGGCTCCTGGCCCTCACGGCCGGCGTGCTCGTCTACCGCGTCACCGCCGCGCCGGCCACGCCACGCGCGGAGCAGCCGTCCTTCCGCTACGACGTCGAGTTCCCCGTCATGCACTACCGCGACACGCCGCGGGCGGACCGGGTCGCCGCGCTCGAGTCGCGGCTGTCGGCCGACGAACTCCGGCTCGACGGCTCGAGCCCGCGCGGCTACCTGGCGTCGCTCCTGCGCGCGCTCGACGTCGACGTGCGATCGCAGGTGCTGGTGTTCTCGAAGACGAGCCTGCAGGCCGGCGGCATCGACGCGGCGACGCCCCGCGCGATCTACTTCAACGACGACACGTACGTCGCGTGGGTGCAGACCGCGCCGGACTTCGAGGTCGCGTCGATGGACGCGACGCTGGGGCCCGTCTTCCACACGGTCGGCACGACGCCGCAGCCGGCACCGCGCTTCGACCGGCAGCTCGGTCGCTGCCTGCAGTGCCACGACTCGCTGACGATGAACGGCGGCGGGGTGCCGCGGTTCATCACCGGCTCCGGATACACCGGCCGATCGGGGGACCTGATCTCGCACGAGGGCTGGATCCTGACGAGCCACAGGACGCCCCTCCGCAGCCGCTGGGGTGGCTGGTTCGTGACGGGGCGTCCGGGCGGGGAGGCGCATCTCGGCAACCTGATCGCGAAGGACGCCGTCTCGCTCGATCACCTCGACGAGATTCGCGTCGGCACGCTCGCGTCGCTGGACGGCGTGCTCGACACCTCACCGTATCCCGTCGCCACGAGCGACATCGTCGCGCTGCTGGTGCTGGAGCATCAGGTGACGGTGCAGAACGCGCTGACGCGCGCGGGCTGGGATGCGCGCATGGCGCTGGATCGGGCGGCCGGCGGGGACGCGACGGCGGCCGCGCCGGATCGGATCGCCGAGATGGCCGAGCCGCTCGTCGAGGCCCTGCTGCTGGTCGGGGAGGCGCCGCTGCCGAACCGGATCGCGGGCACGTCGGGCTTCGCCGAGGGATTCACCGCACGCGGGCCCCGCGACGCGCGGGGCCGGTCGCTCCGCGACCTCGACTTGGAGCGCCGGCTGTTCCGCTACCCGCTGAGCTACCTGATCTACTCGCCGGCCTTCGACGCGCTGCCGGATGTGCTGCGTCGCCAGGTGTACCGGCGCCTGGTCTCGATCCTTCGAGACGGCGATCCGGATCCGCGCTTCGCGCGCCTGTCGGCCGAGGACCGCACCGCGATCCTCGCCATCCTCACCGAGACGAAACCCGAGTTCGCGGCCAGCCTGTCGCCCCCGGCGCCGTGACGCGGGCAAAGCCTGCATTCCGGGTTTCACCATGCAGGCCATGCAGGTTGGTACTGCGGCTGCCGGGACTCGGGCGGCTGGACGGCGGGCGAGCCCGCCGACCGGCCTGAAAGGCCGGTCGGGAAAGACGAGGCGCGTGCCGGGCCGAGACGGGCGGAGAGA
>JAWKHR010000117.1:0-2800 GCA_041394725.1 Vicinamibacterales bacterium | reverse complement strand
GCGGCGGGCGGGCCGCGTCGCGCCGATGGACGCGCTCAGGGCGGACTGAGGGGTGGGCGCCCGCACCGAGTAGTCGGGGAATCTACTCGGCCCGGAGCACCCGCAGCGGGTCGATCGCCGCCGAGCGGCGGATCGGGACCAGGGCGGCCGCCAGGCCGGCCATCGCGAGCACCGCGGCCGCCGTGAGGTAGACGACGGGATCGCGGGGCGATGTGTCGTACAGCAGGCCGGCGATCGAGGGCGCCGCGGCCGCGGCGGCCAGCAGGCCCAGTCCAAGACCGACTGCGAGCGTGACGACGGCCCGGCGGCCGATCTGGGCGGCGACGTGCCCGCGCGACGCGCCGAGCGCCAGACGCACGCCGATTTCGTGTGTGCGCTGCGCCACCGCATGTGCCATCGCGCTGTAGAGACCGACCGCGGCGATCACGAGCGCGATACCGCCGAAGAGCATGAGCATGATCGTGCCAAGGCGCCAGGGTTGCAGCTGCGGCGACGTCAGCGCCGCCATCGTCTCCACCGGCACGAACGGCATGTCGGGCTGGAGGCTCTGCATCGCCGACCGCACGGCGCGAACCAGAGGCGCGGGGTCGCTCCTGGCGCGGACCAGCAATGCCCGAGGCTCCGACTCGTCGATCTCCGGATGCGTGAACGGCACGTACATCTGCGGCGAGTCGTTCGTGACCCGATCCCGCGAGAACAGCAGCGTGTTCTCGACGATGCCGACCACGCGCGTGCACGGACCGTTGGTGCTGATGCCGAAGTGCAGACAGGAGCCGATGGGATCCTCACCCGGCCAGAACGCCGACGCGAGGGCACGGTTCACGACCACGACCCGTTCGTGGCCCGACACGTCCTCGACGGTCACGCCTCGGCCGCGGTCGAGGCTCGCGCCGATCGTCTCGAAGAAACCCGGTTCGATCGCGACGTAGGCGGGGCTGGGCCGACCACGAAGCTGGCTGCGGTCCCACCCGTCGCGCATGACGGTGAAGGCGCTGGCGCCGCCCATCGGCGCCGAGCCTCGCGTGATCGTCGTCCGCACCGTGCCGCCGAGCGCGTCGATCCGTTCGCGGGCGGCGGCGTACGACGCTTCGACTTCGGCGCGGGACGCGCCCGGTCGCGCGGGAATCCGGACCTGGATGACGTGTTCGAGGTCCATGCCGACGTCGAACCCGGTGACCGCGATCAGACTCCGCGTGAACAGCCCGGCGCCGACCAGGAGCATCACGCACAGGGCCAGTTGTGCCAGCACCAGACCCGAGCGGAGGCGCCCGGAGTGGCGGCTGTCGCCCCGGAGGCGGGTCCGAACCCCGGCGCCGAAATCCGTCGAGAGGGCCTGAAACGCCGGGATGAGGCCGGCGCCGAAGGCCGTGGCCAGACCGACCACCAGCACGACCCCGAGCACGCGGCCGTCCACCACGGCGGCGCGCCACGCGAAACCGGGCAGCAGGACCTGCTGGACGAAGCGTCCACCAAGCCACGCGACCGCCAGCGCAACGCCGGCCGCCAACGCGGCGAGCAGCGCCGACTCGACCAATAGTTGCCGTACCAGGCGCCCGCGCGACACGCCGAGGGCGAGGCGCAGCGCGATTTCAGGCCGGCGCGACAGCGTCCGCGTGAGCAGCAGACCCGCCACGTTCGCCACGGCCACCGTCAGCACGATCACCGAGACCGCGAGCAGCCACAAGCCGACCTGACCGACCGAGCCCACGCCGTTCGGCGAGGCGAGGCGCGTGAGCGGAGTCGTGAAGACCGTGCCGTCCTGCCCGGGCATCTCGAGCGTGGCCGTCGCGCGGCGATAGGCCGCGGTGCCCTGCTCGTCCGCCACCGAATCGGCCACCCCGGGGGCCAGGCGCACCACCAGACCGAACGCGTACCATCCCGGCGTCGTCGCCCAGTCGGCCGGAAGGAGGGCCGGGGCCAGCGTGCCAATGGGCGCCCAGCCGTCCACCGGCTGGTCGTCGAGTCCGCTGAACTCGGCGGGCCCCACGCCAATGACGGTCATCCGGCGTCCCTCGACGGCGATCGACCGCCCGATCACGGACTCGTCGGCGGCAAACTGCTGGCGCCAGGCCGCGTGAGACAGCACCACGACCGGCTCGTTCGAGGCGGCCTCGTCGCCCGTGAAGAACCGCCCGACTGCCGGTCGGAGTTCGAGCAGCGGAAAGTAGGCGGCGTCCACGAGGACCAGTCGGCCCGGGCGCGCGTCCCGGCCTCCGCCGATGGTCACGGCATGGGCGTGCATCGCCGCCGCCGCGCGGAACGCGGGTACCTCATCGCGAACGGCCGCGACGAACCGATAGCTGTTGCTCGGGGCGCCCCGATCGGCGCCGGGCCGCTCGGTCTCGCTCCCGAAGTACACGCGCCGCACGTTCTCCGGATGTCCGATGCCGGCGGGCGCGCGAAGGAGCAGCTGGTCGATCGTGCCAAACATGACGACGTTCGCTGAAATCCCCAGGGTGAGGATGAGGACCACCGCCAGGGACAGGCCTGGCGTGCGCCGCAGGCTGCGCGCGCCGTAGCGCAGGTCGTGCCACCAGGCCTCGAGCCGGACCGAAGGCCAGCCGGCGCGGCCGGTGCGGCTGGAACGGGCCGGAGCCCCTCGTGATGGGGCCTCCCGCCGCACGCTCATCCCGTGCCACAACGCATCGCCGGCCGCGCGGATCCACAACCGGACGAGTGCGAGCGGGCGGCGGCCGATCGCCGCGCGCTGACGGGCGAACTCCGCGGTCATCGCCGCGCCGTGGCGATCGCGGAACGCGCGCGGGAACGCGAACAGGCACACCCGGTAGCAGGCGTCGGC
>JAWKHR010000116.1:0-2834 GCA_041394725.1 Vicinamibacterales bacterium | reverse complement strand
ATTCAACCGCGCCCGTCCCAGTCACCGCCGCCCGGACGCCACGGCCGGCACGGCGAGCGGATGGGCTCCCCGTGTCCGGTGCGCGGTGTACGATCGCGGCGCCCGAGCATGGCGAATATCGAGATCGAGACCCACATCGCGGCCTCACCGGAGCGGTGCTTCGATCTCGCGCGGGACCTCGACCTGCACGTCGACTCGATGCGCCATACGGGCGAGCGGGCGGTGGCCGGCCGAACCTCCGGACTGATCGAGGCGGGCGAGCAGGTGACCTGGCGAGGCCGCCACTTCGGCGTCGATCTCGAGCACACGTCCCGGATCACCGCTTTCGATCGCCCCCGGCACTTCCGCGACAGCATGACCTCCGGGTGGTTCCGCTCGTTCGAACACGATCACTTCTTCGGCGCCACCGCCACCGGGACGGTGATGCGCGACGTCATCGAGTTCTCCACGCCGCTCGGACCGATCGGCCGCTTCGTCGAGGCCGTCGTCCTGCGTTCGTACCTTCGACGGCTGATCATCGGACGGGCTCACGCCATCAGGGACGCTGCGGAGGCCGGCCACGTGCGGCGGTGACGACGACGGGTGCCGGTCGCCGGGCGCGCCAGGCTGGGGCGGCACGGACAGGCTCACACCGCCGCACGGCAGGCGCGGTCGGCGCGTCAGCGGACGTCGACGCGATCCACCATCACTCCGAGTTGACGCGTGTCGGAGTTGCCGAGGTAGGTGGCGGGCACCCAGGTGCTCGAGTCGAGGCGGAGCTGCACGGGGTCGTCCTGCCGCGCGGCTTCGGCGATCCAGTCTGCCGGGATGGGGACGACGTAGTCGTGGAAGCCGGGGGTGACGGTGAGGGTCGCGAGCGGGCGGGTGTTCCAGAACAGGCGCACGGTCGCCGGCCCGGCCGCGGCGGGGCGGCCGCCGTCGTGCATCGTGAGCACGATCTCGTGTTCGCTGCCGGTGAGCCCGACCAGCGAGATGGTCGATCGCGCCGACGTCCAGCGCACCGTGCGGTCATCGTCGCGTTCGCGCGCGTGGAAGCGGACCACGTAGAGATCGTCGCGATCGCCGATGTCGATGGTCAGCGCCGGCGAGGGCGGCGGGTCCAGCGTGAGCTCGTAGATGCTGTAGTGGAAGTCCTTGCGCCGCACGCCGTCCGGATAGACGTCGAACGGTGTCGAGGCGTACTCCGGGACCTGGATCGTCTCCCCGTCCACGGGCGTGGCGCCGATGCGACGCGAGAGGAGGTCCGTGCCGCCTCCGCCCAGGAAGTAGACGTGCGCGTAGCGCTGCCGGGCCTCGGCGATGAAGGCGTAGAGCCGCGCCTTGTCCGGCCGCGCGTTGGGCAGCACGAGCGCGTGGCGGGCGTAGATGTAGGCCAGCGGCGTCGCGAGCGTGTGCGTGTCCGATCCGGCGTCCACCGACTCGACCAGCACCAGGTCCCGATCGCCGAACCGACCGGCGAGCGCCTCGACGTACGGGATGAGGCCGGCGTACTCGACGTGCCGCACGAGCGGCTGCGCCGCCACCGCGTACTGCCAGCCGAGCCACGCGACGAGCACCGCGCCAATCGCGCGCCGCGCCGCCGAGACGGCCGTTGACGCCGACGCGACGCGCGGGCCGAACGCCGCGCCGGCGACCATGAGCAGCGTGACGGGCAGGATCACCGGCAGGAAGCGGCGCGCCATCCAGAAGTGTTCGGGGACGATCTTGATCTTGTAGAAGATGAAGAGCGAGAACGCCGAGAACACGGCCACCAGCGCGGGCATCCGCCAGAAACGATCACGGACGACGAGCCACAGCCCGGCCACGGCGAGGAGGAATCCGGCCGGCCGCAGGTAGAAGGCCACGAACGTCCGGAACGCGTAGGCGTCGAACGCCGCCAGCCGCCCGCCGGGCGCGCGGAACCAGTAGGCGTAGACCGCGGCGCCGGTGAGGACGACGAGCGTGGCCAGCGGCAGGGCGCGCCGGAGCGCGGGCGCGTGCCGCGCGCTCGCGCGCCAGAGCACCGCCGCGAAGACCAGCGCGCCTGCCGCGGCCGCGGTCGTACCGGCCACGGGCAGGTTGGCCAGGTACACGAGCAGTCGATCCGAGTACCCGGGCATCAGCGTGCCGTAGTACCACGCCGCGAGCGCCGCGAAGGGCGCGAACGCCACCAGGAAGCCGCCGCGTGGCCAGCGCCGGTCGACCAGCGCGAGGGCGGCGAGGGTCGCGAGGACGGCCGCGACCGCCAGCACGATGTCGATCCGCAGGAACAGCAGCACGCCGATCGTGAACGCGGCGATCACGCCGAAGGCCCGGTCGCCGTCGGTCCAGGCCCGGGCGAGCGCCAGGCATCCGGCGAAGACGAGTACCTGCATGACGATCTCGGCATTCGGGTAGGCCGCGAAGAACACGGTGACCACGTGCAGGCCGAGCAGGACCGCGCCGGCGAACGCGGCGCCGCGGCCCACCAGCCGCGTGCCCGCGACGAAGACCGCGACGAGGCCGAGGATCGCCCACCAGCCGGCCACCCGCCGCGCGCCGGTCAGGCCATCGAGGCCGTAGCCGATCGCGATCGACGCCGGATAGAGGTGCGGGAACTGCCCGATGACCTCGCCGCGCGCGATGTCGCGCACCCAGAAGCCCATGAACCGCAGGCTCTGGTACTCGTGCACCCCCGACAGCGGGAAGAACTGGTCGCGCGCGTCGGGCGGCACGTCGCGCACGGTCTCGTCGTGGATGACGAGCGAGCCGCGCTGCGCGATCTGGATGCCCTCGTTGAAGTAGGTGCCGGGGTCCTTGCCGCCGATGATGTACTCCGACGGCGGGAAGAACCGCCACGCGCCGATCGCGACGAG
>JAWKHR010000115.1:0-3106 GCA_041394725.1 Vicinamibacterales bacterium | reverse complement strand
CGCGCTGTTCGGTCACGCGCCGGGCACCGACGGCGACGGCCCGCCCGATCCGTCCGACAGCGCGCCGTACGCGCCCCTCGCGGCCGTGGTGGACCCCGCGTTCGACTGGGGCGACGACCGCCCGCCGCGGACGCCCTGGTGCGACACGGTCATCTACGAGCTGCACGTCAAGGGCTTCACCCGGCTGCACCCGGAGATCGACCCCGCCCTCCGCGGCACCTACCGCGGCCTCGCGTCCGCCCCGGCCATCCGGCACCTCACGGCGCTCGGCGTGACCGCAGTCGAGCTCATGCCCATCCACCATCACGCGGACGAGTGGGCGCTCGTGCAGCGGGGCCTCACCAACTACTGGGGCTACAACACGCTGTCCTACTTCGCGCCCGACCTGCGGCTGATGGCCGGCGGGTCGCCGCTCGACGCGGTGCAGGAGTTCAAGTCGATGGTCCGCGCCCTGCACGCGGCCGGCATCGAGGTCATCCTCGACGTCGTCTACAACCACACCGCGGAAGGCGACCAGACGGGACCGACGCTCTCGTGGCGCGGCATCGACAACGCGAGCTACTACCGGCTGATGCCGGGCCGCCCGTCGCGCTACCAGGACTTCACCGGCTGCGGCAACACGCTCAACATGCAGACGCCGCACGTGCTGCAGATGCTGATGGACAGCCTGCGCTACTGGGTCCTCGAGATGCACGTGGACGGCTTCCGGTTCGACCTCGCCTCGGCGCTCGCGCGCGAGCTGCACGAGGTGGACCGCCTGTCGTCGTTCTTCGACGTGATCGGCCAGGACCCCGTGATCTCGCAGGTGAAGCTCATCGCCGAGCCCTGGGACGTCGGCGAGGGCGGCTACCAGGTGGGCAACTTCCCGCCCGGATGGACGGAGTGGAACGGCCGCTACCGCGATGCGGTCCGCCGCTTCTGGCGCGGCGACGCGGGCCTGCTGCCCGAGTTCGCCACGCGCGTGGCCGGCAGCAGCGATCTCTACAACGCGTCCGGCCGTCTGCCGCACGCGAGCATCAACTTCGTGACCTCGCACGACGGCTTCACGCTGGCCGACCTGGTCGCCTACAACGAGAAGCACAACGAGGCGAACCTCGAGGACAACCGCGACGGCGACCCGAACAACCTGAGCTGGAACGGCGGCGTCGAGGGCCCGACCGACGACCCGGCGATCGCCGACCTGCGCCGCCGCCAGCGCCGCAACTTCATGCTCACGCTGGCCATCTCGCAGGGCGTGCCGATGCTCTCGGGCGGCGACGAGGTGGGCCGCACGCAGCGCGGCAACAACAACGCTTACTGCCAGGATTCGCCGCTCAGCTGGACGCCGTGGGCGCAGGACGACGAGGCGCGCCGGTTCCGCGACTTCGTCGCGCGGCTGCTCGCCCTGCGCGCGCGCCAGCCCGTGCTCCGGCGCCGGCGGTTCCTGCTCGGCCGGCGCGGCGACTGGGCCGACGTCCGCTGGCTCCGGCCCGAGGGCGGCGAGTTCGACGAGGCCGACTGGGCCGACGGCACGCGCCGCGCGATCGGCGTGCTGCTCGACGGCCAGGCGATCCTCGAGGCGGGCCCGACCGGCGCGCCGATCACGGGCGACACGCTGCTCATCCTGCTCAACGCCGCGCCCGCCCCCGTGGACTTCCACCTGCCGGCGACGGGCGACCCGGCGCGCTGGGAACGCGCCATCGACACCGCCGATCCCGACGGCCCGGCGCACCATGTCGCACCCGGCGCGTCGTGGCGCCTGCCCGGGCGATCGGCCGCGGTCTTCGTGGGAAGAGCGTAATCCGCCGCGTCTGGGCCGCTCAGGACCCGGCTACACGCCCCACCGCAGCAGCACCGACCCGACGGTGAAGCCGGCGCCGACCGAGGCGAGCAGCACCAGGTCGCCCTTCTTCAGGCGGCCCTCGGCGCGCGCGTCGGCCAGCGCGAGCGGGATCGTCGCGGCGGTGGTGTTGCCGTAGCGGTCGAGGTTGATGATGTACTTCTCGGCCGGCAGGCCGAGGCGCGTGGCGCCGGCCTCGATGATGCGGCGGTTGGCCTGGTGCGAGACGAACAGGTCGAGGTCGCCGGCCGTGAGCCGGTTGCGCTCGAGGATCCGGCGCGCGATTTCCTCGGTCATCCGCACCGCGAACTTGAAGACGGCCTGCCCGTCCTGCTTGACGTAGTGCAGGCGCTGGTCCACCGTCTCGTGCGATGCCGGGCGGCGGCTGCCGCCGGCGGGCATGCACAGCGCGGGGCCGCCCGTGCCGTCGGTGATGTGCACGAAGTCGATGATCGCCGGCTCCCCCTCGGCCGCCGGCGAGAGCACGACCGCCCCGGCCCCGTCGCCGAAGATGACGCACGTGGCGCGGTCGGTGTAGTCGATGATGCTCGACATGACGTCGGCGCCGACCACGAGCGCGTGCTCGACGGCGCCGGTCGCGACCATCTCGAAGGCGACGCTCAGCGAGTAGGTGAAGCCCGAGCACGCCGCGCCCAGATCGAAGCCCCACGCGTTCGACGCGCCGATCTTCGCCTGCAGCGTGCACGCCGTGCTCGGGAAGATCGTGTCCGGCGTCGTCGTGCCGACGACGATGAAGCCGATGTCGGCGGGGGTGAGGCCGGCCTCCTCGATGGCGGCGCGCGCGGCGGGGGCGGCCAGGTCCGAGGTGCCCACGCCCGGCTCGGCGATGTGCCGCTCGCGGATGCCGGTGCGCTGGAGGATCCACTCGTCGGAGGTCTCCACCATCTTCTCGAGGTCCGCGTTGGTCAGCACCTTCGGCGGCACGTAGGTCGCAAGCCCGGCAATCCGCACGGGCCGGGTCGTCTTCACCACAGCGTGTCCTTTCCCGGGGCGATCAGCCCGAAGTAGTCGTAGGCGCGCGCGGTCGCCACGCGGCCGCGCGGGGTGCGATCGAGGAAGCCGATCTGGATGAGGTAGGGCTCGTAGATGTCCTCGATCGCGTCCCGTTCCTCGCCGATGGCGGCCGCCAGGCTGTTGAGGCCCACCGGGCCGCCGCCAAACTTGTCGATGATGGTGCGCAGCAGGCGACGGTCCGCCTCGTCGAAGCCGCGCGCGTCGACCTGCATCAGCTCGAGCGCGGCGTCGGCGACCGCCGGCGTGATGCGG
>JAWKHR010000114.1:0-3202 GCA_041394725.1 Vicinamibacterales bacterium | reverse complement strand
GGGCTTCTATCGCGGCTGGGTGAACGGCCGGATGCAGGAAGTCGATCTGGCGCTCGCGCTGTCGGCCGCCAACCCCGAGCGCCGCACCGCGCGCCTCGAGCAGGCGCCCGTCCAGGTGTGGTGGGTGCAGGTCGACGTTCCGGACGGGCCGAAGGGCTGGATCCGGATGCCCGACAACCGCGCGGTGACGGGTCATGACGAATGTCGAGCCTCCCAGGCTCCCAGGGTCCCAGGGTTCGGAGGGTCCGGGTTCGGAGGATCCGGGTTCGGAGGGTCCTGAGCTCCGAGGGTCCTGTAGTGCCCCACCAACCGCATCGCCCCGCAGCAGGCGGCCAGTTCGGCCAGGGCTTCGGCCACCGGCGCGGCATCCGGGCTCGGCCCGATTTCGAGGTGGAACCGGTAGGCGAACGGGGTCTCGCGGATCGGGCGGCTCTCGATGCGTGAGAGGTTGAGGCCGTGTCGCGCGAAGGAGGCGAGCGCCCGCGCCAGCGCGCCCGGCTCGTTCGCCAGGTCGCACACGACGGCCGTGCGCCAGGGGCCGCCGCCAGCCTGACGCGGATCCGCGTCGGTCCGGCGTGGGCCGGGCGCGGCGCCGGGCCGGACCAGCAGGAACCTCGTGAAGTTGCCTGCCGAATCCTGGATGCCGTCGGCCAGCACCACGGCGCCCCATTCAGCCGCGGCCCGGCGATGCGCGATCGCGGCAGCGTCGGCGGCGCGCTCGCGCACGACGTCGCGGACGGCGCCGGCGGTGTCGAACGCCGCCACCGGCGTCATCCGCGGATGCGCGCGCAGGAACGCCTCGCACTGCGCGATGGCCACCGGATGCGAGTACACGCGCCGCACCGCGTCCATCGGGACGCCCGGCGCTGCGATCAGCGCGTGCACGATGGGCCGCGCGCACTCGCCGACGACGCGCACGTCGTGACGCGCGAGCAGGTCCGCACAGCCGGGGACCGGGCCGGCGAGCGTGTTCTCGATCGGCACGACGCCCGCGGCGGCCGCGCCGCCCGTCACGGCCGCGAACACCTCGTCGAGCGTGGCGCACGGCCGCAGGCGCGCGCCGGCGCCGACGAGGGCCCGCGCCGCGTCCTCGCTGAACGCGCCCGGCACGCCCTGATACGCCGCGTCGGCGGCCCGCCACGCGTGATCCGCCGCCTCGGCGGGCGGCCATGCGCGATACGCCGCCTCGGCCGGCGCGCCCGGATAGTCCGCGTCGGCCGGCGCCGGTCCGGCGTCAGCCACGACCGTCCTCCTGGCGCGCCGCGGTCTCTTCGATGATGGCGGTGAAGATGCGCTCCACCGACGCCTCGGACAGCGGTCCGGCGACGGCGGCGCGGACGAGCGCCAGCACCTCGGCCTCGCGCGCAAACGACCGCGTCGGCCACCCGTGCTCGCGCTTGATCGCGCCCAGCGCGAGCCCGAGCCGCATCCGCTCGGCGAGCAGCGCGACGATCGTGCGGTCGATCCGGTCGATGTGCCGGCGATGGAGGCTCACGGCCTCGCCGGCCCCGGGGTCTTCGTCCACGACGTGCATGACAGGCTCCTGAAAAACCAAAAGCCCGCTCCCTTGCGGGTAGCGGGCCTGGAAGACGTGCTCGAGATTGCGGGCTCAGGTCGATGCGCTACCCATCCGTCGAGGGCGGAAAGTAATACGCAAAATACCCGAACACGATCGCGGGCACACGACGCCCCGCGCGACGCGCCGGCACGGACGACCGGAGGGACGGACGCGGGGTCATGAGGCTTCCAGAATGGGCGGACCGGGCCACCCGTGTCAAGCGCCTCACCCGAACACGCCCAGGCCGGCCAGCAGGACCATCGCCACGGCGACCGGCACGACGACCACGACGAGCGGCCGCCACGCCGCCGTGACGCGGAACCGGCCCGCACCGGCATTGACCTCGGCGCGGAAGGCCTCGAAGCCCCACACCCAGGCCGCGTACATCGCGATCAGCAGCCCGCCGAGCGGCAACAGGTAGTTCGTGGACACCAGGTCCAGCACGTCGAAGGGCGTCCGACCGGCCACCCGGATCCACGACCCCTCGGCCTGGCCGAGGATCACCACCGCCGCGAGCGCGGCCCACGCGACGGCCGCCACGACGGTCGCGCGCGCGCGGGACAGACGTGCGGTGTCCATCACGGTCGCCACGGTGACCTCGAAGACCGCGATCGACGACGTCGCGCCGGCGATGAGCAGCAGGAAGAAGAACGCGCCGCCGAACATCGCGCCGCCCGGCATCCGCGCGAAGAGGTTCGTCATCGTCACGAACAGCAGGCCCGGTCCCGCGTCGGGCGGCAGGTCGAAGGCGAAGAGCGCCGGAAAGATCATGAACCCGGCGAGCACGGCGACCGCGGTGTCGCAGAGCACGACGATGGCGACGTTGCCGGGCACGTCGCTCTCGCCGCGCTTCATGTAGCTGCCGAACCCGAAGCCGGCCGCCATGCCGATGCCAATCGAGTAGAAGACCTGACCGAGCGCCGCGAGCACCGTGTCCGCATGGATGCGCGAGACGTCCGGCGTGAGGTACCACGCGACGCCGCGCCACGCGCCGGGCAGGAACAGCGAGCGGATCGCGAGGACGACGAGGATGACGAACAGCAGCGGCATGCCGACGCGCGCGAGCCGCTCGAGGCCCGCGCCGAGGCCGCGCCGCACGACGAGCGTCATGAGGACGATGCAGATGCCGGTGCAGGCGAGGACGGGGCCGGGCGTGGTGGTGAACGACTGGTAGGTCGCGGCGACGTCCTCGGGCGACATCCCGGTGAAGTGCCCGGACGAGACCATCGCGAAGTAGCCGAGGATCCAGCCGATCAGCATCACGTAGTACGCGTTGATCGCGACCGCGGCCGTGATCCCGAGCCACGCCGCGAGGTTCCACGGGCTCGCGCGACGACCCGTGAGCGCCTCGAACCCCGCGATGGGACTGAGCTGCGCCCGCCGCCCGAGGCCCACCTCCATCGTCATCAACGGCACGCCGATGCCGAGGGCGAGCACGAGGTACAGCAGCACGAAGGCGCCGCCGCCGTTCTCGCCGGTCATGTACGGGAACCGCCAGATGTTGCCGAGCCCGATCGAGAAGCCGGCGGTGGCCATGATGAACCCGAACCGGCTGCCCCAGGTTTCGCGCATGGGCGGGGATTGTACCGGGCACTGGGCAGTGGGCACTGGGCATTGGGCACTCAGGGAACGCGGCGGCTAGGG
>JAWKHR010000113.1:0-3406 GCA_041394725.1 Vicinamibacterales bacterium | reverse complement strand
GTGAGCTGGTGGACGTCGGCGCCGGCCGGCCCGAGGACTTCGAGGGCAAGGACGTCTCGGGCAGGTTCGTCCTCGCGTCGGGCAGCCTCGGGCAGGTCTACGCCCAGGCGGTGGCGCGCGGCGCCCACGGCGCGCTCGCCGTGAGCGCGATCGGCTACCAGCGCGCGATCGACTACCCGGACCAGATCGTCTCCACGACCGTCAACGCCTCCGAACCGGGCACCGCGGCCTGGGCGATCTCGCCGAAGGTGCACGGGGAACTGCAGGGGCTGCTCGCGCGCGGGCCGATCACCATCCGGTCGATCACGAAGAGCGTCCAGGTGCCGACGCGCTCGGAAATCGTTCACGCCGAGATCCCCGGCGACGGCAGCACCACGCAGGAGGTCGCCATCGGCGGCCACCTGTACGAGGGCGTCATCAAGCAGGGCGCCAACGACGACAACTCCGGCTGCGCGCTGACGCTCGAGATCGGCCGCACGTACATCAAGCTCATCAACGAAGGGAAGCTGCCGCGGCCGAAGCGGACGATCAACTTCCAGTGGCTCCAGGAGCTGTCCGGCACGCGGCAGTGGCTCCAGATGCACCCCGAGAAGGCGAAGAACCTGATCGGCGACCTGAACTTCGACATGGAGGGCCTCCGCGTCGCCGACAGCCGCAGCTTCTGGATCCTCCAGCGGACGCCCGACACGTTCCCGGCCTACATCAACGACGTCGCGCAGAGCATGATGGAGTACGTCGCGGACGTTTCCCGCGAGCGCGTGCGGTTCCGCGGGGGCGGCTACGGGCCCACCCAGCCGATCGTCTCGCCGAACGGCAGCAACGACGCGTTCTACATCAAGATCGACAAGCACTATGGCTCGTCCGATCACGTGGCCTACCTGAATGCGGGCATCCCGGCCGTGATGTTCATCACGTGGCCCGACATGTGGTACCACTCGTCGCAGGACACGCCCGACAAGCAGGACCCGACCCAGTACAAGCGGGCGGCCGTCGTCGGCACCGGCGCGCTCGCCGTGATCGCGACGGGCACGGACGAGATGGCCGCGCGCGTGCTCAACGAGAACCTCGGGCGCGGTCTCGCGCGGATGGGCGAGTCGCACACCAAGGGCCTCGGCTACCTGGCGGACGCGAGCGATGCCGCCTCGCTCAACCGGGCCTACCAGGAGGCGATTGTCGCGATTCGCCACCAGGCCGCGGTCGAGCAGGGCGTCGTCAGGTCGGCCGGCGTGCTGTGGACCGACACGACCGTCGGCGAGCAGAAGGCCGCCGCGTTCTCGCCGCTCATCGACCGGCGGGTCGAGGTGCTGATCGACGAGGTCGGCGCCGCCTACCGGCTCCAGGCCCCGCAGCGGGGCATCACCCCCGGCGAGCCGACCCGCACCGCCGCCGAGCGCGAGGCCGCGAACCTGGTCGTCGAACAGGTGGCCGGCGCCGGCCGGGGCGGACGCGGCGGCGGGGGCCGCAGCCGCGGCCGCCGGGGGGCGTGGCGCCGCCGCCGGCGGGGAGCGCCCGGCGGTCGCGGCGCGGCGCCGCGCGGCGCGCGCGGCGGGCGGTCGGGCCGGAGGCGGACGGGATATGGCGCGGCCGGCGGGCTTTCTCCTCCCCGCCGCAGGAGATGAACGCCGAGTTCAACATCCTGCTCGGCCGGAACCTCACCGCCCTCGAAATCCGCGACTTCCTCTCCGGCGAGTTCACGCCGCTGCCGATCGAGGACCTGATGGCCGTCCTCCGCGCCCGCGAGGCGCAGGGCAGCCTGAGGCTCGTGCCGAAGACGCGCTGAGCACTCCCGCTATACTGCGGGAGGAGGTCGATCGTGTCCGGACGTCGCGGTGTGTTCCTCGTGCTGCTGCTGATCGCGATTGCGGTCGCGGTGTCGTTCGGCAGCCTGATGCTGCTGGCCCTGGCCGGCGGCGCCCCGGCGCCGCTGCCGTCGAACGCCACGCTGCGGCTCCAGATCGCCACGCCGCTTTCGGAGACGCCCCAGGACGACGTCCTGAGCCAGCTGTCGCCGGTGCCGCATCCGACGCTCCGGTCGCTGACCAACGCGATCCGGCGCGCGGCGACCGATACCCGCATCAAGGGCCTGCTCTTCACCCCGCAGGCCGGCTCGGGGCTCTGGGGCCAGCTCCAGGAGATCCGCGAGGCGCTCGTCGAGTTCAAGGCCAGCGGCAAGCCGCTGACGGCGTATCTGGAGTACGGCGGGCCGCAGGAGTACTACCTCGCGTCGGCCGCCGATCGCATCGTGCTGATGCCGGCCGGGCAGCTCGACGTCACCGGCCTCGCCTCGTACGAGATCTTCCTGCGAGGCGCGCTCGACAAGCTCGGCGTCTTCCCGGACCTGCTCCACATCGGCGACTACAAGACCGCCTCCAATACGTTCACGGAGAAGGGCTTCACGCCGGCGCACCGCGAGATGACGCAGTCGCTCAACCACGACTGGTACGACCATCTCGTATCCACGATTGCCGAGGCGCGCAAGCTCACCCCCGCGCAGGCCGCCGAACGGCTCTCGGGGGGGCCGTACCTCGCCGAGGCCGCGCGGGACGCCGGCCTGGTCGACGACCTCGCCTATGACGACCAGCTCGACGACACCGCGCCGATTCAGGGCACCCGGATGCTCGAGGGGCGCGACTACCTGGCCGCGGGCCCGACGCTGCCGGGACCGAATGCCGGACGGATTGCCCTGCTCTATGCCACCGGCACGATCGCGAGCGGCCGCAGCGCGGCGGGCAGCGGCGTCATCGGCTCCGACACCTTCGTCGAGTGGGTCCGCCGCGTGCGGATCGACCCGACCGTCAAGGCGATCGTCGTCCGGATCGACAGCCCGGGCGGGTCCGCCATCGCCTCCGAGGTGATGTGGCGCGAGTTGAGCCTCGCGCGGGAAGCCAAACCCGTCGTCGTGAGCATGGGCGACGTCGCGGCATCCGGCGGCTACTACATCGCCGCGCCGGCCGACGAGATTGTCGCGCAGCCCGGCACGATCACCGGCTCGATCGGCATCGTCACCGGCAAGTACGTCGTGGACGGGACGCTCGACAAGCTCGGGATTGGAATCGGGACGGTGACCGACGGCGGCATGGCGGAAATCTACTCGCCGTTCCGTCCGTTCACGCCGGCCGAGCGCGCCCGCATCGAGGACCAGATGCACGCGACCTACGACCTGTTCGTCTCGCGCGTCGCCGAGGGACGCCACCGGACGACGGACGAGATCGACGCCATCGGGCAGGGCCGGGTCTGGACGGGGCGGCAGGCGAAGGACCTCGGCCTGGTGGACGACCTCGGCGGGCTCGACGTGGCCATCGCGGCCGCGAAGCGGCGGGCGAAGATGGCACCGGACCAGGGCGTGGACCTGCTGGTCTACCCGGCGCGGCGGTCGCTCTACGAGGTGCTGACCAACCCGCTCGGC
>JAWKHR010000112.1:0-3650 GCA_041394725.1 Vicinamibacterales bacterium | reverse complement strand
GATCGACCTGCGCCATCTCGTGCGCCAGCACGATGGCCTCGCACTGGCCGTCCACGCTGGGCGCGGTGAACCCGGCCTTGAGCGCGCCGTCGTTGTTGACGCCGGTGCCGAGGATCACCGCGCGGATCGGATCGCGGTCGGCGACGGCGTCGGCGAGCCGTCGCAGCGTGACCATCGCCACCGCCTCGCCGGGCACCGTGCCCCCGGCGCGCGCGTCGAACGGCCGGCAGTGACCGTCGGGCGAGAGGATCATGCCCTCGCTGTACACGTAGCCCTGGCCGCTCAGGCTGCTGATCGCCGCCGCGCCGGCCAGCGCCATGTCGCACTGGAACGTCAGCAGCGCCTGGCAGGCCAGGTGCACCGCGACGAGCGAGGTCGAGCACGCCGTCTGCACGTTGACCGCCGGCCCGTTCAGGCCCAGCTTGGAGGACACGCGCGTGGCGCTGAAGTCCTTGTCGTTGCCGATGAACGCCTCGTACGCCGCGCCCGGATGCGAGAACACGTCGGACCGGATCACCTGGCTGAGCATGTAGGTGTTCATGCCGACGCCCGCGAAGACGCCGACCGGTCCCGGCGTGCGCCCGGGGTCGTAGCCCGCCGACTCCATCGCCTCCCACGCCACCTCGAGGAGCAGGCGGTGCTGCGGATCGGTGAGTTCCGCCTCGCGCGGGTTGACGCCGAAGAACGACGCGGCGAACGTGTCGCAGTCGCGCACCGCGCCGCGCACGGGGACGTACGCCGGGTTGCGGCGCAGCGCCTCGGGGACGCCGGCCGCCGCCAGCTCGTCGTCCGAGAATCGCGTGAGGCACTCCACGCCGTCGCGCAGGTTGCGCCAGAAGGCGTCGAGGTCGGGCGAGGCCGGGAACCGCCCGGCCATCCCGATGACGGCGATGGCGTTGGCCGGCACCGTGCCGGGATCACGTCCGCGGTCGTTCACTGCGCATCTCCCTGGAGTGGCCGGGCCGTGCGCTGGCGTTCCAGCGCGGCCCGCTGCCGCGCCATCCGCTCGCGCACGGCCGGGCTGACGGCGGTCTCCGTCGTCGCCGCCCGATCGATCCGCGCCGCCAGCGTCCGCACGGTCGGATACTGGAACAGCTCGAGCATCGGCACCTGTCGCGCGAGCCGGTCGTCCAGCCGGCGCTGCACCTGCGCGAGCAGCAGCGAGTGCCCGCCCAGGTCGAAGAAGTTCTCGTCCACCGGCACCGCCGGCAGGCCGAGCACCTCGGCCCAGACGGCCGCGATCGTCTTTTCGGTCTCGTTGGCCGGCGGCGTGACCGCGGCCGTGCGCGGGGGCGCCGGTGCCGGCAGCGCCTTCCGGTCCACCTTCCCGTTCGGCGTGAGCGGCAGCTCGGCCAGCTCGACGAGGAACGTCGGCACCATGTACGGCGCCAGGTGCTGTCGCGCGTGCTCGCGCGCCGCGTCCAGGTCGATCGCGCCCGCGGCCGGCACGAGGTACGCGGCGAGTGCCGCCTCGCCGCGGTCCTGCCGGACGACGGCCACCGCCTGGCGCACGCCCGGCGCGGCCGCGAGCACCGACTCGATCTCGCCGAGCTCGATGCGGAACCCGCGCACCTTGACCTGCGAATCCAGCCGGCCGAGGCACTCGAGCCGGCCGTCGGCGCGGAACCGCGCGAGATCGCCCGTCCGGTACATGCGCGTGCCCGGCCCGGCCGGGAACGGATCGGGCACGAAGCGCGCCGCGGTGAGGTCCGGCCGGCGGAAGTACCCCGTCGCGACGCCGTCGCCGCCGATCCACAACTCGCCCGGGACGCCGACGGGCGTCGGCCGGCGCGCCGCGTCGAGCACGTACACCTGCGTGTTGGCGATCGGCCGGCCGATGCTGATCACCTCGTCGCCCGCGGTGACCTGCTCGATCGTGGACCAGACCGTCGTCTCGGTCGGGCCATACATGTTCCAGACGGCTCGCGCGCGCGGGACGAGGCGGTTCGCGAGCTCCCGCGTCATCGCCTCGCCGCCGCAGAGGATCGTCAGCTCCGGCCGGCCGGCCCACTCGTCGTCGAGCAGCAGGCGCCACGTCGCCGGCGTCGCCTGCATCACGGTGATCTGCTGTGACGCGAGGAGTGCGGCCAGCGCGCCAGGGTCCATCGCCTGATCGCGGGTCGCCACGACGACCGTCGCGCCGGTGACGAGCGGGAGGAACAGTTCCAGGCCGGCGATGTCGAACGACAGCGTGGTCACCGCCAGCAGCCGGTCCGACGCCGACATCCCCGGCTCCCGCGCCATGCTCGCCAGGAAGTTGACGAACGCGCGGTGCGGGATCTCGACGCCCTTGGGCTTGCCGGTGGATCCCGACGTGTAGAGCAGGTACGCGCGGTCGGCCTGCGCCGGCCCGGCGGGCGCGGTCGCCGGCGGCGGCGTGGTCCAGAACGGGTCCGACGAATCGTCGAGGGCGATCACGCGCGCGCCGGCCTCCGGCACCGTCTCCCGCAGCGCCGACTCGGTCAGCACCACCGTCGCCGTCGAGTCCTCGACCATGTAGGCGAGCCGGTCCGCGGGGAACGCCGGATCGAGCGGCAGGTACGCCGCGCCCGCCTGGAGGATCCCGAGCAGCGCCGCGACCATGTCGGCCGATCGCCCGACGCAGAGGCCGACGATGCGCTCCGGACCGAGGTCGAGCGCGGCGAGGCGGCGGGCGATCTCGTCGGCGCGCCGCGCCAGGTCGGCATACGTCATCGACGCCTCGCCGCAGACCACCGCCACCGCATCGGGCGTGGCGCGCGCCTGCGCCTGGACACGCGAGACGACCGTCTCGTGCGGATCGAGCGGCGCGGCGGTGGCGTTCCATTCGACGAGCAGCTGCCGCCGTTCCGTCTCGTCGAGCAGGTCGATGTCGTCGATGTGGCCGTCGGGATCCGCGATCACACGCTCCAGCACGCGGAGCACGTGTCCACCGAACCGCCGCATCGTCGCCTCGTCGAAGAGGGCGGCGTTGTAGGCCAGCGCGATGGCGTCGTCGTCGGGGGTACGCCCGCCGACCGAGACCGTCACGTCGAGGTCGAACTGCGCGTCGAGCGCGGGCAGCCGGATCGGCTCGAACTCCAGGCCCGCCAGCCGCACGGGCTTCGGCGCGACGAGCAGGTTGAAGAGCACCTGGAAGAACGGGGCCCGCCCGGTCGATCGGTCGGGCTGGAGCGCCGACACCAGCCGGTCGAACGACAGGTCCTGGTTCGCGTAGCCGGCGAGCGCGGTGGCCCGCACGCGGCCGACCAGTTCGCGGAACGTGGGATTGCCGGAGAGGTCCGTGCGGAACACGAGCGTGTTGACGAACATCCCCACGAGGCCCTCGACGTCGGCCGTGGGCCGGTTGCTGATCGGCGTGCCCACGCTCGTGTCGGTCGATCCCGTGTAGCGGGACAGCACGATCTTGAAGGCCGCAATCAGCACCATGAACATCGTCGCGCGATCGCGGGACGCGAGCTGCTGCGCCCGATCCTGCAGGTCGCGCGGGAACGGGAGGCGCACGAGGCCGGCCGGCGCGTCGCCGGCGATGACGCGCGGACGATCGGGCGGCAGGTCCGGCATCTCGAGGCCGGCGAGCTGGCCGCGCCAGTACGCGAGCTGCGCCTGCAGGCGCGGACCGTCGAGCCACCGGCGATGGGCGACCGCGAAGTCCAGGTAGCGCACGGGCA
>JAWKHR010000111.1:0-3793 GCA_041394725.1 Vicinamibacterales bacterium | reverse complement strand
TCACGCGGCGGCGCTTCACTTGATCCGCTTGAGCGCCTCCTGCGCCATCCGAACCGTCCACGGGTTCGAGCTGCGAGCCAGGAGTTCCAGGGCGCGCCGAGCTTCCTCTCCGCCGATGCGCACCAGTGCCTCGATCTCGACGGTGGCCGCCACCTCGGGCGGGCCGACGGCCACCTCCGCGGCTTCCAGGAGATACGGCACGGCGACTGGATCCTGGACGTGCGCAAGCGCCGTCAAGGCCCGCCCGCTGGTGGTAACCATCGGACTCCTGGATTCGGCGACCAAGCTGGCGCAGTAGCGCCGCAAGGCATCTTCGTCCCTTGGGAGCACACGGATCTGGCGCACAGTGGTTCGGGTGAGCTGCATGGCAGGCGCCAATGCGGCGATCGGGGTCACCTCACCATTGAACCGAATCGTCAGCTCGTAGGTTCCGACACTGTCGAAGTCCAGGAACTGACTCAGAAGAATCCAGACCGAGTCAGACCTTCCCGGCGCCAGTTCATGATGCCCCGCTGATTCGAACCACTCAGAGTATCCGGGCCGCCTGGTCGTCGTCGGGCGCGAGACCACGAGAGACCCGCTCGGCGGCTGGAGCCTGAACTCGAACCGAGCAACCTCTCCGGCTCCAAGCTCGATCGTCAGGGGCCGATCGAGCTGATTTCGCAAAGCCAGATCCAACAGTACTGGTTGGTGCTGTGTGACCTCCGCGGGGAGGATGTAGGAGATCACTTCGTTCGTCTGGGCGTTGACACCGACGCGAGCCGTGCCCGCGACTAGCGTCAGCAACCAGGCGAGCACTTGGGGCTTCACCTCGCCAACCTCCCGAAACGGTGCTCACAGCCGAGCCTCCGGTTGAGCACCCTGGAGGCCTGCGGCGCCGCGAGGCCGCACATCAGCGGCAGAATGCCGCTGCGCAGAGCAGGTGGAGCCCTCGTGGCGTCCCACGCGGACGCGGTTCCGCTCGCTACCAACCTCGCACTGTGAATCGGTACAGGACGCCATTCGGGCACATGAAACCCAACTGAAGGCCGTCCTGACGCGCGTCGAGATCGTGAATCATCAGCCACACGAGGCCCTTGGCCTGTTCGACCATCGCATCGAGGATCTGTCTGGTCGTCGGAGCATCGATATGGACTGTAATCGGCGTATTCAGCGGGCAATTGCCCACAGGCGGACCGGTTCCGGCAATCCCGCCACCGGCGCTGCCAGGCACCTTTGCCAAGAGGTCTCCCACGGCTAGCAACAACTCAAGGGCCGGTACGGCTTGGTAGTGCACCGTATGCCGACGGCTCAGGAGTTCAGCTACGACGGGCGGCACCGGCAGTTGTTCAACTAGGACGACGCCCCCGGCGTGCACCGACCGATAGCCCGGGTGTGCCTCATCGAACCGCGACAGAGCCGCATCCAGCGTCCCCTCTTCGGACATCTGCGGAATCTCAGCAGCCGGCTGACGAAGCACGTCCGCTGAGATCACCACGCCGGCCGGGATTCCGCGCGCCGCGAGGGCGCCAGGAAGCCCGAGGACCGATGTTGCAGACGCCCCCTGCATCAGCGAAGGGACGCGCTGACGCCCTTGTGTAGACGTTTCGACGGCCACTCCGCCAAGTATCGCCAGCAGAAGCAGGGTTCTCACGATGGACATGGTTCGACGACGCCCCCGTCTACTGGATCGAAAAGCTATTGCACGTGTACGTCAGTGTGTACGTTCCGACGGTGTTCGAGCTAGATACTTCTGTCCATGCCTGATTGCGGACAACCGTGCAACTTCCACCGCCAGCACAGACGCCATTTCCATAGAAGAAAAACGAGTCCCTGAAGATCCCGGCCGTGTTCGTCGTGGCGTTGCCTGTCAGGAAGGTGGCACCACACGTGTTAGTCGGCGTCGTGAAGCTCTCGTTCAGTTGCATCACTTTCTGGATCGGCTGGGGAGGCACAGTGCCATCCATGACCTGATAATCACGATACTTGTAGTAATAGGCCTGACAGCCGCCGGTGCATCCCGGTGGTTGACATGAGGGAGGATTCGAACAGAGATCAGATAACCCTGTAACGATCGCTAATGACGTTGGCACCTGCGTCTTGACCTGAGACGCGTACACCACATTGTACGGCTCCGACTCGCAGTCGGTGTTCTGCTCCCACCACCAGCTGGTCGAGTAGGTCCCGTAGATGTTCGCCGTCCCCTCCCCCACGCCGGTCACCTCGCCCCAGCTGACCGTCGCGACGTTCGTGTTCGAGCTGGACCACTGCAGCTGCCCCGGCCCGAGGTCGTATGCCTCCAGGATCGTGTCGTAGCAGTCGATGTCCCGCAGCCACGCCACGAGGACGTCCGTGATGCCAGTGCCGAGCGCGAGGCTTCCGGGCGCCGTCCATGAGTCGTACGGATTGTCCGGACAGCAGTTCACGCAGGCGTAGGTCGAGCTGACCGCATGCTCGGGATCCACCGTCTCGGCGCGGCCGATGATCGCGTGCCGCTCGCGGCTCTTCGCCGACCAGTGCACCTGCCCCCCGGCCACGTCGATGGGAATCGTCCGGCCGAGCCGGTCGGGCACCTGCGCGTCCCGGAGGTGCCGGAGATCGAGCGCGAGCGTCTCGCCCGGTGCGAGCGTCTTCAGGCCCGGAGCATACGCGCCGCCCGGCCAGGAGACCTGCAGCAGATACATCTGCTCCGCCATCGTCGTGTTCTTGAGGTAGACGACGGTGGACTCACCCCCGGCCGGCCCGACCCGCCACGGGTAGCCGCCCGTGCTGGACGGCGGGGTGTCCGGGTCGATCAGGGGCACCTGAAACACCTCGTTCCGATCGGCGCCGACCGCGCCCGCGCTCATGATGACGCTGCCGGCCGCCGTCGTGTAGCTGAACTCGAGGCCGGCCGCCGTCACGTCCGGCCGCGCCGCCGCCGCGCGCCAGGGTGCCCTCGGATCACCATGCAGGACGGCGGAGCACATGCAGGCTGTCTGTGTCGCGCGGGTCGGTCTGGCGAACGGGGACGAAGCCACGCTGCCCTCCGGGCCGGTCGGCGGGCGTCGCCCGCCGCCAGGCCGACTCGATCAGCGTGACCCGGTCACTTCGTCCTGCATGACCTGCATGGTGATTCGTCCGGCACCGTCCGCGGCGGTCACTCCCGCCTCACACGTGCGTGCCGCGCCCTACCCGTCCCGGCCCGCCCGCTTCGCGCCGTACAACAGGCAGAAGACGAACCCGCCCCAGTTCAGACCCAGGACGATGAGCATCATCAGCATCGTGCGGCCGTTCATTCCTCCACCTCCACCGGCTGCCGGGTGCTGGCGGCGGCCATTCGACGGTTGAACGCGATGAGCAGCAGCAGCGCGATGCCCCACTGGGCGATGCACGTGCCCACGCTGTAGGTGTGCAGCGGGTTCCACCACGCCTCCGGGTCGTAGACCGCGGCGGCCTGGTACATCCACCAGCCGAACATGACGACGAACTGCGCCGGGATCAGGTACTTCAGCACGAACTCGAACATCCCGCCCACGCGGACGCCGCCGGGCGAGATGTTGATGAACTCCGCGGCGAACTTCTTCGAGCCGTACATCGAGACGAGCAGCGAGATGAACAACCCGCTGATCATCAGACCCACGCCCCAGACCCAGTCCTGGTTCTGGAACACCGCCAGGTCCAGCGCCGACGGCAGGCCGACGATGATGACCGCCGCGGTGACCACGGCCACGGCCTTGCCGCGCAGCATGCCGGCGTCCATCAGGATGCGCGTGGCCAGCTCGATCATCGCGATGAGCGACGAGAGCGCCGCGAAGAACAGCGCCAGGAAGAA
>JAWKHR010000110.1:0-4070 GCA_041394725.1 Vicinamibacterales bacterium | reverse complement strand
CCTTCGGCGCCACGTCGTTCGTGGGCGTCATCCACGTCGTGCACACGGCGGCGGCGGCGACCAGCCGCTACGCGTCGCTCTACGGCGGCAACTACGGCACGGGCGGCCTCGCCGTGGACGTGCCGGTGCCGACCGGCGCCAGCTGGAAGTCGCGACTGAGCGCCGACTTCGACCGGCAGGGCTTCAAGGACGACCGCACGTCGTTCGGCCGCGGCCACGTGCTGTGGCGCACGGCGAAGACCGACGGCGACAACCGCACGTGGTTCATGGCCGACCTGAACATCCTGCGCCAGGATCCGGCGAGCCCGCATCCGCGGCAGGGTACCTCGCTTTCGCCGCTCGTGCCCATCGACGCGAACCACAACCCGGAGGGCGCGTTCCTGAACCAGAACCGGTTCGCGGTCAGCTACGGATCCGAGCGGTCGATTGGCACCGACAAGCGCCTCGGCATCACCGCGTCGTTCTCGCACACCGGCAACGACAACTTCCGCGGCTACCTCGCCGAGGTCGCGCCCGGTCCGGACAACGCCGTCGGGTTCCGCCAGAAGATCGATCAGACCGATCTCTACGTGGACGCGCACCTGGCCTGGCCCGAGCGGCACAACGTCCGGTTCGTGGCCGGGGCGGACTGGCTGCACGGCAACGGCGACTCCAAGGGTGAGGTGTTCGACTACACCGTGCCGCTCAGCGGCATCGTCGCCACGTCGGTGACGCAGCCGACGGACCTGCCGATCGGATCCGACGACCGCCGGGACTTCTTCGGCGGCTACGGCCTGGTCGAGTGGCGGCCGACGACGAAGGTCACCGTGTCCGGCGGCCTGCGCCTGAACATCACGAACGAGGAACGCGAGGAGGGCGAGGAGGAGGGCGCCGCGCCGAAGGACGAAGGCCAGGACACGCAGACCAACGTCCGGCCGAGCGGCAGCGTCGGCGTGCTGGTGTCGCTCTGGGAACAAGGCACGAACCACGTCCGCGCGTTCGCCAACTACCGCAACACGTTCAAGCCGGCCGTGTTCGACTTCGGTCTCGGCGAGGGCGAGGAAGAGGGCGGCCTGCTGGATCCCGAGACGTCGCAGAGCCTCGAGGGCGGCGTGAAAGCGCGGATGATGGACGGCCAGGTGGACTTCGAGGCCAGCGTATTCCGGATGAACTTCACCAACCTCGTCACGTCCACGGTGGTCAACGGCCTGCCGGCGCTGCTCAACGCCGGCGAGACCCGGTTCCAGGGCCTCGAGCTCGCGACCGACGTGCGGATGCGGAATCACGTGTCGGGCCGGGCGACCTACAGCTTCCACAACGCGCGGTTCGTGGACTTCGCGCAGTCGTTCGACGGCGTGGTCACCCAGCTCGCCGGCAACCGCTTCGAGATGTCGCCGCGGCACCTGTTCACGGTCGGTGGCTTCTACACGCCGGCCGAGGGCGTGTTCGGCAGCATCGTCATCAAGTACACGGGCGACCGGTACATGGACAAGCGCAACCGGGCGCTGGCCGATGCCTTCACCACGCTCGACATCGGCGTCGGCTACCGGTTCGACCGGTACGAGCTCCGGCTCGACGGCCGCAACCTGACCGACGCGCGCGACGTGATCTCCGAGAGCGAGGTCGGCGACGCGCAGTACTACCGGATGACGGCCCGCGAGGCCCGGCTGACGTTCGGCATCCGCTTCTGACGCCGGAACGTCCGGCCGGCTCGGCCGTGATGCCGCAGTGTCGTAAGCTGTCGGCGTGACGCGCACGCTGTCGATCGAGACTCCCATCCACGGCCGCGTCCTCGTCGAGGACGCGGCCGTGGCCGTTCCGGACGGATGCCTGGTCCTCTTCCACGGCTACGCGCAGGACGCCGCGCAGATCCTCGCCGACGTCGCCGGGATTCCCGGCATCGACCGCTGGACGCGGGTCGGCGTCCAGGGCCTGCATCGCTTCTACACCCGGGACCAGCACGTCGTCGCGAGCTGGATGACGCGACAGGACCGCGACGCGGCGATCGCGGACAACGTCGCGTACGTAGACCGGGCGCTCGACGCGGTGGCGCCCTCGGCCGGTCGGCTCGTGTTCGCCGGGTTCTCGCAGGGGGCCTCGATGGCCTACCGCGCCGCTCGGCTCGGCCGGCGCGACGCGCACGGCATCATCGCGCTCGGCGGCGACCTGCCGCCGGAGCTGAGGTCGGCCGGCGTGCCGGCGCGCCTCTGGCCGCCCGTGCTCATCGGCGTTGGCGATCGGGAACACTGGTACACGCCCGACAAGGTCGCGGCCGACCTCGCCGCGCTCACCACGATGGGCGCGCCGCAGGAACTGGTGCGGTTTGCCGGCGGCCATGAGTGGACCGGGGAGTTCCGCGCGGCGGCTGGCCGCTGGCTGGCCGCGCTTCCGGTCGCGCGCGCCTAGCTAGGCGGACGACGGACCCCGACCGGTCACCCGCAGCATCCACGCCGCCGCGACGTCCAGCGCGCGGTCGAGCAGCCGGCCGTCCGGATCCTGCCGCTTCCGCGCGACGAGCGAGTGGTCACCGTCCTCGAACAGCGCGAGTGTCGCGAGCGGCAGCGTCGAGACGAGCGCCTGCATCTCCTCGGGAGTGCCGAAGGGATCGCGCGTGCCGTGCAGGAAGCAGAGCGGCGCCGTGATCGACGGCAGATGGCGATCGCGGCGCTGCGCGGGTCGTCCCGGCGGGTGCAGCGGATAGCCGAAGAAGACGAGGCCCGCCGGGGCGGGCACGAGGGCGCCGCCGGCCGCGGCCTGTGACGCGATGCGCCCGCCCATCGACTTGCCGCCCGCCAACAGCGGGACGCCCGCGGCGCCCGCCGCCACCTCGCGCCAGGCCGACGCGAACGCCTCCTCGAGGACCGGGCCCTTGTCGGGCAGCTTCCGGCCCTCGGCGCGGTACGGGAAGTCGAACGTCGCCACCGCGATGCCACGCGCGGCCAGGCCGGCGGCCACGCGGCGGATCCACGGGTGATCGTGTCCGGCGCCGGCACCATGGCCGAAGACCAGGACGGGCGCTCCGGCGTCGGCCGCGGGATGGTGCCGGATCGGGCCGTGCGCCATCGCCGATGTCACCGGCGAGAGAAGAACTCGCGCTGGAGTCTCAGCAGCAGCGGAATCGACCCGAGGACCGCGATCAGGTTCGGGATGGCCATCAGCCCGTTCAGCGTGTCCGCGACGTCCCAGATGAGGTGCAGCGACCCGGTGGCGCCGAGAAAGATGAACACCAGCCAGGCGAGCCGGTACGGCAGCGCCGCCCGCGCGCCGAGCAGGTACACGATGCCGGTCTCGCCGTAGTAGCTCCAGCCGACCAGCGTCGAGAACGAGAACAACAGGATGCCCGACGTGACGACAATGTCGCCCCACGCGCCGGGCAGGCCGGTCTCGAAGGCCTGGGCCGAAAGAGCCGCGCCCGTGGCGCCGGTGGACCAGGTGCCCGTCACGAGGATCACGAGGCCCGTGGTCGTGCAGATGAGCAGCGTGTCCACGAACACCTCGAAGATGCCGTAGAGCCCCTGGCGCACCGGGTGATCCGTGTCGGCCGCCGCGTGCACCATCGGGGCGCTGCCGAGGCCGGCCTCGTTCGAGAACAGGCCGCGCGCGATGCCGTAGCGCAGCGCCATCGCAATCGTGCTGCCGGCGAAGCCGCCGACCGCCGCGCTGCCCGTGAATGCCCCCTCGAAGACCAGGCCGAGGGCCGCGGGGATCTCGCCCGCGTAGCGCAGCAGCACGAACAGGCCGCCGCCGAGGTACAGGATCGCCATGAACGGCACGAGGAACTCGGTGACCTGCCCGATGCGGCGGATGCCGCCGAGAATCACCAGCGCCGTGATGGCCACGAGGACGAGGCCGGTCGTCGAGGGCGCGATGCCGAACGAGGCGCGCAGCGAGTCGGCGACCGAGTTCGCCTGCACCATGTTGCCGATGCCGAACGCCGCGAGCGACGTCAGCAGCGCGAAGATGGCCCCGAGCCACGGCAGCCGGAGGCCATTCTTCAGGACGTACATCGCGCCGCCGCGCATCGTGCCCGAGGCGTGGCGCGCCCGGGGCGGGGGGCCGGCGAACCTAAGCCCCGGCCACCGGCGCCAGCC
>JAWKHR010000109.1:0-4159 GCA_041394725.1 Vicinamibacterales bacterium | reverse complement strand
GACGCGGTGAACATGATCGTCAGCGGCTTCTGCAAGGAAGTGTTCCGGGAACTGCCGATGGAATTCGCCGTCGAGGCGCAGAAGCTGCTGTCGATCAGCCTCGAAGGTTCAGTCGGGTAAAGGAGGGACCGTGGGCCCCTCAGGACCATATCTGGAGGAAGAGAAGACCATGTTGCTCGAGATCAAGGACCTCCGCGTCAAGGCCGAGGACAAGGAGATCCTGAAGGGCCTGTCCCTGTCGGTCGACGCCGGCCAGGTGCACGCCATCATGGGGCCGAACGGCTCCGGGAAGAGCACGCTGGCGCGCGCGCTGTCGGGGCATCCGGGCTACGAGGTCACCGGCGGCTCGGTGACCTACGACGGCAAGGACCTGCTCGAGATGGACCCGGAGGTCCGCGCGTGCGAAGGCGTGTTCATGGCCTTCCAGTACCCGGTCGAGATTCCCGGCATCAACAACAGCTACTTCCTGCGCGCGGCCTACAACGCCGTCCGCAAGCACCGCGGCGAGCCCGAGCTCGACCCGGTCGCGTTCATGGCGCTCGCGAAGGCGCAGGCGAAGAACCTGCAGATGGATCCGTCGATGCTCGGCCGGTCGGTCAACGAGGGGTTCTCCGGCGGCGAGAAGAAGCGCAACGAAATCTTCCAGATGGCCGTGCTGCAGCCGCGGCTCGCGATCCTCGACGAGACCGACTCGGGCCTCGACATCGACGCGCTGAAGATCGTCGCCGACGGCGTCAACGCGCTGCGGTCGCCCGAGCGCGCCATCATCGTCGTGACCCATTACCAGCGGCTGCTCAACTACATCGTCCCCGACGTGGTGCACGTGCTGAGCGGCGGGCGCATCGTCCGGTCGGGCGGCAAGGAGCTGGCGCTCGAGCTCGAGGAGAAGGGCTACGGCTGGATCGAGGGCGAGCTCGCGGGAGCGCAGGCGCGATGACCCAGGTGGCCGAGCGGGACGAGACGTACGCCGCGCGCTTCGAGGCCGCGCGCCGCGCGGGCGGCGCCGAGCCGGAGGCCGTCCGGGCGGCGCGGACCGGGGCCTTCGACCGGTTCCTGTCGCGCGGGTTCCCGACGACGCGCGACGAGGAGTGGCGGTTCACGAGCGTCGCGGCGCTCGCCGCGCTGACGCCGGCGAGCCCGGCCGTCGCCGAGCCGGCGCGGGCCGACGTGGAGCCGTTCCTGCTCCCGACGCCCGGCGCGCACCACGTGGTCGTCGTCAACGGCCGGTTCGCCCCGGCGCTGTCGTCGATTGACGGGCTGCCCGCGGGCGTCACCGTGCGGAGCCTGCGCGACGCCTGGACCTCGGGCGCCGGTCTCGATCTCGACGCGCCCGTGCCCGCGCCCCCCGGGGCCACGGTGTTCGTGGACCTCAACACGGCGTTCGTCGAGGACGGCGTCTGGATCGAGATCGCCCCGAAGGCCGTGGTGACCGAGCCGCTGCAGGTGCTGTTCCTGACCACCGCGCCGGGCGCCGTGCACGTGACGCCGTGGCTCGGGATCACGGCCGGCGAGCGGTCGCAGGCCTTCGTGGTCGAGAGCTATGCCGGGCTGACGGCCGACGCCTCGTTCACCGACGCGGTGACCCGGATCGCGGTGGCCGCCGGCGCCAGGCTCGAGCACGTGAAGCTGATGCGCGAGTCGACGTCGGTCTTCCACCTGGCCAGCACGTTCATCCGCGCCGACCGCGGCGCGGTCTGCACGTCGCGCGCCATCACGCTGGGCGGCCGCGTCGCGCGCAACGACATCCACGCGGAGCTCGCCGGCGAGGGCGCCGAGGTCACGCTCGACGGCGTGTACGTCGCCGACGGCGAGTCGCTCGTGGACACGCACACGACGATCGACCACGCGCAGCCCCACTGCCCGAGCCACGAGGTCTACAAGGGGATCCTCGGCGGCCGCGCGCGCGCCGTGTTCAACGGCAAGATCATCGTCCGCCAGGACGCGCAGAAGACCGACGCGAAGCAGACCAACAAGGCCCTGCTCCTGAGCGACGACGCGCAGATCAACACGAAACCGCAGCTCGAGATCTTCGCCGACGACGTCAAGTGCACGCACGGGGCGGCGATCGGCCAGCTCGACGAGGACCAGCTGTTCTACCTGCGCGCGCGCGGGGTCTCGGTGGCCGACGCGCGCAACATGCTGATCCACGCCTTTGCCGGCGACGTCCTCGACCGGATCGGCGACGCCGCCGTCCGCGACGAGGCGCTGCGGCTGATCGACCGGAAGCTGCGGCTGGCGTGACCCCTGCCGCGGCCGGCCCGGTGACGGGAGCCGACATGTCCACGTCCGCCGCGATCGACCTCGCCGCCGTCCGCGCGGAGTTCCCCGCGCTGGCGCAGCAGGTCCACGGCCGGCCGCTCGTCTACCTGGACAACGCGGCGACGACCCAGAAGCCGCGCGCCGTCATCGACGCGATCCGCCGGTACTACGAGTCGGACAACGCCAACGTGCACCGCGGCGTCCACGCGCTCAGCGAACGCGCGACGGCGGCGTACGAGGGCGCGCGCGAGACCGTCCGCGCGTTCCTGGGCGCCCGGTCCACGCGCGAGATCGTGTTCACGCGGAACGCGACCGAGGCCATCAACCTGGTCGCGCGGGCGTGGGGCGACGCGAACGTCGCGGCGGGCGACGAGATCGTGATCTCCGGGCTCGAGCACCACTCGAACATCGTGCCCTGGCAGCAGCTCTGCGCCCGCACCGGCGCGACGATCCGCGTGGCGCCGATCGACGACCGGGGGGACATCGAGCTGGACGCGCTCCGGGCCCTCGTCGGCGAACGCACGCGCCTGGTCGCCTTCGCGCACATGTCCAACGCGCTCGGGACGGTCACGCCCGTGGACGAGATCGTCGGGATCGCACGGGCCGCCGGCGCCGCCGTGCTCGTCGACGGGTCGCAGGCGGCGTACCACCTGCCGGTGGACATGCAGGCGATCGGCGCGGACTTCTACGTCTGCACCGGGCACAAGGTCTACGGCCCGACCGGCATCGGCGTCCTGGCGGCGCGCGAGGACGTGCTGGACCGGATGCCGCCGTTCCTGGGCGGCGGCGACATGATCGCGTCGGTCACGTTCGAGCGCAGCACGTGGAACGAGCTGCCGTACAAGTTCGAGGCCGGCACGCCGAACATCGCCGGCGCGGTCGGCCTGGGCGCGGCCATCGACTTCGTCCGCGGGATCGGGTTCGAGGCGATCGGCGCGCACGAGGCACGCCTGCTCGAGGCCGCCACCGAACGGCTGTCGGACGTGCCAGGCCTGCGGATCATCGGCACCGCGCGCCGGAAGGCGAGCGTGGTGTCGTTCGTGATGGCGGGCTGCCACCCGCACGACATCGGGACGATCGTCGACCGCGAGGGCGTCGCGATCCGGACCGGTCACCACTGCGCGCAGCCTGTGATGGAGCGATTCGGCGTGCCCGCCACCGCGCGCGCGTCGTTCGCGATGTACAACACCGTGGACGAGATCGACGCGCTCTGTGCCGCGCTGGCGCGCGTGCGGGCGCTGATGGGGTAGACCGTGGGACTGTTTTCTTTCCTGACCGGACGCAAGGACGAGCGCGAGCCCGAGGCCGGCGCTGGAACGCCATCCGCGTCGCCATCCGCGTCGCCGGACGCCGCGTCGGCGCCGGCGAGCCCGACGTCCGCCGCTGCGCCCGCCGGGGCCGCCGCGGAGGCCTCGACGCCTGACTCGACCCCGCCGGGCCCGGCTGCCGCGACGCCGTTCACGCCGCCCGAGGCCTGGGGCCTCGACGTCGGGGCCCTGACCGCGCCCGCGCCGGCGACGACCGACGCGGCCGCGAAGATCGGCCCGGTGGACGCGGGCGTGACCGCCGAGCTGCAGGGGCCGATCATCGAGGTGATCAAGACCGTCTACGACCCGGAAATCCCGGTCGACATCTACGAGCTCGGGCTCATCTACGACATCGAGGCCGACGCGGACCGCAAGGTGCTGGTCCGCATGACGCTGACGAGCCCGGCGTGCCCGTCGGCGCAGCAGATCCCGAGCGAGGTGCGGTACAAGGTCAAGTCCGTCCCCGGCGTCTCCGACGCCTGGGTCGACATCGTCTGGGACCCGCCGTGGGACAAGGACCGGATGTCCGAAGCCGCCAGGCTGGCGCTGGGAATTTTCTAGGGTCAGGTCTTGGATCGGAGCCATGCGAGCGG
>JAWKHR010000108.1:0-4312 GCA_041394725.1 Vicinamibacterales bacterium | reverse complement strand
ACCGTCACCGCGGCCGCCGGCCGCGAACGTGAACCCGACGAGCGCCGGCGCGACGATGAGCACGTCGTCCGGCCGGGTGAGGTAGAGCAGCGAGCCCAGTCCCCAGAGCCACCCGAGCGCCGGGCGATCCGTCGCGGCCGCGCGGACGCCCGCGCCGACGAAGAGCGCGAGCAGCAGGTTCGACAGCGGGTTCTCGAGTCCCGACGTCGCGTAGTCCACGAACGCCGTGGATCCGACGAGGATCGCCGCCGCGAGCCACGCCTGGTTCGGCGTCGCCGCGCGCCGGAACGCCAGCCCGAACGCGGCGAGCGAGACGACGATGGCCAGGGCGAACGCCGCGTAGTAGACGTTGCCGACGACGAGGTAGCTGCCCGTGATCAGGAAGAGCCAGAGCGGGTGGGTGAAGGTCTGGACCCGCTCGGCGATGTTGAACGTCAGCCCGTAGCCGTGGGTGACGTTGAGCACGGTCCGCAGCGTGATCAGCGCGTCGTCGCCCAGCCAGGCCGTGCGGAGGAGCACGGCCAGGAACGCGAGCATGACGAAGGTGACGACGGAACGCGACATGGGGTCAGGTCTTGGATCGCAGCCTCGCGGCGGTTCGGATCACGATCTTGTCAGCCGCGTACAATTCTGTCGTTCGCCCGCGCCGGAGGCTTAAATACAAGACCTGACCCCCGGAGGCAAGCGGGCCCTAGAATAGCAGCCGCATGGCTGACCCACTCCTCGTCGCCCGGACCGCCGCAGGGGCCGACCTCACCCTCCTGCCGGGCCTGGCCAACCGCCACGGGCTCGTCACCGGCGCCACCGGCACCGGCAAGACCGTCACGCTCCAGGTGATCGCCGAGCGCTTTTCCCGGATTGGCGTGCCGACCTTCATGGCCGACGTGAAAGGCGACCTCTCGGGCATCGCCGTCCCCGGCCGCCCGTCGCCGAAGCTCACCGAGCGGCTGACCCGCCTCGGCTTCGACGAGCCCGAGTGGGGCGCGCCGCCGGCGGTCTTCTGGGACGTCTTCGGGGCCTCGGGCCACCCCGTCCGGGCGACCATCTCGGACATGGGGCCGCTGCTCCTGGCGCGGCTCCTCAACCTCAACGAGACCCAGGCCGGCGTCCTGACCATCGCCTTCCGCGTGGCCGACGACCACGGCCTCCTGCTGCTCGACCTCAAGGACCTGCGCGCGATGGTCCAGTTCGTGGCCGAGCACGCGAAGGAGATCAAGACGCAGTACGGCAACGTGTCGAGCGCGTCGGTCGGCGCGATCCAGCGCGCGCTGCTCCAGATCGAGGACCAGGGCGGCGCGCGGTTCTTCGGCGAACCGATGCTCGACATCGACGACCTGCTCCAGACCGACGCGTCGGGCCGCGGCGTCGTCAACATCCTCGCGGCCGAGGCGCTGATGACCGCGCCCAAGGTCTACTCGACGTTCCTGCTCTGGCTGCTGTCCGAGCTCTTCGAGCGGCTGCCCGAGGCGGGCGACCCCGAGAAGCCGCGCCTCGTCTTCTTCTTCGACGAGGCGCACCTGCTGTTCGACGACGCGCCGGACGCGCTCGTGGACAAGATCGAGCAGGTGGTGCGCCTGATCCGATCGAAGGGCGTGGGCGTGTTCTTCGTCACGCAGAACCCGCTCGACATCCCCGACCGCGTGCTCGGCCAGCTCGGCAACCGGATCCAGCACGCGCTGCGCGCGTTCACGCCGCGCGACCAGAAGGCCGTCCGGACCGCGGCGGACACGATGCGGCAGAACCCGGCCATCGACACCGAGCAGGCGATCACGGAGCTCGCGACGGGCGAGGCGCTGGTCTCGTGCCTCGACGAGAAGGGCAGCCCGCGCGTCCTCGAGCGGGCGTGGATCTACCCGCCCGCCTCGCGCATCGGGCCGATCGAGGACGGCGAGCGCGCGGTGATCATGAACGGATCCCCGGTGAAGGGCACGTACGACACGCCCGTCGATCGCCAGTCGGCCTACGAGAAGCTCGCCGCGCGCGCCGAGGCGGCCGATGCCGCGGTTCCCGATACGCCGGGCCGGACGGCGCCCGCGCCACCCGCCGGCGCACCCGGCCAGCCGGGCAAGGCCGCCGGGGCGCCGGGCGGCGGGCTGTCGGACCTCATCTTCGGCTCGACCGGCCCCCGCGGCGGCCATCGCGAGGGCGTGCTCGAGGCCGCGGCCCGGAGCGCGGCGCGATCGGTCGGATCCGGCTTCGGGCGCAGCATCCTGCGCGGCGTGCTCGGGTCGATCCTCGGAACGAGCCGGCGTTGACGTCGAGCCGCTCACCCGCGCGCCGGCTACATTAGATCCGTGCCGCTTCGCGTCGTGCTGTCGTGCTGGGGATCGTACGGGGACCTCTTCCCGTCGATCGGCCTCGCGCTGGCCCTGAAGGCCCGCGGTCACGCGCCCGTCATCGCCTCCAGCGCCTACTACCAGGACATCGTCGGCGACGCGGGGATCGGGTTCCATGCCGTGCGCCCGGACGTGGACCCGAACGACCGCGCGCTGATGGCGCGCGTGATGGATCCGCGGCGGGGCAGCGAGGTCATCGTCAAGGAACTGCTGGCGCCGCACGTCCGCGAGTCCTTCGAGGACCTGTGGGCGGCGACCGAGGGCGCCGATGTCCTCGTGACGCACCCGATCGGCTTCGCGGGCCCGCTCGTCGGCGCCCGGCGCGGGATGCGGTGGCTCTCGACCGTCCTCGCGCCGACGTCGCTCTTCTCGGTGCACGACTTCCCGCGCCTGCCGCCGTTCCCGGGGCTGACCGCCGCCCTCACCGCGCGTCCGTGGTCGGCGCGCCTGTTCTTCCGGCTGGCGCGCGCGGTGACCGCGTCATGGACGCGGCCGGTCGTGCGCTACCGCGCGGAGCTGGGGCTGCCCGACACGGGCGATCCGCTCTACGAGGGCCAGTGCTCGCCGCACGGCACGCTCGCGCTGTTCTCGCGCGTCCTGGCGTCGCCGCAGCCCGACTGGCCGCCCCGTACGACCGTCACCGGGTTCCCGTTCTTCAACCGGGCCGAGGCCCCGTCCGACGCGCTCCAGGCGTTCCTCGACGCGGGCGACCCGCCCGTGGTGTTCACGCTCGGCAGTTCGGCCGTCGGCGCGCCGGGCGCGTTCTACGACGAGAGCGTCGCGGCCGCCGAGGCGCTCGGCTGCCGGGCCCTGCTGATGGCGCGCAGCGAAATCGGCAGCGGCGTGACGCGGCCGCTGCCGAAGACGATGCTGGCGGTGGACTACGCGCCGCACGAGGTGATCTTCCCGCGCGCGCGGGCCGTCGTGCACCACGGCGGCGTCGGGACGCTGGGGCAGGCGCTGCGGGCGGGCCGGCCGATGCTGGTGGTGCCGCACGCGCACGATCAGTACGACAACGCCGAGCGCGCCAGGCGCGCCGGCGTCGCGCGCGTCGTGGCGGCGCCGAGGTACCGCGCCGCGACGGTCGCGTCGCACCTGCGCGCGCTCACGAGTGACGCGACGTATGCGCGCCGGGCGACCGAGGTCGCCGCCATCGTCGCAGCCGAGCCCGGCGCCGAGGCGGCGTGCGACGTGATCGAAGGCGGCGATCCGGCCGTCGGTCAGCGATAGCGGATCCAGACGGCCATCTCGCCGGGGCCGCGGTTGTTCCACGCGAAGTAGGGGATGGCCGTCACCCCGCCGCCGGTGATCACCTCGACGCCGCCCAGGAAGTCCGGCCGGAACGCCGGCGTCAGCTCCGCGTCGAGCGGCAGGACGAGCGCGGACGGCGACTCGGCCTGGTCGGCGGCCTCGAGGCTGTAGACGAGCGGACCCCGCTCGATGACCGCGCGGTCCGTGTCGTCGGTCACCGCCGGGTTGGCCAGCACGCGTCGCACCGGCATCGGCAGGTGGATCCGCACGACGTCGCCCGTCTTCCACTCGCGCGTGAGCTTCAGGAAGCCGTGGTCGAGGGTCATCGGCACGGGCTCGTCGCCAATCGTCGCGGTCGGCCGCGCGTTTCCATCGTTGGGCCGACCGGCGCCGTCGGCCGGCCGCGCGTCGCGATAGAGATCGCTCGGCACCGCCTCGCCGCGCGACCACCCCGGCACGCGCACGGACAGGGTGAACGTGCGCGGGGTCGCCGGCGTCAACGAAATCGCCACGTCCCCATCCCACGGGTAGCGCGTGTCCTGCGCGACCTTCACCGCCGTGCCGCCGACGTCGAGGTCGGCCTCGCTCGCGACGAACAGGTTCACGAACACCTCGGTCGCCGGCGCGCGGCGCTGCGAGTAGATGAGTCCAGGCAGTTGCGCCATCAGCCGCGCCAGGTTCGCCGGGCAGCACGCGACGTCGAAGTACGGCTGCCGCTGCGTCGC
>JAWKHR010000107.1:0-4457 GCA_041394725.1 Vicinamibacterales bacterium | reverse complement strand
TTCGGGCCGACGGTCTATCGGTGGCGTGTGCTCAGGGTCGAACAGGGCTAGCGGCTCGCGGCAGCGAACGGATTCATCGTCCGCAGGTCCTTGAACCTGGAGAAGTCGCGGTCTCCGGTGAGCAACTCCGAGACCCCGTGCTCGAGACACAGCGCGGCGATGTGGGCATCGTGCAACAGGTTGCCGGTGACGCCCGATCGGGCCACGACGTCGGACATGACCTCGGCGTGCCGCGGCGTTTCGGCGAGGAGCACGAGTGAGGGAGAGGCCAGGATGGCGTGCAGGTCCTTCATCGCCGCGGCGGTCGGCATCGGCGGGTGATAGACGCGCGGGTGGGTCACGACTCTCAGGAACTCGTAGACGCACGGCCATGGGATCGCCCACGGCGCCGGGCCCTCGGCGAGGCGCCTCACCAGATCGATCGCCACGGCATGGTGGGGACTCGACCGCATCTCCGCGTGCACCAGGACGTTGGTGTCGATCGCCCGCACGCTACCGGCCGTCCATGAGGTCGAACAGGCTGTCGCGGTCGAACAGGTTCACCCCCGGCTGGAGCCGCGCATCCCAGCCCTCGAGGCGGAGCTCGAACGCCGGCCCGACGGGCGAGGCCGCGGCGCGTTTCAGGTACTCGTTGACGACCGCCTGCAGGGTCCGACCTTCCGCCGCGGCGCGTTTCTTCAGCTCCCTGAGGATTCGTTCGTCGATGTCGATGGTTGTTCGCGCCATACATCAAAGTGTATCTGGCATACATACAGATGTCCATGCGGTCCGTCATCGATTTCACGGCCGGCCCTGGCCGGGGTTGACGCTCGGAGGCGAGTCGCTTACTTTGTAATCACCGTGCCACCGTCGGTCCCGCCTCCCGCCAGCCTCGGCGAGTTCGAGGTCGTGCTGCTCATGGCCGTGCTGCACCTGACCGAGCGGCAGGAGCCGGCGAACGGGTCGGCCATCCGCGCCGAGATCGAGGTCCGCACGCGCCGGCCGGCGCCTCGCGGGTCGATCTACGTCACGCTCGATCGCCTCGAGGAGAAGGGGCTCCTCACGTCGCGCCTGCAGCCGGACCGCGGCGGCCGCCGCCCGAAGCGGCTGTTCCGAGTGACGCCCGCCGGCGTGCGCGGCGTCCGGCAGGCGGTGGACACCGTCGTCAGCATGCACCGCGGCCTCGAGCCGGTGCTGGAGCGGTCATGACGCCGACGCGGAGCTGGCGCCTCGCCGAACGGTGGATCGCGCGTCGCGTGCCGGCGCGCTCGGTGGACGGCGTGCTGCGCGACCTGCAGGACGAGTACGACGCGCGGCGGGAGCGGACGACGCGACTCGCGGCCGACGTCTGGCTCTGGGGCGAGGCGCGATCGATCGTGCGCGCGTACGCGGTGGCCGCGTCCACCGCGGCCGTGGCCGGGGACTGGCGCGGGCCCGGACGCGTCCCCGCCCCGACGTCGCGCAGGGCTTCGCCACGTCTGGCGCGGCGTCCGCGCGCGCGGCTGGCGCGGCGTGCTGGCCGTCGGCCTGCTCGGCGCCGCGATGGCCGTGAGCGCGACCGTGTTCTCGGCCGCCGATGCGTTCGTGTTCCATCCGCTGCCCTACGAGGATCCCGGGGGCTGGTGCAACTACGGGGATCAGAAACCAGGCAGCACCAATCCCGATCCGCACCGGATGCCGGTGCCCGCCGGTCTCGTCGATGCGTGGCGGTCGCAGACCGACCTGTTCGAATCGCTCAGTGCATGGGACATGGGCGGCGTGCAGTACAGCTACAGCCAGTCCCGGAACTCGCACTCGATTTCGCTGCAGCCCGGGTTGCTTGAAACGCTGGGCACGCTGCCGGCCTGGGGTCGCGCCTTCGTGCCGGAAGACGCGGTGCCGGGAGCACCGCCAGTCGCCATCCTCGCAGAGTCGCTCGCGACCGACCGGTTTCGTAGTCCGGCGGACGCCATCGGGAAGACATTCGACACCTTCAGCGGCCGGTTCACCGTGGTCGGCGTCATGCCGGCATCGTTCCGGTTTCCGGACGGCCGCACAAGGCTGTGGGTGCCGTTCGACCCGTTCTCCTACGAGCGCCTGCCCGATCCGGCGATGGCCCGCTACGTCCAGGTCATCGGCCGGTTGAAAACCGGCGTCTCGCGGGAGACGGCGAACACGGCGATGGCGACGCGAGCGGCGGCGCTCGGTGTCGCGTGGGCGGACCTCCACGAACGGAAACAGGCCCCGGCACCGACCGTGCTGCCCTTCAGGTTTCCCTTCGACAATCCGTACGTCCGGCCCGATGAGATCCGGTCCCAGCAGAGCCTGATCGTGCTCGTCGTGGTCGGCGCGCTCTGCCTGCTGCTGACCGCGTGCGCCAACGTCGCAAGTCTGGAACTGGCCGGTGCCATGGCGCGCGCCCGCGCACACGCCGTACAGATGGCGATTGGCGCGAGCCGGGCGCGCCTGCTGCGGCAGGTGGCCTTCGAAGGTCTTGCGCTCGTGGTGGCGTCGGCCGGCGTCGCGCTGGTTGCGGCCCGCCTGCTGACGACCCTGGTCCGGGCCCGCGTGCCGGAGGCACTGACCTACGCCGCGCCCAACGCGATCGATCTCGATCCGCGAGCCGTCGGATTCACGCTGGCGGCCGCCCTGGTCACCTGGGGACTCTCGACGATTCCCGTGGTTCTGCTCGCGAGACGTACCGACGTGCTCGACGTCCTCCGCGCGGATGGTGGCCTCTCGGCGGCGGGGGCCGGCGGCATGAGGTTCCGCCGGACGCTGGCGGCCGCCGCGATCGCGCTCTCGACGCTCCTGCTCATCGGCGCCGTCCTCGCGGATCGCACCTACACGGGCCTCCTCGCCGTCGACCGCGGATACGACACCCGGAATCTCGCCACGCTCGAACTGCGCGTGCCGAACGCGACGTACCCGAGTGGCCTGGCGCGTCAGTTGCTGGCCGATCGTGTCCTCGAACGGTTGCGACGCCGCCCCGAGGTCGTCGCGGCCAGCGAGGTGGAGGGGATGTTCCCGTCCTTCGCCGGCAGCAGCACCAGTCGCGTGTTCACCGACGCCGGTGAGATGGGGACCGCCACGCGATACACGTACTCGGCCGATCCGACCTTCCTGAAGACCATCGGACTGCCCCTCCTCGTGGGGCGCCCGCCATTCGCTGGCGAGGCCGATACGCACGTCGTCGTGAGCGAGCCCTTTGCCCGGCGATTCTGGCCGAACGGCGACGCGCTCGGCCAACGGTTCGGACCGAGCGCCGACAAGCTCCGTTTCGAGATCATCGGCATCACGAGGGCGGTGACGCACGAGTTCAATCCTGACGGTACGCGCGACGATGCCTACGAGCTGTACCCCGCGCTGCCTCGCTACACGCCGGAGAACCCGAGGCCCGGGCGCGCGACCGGGCTCTACCCGGTCACCTTCGTCGCGCGCCTGTCCGACACCTCCGCCACGGGCGTGCTGCGGGCCGCCGTGGCCGACGTCGATCCGGCGCTCACCTCCTACGTCTCGCTCGTGGACGACAACTACGCCGCGATGTTCGCCGACCGGCTCGCCACCGCGTCGGTCATGAGCGGCTTCGGCGCGTTCGCGTTCGTCGTCGCGATGGCCGGGGTCTACGGCGTCATGGCGTTCCTCGTCGCCGGCCGCCGGCGCGAGATCGGGATCCGGATGGCGCTCGGCGCCGACGCGGGGCAGGTGGGCGCGATGGTGCTCGGGTCGTCGCTGCGCCTGGTCGCCTCCGGTGCGCTCGCCGGGCTCGGGCTCGCGTTGGCCGCCTCACGATGGATCGAGTCTCGCCTGTTCGGCGTGTCCGCGACCGATCCCGTCGTCTTCGGCGCCGTCGCCCTCGTCGTGGTCGTGTCCGCCGTCGTCGCCACGTCGCCCCCGGCCCGGACGGCCGCGCACCTCGATCCCGCCCGGACGCTCAGAACCGAGTAGGCGTCGCGTTCCGGGCCCCGCCCGCCCCGTCCAGTCCCGAATCCGCGCCCCGTTCGTCCCGCCGGAGCGACCGGCGACCGGCAGCGGGCATCGAGACCGCGCCTGTGCCACCCATCGGGGCCCGCCGCAGTGGACCCGTCCTTGCACGCGATCTGCTCCGTGGCCCTCGTCAGATCCCTGCGTCTGGCGTGCCGCGGGCTGGCGCGTTCGCCGGCCCTCGCGCTGACCCTGGTCTTCACCGTCGCGGTCGGCGCGGGCGGCAACGCCGCGCTGTTCGCGTTCATCCGCGGACTGGCGGAGCACCAGGCCGACGTGGCCGACCCGGTCAGTGCCGAGCGGTTCGCCCGCACGACGCTGCTGCTCGGCTGGATGTCCTTCCTGATCCTGGCGCTGTCGTGCGCGACGGTGACCGCGCTGCTGCTCGCGCGCGCCACCGCGCGGGTGCGCGACACGGCCGTCCGCATCGCGATCGGCGCGTCGCGCGGCTCGGTGCTGGGCATGCACGTCGCCGACATGGTCGTGGTCATCGTCGCCGGCTGCGCGCTCGCCGC
>JAWKHR010000106.1:0-4709 GCA_041394725.1 Vicinamibacterales bacterium | reverse complement strand
GCTCTTCGCCTCGTAGTCCCCCTCGAGGGTCGCGTACACGCCGGTCGAGGCCTCGAGGTGCTCGAGCGTCTTCGACTCCGCCTTCAGCCGCACGACGATGCGCCGGGCGTCGATGTGGCGATCGGTGGACTCGAGCGTCGCCGGGGCGCCGTTCCACGTCGCCGTCCGCGTGTCCTCGGCGTAGTCGAACGTCTCACCCGTCGCGACGTAGGGCACCGGCGCCGCGGCCGGCTGTCCCTCGGCGGGCGTCTCGGCCACCAGGAATCGCGTCCGCACGTGGCCCTTCGCCGACAGCGTGCCCTTCGCGTCGTCGAGCACGATGGTCTCGCCGTCCACCGCGCTCCCGTCGCGCTGGCTGAGCCGGGCGGGCGTCTCTGCCGACCCGCGGTACTCGGCGTGGCCGTCGCTCGCGCGGTAGGACAGGCGATCCGACGCGCCGACCAGATCCTGCGTCCCGTCGAACAGCGCGCTCCCGCGGCGGCCTTCCTGGCCCGGCTTGAGCCGCGTGGACACGCCGTCGCGCGCCTCGAGGTCGTGGGAGTCGATGCCGAGCGTGATCGTCCGCGCGCTGACCCAGAGGTCCGTCTGGGTCACCTGCGGCGGGGCCGACGCCGCGCCGCGCCCGCCGGTCACCGTGTCCAGCTCGAGCGACCGCCGCGGCGCGTCGTACTTCGCCAGGTCGGCCAGCGCCTCGGTCTCGCCCGACGTGAACCGCACCTGCTCGCGGAACTCGGCCTGGCGGACGCTGTCCAGGCCGCCCTCGAGCGCGAGGACCAGGACGCGCGACTCGGCGGTCGTGGGCGGCGCCGACGAGCCGGCCGCCGGCTGTTCGGCGAACCGCACCGGGCTGCCGCCGTCGCCGTCGAACCGCGCCGACGTCAGGCCCTTCCCCGCCGTGCCGCGCGCCGCGAGCAGCGCGGCGTCGATCTGCCGGGCCGGCGCGGTCCCGGAGGGCGGCAGCGTGACGTGCACCTCGGGCTTCGCGTCCATCGACGTCACCGTCGCGCCCTCGTCGGCCAGGCCGAGGTCCAGCCACGGCGCCTCGATGCGCTCGCCGCCGGCCACGGTCGCCACGGCGCGGCCCGTGAGCGTCGCGCGTTCCAGCGCATGCGTGCCGGCGCCGAACCCGAGCGAGATCCCGTCGGCCTCCATCGCCGGGCGGGCCCCCGTGCCGTTCGGCGACGGCAGCGGCCGCACGCTCGCGTGCCCCTGCAGGTCGGCCAGCTTCGCGTGCGACTCGTCGTCGGTGAAGTAGACCGTCGCCGAGTCGGCGGCCAGCGTGTCGGTGTCGGTGACGATCTCGGCCTGCTCGTCGAGCCGCACGAACTTCTCGAGCCGCGCGGCCGTCAGGTGCCGGCCGGTCGCCACCAGCGCCCCCGTGCCGTCCGGCCCCGGTTTCAGCTCCACCCGCGCGTCGTCCTCGAGCAGCAGCAGCTCCTGCGTCCGATCGTAGGTGCCGTGATTGCCCGACCCGCTCAGCCGGCCCTTCGCGAACTGGACGGGACCGGGCATCGTGACGATCGTGGACGTGCTGTTGTAGGTGGCACGGTCGGTCGTGACCTCCAGGCCGTCCTTCGTCTTCACCCGGACGTGCCCGGCGAAGTCGATGTCGCGCGGCGCCGACTCGGCGGTCTCCGTCCCGCGGAACTCCGCCTCGTCCGCCGAGACGACCAGCCCCTCCTCGACGAACTCCAGCTCGACGCCGAGGTTGACGATGCGCTCGGGATTCTCGTAGCGCCGCCAGCCGGCAATCGTCATCCGGGCCCGCGTGCTCGATGACTCGAACAGGATGCGCTGGCCGGCGCCACCCTCCGCCACCGCGGTCTTGTCCACCGGCGCCAGGGTCACCGGGGGCGGCGGGGGCGGGGGTTCGCGCCGGAGCGCCCAGATCGCCACGGCGGTCCCGATCCCGACGACCGCCACGGCCATCCGCGCGCCGCGCTGCCACCTCACGGGCGGGCCCCGTCGGCCACCCGCAGGTCGGCCACCGTGAGCTCCATCGTCCGCTCCCCGCGATACTCGTTCTCGCCGAGCGTGTAGGCCAGTTCCAGGCCCGCGCGGTTCGTGGAGAAATACTCGTGCCGGTCGGCCGCGCGCCAGGCGATCGCGCGGAAGGCCCGGCCCTGCTGCCGGACGAGCAGCGCCAGGTGGCGGGCCTTGAGGAGGCGCGGCGCCTCCATCAGTTCCACCGGGCTCGCCCGGAACACGGGCTTCGGGTTGGCCGCGCCGAACGGCTCGAGCCGGTTCAGCCCGTCGATGACGCCGCTCGAGATGTCGCGCAGGCCGAGCGGCGAGTCGATGCGCAGCCGCGGCACGAGGTCCCCGGGGTCGAGCGCCTCGTTCGCCCATCCGCACAGCCGGCGCCGCAGTTCGCCCAGCCGATCCGCCTCGAGCGTCACGCCGGCGGCCTGCTTGTGCCCGCCGAACTTCACGAAGACGTCCGCGCACGCCTCGAGGCCCGCGAGCAGGTCGAAGGCCGGGATGCTGCGGCCGGATCCCTGCGCCAGCCCGTCCTCGATCGAGAGCACCAGCGTCGGCTTGTGGTACGCCTCGACGAGCTTCGACGCCACGATGCCGAGCACGCCGCGGTGCCAGCCCTGCCCCGCGACGATGAGCAGGTTGTGCGCCCCGACGTCCGGGTCCTTCTCGATCACCCGGCGCGCCTCGGCGAGGATCTCGGCTTCCTGCTCCTGGCGCCGTGCGTTCTCCTCGGACAGCTGGCGGGCCAGCGCGCGGGCCCGCTCGCGCGTTTCCCCGTCCTGCCCGCGCAGGAGCAGCAGGTCCACGGCCAGGCCGGCGCTGCTCATCCGGCCCGCGGCGTTCAGGCGCGGCGCGAGCACGAACCCGACGTGGAAGCTGTCCACCCGCCGGCCGAGCAGCCCGCTCTCCTGGAGCAACGCCTCGAGCCCGGCCGAATGCCGGCCGGACGAGAGCCCCTCGAGGCCGCTCCGCGCGATGACGCGGTTCTCCCCCACCAGGGGTACGACGTCGGCCAGCGTGCCGATGGCCGCCATCTTCACGAAATGCGGGAGCAGATCGGCGGCCCGCTCGTGCCCGGTGAACAGGGCCTGCACGAGCTTGAGCGCCACGCCCACGCCGGCCAGCATCTTGTCGGGATAGGTACAGTCCGGCCGTTTCGGGTTCAGCACGGCCAGCGCCGGCGGGATGTCCGCCTCGGGCTCGTGGTGGTCGGTGATGATCAGGTCCACGCCGAGCTCGGTCGCCCGTCTGGCGGCCTCGGACGCGCGGATGCCGCAATCCACGGAGACGATCAGCCTCGCGCCCTCCGCCACCACCCGCTCGACCGTCGCCGGCTGCAGGCCGTAGCCGTCGGCGAGGCGGTCCGGGACGAAGTGGCCGACGTCGGCGCCGAGCAGTTCCAGCGCGCGCTGGAGCATGACGGTGGACGTGATGCCGTCCGCGTCGTAGTCGCCGTGGATGACGATGCGCTCGCGACGCGCGATGGCGGCGCGGATGCGATCGACCGCCGCCGGCATGCCGGCGAGCAGGAACGGGTCGTGGAGCTGGTCCAGCGAGGGCGAGAGGAAGCGACGCGCGGCGTCAGGGTCGGCCAGGCCGCGCTGGCACAGGAGGCGCGCGATGACGGGCGGGGCGTCGAGCGCCGCCGCGAGCGTCGCCATCGACCCGCTGTCGGCCGGGACGTCCTCCCAGACCCGGCGGCGCATCATTCGCGCGGCCCGTCGCCAGCGCCCTCCGCGGCCTCGTCGGCGACACCGACGCGACCCATGCTGCGGAACTTGCGGTACCGCGTCTCGAGCCGGACGTCCGGCGTCATCGACTCGACCTCAGCCAGGTGGCGCGCGATCGCCTCGTCGAGCAGTGCCGCCGCCTGGTCGTGGTCCCGGTGCGCCCCGCCCACCGGCTCGGGGACGATCTCGTCCACCAGCTCGAGGGCGATCAGGTCCGGCGCGGTGATGCGGAGCGCCTCGGCGGCCTCGACCTTCCGGTTGGCGTCCCGCCACAGGATCGCCGCGCAGCCCTCGGGCGGGATGACGCTGTAGACGCTGAACTCCTGCATCAGGACGCGGTCGCCGACGGCAATCCCGAGCGCCCCGCCCGACCCGCCCTCGCCGCAGATGACGACGATGATCGGCACGTCGAGCAGCGCCATCTCGCGGAGGTTGAGCGCGATGGCCTCGGCCACGCCGCGTTCCTCCGACTCGATGCCGGGGTAGGCGGCCGGCGTGTCGACGAACGCGATGACGGGCCGGCGGAACTTGCGCGCCATCTCCATCACGCGGAGCGCCTTGCGGTAGCCGTCCGGCTTCGCGTACCCGAAGTTCCGGTAGATCTTCTGCTTCGTGTCGCCGCGGCCCTTCTGGTGCCCGACGATCATCACGGACTGGCCGTGGTAGTAGCCGAGCCCGGTCACGATGGCCTTGTCGTCGGCGAACCGGCGATCCCCGTGGACCTCGAGGAAGTCGGTGAACAGCCGGTCCACGTAGTCGAGCATCGTCGGCCGGTTCGCGTGCCGGGCGACCTGCACGCGCTGCCACGGCTTGAGCTGCGAGTAGATCTCGCCCAGCAGCTCGCCCGCCCGGTCCTCGAGCCGGGCGATCGACACCTGGCGATCGGGCGTCTGCGGCATCAGCCGGAGCGCCTCGATCTCCTTCTGCAGGACGGCGATGGGCTCCTCGAAGTCCAGGAGCGCGTCGGCGGATCGGGATCTCATCCGATGGGGTCCCCGT
>JAWKHR010000105.1:0-4788 GCA_041394725.1 Vicinamibacterales bacterium | reverse complement strand
GCGTGTTTCGCGGCCTGCTGGTCGAAAGCCTCCTGCTCTCGGCCACCGGCGCGGCGATCGGCGTCGGCATCGGCCGGATCGCGCTGCGGGCGTTCTCGGCGTACATGCCGGCGGGCACGCTTCCCGCCGAGGCCATCGCCGCGCTCGACGGCCGCGCCCTCGCGTTCACGGCGCTCCTGGCCGTCGTCACCGGCCTGCTCGCCGGCACGGTGCCGGCGTGGCATGGCGCGCGCGACAACGTCTCTGGCGCGCTGCGATCCACGGGGCGATCGGTCAGCGGATCCCGCGCGTCGGCGCGGCTGCACGGCGGCCTGCTGGTCACCGAGATCGCGCTCGCGATGATCCTCGTCACCGGCGCGGCCCTGCTCGTGGCGAGCTTCGTCCGGCTCACGCGGGTGTCCCCCGGGTTCGACGCGACGGACGTGCTCACGCTGCGCCTCTCGCTGCCGGAGACGCGCTATCGATCGGCGCAGGCCGTCGCGGACTTCTACGGCCGCGTGACCGCGACCCTCCAGGCGCTGCCGCGCGTCGCCGACGCCGCCGCGATCACCAGCCTGCCGCTTGGCGGCTGGCTCTACGGCGCGACGTTCTCGGTCGAGGGGGAGCCCGTCGATCCCGCCAGGCCGCCGGCCGCGCACGTCCAGCATGCGACGCCGGGCTACTTCGGGACGCTCGGCATCCCCCTCGCGGCCGGCCGCGCGTTCACCACGCGCGACGACGCGCGCGCGCCGCTCGTGGCGGTGATCAACGAGACGTTCGCGCGACGGTTCATCCCGGCCGGCGACGCCGTGGGCCGCGTCGTGCGGATGGACGAGTTCAACCTGCAGGGCGAGGACGACGCGCGCTGGCGCATCGTCGGCGTGATCCGCGACGTGAAGACGTATGGCCTGGACGACGCGGAGCTGGCGACGCCGGAGATCTACATTCCGGTCGCGCAGTCTCCGACGCCGTCGCTGTTCGTCACGGTGCGATCGGACGGCAGTCCGGCCACCGCGCTCGTGCCCGACGTGCGCGCGGCCATCCGCACCCTCGATCCCGAGCTGCCGATCGCCGACCTGCAGACGATGACCGACCGCGTGGGCGGCTCGGTCACGTCGGAGCGATTCCGCACGGCGCTGGTCGGCGGGTTCGCCGCGCTCGCGGCGCTGCTCGCGTGCCTCGGCGTCTATGCCGTGCGATCACAGGCCGTGGTCGCGCGGCGCCGCGAGATCGGGATCCGCGTCGCGCTCGGCGCGAAACCCGGCGACGTGCTCGCGATGGTGCTCGGCCAGAGCGCGCGACTGGTCGTCGCGGGGCTCGGCCTCGGGCTGGCTGGGGCCCTCGCGATGACCCGCGTGCTCGATCGCTGGCTGTTCGCGACCGACGCGCGAGACCCCTGGATGCTCGCCGGGGCCATGGCGGCCCTCGGACTCGCCGCGATCGCCGCCAGCTGGGTCCCCGCGCGCCGCGCGGCGGCGGTGGATCCGTTGACCGTGTTGCGGGACGCGTAGACCGTGGAGGACATGGAGGTCGCGGGGAGCGCGACGGGCCATGGGGACGTGGGGCGCCAGGGGACGTGGGGAGAGCGACGGATCGATGGGATTTCTCCTTGAGAAGAGTTCTCAGGCGCTCTCCCGACGTCCACCGTCGCCCCACGTTCCCATGACCCTCGTCGCGCTCCCCACGTCCTCCATGTCCCCCACGCCCTCCACTCCCCCAAACCTTGGAGAATGACGCCCCCGGCGACATAATCTCCTCGGCAACGGTGCCGTCCCTGTAATGAAGTGCGTGAACTGCGGCCGCGAGCTGCCCCAGCCCAGCGTCGCGTGTCCGGCATGCGGCACGCCCGTGTCCACGGGCGACTCGCCGACCATGCTCGGCGTGCCCGGTCGCGCCCCCGACGACGACGCGACGGTGCTCGGCCCCCCGGCGGGCCGCGCGGATGACGACGCGACCGTCCTGGGCATACCCGGCGGTTCGCGCGATGACGACGCCACTGTGCTCGGCAGCTCGGGCGGTCCTCCGCCGGACGACGATGCCACGGTGCTCGGCGTGCCCGGCGGGCCCGGCGGGCCCGGCGACGGTGCCGGGGACGCGCCGACCGCGCCCGGGACCGGCCCCGCGCACACCATTTCCGGGCCCGACGCGCCCACGGGCGTGGCCACGCCGCCCCCACCGGCGGGCAGCACCGGCCCGCTCGCGACCGGTCAGCAGTTCTCGGCACGCTACCTGATCGTCAAGCTGCTCGGCATCGGCGGGATGGGCGCCGTCTATCAGGCCTGGGACGCCGAGCTCGGTGTCATGGTCGCGCTCAAGGTCATCCGGCCGGAGGCGTCGAAGGACGCGACCGCCGCGCAGGACATCGAACGCCGCTTCAAGCAGGAACTGCTGCTCGCCCGGCAGGTGACGCACAAGAACGTCGTGCGCATCCACGACCTCGGCGAGATCGACGGCATCAAGTACATCACGATGCCGTTCATCCAGGGCGAGGACCTCGCGAGCGTGCTGAAGCGCGAGGGTCGGCTGCCGGTCGAGCGCGTGATGCCGCTCGCGCGCCAGATTGCGGCCGGCCTGGCCGCGGCGCACGACGCGGGCGTCGTGCACCGCGACCTGAAGCCCGCCAACGTCATGATCGACGGGGATCACGCCGTCATCATGGACTTCGGCATCGCGCGCACGGCCGGCGGCGGCGCCGCGGCCGTGCGGACCGCCACGGCGGGGACGGCCGCAGGCACGCTCGTCGAGGACGAGCTGACGCGCGTCGCGAGCGCCACGATGGGCACGGCGGGCACGGTCGCGGGCGCGGTCATCGGCACGGTCCAGTACATGGCGCCCGAGCAGGCCCGCGGAGAGCCGGTCGATCAGCGCGCCGACATCTACGCGTTCGGCCTCATGCTCTACGACATGCTGCTCGGCCACGGCCGCGCAACGCGCGCCGGCAGCGCGATTGCGGAGCTGCAGCAGCGGCTCGTCGAGGCGCCGCCGTCGATCCGCTCGCTCGTGCCGGAGGTCCCGGAAGCGCTGGATCGGCTGATCGCCACGTGCATCGCCCCGGCCGCCGACGACCGGTTCCCGACCACGGCCGACCTGGTCCACGCGCTCGACCGCCTCGACGACCGCGGCAGGGTCCGCCCGATCCGGCGCGTCGTCGGCCTGCCGCTCGTCGGCGCGCTGACGATCCTGCTGCTCTCGCTCTCGGGCCTCATCTGGTGGAGCACGCGGCCGCCGGTCGTACACGACCCGGTGTCGGTGCTCGTCGCCGACTTCTCGAACGGCACGCAGGACCCGAGCCTCGACGGCGTCATGGCGCCCACGCTGCAGCTCGCGCTGGAAGGCGCCGGGTTCATCAACGCGTTCGACCGCGCCGGGATCCGCCGCACGCTCGGCGTCCGGCCGCCGGACGTGCTCGACCAGGAGGCGGCGCGCGAGATCGCGATCAAGCACGGGGTGGGCGTCGTGCTGTCCGGATCGCTCGAGCCCGACAACCGGGGCTACGTGCTGAAGGTGCAGGCGGTCCGGTCGGTGACGGGCGAGCAGATCCTGTCGGCCGACGACCGCGCAGCGAGCAAGGACCAGGTGATTCCGGCCATCACGGACCTGGCGACGAAGGTCCGCCGGGCCCTCGGCGACGACGAGTCGGTCTCGGCGCAGCGGTTCGCGATGGAGACCCTGTCGGCACGCTCGCTGGAGGCCGTGCGCGACTACGCCTCGGCGATGGACGCGCTCTCGCGCAGCCGGTTCGAGGACGCGCTCCAGAACTTCTCGAGTGCGGTGAAGCGCGATCCAGACTTCGGCCTCGCCTATGCCGGCATGGCCATCGCCTCACGCAACCTGGATCGCCAGCAGGACGCCGAGACCTACGCGAAGGAAGCCGTGAGCCACGTCGACTCGATGACGGAGCGCGAGGCCTACCGGACGCGCGGCCTGTTCTTCATGGTCACCGGCGACCACCAGAAGTGCGTGGACGAGTACGGCGAACTGATCAAGCGCTACTCGGCCGACGCCGCCGCGCGCAACAACCTGGCGCTCTGCTCGACCTACCTGCGTGACTGGCCCACGGCGCTCGAGGAGATGAAGGAAGTCGTCAAGATCCTCCCCGGGCGCGCGCTCTACCGCGAGAACCAGGCGCTGTACCTGAGCTACGCGGGCCACTTCGACGAGGGCGAGCAGGCGGCGCTCGCCATGCAGGACCCGGGCGTGTTCGGCCTGCTCGCGCTGGCCTTCGCGCACCTCGGCCAGGGCCGGCTCGACGACGCGATGCGCACGTACGAGCAGCTCGGCGCGATCGACGAGATGGGCGCGTCCTACCGGACCTCCGGCCTCGGGGACCTGGCGATGTTCTCGGGCCGGTTCTCCGACGCCGTCCGGCTGTTCTCCGACGGCGCGGCCACCGACCTCGCGAGCGGTGACGCGCTGCGGGCCGCGTCGAAGCTCGCCGAGGTCGCGCACGTCCGGCTGCTGCAGGGCCGGCCCCGCGAGGCCGTCGCGGCGGCCGGCCGCGCGCTCGACGCGAGCCAGGCGGTCAAGATCCAGTTCCTCGCCGCGCGCGTGTTCGCCGAGGCCGGCGAGACCGCGCGCGCCGAGGCCGTCGCCGCGGAACTGTCCAGCCAGTTCCAGCCCGAGCCGCGGGCCTACGGCAAGATCATCGAGGGGCTCATCGCGCTGCACGACGGCCGGGCGCGCAACGCGGTGACGACGCTGATGGACGCCAACAGCCTGCAGGACACCTGGATCGGCCACTTCGACCTGGGACGCGCGTACCTGGCGGCCGAGGCCTACACGCAGGCCGACTCGGAGTTCGATCGCTGC
>JAWKHR010000104.1:0-5032 GCA_041394725.1 Vicinamibacterales bacterium | reverse complement strand
TACGACCGCGAAGAGGTGGTCGCGCGCACCACGCTGCAGGTGCCGGTCTCGACGCACCCGATCGACGCGGTCAACATGAAGCAGCCCGGGCTCGGCCTTTACGGCCAGCTCGCGGAGTTCATCGACCGGCACGACGTCCGCAAGGGCCGCGTGCGCCTCGAGCTCGCGTCCGGCGAGCACTGCGCCAGCCTGACGGTGAACGAGTACGAGACGCTGCTCATGCAGCACGACCTGGCGGACGTGCTGCGCAACCCGTTGCGCTTCGCCGCCGAGAAGGCGCGCCACGCGTGGAACGACCCGATGGCGGTGCCGGCCAAGGCGCTGGGCTACGCGAAGTACGACCTCGTGCGCGCGATGAACCGGCTGATGGACGCGCTCGGCCTGCAGTCCACGCGCATGGAGCAGCTGGTCGCCCGCATGCTCGAGGTCCCGGCCTCACGCTTCCTCCGCGCGCGCAGGTCGGTCGACCTGCTCGTCTCCGACACCGACTCGCCCTCCGGCAGCCGCGTCGTCGAGGGCACCTACCAGGCCCCGATCCTGATCCAGTGGCGCCCCGCTCCCCGCGACGCCCGGACGGTCAACGTCGCGCTGACGCGCTTCCTCTAGGCACCGCCTTCGGCGGCGGAGGCCGGCTTCGCCGGCCTCCTCATTCAGGACCCCCTGATCGCCTCGATCCGATCCGCGGTCGCCGGGTGGGTCGAGAGATACGCCGGCGGCGCGGCCGCATCGGCGCGATCGCGCCCGGCCTGCAGGCGCTCGAGCAGGTCGGCGAACGCCCCTGGCGGGATGCCGTTGTCGCGCAGGACGCGCACCGCGTAGGCGTCGGCCTCGCGCTCGAAGGCTCGCGAATAGCGCGCGTCGAGCAGCATCATCGGCACCGAGGCCATGACCGCGGAGACGTCGCCGAGGCTCCAGGTGACGACCATCGCGACGACCGACTGCTGCAGCAGCCCGCGCAGCCCGTGGCGACCGTCCACGTGGCCGACCTCATGCGCCAGCACGCCAAGCAGCTCGGCGTCGCTGCGCGCGAGGTCCACGAGCGCGTCGGTGATGACGATCGTTCCGTCGGGCAGCGCGAAGGCGTTGGCGCCGAGCCGGTCGCTGTGGCGGAAGGTCAGGACGAGATCGAAGCGGTCCCCGTCATCCGGCCAGCGGACGTTCCAGAAGGCGCGGAGGATCCCGGCCTGACGCGCCGGCGGCAGCGTGCTCGGCTGGAAGACCAGCGCGTCGAGCGACACCAGCGTGCGCTGGCCGATCGAGCTGGCGACGGCGCGCGGAAGGCGGGCGGCCACCACCGCGGCCAGCCAGGGCGTCAGGACGACGTACGCGCCGACGAGCGCCGAGCTGAGCAGGATCACCGCGGCCACCTGCCGCCATGCGCGCGCCTCGAGCCAGGCGGACGCGCTCGGGCGCCCCGGCGCGACGCCGGCGAGCCAGCGCAACGCCCCGGTGCCGGCGACCTCGCACGTCGCTCCATCGGTGAATCGCAGGATCCGGGGCGTCGCCCCGAGCGGATCGTCCACCTGGACGGCGGCGAGCGGCTCGCGGCGACTCACCTCGTCGCTGCGGAGGATCAGGACGCCGTCGCGCACGGCCATCGCCACGGCATGGGCCGTCGAGGTCCGGCCGTCGAAGTAGGTCGCGCCCGGACCGGCGTAATCCCACGAACCGCCGGGCCCGACGCCGTCAGAAGCCGATGTCGAAGTCAAGGAACTCCATCGCCTCGTCGCCGTACGCGCCGACGTCGCCCGCCGGCAGGGCCTCGAACGCGTCGAGTCCGCCGGCGCCCACCACGACGAAGGCCTCCGTCAGGTAGCGCGCCAGCCGGACCTGCGCGAACGGCCGGTACAACCCGAGCGTCACCACCGTCAGGAGCAGGTTCGTCAGTCGGATCACGAAGAGGCGCGGCGCCTCGATCCGCCACACGAACCGCGTCCGGCCGAGCGTCGTGTGCGCCCAGACGTGCCGGCCGATGCGCGCCGCGAGGAACGCCTGCACGGCCGTGATGACGGCCAGGTAGCCGACGATGGCCAGCGAGAAGACGATGACCCAGGCGGCGGACCCCGGCTCGACGCGCGTGGGATTCGCCGACCCGGTCAGCGCCAGCGTCACCAGGCTGCCGGCGAGGCCGAGGCCGACGACGAGCGCGATCCCGAGGCCGATCGTCAGCAGCGAGGCCGAGAAGTAGATCGCGTAGAACGGGTCCGCGTCGCCGAAGAATCCGAACGCGCTGCGGCCGTACGCCGAGTGCCCGTGCTGGTAGCGCTTCAGCCGGTGGTGCCAGAACGGCACCATGAGGCCGAGCGAGACCAGCGCGAGGGCCGGCAGACCGAGGAACCCCCCGTACGCCGACCGCATCGAGCCGTTGAAGTTGAACCGGACGCCGCGATGGCTCGTGTTGCGGCAGCGGAAGCGGAACGACCGCGCGGCCAGCCACGGCAGGACGGTCGCCAGCCCGGCCACGCTCGCCAGGGTGAGCCACGGGCTGACGTAGCCAGCCAGCGAGTAGAGGCCGAAGAGCGCGACCGCGACGACGCGCCCCTTGAGCAGCGCCGCCGGGCGGCCGTGGTAGTCGAAGCCGGCGCCGGCCAGGCGCGTGTGCCGGTAGAAGTAGCGAAGGCGCCGCGCCTTCGCCCAGGCCGAGTAGATGCCGAGCGTCGCGACCGAGAAGACGACGTTCGTGAGCCAGATCGGGAAGTAGTCGCGGCCGCTGCCGGTGAACGCGAAGGGCTCCGTCCGGGGCGCGGGCGCGGCGACGTCGGTGGTCATGGCGTCGCGGGCATCGTACCACCGGCGCGCGGCGACGCCGGCGATCGGCGTCCGGCGCGCGGAGCGGGGCGGCGGTCCGGCCGCGGTCCGGCCGAGCCCGGCACGCGCCGGCCCAACAGTGCGGACCGTGACGCGGGGGCCTATGATGGGCCGGTCGCGGCGGTCCGCGACGCCTGGAGGATGTCGTGCCCCGACTGACCCCGTTCGTCGCCCTGTCGCTCGTCTTCGGCGTCGCGGCGCTGCCGGCCCGGACGGCCACGCCCGCGCAGGCGCCGGATGCCCGCATCAAGATCGATCTCGACCGCACGATCGGCGACGTGGACCCGCTGCTCTTCGGCAGCTTCGCCGAGCACCTGGGCCGGATGATCTACGGCGGGATTTACGCGGAGGGCAGCCCGCTCTCCGACGAGCACGGCTACCGCCGCGACGTGCTCGACGCGGTGAAGGGCCTGGGCGTCAGCATCCTCCGCTGGCCGGGCGGCAACTTCGCGTCGAGCTACGACTGGACCGACGGTATCGGCCCGCAGGACGAGCGCCCGGTCCGGCTCGACCTCGCGTGGAACGACGTCGAGAGCAACCGCTTCGGCACCGACGAGTTCCTCCGCTACGCCGAGCGCATCGGCGCCGAGCCGTACATCTGCGTCAACCTCGGCCTGGGCTCGATCGACGACGCGCGCGACTGGGTCGAGTACGTCAACGAAGCCCAGCACACCTACTGGGCGGACCTGCGCCGGAAGAACGGCCGCGACGCGCCGTGGGGCGTGACGTACTGGGCGCTCGGCAACGAGATCGACGGCCCGTGGCAGATGGGCCACAAGAACGCGGAGGACTACACGAAGGTCGCGCTCGAGGCGGGCAAGGCGATGCGCGCGGTGGACCCGTCGATCAAGCTCGTGGCGAGCGGGTCGAGCAACTACGGCGCGGACTGGATCGCGTGGAACCGCACGGTCCTGCAGGGGCTCCGCAACACGGTGGACTACATCGCGCTCCACACCTACATCAACAACCGCGCCGACGATTTCGAGCGCTACCTCGGTCAATCCCAGCTCAACATCGAGCGCTACATCAGCGTGACCGAGGCGCTCATCCGCGAGGTGCAGACCGGTCCCACCCCACGGCCCATCGCGATCGCGTACGACGAGTGGAACGTCTGGTACCGCACCGGCAACCGCGAGAAGCTCGAGGAGGTCTACAACTTCGAGGACGCGCTGGCGATGGGCATGTTCTTCAACACGTTCTTCCGCCACGCCGACACCGTGAAGATGGCGAACTATGCCCAGCTCGTCAACGTCATCGCGCCGATCATGACCAACGAGACCGGCCTCTTCCTCCAGCCCATCTACTTCCCCATCGTCGAGTACGGCCGGCAGCGCGGGAACCGGTCGCTCGACGTGTGGACCAGCGGCCCCACCTACCAGATCCAGAACCGCGGTCCCGCACTGCAGTACCTGGACGTCTCGGCGACGTGGAACCCGGCGACGCGTGAGGTCTTCGTCAACGTGCTGAACCGCAGCCGCGACCGGACCATCACCTCGTCGATCGACCTCGGCGCCGCGCCGGGATCGACCGTCGCGGTGTGGCAGATGGTCAACGACGACCTCAAGGCGACCCACACCTTCGGGGCCGACGACCGGGTGCGCCCCGTCACGCGCCAGGACGCGGTGCGCGCGTCGGGCGGCACGTTCAGCTACACGTTCCCGGCGCACTCGTTGACGGTGCTGCGGGTGCGGGTGAACTGAGCACGCTGTCGGCGCTCGGCGCTCGGCGTTTGGCGTTTGGCGGGGGACGGCGGCGTTCGGCGTTCGGCGCCGCCCGGCGCCCGACCAGGGGCCGCCCCTATCGCACCCGCCGCGCGACGTCCGCTCCGTTGTCGATCAAGCGAGTGACCCGGCCGCCCTCCCGGACGAACTCGATTTCGTCGAGGCGTTCGTCCACGTCCTCGCAGACGAACCGGTCGCCGGCCGTCGCGACCAGGTCGCACGCCGCCTCGTCGTTCACCTGCATCGTGAGCCGGCTCCCCCGCCGGCCGATCGTGATCCGCACGTCGTCGGCGAGGTGATACGTGCCGGCCGCGTCGGCCCAGTCCGACGCGGCGTACGGCATCTCGGCCGCGGGCCGCACGCGGTTGTACTCGCCGAGCGGGTGCGTGCCGCCGCAGACGGGGCACGCCGTCGGCGCGTTGACGTTGTCCACGGCGTGGTCCACGGGCCGGTAGGCCTGGAGGTATGCGAAGATCGCGTCGAGATCGGCGTCGGCCAGGTGC
>JAWKHR010000103.1:0-5271 GCA_041394725.1 Vicinamibacterales bacterium | reverse complement strand
AACCCGCGGCTGTGGGACGCGCTGCAGGCGCGCGAGGCACTCTACGCGAAGACCGTGCTGACCGACGAGGACGGCATGCGCCTCGGCGAGCTCGAGGGCATCGTCGGCGACGAGGACGGCTACTCGGCGGAGAGCGACGCGGCGACACTTCTGCAGGGGCTGGACATCCCGCACGACGTCCACGAGAAGACGATGGCGGAGCTGCAGGGCGGGCAGAAGGTGCGGGTGCTGCTGGCGCAGGCGCTCTTCGGGCGTCCGGAGGCGCTGCTGCTCGACGAGCCGACCAACCACCTCGACCTCGACTCGATCCACTGGCTGCGCGAGTTCCTGATCCGCTACGACGGCACGCTCATCGTGATCTCGCACGACCGGCATTTCCTGAACGAGGTCTGCACGCACACGGCCGACATCGACTACCAGACGATCATCACCTACACGGGCGGCTACGACGACATGGTGCTGGCCAAGACGCAGATCCGGGCGCGGATCGAGGCCGACCACGCGCAGCGCGAGAAGAAGATCGCGCAGCTCAACGACTTCATCGCGCGGTTCTCGGCCGGCACGCGGTCGAGCCAGGTGCAGTCGCGGCGCAAGGAAGTCGAGCGGCTCGAGACGGGCGCGCTCGCGCGGTCGAACATCCAGCGGCCCTACGTCAAGTTCCGGATGGCGCGGCCGTCGGGCAAGGTCGCGCTCGAGTGCCAGGGCGTTTCGAAGGCGCACGGCTCCCTCGAGGTGGTCTCGGACTTTTCCGCGATCGTGAACCGCGGCGAGAAGATCGTGCTCGTGGGCCGGAACGGCGTCGGCAAGACGACGATGCTGAAGGCGCTGCTGGCCGACGCACCGGGCCTGCCGGCCGCGCCGGGCGACATCGACGGGGGGATGGTCCGCTGGGGCCACGAGGTCTCGGTCGGCTACTTCCCGCAGGACCACACGGGCGCGATCGCCAGGGGCATGACGGCGGTCGAGTGGCTGCACCAGTTCGATCCGGACGCGTCGCGGCAGGACATCCACGGGCTGCTCGGGCAGATGCTCTTCAGCGGCGAGGAGGGCCACAAGCCCACCGACGCGCTCTCGGGCGGCGAGACGGCACGGCTGCTCTTCTGCCGGATCATGCTGCAGCAGCCGAACGTGCTGGTCTTCGACGAGCCGACGAACCACCTGGATCTCGAGTCGATCAACGCCCTCAACGTCGCGCTGCAGAACTTCGAGGGGACGGTGTTCCTCGTCACGCACGACCAGGACCTGATGGAGGAGGTCGGCACCCGCGTCTGGCGGTTCGAGCCGGGATCGATCCTCGATTTCAAGGGACCGTGGGAGGAGTTCGCGGCCGAGCACGCGGAGGTGCGGTAGGCGCGCCGGGGGAACGGCAGGTAGAATCTCGCCACATGCCCCTGCACGCGGGCGATCGCATCGGCCCCTACGAAGTCATCGGAACACTCGGCGCCGGCGGCATGGGCGAGGTGTACCGCGCCAGGGACGACCGGCTCGACCGCGACGTCGCCGTCAAGGTGCTCCCCGCCGGCTTCGCCGACGAACCCGCCGCGCCGGACCGGTTCGAGCGGGAAGCCAAGGTCGTCGCGGCCCTCGCCCACCCCAACATCGTCGCCATCTACGACTTCGGCCGCGACGCCGGGCGCGCGTATGCCGTCATGGAACTGGTCGAGGGCGAGACGCTGCGCGAGCGCCTCAGCCAGGGCCCGCTGCCGACCTGGAAGGCGGCCGAGCTCTCGCGGCAGGTGGCGCGCGCGCTCGGGGCGGCCCACGAACGCGGCATCGCGCATCGCGACCTCAAGCCCGAGAACATCATCATCGACCGTCAGGGCCAGGCCAAGGTGCTCGACTTCGGCCTGGCGGCGGCGGTCGGCGACGGTGGCGACGCGTCGTCCGGCGGCGCCACGCGTACGGGGCTGACGGCGCCCGGCACGGTGATGGGCACCGTCGGGTACATGTCGCCCGAGCAGGTGCGCGGCGAGACCGTCGATCACCGCACGGACATCTTCTCGTTCGGCTGCGTGCTCTACGAGATGCTGACCGGCGCCCGGGCGTTCCAGCGCGACACGTCCGCGGAGACGATGACGGCGATCCTCCGCGAGGAGCCGCCGGAGATCACTCCCGGGTCGGGCACCATCGCACCGGCCCTCTGGCGGGTGGTGCGGCGGTGTCTCGAAAAGCGGCCGGACGAGCGGTTCCAGTCGGCGCGGGACCTCGCCTTCGCGATCGACAACGCCGCCACCGCGTCGGACAGCCAGCCGAAGACGGTCGCGCCCGCCCCGGCCAGCACGCCTCGCACGGGCTGGATGGCGGGGGGCCTGCTGGCCGTCCTCGGCGTCGTGGCCGGGTTCGCGATCGCCTCCGCGTTCCGGAGCCCGACGACGACCGAGCCGGCGCGTGTCCGCCGGCTGACGGTGTCGGGCACCGACCGCGAGCCCACCGCGTCGCCCGACGGCAGCATGGTCGCGTTCACCTCCACCCGCGACGGGACGCCGCGGATCTGGATCAAGCAGCTCGCCGGCGGCGGCGAGGAGCCCCGCACCGCGGGGCCCGACAGCTTTCCGTCGTTTTCCCCCGACGGATCCACGCTGCTCTTCCAGCGGGACGAAGGTCGCACGATCTCCGTCTATCGCCAGGCGCTCGTCGGCGGACAGGCGCGCAAGGTCGTGAGCGACGCGCTGATGCCGGCCTGGTCGCCCGACGGCGCCTCGGTGGTCTTCCTGCGCCCCAGGGTGGTGGACGGCACGCTGGCCACGACCCTCGCCATCGCCGACGCGCAGACCGGCGACGAGCGCATCCTGGTCAGGTTCGACATCGCCGTCTGGGGCCCCACGTGGTCGCCCGACGGCCGAACGATCGCCGTCGTGCAGGCGTCGGCGACCGGGATCAGCCCCGACTACCGGCTGCTCCTGATCGACGTGGACACCGGCACGGTGGACGAACGCACGGTCGGCGGCGGCCGCCCCCTCTCCTACCCGGTCTGGACCGGGGCCCACGAGCTGACGTTCGCCATCGCGGATTCCCTGCTGGGCGACCTCGGCAGTCTGCTCAGCCGCTTCGTCCACTACCAGCCCGGATCCGGCGCCGTGACGACGCTCTTCTGGACCGAGCACCTGTTCCCGCTTTCGGGCCTGCGCGTGGACTTCTCGCGCGTGGCCGCCATCGGCGACGACGGCCTCGTCTTCAACCAGGTGCAGGAGCGCCAGAATCTACGGGAGGTCACGGCCGGGGCGACCACCGGAGGCGAGCGGGTGCTGACGCGCAGTGAAGGCCGGGATCGGCAGCCGGTCTACTCGCCCGACGGCCGCCGCGTCGTGTTCTCCTCGAACCGCGCCGGCAATCTCGACCTGTGGACGCTCGAACTCGAGACGGGCATCTATCGTCAGTTGACCGACGACGAGGCGCAGGACTGGGATCCGGGGTTCACGCCGGACGGGCGCGAAATCGTGTGGAGCTCGGACCGGGCCGGCCACCTCGAGATCTGGATCGCGAACGCCGACGGCAGCAACGCGCGGCAACTGACCCACGACGGCACCGACGCGGAGAACCCCTCGGTGGGCGGCAACGGCGACTGGGTCCTGTACTGGAGCGCGAACCCGGAGAAGCCGGGGGTCTGGAAGATCCGGCGCGACGGCAGCGAGGCCACGCGCCTGCTGGCCGGGTCGGTCAACTTCGCCGAGAGCTCCCCCGACGGGCGCTACGCGGCCTACGTCACCATCTCGCCGGACAACCGCAACACGATCCACTTTCTCGACGTGGCGGCCGCCACCCCGCTGTCGTGGCAGATCGAGGTGCCGACGCCGCTGCGGGCGACGAACATCATCCTGGGCCGGCCCCGCTGGATGCCGGATGGCCGGTCGATCGCCTGGGTCGGCACCGACGAGCGGAACCGGACCGGCGTCTACGTCCAGGACTTCGCGCCGGACCGGGACACGTCGGCCTCCAGGCGGCCCCTCGCCGGGTTCTCGCCCGACTGGGCGACCGAGTCGTTCGGGATCTCGCCCGACGGCACGCGCGTCAGTCTCGCGGTCCTCGAGCAGACGGCGCGGCTGATGCTCGCCGAGGACGTGCCGGACTCACGGTAGGCCAACGCGCCGGCCGGCGCGTCAGTCCGTGCCGCGCGGCCACACCCGGTGGATCGACGGGTCGTGGTGATACCGCGCGCGCTGGCGCGCGCGGCCGCGCTCGCTCCAGGTCACGGTCGCGGTGAACGGCGCGCATCGGTCCGGGTTCGCGAGCAGCGCCGGCGCGGCGTCCCAGAAGATCCGGTGCATCCGTCCCGGTCGCAACACTCCGCATTGCCGGAACACGGGCAACTGCGAGATCTCGATCGTCTCACGGCCGATCTCCGGGCCCACGATCGGTCTCGAGAACTCGACGACGATCTCGGTGGCGACCGCGTCGCCGCAGTTGGCCAGCACGAGATGGACGCGATCGTGTTCGACCTCGACATCGAGCACGACCTCGGCGACGCGGCCGCCGGCGAGCGGCGCGGTGGACGCTCGAGCGGGTGGCGCGGCGGACGCTCGGGCGGGCGAAGCGGCCTTGCGGGTCACGCGAGGTCTGGGCGTCATGGCGCGGCCGGCCTACTCGACCTCGAGCCCTTCGTGACAGAGCTCGAGCGTCTCGATCGCGACCTCGTTCGCGGTCGCGTTCAGCGTGGGCCCGGTCCACTTGCAGGGCCACGCGCGCCGGAACTTCCACACCATCACCGGCTGGCCGGTCTCGTCGAGCAGCGTGATGGTCCCGCTGGCGCGCTGGACGTTGCCATCAAGGACGGACTTGATCCACGCCCAGAAGCCCAAGTCCCCGATCACGCCGCGCTTCAGGGTGATGTTGGAGAACTTCTTCAGGCCGGGGATCTTGCGGACGGTGGTGTCCTCCGAGCCGTTCCGGTACTCGATGGGCGTGACCGTGACGTCGAGCCCCGAGACTTCCGAGAACGATCCCCGCACCGCGTGGCCGTCGTCGAACACGCCGTTGATGACGACCTGGAAGTTGTGCCCGGAATACGGATCCTCGCGAAATACGGCCATGCGGGCCTCCCCGCCCCATGGTAGCCGGTCGTCTGGCGCCGGGTCACTGGCGGGCTCACGGGCCCGGGGAAGTGCGGTAGGCTCTTGATTGCCCTCGGGCCGGAGTGGCGAAACTGGCAGACGCGCGAGACTCAAAATCTTGTGACCCTAACGGGTCGTGTGGGTTCGATTCCCTCCTCCGGCACTTTGGAATCAACGACTTCACGGAAGACGCCGGACGACGGGTCAGACTGACGGCTCGTCA
>JAWKHR010000102.1:0-5374 GCA_041394725.1 Vicinamibacterales bacterium | reverse complement strand
GCCCACCGTCGGGCTGGACGAGATCCTCGCGCGGGTGGCCGACGCCCTGCGTCCGTCGCTGGCGCGCCAGGCCCGGTAGAATCGATCGAGATGGGCCTCAGGAAGACCGCGCGTTCGGCCGCCGAGCGGCTGCTGCTCCGGCAGGCGAAGCTGGTGCGGCGGGGCCTGCTCGCCACGGGGCGGGACCGGTCGCCCGGGTGGCCGGACATCGTGCAGATCGAGAGCACGAACAAGTGCAACGCGAAGTGCGTGTTCTGCCCGCGCGACGACATGTTCCGCCCCCAGGGCGTGATGGACATGGACCTCTACCGCAAGGTGGTGGACGAGTGCGCGGAGCTCGGGATCACGCACGTCCGCGTCCACAACTACGGCGAGCCGTTCCTGGACCGGGAGCTGGTCGAGAAGGTGGCCTACGCGAAGTCGAAGGGCATCGCCGAGGTCGGGATGATCAGCAACGGGTCGCTCATCTCGGAGCGGCTCGCGCGCGGGATGATCGACGCCGGCCTGGACGCGATCAACATCAGCGTGGACGCGGCGGGCAAGGAGGTCTTCGAGGCCACCCGCCTGCAGCTGAAGTTCGACAACGTCATCGACAACATCCGCACGCTCGTCCGGCTCAAGCAGGAACTCGGGAAGACGCGGCCGAAGCTCATCCTGTCGTTCGTGCGCCAGGGCAACGACGCCGACGAAGCCGCCTTCATCCGCGAGTGGCAGGGCGTGGCGGACAAGATCCACATCACGGAGCTGCACAACTGGGCGGGCGCCTACGACCGCCACGCCGACATCAGCTACCCGTGCTACCGGATGTGGCTCACCTTCACCGTGCTGTGGGACGGCCGCGTGTCGCTCTGCTGCGCGGACTTCGACGGCAAGCACATCCTCGGCGACCTGCGGACGTCGTCCATCCGCGAGATCTGGAACTCGCCGGCCTACCGCGCGGTGCGCCGGCAGCAGCTCGAGTCGGGCGGCCCGGAGATCTGCCAGTCGTGCGACCTGCCCAAGAAGGACTCCCCGCTGTGGGTGCGGCGGCTCGTCTGAGGCCGCCGCGACGCGCCACGCCCGGCGCTCCCGGATCCCAGGATGCGCGCGCGGCTGCGTGAGCTCTCGACGAGCGTCGCGATCTACGGCGCCGGTGACGTCGCGGTGCAGGTCGTCAGCCTGCTGCTGCTGCCGATCTTCGTCCGCTACCTGACCCGGGACGACTACGGCGCGATCGCGCTGCTGGTGGTGGTCGAGTCGCTGAGCAAGATCGTCTCGCGGTGGGGCCTCGACGGCGCGTTCATGCGCTACTACCTGGACCAGCCGGACGCGGCCGGGCGGCGGCAGCTCGCCACGACCCTGCTCCGGTTCCAGGCTGTGGCCACCGGGACGTTGTTCGCCGTGGCGCTCGCGGTCTCGGGCCCCCTGGCACGCGGGCTGTTCGGCGTCGAGGCGGCGCCGACCTACGTCACCGCGCTCCGCCTCTCGCTCGTCAACATCTTCCTGGTCAGCTTCACGTACGTCCCGTTCCACGTCATGCGGATGGAGAAGCGCGCGGTCGCCTTCAGCGCGCTGACGTTCACGCGCTCGTCGGGCACGCTGGGGCTGCGCGCGCTGTTCGTCATCGGCCTGGGCACCGGCGTCACGGGCCTGGCGGCCGCCGACCTGCTGGTGACCCTCGTCCTGCTGCCGATCCTCTGGCGTCTGGCGCGACCGGTGCTGGGGGGCGCGTTCTCGATGCCGGAGCTGCGGCGCGGCCTGCGGTTCGGCCTGCCGCGGCTGCCGCACGGCCTGGCGCAGCAGGCGCTCGACGCGGGCAATACCTACCTGCTCAGCCTGTTCCTGCCGCTCGCGCAGCTCGGCGTCTACAACATCGGCGCCACGCTCGCGCGCGGGCTGAAGCTGTTCCTCTCGGCCTTCGAGACCGGCTGGGCGCCGTTCTACTACCACACGGCACGCGAGCCGGACGCGAAGACCGTCTTCGGCAAGGTGACGACCTACGGCGTCGCCGTGCTGGCGCTGCTCGTCGCGGGACTCGCCTCGGTGTCGAACGACCTGGTCCGGCTGATGACCACGCCCGACTACGCCGCCGCGGGCCACGTCATCCCGATCCTCGCGATCGGCGTCGGCCTGCAGGGCGTCTACCTGCTGACGTCGATCGGGCTGAACCTGACGGGGAACACGAAGTACTACCCGACGTCCACGGGCGCCGCGGCCCTCGTGGGCCTGGGGTCGGGACTGGTGCTCATGCCGCGCTGGGGCGCAACGGGCGCGGCGGTGTCATTCCTGCTGGCGTATCTGACGCTCGCGGCGACCGCCTTCTACTTCGCGCAGCACGTCTACCCCCAGCGCTACGAGACCGGCCGCCTCGCCCGCGTCGTCCTGGCCGGCGTCGTCGCGTCGCTGGCGCGGTTCCCGGTGCTGACCGGCACCGCGATCGTGGACTTCCTGGCCCGCGGCACGCTGGCGGTCGCGCTGTTCGGGATCGTGCTGGTTGCCACGGGATTCTTCCGCGCCTCGGAACGCGCGGTGGCGTGGGAGATCGTCACAAGGTTCTCTCGGAACTGACGGGTGCGAAACTTCGAACTGAGAAGTTCGAACTTCGAACCGTGGAGGGCCGCCGTTGGCGGCCGACGGTCGGTTGAAGGCTCAGCCTTCGAGTCCAAAAAAGAAGGCCGCCAAAGGCGGCCCTCCTGGGTTCAAAGTTCGAACTTCAGAGTTCGAAGTTTCGCAAACGGCGCGCCACGCGCCGCGCCGCTCAGGTCGTTGCCCGCATCAACGGCGCCACGCGCGCCGGCTCCAAAGCCCAGGCCATCATGAGCGGCTCCTCGAGCGGCGCGGGCGCCGGGGCGTCGCCACCGCCGCCGAGCAGCGGCGAGTCGGGCGGCAGCCAGTTGCCGTTCAGGCAGACCCAGTTCGACACGGGCTGGATGGTCGGGCAGGCCAGGGGCGAGTCGGGCGGCACCCAGTTCCCGCCGGCCACGCAGACCCAGTTGGCCGCCGGCTGGATGGTCGTGCAGCCCGACGTCGAGGGCGGAGGCGTGGTCGAACCGCCACCGGAGCTTCCGCCGCCGGCCGCGATCGCGAGGGGATGATCGGGCGGCAGCCAGCCGCCGTTCACGCAGACCCAGCCGGCCACAGGGGCCGTACCCACACAGCTGGCCGTCGAGGGCGGGGGCGTCGTCGTCCCGCCGCCGCCACCGGAACTCGATCCGCCGCTGGAGCCACCGCTCGACCCGCCTCCCGCCGCGGCGATCGCCAGCGGGTGATCGGGCGGCAGCCAGCCACCGTTCACGCAGACCCAGCCGGCCACGGGCGCCGTGCCGACGCAGCTCGTGGTCGGGGGCGGCGGGGGCGGAGGCGGCGTGGTCGGCGGCGGAGGCGTCGGCGTCCCGCCCGCGCCCGGCGGCAGCCAGCCGCCGTTCACGCAGGTCCAGTCCGGCCCCGGTTGAATCGTCGTGCAGCCTCCCGGCGGCGGAGTCGTCGGGGGCGGCGTGGTCGGCGGGGGCGTCGTGGGCGGCGCGGCGCTGCCGTAGTCACCCGCGGGGCCGCCGCCGGTCGTCGGCGTCTGCACCGGCTGGATCGAGAGGTAGCTGAACTGCACGATCGACCCGTCCAGGCGATGTTCCGCGCCCGAGAACACCACCGCCCAGTTGGGGGCCAGCGTGCTCGAAGTCGTTCGCGTGTAGAACGCCGGCGACGACGTGACGCTCACGGTGTCCTCGGCCGCAAACCGGAACCCGCGGCTGTTGAGTTCCGCACCGTTCGGGTTGTCCGTGTTCCGGTTCACGCCCGCGAGCAGGAACGTGCCGCTCACCGGGTTGTAGGCAATCGACAGCGCATCGTAGGAGCCGACGACGTAGGACGCAACGCCGCCGCCGGCGGGCGTCAGCATGGTGCCGCTCGAATCGAACTCCGCGACCCGCGCCGCGAACGCCGAATCCAGCTGGAACCAGGTCATCACGTAGCGATTCGTCGCGGGATTGTAGGAGACATCCGTGATCGTCGTGAGCGCACCCGCCGCGGGCAGCAAGTTGAACGTCTGGCGGCTGAAGGCGGCGGGATTCGCCGCCGGCACGATCACGAAGGCATTGCCGACGCTGGTCCCCGACTCGGTGCTGAACGACACGCCGAACTGATCGTTGGCCGAGTTCCACGCCACGCCGGGATCGCGCCCGAAGCCGGCCGACAGCTGGATGCCGTTCCCGACCGGCGCGCCGTTGACGTCGGCCATCTGTCCGACCAGCACCGGCGTCGAGCCGGCGATCGACGCGGTCTTCCACGCCACGAAGAACCGCTGGCTCGTGGGCGAGTAGGCCACCGCGGCGCCGCTTTCCAGCCAGGGCGTGCCGACCACGGGGACACCGCCGTTGAACACCGTGATGCCGAGCTGGTTCTCCGTCCCGACCAGCGTGCCCGTCGAGCCGTTGAAGACGACGACCCGCGTATGGACGAAGCTGCCTTCCTCCGGCCACGTCACGAGGAACCCGCCGCTGCCGCCGTTGATGTGCGGGCTGTAGGCGGCGCGCGGGAACGCGCCGTGGTTGCCGGCGCCCTTGATCGTGAACGGCGCGCCGACCGGAACGCCGACGCTGTTCACGAAGATCCCCACGATGGTGTTGTGACCACCGACGAGCAGGTACACGTTGTGGACCGGATCGAATGCCGCGTCCACGCCGCGAAGCGGGAAGGGGACAATCGTGAAGGCATTGACCGTCGCGCCCGGCAGGATGAACTGCGCCGACGCCCGCGAGGGCATCAGGCTCACCGCCGCCATCAGAGCCACGACGAACAGCGAGCGCACGCGCCCGCACCCGGTCGAAAAGTGTGTAGTCGTCATCTGTCGGTGAATTCCCTGGGATTTCCCGCACGGCCCGCATGGCCGCCGCGCGCGGGTTCCCCTGACTGCGTTTATCGGTCCGCCGAAACCTGAACCACAGGGGGAAACCGGGAAAAAGCAGAAAGGATTGTAAGCACAGACTGGGACAGATGACAGCGGAAACGTCCGGTTCCCGGCACCCCGCGGCGGGAGCGTTGCCCAACTTGCCGATATTCGTCTGACCTTCGCCCCTCACCGCGTCAGTTCGAGCACCCCCCGGGCGGCCTGGACCTGGGTCATGAGATCCCGGCTCCGGAGCAGCTGCCGCAGGGCCGGCAGGTCGTGAGACACCGCCGCCGCGAGCTGCTGGCCGGCCTGCTCCCGGATCGCCGCATTCTGGGACTGGGCCAGGTCCGACAGCACGTCGCGAGCCCGGTCGGCATCCACCTCGATCAGCAGGCCCGCCGCGCCCAGTCGGATATCCGGGTCGTCCGATCGCGCCAGGTCGTCCACGAGCGCGCGCCAGGTCGCGTCGGGCCGTGGCGCCAGGGCCTTGGCCGCGGCCAGGCGGGCTGC
>JAWKHR010000101.1:0-5777 GCA_041394725.1 Vicinamibacterales bacterium | reverse complement strand
GATTGGGGGATCAGGGATTGAGGTGCTGGCCGAGCCGAAAGCGCACAGACCTGCAAATCCTGCAATGGCTCAAATCCCTCAATCGCCCAATCGCCAGAATTCCTCAATGGCCAAATCGCCAATCACCAAATCGCCAAATCACCAATCGCCAAATCACCAATCATCCAATGCTCTGAAAATCGCCAATCCCAGATCGCCAATCCGACAATCAATCACCAATCGCCGATCACCAATCCACAATCTCGTCCCTTACCGATGCGCCGTCGCCGCGCGGCCTCCCGGCTCCTGCCGCGGCATCATCACCGCCATCGTCCCCGACGCGAGCGTGGCGGCGAAGGCGAGCAGGGCCGGCACGGCGAGGGCCAGGACGCGGCGCAGGAGGCCGGGCGCCGGGGTGAATCCCGGCAGCAGGTCGAGCCCGATGCCGAAGAGCAGCACGAGCAGCGCCCACAGCACCGCCGTCGGGAACGGATCGCGCGACCCGCGCGCGCGGAAGTAGGCGCCGGCCAGGGCTCCGAAGAGGACGAGGACCGCGGCCCAGAACAACAGGAGCGCGAGCGTCGGTCCGACGACCTCGGCGAGCGCGACCCGCGCGCCCATCGCGAGCGCGGCGCCCGCGACGCCGTAGCGCAGCCATCGCGTGACCGCGTAGGCCGGATGATCGACCGGTGTTCCGGGCCGCGCCGCAGGGAGCGCGTCGGCCACCGAGTCCGCCCATGCGCGAATCGCCTCAGGCCTGCGCCAGTCGCCGCTCTTCGTCTTCGCCATCGCGCTCGCCGGGAACCCGCGCGCGTCCGGCGCGAGGCGGCCGCCGAACGTGACGTGGCCGATCGCGCCGATGCGCTCCATCAGCACCTCGACTTCGCGCGGCGCCGGAATCGCGTCGCGATCGGCCGAGTCGTCCAGCGGTCCGCTCGAGAAGCACCACACCGGCACGCGCCGGAGCGCCGCCCTGTGCCGCGCGACGAACCGCCGCAGCGTGCCCGTCCACCGGAACGCATACAGGGCGCCGCCCAGAACCACCGCGTCGAACCGCGTGAGATCGCCGGCGCGCTCGACCGGCGCCGCCGTCACCTCGAACCCGCGCACGGTCAGCGTCTCCGCCACGATCCGCCCGATCCCCTCCGTCCCGCCCCGCTTCGACGCCCACGTGACGAGGAGGCGCATGTCCCACCTCCGCCACCTCGTCAGGAAGCAAGCCACATACCGGCGGCGGGGTGCGGCCTGATCTGACCGAGACCGGCGGCGCCGCGAAGCGGGTGGGCATTTCCCGCGGTCGCGGCGGGGCCGCGAGGCCCGAAAGCGTGACTGCGTGACTGCGTGACTGCGCGACTGCGCGACGCCGTAACAGCGCGGCACAGGATCCTCCCCACCCGGCCGTGCGCGACGGCGCAGGTCACGAGCTGGAGTCCCGCGTGACTGATCGCGCCACCCTCGCGGCCCACCAACGCGGGTGGCCGCCGACGGGGCCGCCCCGTTCAGCCCGCAGGCCGACCCCCGTGACCCGTGGTGTGCCGGCCGAGGACTGAATGGGGCTGTCGGCGGACAGGCCCCGCGCACCAAATGGGCCGCGAGGCCAGCGTGACGACGTGACACGCTGCCAGCCCGCCCCCTCGCCGCGGCCCGCCGCGCCCATCCTCATGCCCTGCTCCAGCACAGCCATCTACGACGTCTGGTAGTCGGTCACCTCAAGTGACTAACTTGTCACGCTTTCTTTTCCCATCTCCACAGGAGTTCCAGTCCATCCATGTTCGCCAGACGTCTCGTTCCCATCCTGATCCTGATCGCGAGCCTGCTCCCGGCGGCGCCGGCCTTCGCGCAGTCTCCTGACACGGCGACCATCGTCGTCGTCGTGACCGACCAGTCCGGGGCCGTCGTGCCCGGCGCCACCGTGTCGATCGCCAACACGATGACGGGCCTCGCGCGCGAGGCCACGTCCAACACGCGCGGCGCGGCGACCATTCCCGCGCTGCCGCTGACCGGCGAGTACACGGTCACCGTCCGCAAGTCCGGCTTCGCCGACGACGTGGCCGAGCACCTGATGCTGCGCGCCGGCGAGACGGCGACGGTGCGCGCGCACCTCGTCGCGAGCGGCGGCGAGAGCCAGGTCACCGTCTACGGCACGACCGAGGGCCTGCGGCGCGACCCGCAGATCGGCGTGCGCTTCGACGCCGAGGCGATCGACCAGGCGCCGATCCTCGGCCGCAAGATCTCGACCGTGCCGATGCTCAACTCGGCGTTCCGGTCCGCGAAGGGCACGGGCGACCTGTTCATCAACGCCACCTTCTTCGTCACCGGCGCGGGCGGCCGCCGCCAGCCGGCGGTCACGCTCGACGGCGCGACCAACGACGACCCGTGGGGCCGGCAGACGATGCTGGCGACGGTGCCGGTGGGCGCGGTGCAGGAGATGGCGGTGCTGTCGAACGCGTTCTCGGCGGAGTTCGGCTGGACGTCGGGCCCGGTCGTGAACCTGGTCTCGAAGGCCGGCACGAACACCGCGCACGGCGAGGCGCTGTTCCTCGGCCGCCCCGGCGGCCTGCAGACCACCGAGATCGGCACCTCGGCGTGGTGCCCCTCGTCCGTGCCGACGTGCACGCCGCCGACCGCGGCCGACGGATCGGTGCCCGACCTGACGCCGGCCGACATCCCGGACTCGCTCGGGCAGTTCTCCGGATCGTACGGCGCGGCAATCGTGCCCGACCGGACGTTCTTCTTCGGCGCGCTCGACTACTCGCACCAGGACCGGACGGCGCCCCTGACGTCGCCGTTCTCGCCGGTCTCGGAGTTCGTCGGCAAGTACCGGCAGTTCCTGCTCGACGCGCGCGTCGATCACCGCTTCTCGAACACGAACCGGCTGATGGTCCGCGGCAACGTGGACCGCTTCTACGACACGAACCCGAACGACGCGGTCTCGGGCAACAACCTGCCGAGCTCCGGGCGCGAGTTCATCCGCCACACCTGGTCGATGCAGGCGAACGAGACCAGCCTCCTCAGCTCGTCGCTCCTGAACGAGGCGCGGTTCGCGTTCCTCGACGGCGACCCGATCACCAACTTCGAGCCGGTGCAGCCGGGGACGCGGTTCTCGCGATCGGGCGCGGCGCCGTTCACGATCGGCGAGTCGCGCCGGGTGAAGGCCTACAGCCGGATGACGCAGTTCTCCGACACGCTGACGTGGACGCACGACCGCCACACGGTGCGGTTCGGCGGCAGCCTCGGCCGGTCCACGTCGGGCGGTGACGGCACCGAGTTCGGCAGCGCCTACACGCAGGGCCTGTTCACGGTGAAGTCGGCCACGACGGCGGCGCCGGACCAGCTGACCCTCGCCGACATGCAGCGCTACCAGCAGAGCATCAACTTCGGCGTCAGCGACTACGAGCTCGACCAGTGGCTGATCGCCGGGTTCGTGCAGGACAGCATCCGCGTGCGCGACGACTTCACGCTCGACGTCGGCCTGCGCTACGACGTCCAGTCGTTCGCCGACTCGCGCGGCGACGTCGCGCCGCGCGTGGGCTTCGGCTGGAACCCGGCCGGCGACCCGCGGACGGTGGTGCGCGGCGGCTACGGGCTCTACTACACGCAGCTCGTCGCCAACCTCGCCGCCGACTTCGAGCTGAACGGCCCGGAGGGCCTCTTCACCTACACGGCGACGCCAGGCCAGACGGGCTTCCCGTCGTGCCTCGCCTGCGCGCCGGTCGCCTTCGACGGCAGCTCGGCCACGCTGCCGCCGCGCGACATCACGATCCGGCCCGGCATGGCGGGCTATTACGGCCGGTTCTTCGACATCGCGAAGCTGACCGACTATCCGGACGAGCTGGTCAACCCGAAGAGCCAGGTCTTCTCGATCGGCGTGCAGCGCGAGCTGACGCCGGGCCTGGTCGTCCAGGCCGACTACGTGCGCCAGCACTGGACGGACATCGTCCGGGGCGTGGACCTGAACCGGCCGAGCTATTTCGAGCGCACCGCGCCGGGCCAGGTGCGGTCGTCGGCGGCCGCCGACGCGACGCGGCCGATCACGCCGATGGACAACGGCTTCCGGTCGATCGAGGTGATCGAGAACCTCGGCGTCGCCGACTACGACGGCCTCGAGACGCTCGTCAGCTACCGCGGGCACCACGCCTTCGCGTCGGTCAGCTACACGCTCTCGAAGGCGACCAACACCGCCGAGCCGGACGGCCACGGCGCGAACCCGAACGACGAGAACCGCCTCGGCGAGGAGGAGCGCGGCCCGAGCGTGCTCGACCAGCGGCACCGCGCCGTGATCACGCTGAGCTACGACTTCCCGAAGGGCATCACCGCCGGGACCGTGACCCAGCTGGCGTCCGCGCGGCCGTTCAACGCCACGACGGGCACCGACAACAACGGCGACGGCGGCAACAACGACCGGCCGGTGATCGACGGACAGGTGGTCGGCAAGTCGTCGTTCCGCGGCACGGGTCTCCAGGACGTCGGCCTGTTCGTGCAGGGCCGCCTGCACGCGGGCCGCGGGTCGGTGCTGCTGCGGATGGAGGTGTTCAACGCGTTCAACCACGCCAACGTGCTCGGCCGCCAGCAGACCTACGGCAACGGCGCCGTGCCGAACGCCAACTTCGGCCAGGCGCGCGCCGGCCTCGCCAACGGCGACCCGGGCCGCATGGTGCAGTTCCAGGTGCGCTTCCAGTTCTGACGCGCGGCCGATCGTGACACGCGAGGGCGCCGGCGGAGCGATCCGCTGGCGCCCTTGTGCCGTGCGGCGCGGCCCACCTCAATACGGTCCCGCGCGGTACGCCTGCCCCTCGATGAGTTCGCCCGTCGGCTTCGTCGTCCCGACCGCGTTGCGGAACGTCAGCGGAATCGCGTTGTCGGCGTCGAAGCTCGTGCCGTCGCGGAACGCCTGCAGGTGCAGGTGCGGACCGGACGACGCGCCCGAGTTACCCGAGTAGCCGAGCGGCGTTCCCGGCGTCACCCGGTCGCCGGCCTCGACGATCGCACCGCCCTGGCGCAGGTGCGTGTACCGGATCACGGTCCCATCGTCGTGCCGGACGAAGACGTTGTTCTCGTGGCCGGAGACGTGGTCGGTGTCGGCGTACTGGTCGTTCGCGAACGTCACCACGCCCGCGCGCGCGGCGCGGACCTCCGTGCCCATCGCGACGTCGAAGTCGTACGCAAAGGTGCCGCGGTGGCCGCCGAGCGTGCTGCAGTTGCCCTGGAACATCACGTGCGAGTCGCCGACCGCCCAGGGCAGGACGTAGGGCGACCCGGCCGGCGGCGTGAACGCCTGCGTCCCGCAGAAGGCGTTCGCGTCCTGGCTCGGCCCGGTAGGCCCGGCACTCGACGGCCCGGGCCCGCTCGCGCCGCAGCCGGCGATCAGGACGCAGGTCATCAGCAGGCGCGTCGTCATCGGTCCACCATGCCACGCCACGGCGGCGGACGGCAGTCGGCCGCGCATGAGGTGCCGGTGAAAGGAGGATGAGGCGCGGGCACGTCGCGGTGTCGGGCGGTCGTGCTGCCACGCTCGCGGCCAGCGTGATGCCCGGGCGGTATGATGCTACCCATCAGGAACCGCGCCCCCCGATGACGCAGCCCACGACTTCCCAGGAATCCGCGACCGCCGCTGCCTCGGACCGGACACCGGTCGTCGCCTTCGACGACGTGTCGTTCGGGTTCGACGACAAGCAGGTCCTCGACCACGTCAGTTTCGAGGTCCCGCGCGGCGCCATGCGGTTCCTGCTCGGCGCGAGCGGGTCCGGCAAGTCGGTGATGCTGAAGCTCGTCCTCGGCCTACTTCGCCCCGACTCTGG
>JAWKHR010000100.1:0-5943 GCA_041394725.1 Vicinamibacterales bacterium | reverse complement strand
CGATCAGATCGCGATCGACCTGCGCGTGCTGGCGGCCGCGGGGGGCGCGGCGGTCGTGACCGGCTTGTTCTTCGGCCTCGTGCCGGCGTGGCAGTCGTCGCGCGTGGCACTCGCCTCGAGCCTCAAGGACACGGCGAGGTCGGCGACCTCGGCCCGGCGCGGCTGGCGCGTGGCACTGATGACCTCGCAGGTCGGCCTCGTCGGCCTGCTGCTCGTCATCGCCACGCTCTTCGTCTCGAGCTTCGTGCGCGTGTCGGGCGCGGACCTCGGCTTCGATCGTCACGACCTGGTGTCCTTCGGATCGTCCGACCTGGCCGATCGCGTCCCCGAGGTGCTCGCGGCGCTGCGGGCCACGCCCGGCGTTGCGTCGGCGGCGTGGCTCTCGGGTGGCGAGGTGCCGCTCGTGCGGGCGGCCTTCCAGGGAGGATCCGGCGGCACGCGACTGAGGCGGGCGGATGGCCCCGGCGATGGTGCCGGCGTGGCGGACACGGCGGTCAACCTCTGGAGCGTCTCGCCGGGCTTGTTCGAGACGGCCGGCGTGGCCATCCTGCGAGGACGCGCGTTCCGGCCGGACGACGATGCCGGGCGGGTGGTGATTCTCGATGAAACGGCGGCCGCGCGGATCTTCGCCGATGGCACGGACCCGCTCGGGCGCCAGGTCTCCGTGGGCCGCGGGGCCGGGGGGGCCAGGACGGTGGTCGGCGTGGCGCGGGCGATCAGGACGGATGGACCGGAGCGACCGGCGGACGCGCAGGCGTACTATCCCGCCGTCGCCGGTTCGGGGATGCCGCGTTTCCTGGTGCGGACGGCCGGGCCGGCTGGTGACGTCGTCCCGCGGCTGCAGTCCACGGTGGCGCGCCTGCTGCCCGCCGGCACGGCGCTCCCCGAGGTGCGCACCATGGACGAGGCGTTCCGCCGGCTCACGGCGGGCCGCCGGTTCAATGCCGGTCTCATGTCGGTCTTCGGCCTGGTCGCGCTGCTGATCGGCGCGGCCGGTGTCTACGCGGTGATGTCATCGCTCGTCGTCGAGCGGCGGCGCGAGCTGGGGGTCCGCCTGGCGCTGGGGGCGACGCCCGGCCGGGTCCTCGGTGGCGTGCTCCGCGACGCCGCGTGGTACCTCGGCCTCGGCCTCGCGATCGGCCTGGTCGCGGGCCGCGTCGTCTCGGAGGTCTTCGCGTCGCTGCTCTTCGGGGTCCGGCCCGGTGATCTCTCCGTCTACGTCGTCGTCGCGTCGATCCTCGCGACGGTCGGCCTGCTGGCCGCCCTCGGCCCGGCGCGTCGCGCCGCACGGGTGGATCCGCTGGTGACGCTGCGGGCGGAGTGAGGCGGGGCAGGGCCGGGCGTAGACTGGTCCCGATGGTGCTGGTCCCGCTGTTTCCCCTGCCGAACGTGGTGCTCTTTCCCGGCGTCTCGATGCCGCTGCACATCCGAGCTGCGCTATCGCGCGATGGTCGCCGACGCGCTCGAGGGTGACCGGCGCCTTGCCCGATGTTGCTGCGCCCGGGCTGGACGCCGACTACGAGGGCCGCCCCGATTTATCCGATTGGCTGCACCGGCGTGATTCCCACGGCCCGGAAACTCGACGACGGGCGGCACACGCTGGTGCTGCAGGGGCTGGAGCGCGTGCGTGTGGTCGAGGAGGATCACACGCGCGCCTACCGGCGCGCGACGCTCGAGTCCCTGCCGGATCCCCCGCCGGACGACGAGGCGGCGCGCGCTGCGGGCCGATCGCCAGCGCATCATCCGGCTCGCCGGCCTGGACGTGCCGGGCGACGAGGCGGCGGCGATGGTGGCCGCGCTGACGTCGATGCCGGACGCGGCGCTGGTGCACACGCTCGCGCATCTCCTGGATTTCGACCCGTGGAGAAGCAGGCGCTGCTCGAGTGTCGCGACCTGCCCCGCGTGCCGTGGCGCTGGCCGACCTGCTCGAGATGCGCCGGCTCGCCCGCGACGTCCCCGTGTCGGAACGCCCGCACTGAGCGCGTCCCGGGACCGGCCCGACCGCCGCCCTTGCATCTGGCCCGCCGATGGTACACACTGAACCACATGGTTCAGTTAAACGAGCCCACCTGGACGCCTGTTTGCCGCGCTCGGACGCCACCCGACGCGGCATCCTGGAGCGACTGGGCCAGGCGGACGCGTCGATCACGGACCTGGCCGGACGTTCCGCATGACCCTCACGGGCATGAAGAAGCACGTCGGCGTCCTGGAGCAGGCGGGACTCGTCACCACCGAGAAGGTCGGGCGGGTCCGGACGTCCGGCTCGGCCGGGGCCGGCTGGAGGAAGAGGCGGCATGGATCGATCGGTACCGCCAGCTCTGGGAGGCGCGCTTCGACGCGCTGGACGAGGTCGTCGAGGCCGTGCAACGCAAGAAGCGAGTCGATGGAAGACGCAGAACAGGAAAGTGAGCCCAACCCCATGAAGAACCCCACGACGGTGGAACGAACGTCCGAGCGTGAGCTGGTCGTCACGCGCACCTTCAACGCGCCCGCGCACATCGTGTACGAGGCCTGGGCCAGGCCCGAGTTGCTCAGGCGGTGGTGGGTGCCGAAGTCGTTCGGCATCACCCTCGTGTCCTGCGACGCCGACGTTCGCACGGGTGGCACGTACCGGTTCGTCTTCAGCCACCCGGCTTCCGAGCAGCCCATGGCGTTCTTCGGCAGGTACATCGAAGTGACGCCCAACTCGCGCATCGTCTGGACGAACGAGGAGAGCGCCGATGGGCCGGTGACCACCGTGACCTTCGAGGAGCGGGACGGCCGGACGCTGCTGGTGCTGCGCGAACTCTATCCGTCCAGCGAGGCCCTCGACGCCGCCATCGCCTCCGGCAGCACGGGCACGGGCGCGGCGGGCGAGCAGTTCGACACGCTGGACGAGGTTCTCGTCACGCTGGCGCGGCCATGAGGAAGGCCGCGCGGCCTCAGCGCGCCTTCTGCTGGACGATGTGCAGCCAGTTTTTGAGTACGGTGATCGACCGTGCGCTGTTGCCGGCCTCGGGAACGATGGCGAGCATCCGCTGGAGGTCCGGGGTGGCATCGACGGACCGGGTATTCACGGGCGCGAAGCGCAGTCGCCCGACCGGCCGCGGCGCCGACACGGAGATATCCGGCGTGAACGTCAGGTCGATCAGGAGCACCTGGAGGTCGGCGCCGATCACCATCAGCTGGCGGCCATCGTCCCGCCACCACATCTCCGAGTCCTGTGCGCCGTCCCTCGTCACGCGATGCGCCTCGCCCGGACCGGGAAACGCCTGCACGAAGGCCTCCGGCCTCCCGGCCACCTGGGAGATGTAGGCCATCCACCGGCCGTCCGGAGAGAGCGCCCCGAACTCGTCCTGCCCCGGCAGGCGCACGAAGGGCTCGGCCTTGCCGTCATCCAGGCGCAGCGTCCACAAATCGTCGGCCGTCTCGGCACTGATGCTGGAGAAGACGATGATCTTTCCGTCCTTCGACCAGCTCGTGACGTGCTTGAACGGCACCGCGGACTGATAGAGCGGCTCGACGTCCCCGTGGTCGGCCCCGCTGACGTAGAGGTCCACCTGTCCCGACTGGTCGCTGCTGAACGCAATCCTCCTGCTGTCAGGCGACCACTCCGGCAGGCCGACCCATCCCCGGGACCGGGTCACGATGGGCGTGAGTCCGCCGCGCGCGAGGTCGACGACACCGATCGAGGAGTCGGAGCCAGCCAGGGTTCCCACCACGGCCCGCCGGCCGTCCGGCGAGAGACTGACGGCGATGTAGGGCCCGGGCGGCACGTCGACGGTCCCGGTTTCGCGTCCGGCCTGATCGAGCCAGGCGAGCCGGGACTGCTCGGTCACGGTCGTGAGATAGGCGAGGTCGCCGCTGGACGAGACCGACCCGATCCAGTCGGCCGCATAGTAGGTCGCAATGTCTCCCGGGGCGTCGTCGAGCAGGACGGCCTCTCCCGTCAGCGTCCGGTTCGACGCGTCGAACGGCTGGGCCGCCAGCGTGCCGTTCCGCGAGAAGATCAGGTAGCCGGGCTCGGCGTAGACCGGGCTGTTTTCCGCGGTCATCAGGTTCTGCCGATCGGGTGAATCGAGCTCTCCGATGTCGATGTGGAACAGGCCGTTCTCCTGGGGCAGGACCGCGAACAGGAAGTGCCGGCCATCCGGCAGGAACGACGGAAACCGGTGGCCGCTCTCGCCCTTGTCGGCGTCCACCGACGTCGCGGGGGTGACCGCGCCGCCGCCCTCGGACACGCGGAACAGGGGACCGTTCCCGCTCGGGGCAAAGACGATGACCCCGCCTGTGCTCCACGTCGCCCCCCGCCCGTCCGGTGCGTCCGCCACGATCTGCGGCCGGCCTCCGGTGACCGACGTGGTCAACAGCTTGCCCGCGGCGAAGAACCCGACGCGTGTGCTGTCCGGCGACCAGAACGGCAACGACGCGCCGTCGGAGCCCTCGACCTCGCGAGCGACCAGGTCGTCGAGGTTTCGAATCCACAGCCGCTCGCTCACCGGCGACACGCCCGCGATGAAGGCCAGGCGGCGGCCGTCGGGTGACAGCATCACGTGCGCCGGATCCGGGAGCAGGCCCTGTCCGGCGGGCGGCAGGACGGTGAGGCGCTGGGGCGCGGCCGGGGGACCAGCGGACCACCCGACCAGCCCGTACGTCGCCGCCGCGGTCACGACGACGGCCGCCGCGATGGTCGCCACCAGCCGGGTCGTCTGGCGCGACTGGACCGGGGCCCCGGTGGTCGCACCGGCTGCCGGCGCAGGCTCGTCGCGCTCTTCCAGTTCGAGCCGGGCATCGCCGATCGCACTCAGCCTCCGGCGCGGGTCCTTCTCGAAGCAACGGCGGAGCAGTCGCCGGACGGCCGGTGGCACGTCGGGGGGCAGCACGTCGAAGTCCGGCTCGCGCTGCAGCACCTGCGACAGCGTGAGGGAGACGTCCTCCCCGTCGAACGCGCGCCGCCCGGTGAGCATTTCGTAGAGCACGCAGCCGAACGCCCAGATGTCGGCCCGGCGATCCACGGCCTTTCCGCGCGCCTGCTCGGGGGCCATGTATGCCGCGGTCCCGAGGATCATGCCCATCTCGGTCATCGCGGGCGACGTGAGCGTCAGGGCACTCGCGCCGCTCGTCGCCCCCGTGCCCTCGGTGGTGAGGGCCTTCGCCAGGCCGAAGTCGAGCACCTTGACGGTCCCGTCGGGCCGCACCTTGATGTTCGCGGGCTTCAGATCGCGATGGACGATGCCCTGCTCGTGCGCGGCTTCGAGGGCATCGGCCACCTGCTTCGCGATCGCCAGGGCCTCATCGACCGGGATGCGGTGATGAACGCCCTGGGTTCCACCGCGCGCGATGATCTGCGCCAGGTCCTCGCCCTCGACCAGTTCCATGACCAGGGCGCGAGTGGGAGTCGACGCCGTGACTCCAGAACTTCCGGACTCGGACTCCTCGATCCCGTACACCTGGGCGATGTTCGGGTGGTTGAGCGCGGCGAGCGTCTTTGCCTCGCGCGTGAACCGCGCCACGCGGTCGGCATCCAGGGCGAACGACTCGGGCAGCACCTTGATGGCGACGGCGCGATCGAGCTTCGTGTCGGTGGCCCGGTACACCTGGCCCATGCCGCCCTCACCGAGCAGGGCATGGATTTCATAGGGACCGAGACGAGTACCGGAAGATAACGCCACGGGGAAGTGGCGCGATTATACCTGCCGCGCGATCGGCTGGACGCGGCTGGAGCCACGCCGGATCGAGCGCTCAGACCGGAAACGGTAGATCCGCGTGCGCGCTGAAACGCGCCGTCTCGTTGTGACCTATACGTGACCGACAGACCAGTGAATCTGGTCGGGGCGCCGAGATTCGAACTCGGGACCCCCTGCGCCCAAGGCAGGTGCGCTACCAGGCTGCGCTACACCCCGACCTCCGCCGATCTTAGCTCACCCACGGCGTCCGGCGGGCCTCTCCGCCTACTCGACCTCG
>JAWKHR010000099.1:0-7101 GCA_041394725.1 Vicinamibacterales bacterium | reverse complement strand
CTCGTGACGATGACCGGCGCGCCAGTGGCCGGGCCGTACAGGCGCAGGGTCTGGGGACGATCGCGAATCACGAGTTGCCGGGTCGGCTGCACCGCCGCGGTCGTGGCCGCCAGCGAGAGGGCGACGGTCACGGCCAGCAGGAGGCTGGTGGGGTGCGGGTGCGTCATCTTCGCGGCTCCTGCATCGCTCCGGCGGGCGCGGTCGAGGCGCTCACCCACGCGAGGGCGTCGCGCAGCGCGGCGTTGAACGCGGGTCTGCCGCCGGAGAACCGATGGTTGTCGGCCGTGACCGAATAGAACCGCCGGGTGGCGGTGTCGGGGCCGAAGTGGCCCCGCGCCTCGGATGCCGGCAGGTAGTCGTCGCCGGTGGACTGGATCAGGGCGCACCGGAACCGGTCGAGCCGCGGAAGCGCGTCGTAGGCATCGAACCGGATCCGGTGCGTGTCGGCGCGCCCGCCGACCGCGCCCGGACCGCGGTCCGCGTCGCTCCGCACGCGCAGATCCTCTTCCTCGGGAAGTCCGATCAGGACGAGGCCGGCCAGCGTCGACTGCAGTCTCCGGTCCTCGCCGGCCAGCACCGCGAAGGCCGCGCCGCGTGACCAGCCCGTCAGCACCACCCGTGTCGTCGGCGCGAGCCCGAGGCGCCGCTCGGCGCCCTGGATGATCGCCTGGTAGTCTTCCGCGACCTGGCCGGGTGTCGTCGAGCCGCCTCCCGACTCTTCCACGCGGAGGAACGCGCGCGCGCTGATGCCGACGGTGAAGCGCCCGGTCGCGGCGATGTCTCGGAACATGTCCACGGCGGCCCCGAACCAGCCGCCGTCCCCGCTCCCGTACAGCACGAGGACGTCGGGATCGACCGGCGAGGCCGGTGCGGACAGATGCACATCGAACGGCCGGCCGCGGAGTGGGACGGTTGCGGAGAACAGGTCCGGACGTGCGGCCGGGCCGGTCGGGGCGATGCGGCCGGCACAGCCCGGCGCGGCCAGGACGGCCACGAGCGACATCGACGCGAGCCATCGCGACGCGAGGCCGTCACGCACCGGCACGACCGATGGGCGTCGCGTTCCCGGCATCATCGCCTCCTGGCTCGGCGGCAGCTCCAGGCGCGGACCGCGGCTCAGGCGTCGGGCTCGGTCAGCGCGCGAGCGCGGGTGGCCGTTCGCCGGCCGGCGTCCCCGGCGTCCACGGCGGGGCCGGCCGGGGAGGCCCGCTCGAAGTCATCCTGGCACTGCCGGCACCGCACGGCAAAGGGCAGCGCCCGGAGGCGGGCCGAGGCGATCTCGCGACCGCAGGTCGCGCACCGGCCATAGAGGCCGGCGTCCAGGCGGCGGAGCGCGTCCGCGACGCGTGCCAGCGCCTCGGCCTGCAGTTGCACGAGGGCGGCCTCGATGGTGCTCTGGACTTCCATCTCGGACGCCTCGTACTCGTCGACGTTGCCCTCCTGAAGGTGCGCCGCGTGCTCGGACCGCGCATCGCCGACGCGGTCGCGCAGCGACAGTTCCAGCTGTCGGTGCCGGGTTTCGAGGAGCCGTCGCAGCTCGGCGCGGCGGCGGCTGGGGATGTCCTGGGCGGTCCGGGATCTCGCGGTCATGACGGGGCTCCACGCCTCACGGCGCCTGGCGGCGCGCCTGTCCGGGCGGCGGGCCGGTGCCGTGGGGGCCATTTCGCCACGAGGGACTGAGCGGGCGATGAAGCCAGGATTAAGGTTGCTTCATCACCGGCCGCCGGCAGGCCGCCCCGGTGGCCGAAAGCCGCGCGGGACATGAACGGGAAATAATGCGCCGTTCATGCCTCAGTCATGTGCCGTGCACAGACTGACCCACGAGCCTCCGACGGGAAAGGCGCCGTGCCCTGGGCGGTCAACCCGCCGCGACGAACCCGCGCCAGGAATGGATCCGCGATGCACATCGAACGACGCACCACCGATGGCGTGGTGGTCCTCGCGATCGCCGGCGACATCACCATGAACGGCCGTGAGGGGCTGCGGATCGCCGACCTGGTGCGGACCCTGGCGCAGGAAGGCCGCCGGCACATCCTCCTCGACCTCCGCCGGGTCCGGTACGTGGACAGCGCCGGCCTGGGCGAGCTCGTGCAGGCCTGGTCCGCGGCACGCAACCGCGGCGGCCGGATCGGCCTGCTGCACGTCGGCGGGCGCCTGAGCGAGCTGCTCGTGATGACCAAGCTGCTGACCGTGTTCGACTGCTACGAGTCGGAGCCGGAGGCCGTCGCGAACCTGATCGACTCGCCAGCCCGGTAGTGCGGGCGTCCGCCAGCCGCCCGCGGCGGCGCCGGCCGCGAACAGGAGACAACGAGCTGGTCGTCGAGCCCCAGGAGCGCGCGCCGGCCGGCGGCCGGTAGCCCGATGCGTGTGAGAACATACGATCGAGCAGCGGCCCGGACTCCAGGGCGCGCGGCCCGTCGTGGAGGCGCAGGATGCGGGTCCTCGTCGTCGAGGACGACCAGAAGGTGGCCAGTTTCATCCAGTCGGGCCTGGAACAGGAAGGCTGGGCGGTGGACGTCCTGAACGACGGCACCGACGCGGCCGACCAGGCCGCGGTCATCGACTACGACGCCGTGGTGCTGGACCTCATGCTGCCGGGGCGATCCGGGTTCCAGGTCCTGCGCGAGATCCGCGCGCGGCGACCGGCGATGCCGGTCGTGATCCTGACGGCGCGCGACGCGCTGGAGGCCCGGGTCTCGGGCCTGGACGCCGGCGCCGACGACTACATGGTCAAGCCGTTCGCCCTCGCCGAGCTGTCGGCCAGGCTGCGCGCGATTCTCCGTCGCGGCGCGCCCCAGCAGGCCGTCCTGCGCGTGGCCGATCTCGAGCTGGACGCCGTCCGGCGCCAGGTGCGGCGGGCCGGCGTGGACGTCGCCCTCAAGCCGAAGGAATACGCGCTGCTCGAATACCTGATGCGCAACGCGGACCGCCCGGTGACGCGGACGCTCATCATCGAGCACGTGTGGGACATCCACTTCGACAGCGTCAGCAACGTCGTCGAGGTGCACATCAACTCGCTGCGCAACAAGATCGACAAGGGCTTCACGCCGCCCCTCATCCACACCGTCCGGGGCGTGGGCTACGTCCTGACCGACGTGCCGCCGTGACGCTGACGCTCCGCGCCCGTCTCGCGGCCATCGCCACCGCCGTCTTCGGCCTGCTCATTGCCGGTCTCGGCGTCGCCTCGTACCAGGTGCTGGCCCGCAGCCTCGTCTCGGACGCCGACCAGCGCCTCGCGGAACTGGCGAACGGGCTTCACGGCTATCTTCGCGTCACCGCCGACAGCGCCGTCGTGACGGCGGATGCCGCCGACCGCGACGAGGCCGTGTTCATCGGAGAAGCGACGCGCTATTTCCAGGTCTTCGACGTCCCGTCCGGCCGGCTGCTGGCCCAGTCCGGGACCTTCGTCCCGCTCGGGCTGACGCTCACGCCGGACGAGGTGCGGCGGATCGTGAACCGGCCCGAGCCCGTGGATCTCGAAACCCCGTACGGACGCCTGCGCGTCGCGAACAGTCCGGGCCTCTCCGACGCGGGGCGCCCCTACCTCCTCCGGGTGGGCGTGTCGCTCACGCCGCTCGAAGCCGCGCTTCAACGTTATCGCCAGCTCCTGTTGGGGGGCCTGCCGGTCGTCGTGCTGGCGGGGGCGTTCGTCGCGTGGGCGCTCTCCGCCGTGGCCCTCCGCCCGTTGTCGGCGATCGCGGTGGCCGCCGAGTCGGTGGACGTGAACAGCCTCGACCGGCGCCTGCCCCGGCGGGGGACCGGCGATGAACTGGATCGCGTGGCCCAGTCGTTCAACGGGACGCTCGACCGGCTGGAAGCGGCGGTCGACGAGATGCGCCAGTTCAGTGCGGCGCTGGCGCACGAGCTCCGGACGCCGCTGGCCGTGCTCCGCGGAGAGATTGAACTGAGCCTCCGAGCGCCTGACCTCGGCGCCGGGCAGGCCGCCCGCTACGCCAGCCAGATCGAGGAGGTGGATCGCCTGTCGCGGTTGATCGACCAGATCCTGACCCTGGCTCGCGCCGAGTCGGGCCAGATTCCGCTGCTGCGCGAGCCCGTGGACGTCGGTGCCCTGGCGGCGTCGCTGGTCGAGCAGCTGCTTCCGCTCGCGGAGGCCGCGGAGATCGACCTCCGGTGCGAAGCCCCGGACTCGCTCATGGTGGTCGGGGATCCGACGTGGCTGCGCCGGCTGCTGCTGAACCTGCTCGACAACGCGCTCCGGTTCACGCCCGGCCCGGGCCGCGTGGTGCTCCGGGTCGCCCGCGACGGCGACATGGCACGCATCGACGCGGCCGACTCGGGGGTCGGCCTGACGCCCCAGGACGCGGCCCGCGTCTTCGAGCGGTTCTTCCGCGTCGATCAGGCGCGCTCGAGACAGATTCCGGGGTCCGGCCTCGGGCTGAGCCTGGTCCACTGGATCGTCACGCAGCATCGCGGCACGATCACCGTCGAGAGTCGTCCCGGCCACGGCACGACCTTCACGGTTCGCCTGCCCGCGCTCCCTCGCGCCTGAGGCGGCCACCTCACTGCACGCGGCGGGCAGCCTTCCGGAGTTCGTCGGTGACGATCACGACGTCGCCGCCAATGCCGATGGTGGTGTCGATGATGGACATCATCTCGCCGTACTTGGCCGAGCCCGGACCGATGAGGAACACGGTCCGGTCGCGGCGACGCTCGAGAAGATGCTGCAGCGTGGGACCCAGTTGCCCGGGTGACACGTCCTGCTGGTTGACGGTCAGGTGCCGGTCGGGGGTGAGTTCCACGAGGATCTGCGTCGGATCGGCCGGCGTGCGCTGCTCGGTGGCGTCGGCCGGCAGCAGGATGTCCAGGCCGCGCTGGGCGAGCGGCAGCGCGGCCATGAAGATGATCACCAGGACGAGCAGCACGTCGATGAGCGGCGTCACGTTCATGGTCGCCGCGAGCGTGCCGGGGCGACGATGGACGCGGACGTCGTCCGCGTCGTCGAGCGAGTCGTGGTGCGTGTGCCGGTGCATGCGCGTCGACCTGTCCGCGCGCCAGTACACACGCCCCGCCTGAAACCGACGTGAAGCGATGATTAACTCGTCGTAATCCGTGCCGGTGGCGCGGCGCCCGCGCGGTGTGCCCGGCGTCTCCGTACCTTAAGTGACATTAATGCGCGCTTCACTCCCGGTTCAGCCCGTGCCGGTGTACTCGGCTGGTTCGTCCTGCGGTCCGGCTTCCGATGTTCGTCGCGGAGGCCGGGGTCCGAACGGGCGAGTGAAGGAGCAGGGTACCCATGAGACAGCGACGTCTCCTCATCCTGGTGGCCGTCCTCACCCTCATCCCGCTGCGCGCCGCGTTCGCGCAGGAGACGACGGGGACGCTGACCGGGCGCATCGTCGACGCGCAGGGCCTTGCGGTCCCGGGCGCGACCGTGACCGTGACGGGTGGCCAGGGCGTCAAGACCGTCACGAGCGACTCGCAGGGGCGGTTCACCGTCCCGTTTCTGACACCGGGCAGCTACGCGGTCAAGGCCGTGCTCACCGGCTTCACGCCCGCGGAGCGGTCCGGCGTGATCGTGTCGATTGGCAAGCCGGCCGAGGTGTCGCTCCAGCTGGAGATCGGGACGGTGACCGAGTCGGTCAGCGTCACCGCCGGCGCCGACCTCATCAGCCCGACGAACACGACGACGGGCACGACGTTGTCGAGCGAACAGTTGCAGCAGGTCCCGGTCGGGCGCACGGTGAGTGACGCCCTGTACCTGGCGCCGGGCGTCAGCAGTTCGTCCACGGTCGGTCACGCCAATCCGTCGGTCGGCGGCGCCACCGGCCTGGACAACCAGTACGTCATCGACGGCGTCAACGTGACCAACACGGGGTACGGCGCGCTCGGCTCGTACTCGATCGTCTTCGGGTCGCTGGGCCAGGCGACGCCGTTCGACTTCGTGCAGGAAATCCAGGTGAAGACCGGTGGGTACGAGGCGGAATTCGGCCAGGCCACCGGCGGCGTGGTCAACGTGGTCACCAAGAGCGGCACGAACCTGTTGCGGGGATCGGCGTTCACCTACGGCCGCGCGGCCGCGCTCGAGGCGCCCTGGATGCAGTACCAGTCGACCAATGGCAGCGTGCAGACCGAGTCCACGCACTCGGTGGACGCCGGCATCGAGGGCGGCGGTCCCGTCGTCCGCAACCACGTCTTCTTCTTCGGCGCCTACGACCCGAGCCGATCGGTGGTCACGCTGCAGGCGCCCGCCGGATTTCCCCTGGCGAGCCGCGGCAACGTGGATCAGGTCCGGACCAGCCGGACCTACTCCGCGAAGGGCACGTGGCAGGTCAACGCCACCAACCGCATCGACGCGTCGTTCTTCGGGGACCCGTCGGTCGGCGATCTGGGGCCGCAGCGGCTGTCGGCGCTGCTCGTCACCGACACCTCGTCGTACAGCTCGCTCGAGTACGGCGGGCACAACCAGACGGTCAACTATCACGGCGCGCTGAACGACCACCTGCTCGCCGAGGCGTCCTACGCGCGGTCGCTGAACCGCATCGCGGAGACGCCCTCGGTGGACACCTGGCGCGTCACGGACCAGACCGTGACGCCCACCGTGACGACCGGCGGCATCGGGTTCTACGAAGCCGGCAACCGCAGCGTCAACGATCAGTACTCGGCGAAGCTGACGTGGGTGGCCGGCGGCCACGAGATCCGCGGCGGCGGCGAGTTCGACAACGTCAGCTACAGCCAGATCAACCAGCGCACCGGCCCGGTCTTCGTCGCGCCCGACGGCCGCACGACGGCCACCGGCGCGCAGATCACCGTCCTGCCGGACCTGACGTTCGGGCGCATCTACTCCGTGACCCGGGCGAACTTCAACTCGGGGCGCGTCACGACGCAGCACTACGGGGACCTGTTCGTGCAGGACACCTGGCGCGTCGGCGACCGGCTGACGCTCGAGCCGGGTGTCCGGTACGAGCGGGAAACCCTGAACGGCACCCTCGTCCAGGGCTTCACCCTGGCCGGCAACTGGGCGGCCCGCGTGGGTGCCACCTTCCTCGCCACCCGTGACGGCCTGACCAGGATCTACGGGCACTACGGGCGCTACTACGAACGGGTGCCGAACGACCTCGCGGCCCGCGCGCTGTCGGCCGA
>JAWKHR010000098.1:0-8000 GCA_041394725.1 Vicinamibacterales bacterium | reverse complement strand
TGGCGACGCGGTAGCCCTGGCGGACGAGTCGGGCGAGGTAGGTGTCCATCGCGTGGTGCGGCACGCCGCACATCGGGATGGACGCCCCGCTGCTGTCCTTCGCCCGGGAGGTGAGCGTCAGTTCCAGGACGCGCGACGCCGTCAGGGCGTCCTCATAGAACATCTCGTAGAAGTCGCCCATCCGGAAGAACACGATGGCGTCGCGATGCTGCCGCTTGGCGTCCAGGTACTGGCGCATCGCGGGAGTCGCCTGATCGAGCGCGCCGGGCGAGGGGGAAGAACCAGTCACGGAAGGGAACTTGACGGTGGTGGCCGCCGGCGGGCGGTACCGGATGCCGGCGTCGCCGGAGTATAACATTCCGGCCATGCTCGTCCTTGCGCTCGATACGACCACCCGCCGCGGCGGATGTGCGCTGCGCGACGGCGACGTGGCGGAAGCCTGGAGCGGCGCCGAGGCGCGCACGCATGGCGAACGCCTGCCGCTCGAGGCCGTGGAGGGGCTGGCCGCCCGCGGGCGGGCGCTCGCCGACGTTGCCTTGTTCGCCGTGGTCATCGGGCCGGGGTCGTTCACGGGCCTGCGCGTCGGGATCGCGACGATCCAGGGCTGGGCGATGGCGACCGGCCGGCAGGTCGTGCCGGTGACGACCTTCGAGGCGGTCGCGCACGGCTGGCGCGCCGGACGGACGCCGGACCGGGACGTGCTGCTCGTCCTCGTCGACGGGCAGCGCGGCGAGGTGTTCGGCGCGGCGTTCGACGCGCGCGGGTCCTCGGTGGCGCCGCCGGTGCTCACGCCCGTCGTCGGGCCGCCGGACCGGGTCGTGGCGATGGCACGCGAGGCCGCCGCGGGGCGGTCGATCGCGTGCGCCGGGGATGGCGCCCGGCGGTACGCAGCGGTGGTGGCGCAGGCGGCGCCCGGCATCCGGATCGACGAGGTCACGGTGCCGCTCGCCGCGGCGGCCGCGCACCTCGCCGCCGCGCACCCCGATCGCGCCGTGGCGCCGCACGCGTTGCGGCCGCTCTACGTCCGCCGGCCCGACGCCGAGATCGCGCGCGACCGGGCCCGCGCGGCCGATCGGGGCACGGACGGCGACGCCGGGGCGGTGGCCGTGCTGGACGCGGCGACGGTGGCGCTCGCGGCGGGACCGCGCGATCTGGCGGACGTCGAGGCGCTGCAGCGCGAGACGTTCACCAACGCCTGGGGCGCCGAGGCGATCCAGTGGGAGCTCGATCACACCGACGTGGCGCGGCTGTACGTCATGCGGGCGGCGGCCGGGCCGCTCATCGGTTACTGCGCCTGCTGGATCGTCTTCGACGAGCTGCACATCAACAGCCTGGCGGTGGCCGCCGGGTGGCGCCGTCGAGGCGCCGCCAGGCGGCTGCTCGAGCGCGTGTTCGCCGACGTGATGCCGGCCGGCGTCCAGTCGGCGACGCTCGAGGTCCGGCGGTCGAATACCGCCGCGCTGCGCCTCTACGAGGGCCTCGGGTTCCGCGTGGAGGGCACGCGGCGTGACTATTACCAGGCGCCCCGGGAGGACGCGCTCATCCTCTGGCGCCGCGATCTGGGCGGATCCTGAGCGCACGCCGCGCAGCCTCGTCGGCCTCACGGGCGCACCCTTGCCGGCCTCACGGACGTGTGGTAGGTTGCCGCTCAGAAGGGGTCACTTTTCCATGAAAAAGGAGGCGAGGCATGGCAGACGCTCAGCTCTCGCGCGGTGACGAGGTGAAATCACAACTGCTCGAGGTCAGCGAGCCGTTCCGGCAGCTGGTCACCGAGCACCAGGCCCTCGATGATCGTATCCGCCAACTGGCAACCCTCTCCTTTCTGACCGATCAACAACAGTACGAAGAAGCCTCCCTGAAGAAGAAGAAACTCGCCATCAAGGATCGCATCGAGGCGCTCGTCCGCAGCCATCGCACGGGCCTCGGCGGCCTGGCGACGTCGGCCGGACAGTAGCGCCCCAGACGATCGGGCCGGCGCCGGCCCCCCGCGGCTCCGGCCCGGTCGTCATCCTCCGTCCCAGTTTCCGCGTGCGTATCGACCCGGCCGGTGTGCCTTTCATCCTGTTCGCGTGCCTTCCGGCCGCGGTCGTGGCGTTCTTCGCCCCGATGGGCGCCGTGGCGCTGCTGGTCCTGCCCGTCGGCATCGCCCTCTTCTTCCGTGACCCGGAGCGGTCGCCGCCCGCCGACCCGGGCGCCGTGCTGGCGCCGGCCGATGGACGCGTGATGCACGCGGGCCCGGCCCGGGCCGGCGAGGCGCCGGACGGCGACTGGCTGCAGGTGACGATCTTCCTGTCCGTCCTCGACGTCCACATCAACCGGACACCGGTCGCCGGCACGGTGACGCGGGTGACGTTCGTGCCCGGCACGTTCCGCGCGGCCTTCCGGCACGACGCGTTCCGCAACGAACACTCCGAGATCTGGATCGACGCCGGAGGCACGGTCGTCGTCACCCGGCAGGTGGTCGGTCTGCTGGCGCGGCGGGTGGTCTGCCGGGTGGCGCCTGGCCAGACGCTGGCTCCGGGTGCCAGAATCGGCCTGATGAAGTTCGGGTCCCGCATGGACGTCTTCGTGCCGACCAGCGCGACGCTGACGGTGGCCACCGGCGCTCGGGTGACGGCGGGGGAGACCCTCATCGCCCGGCTCGGCCGGACCGGGGCCCGCTGATGCTGCCGTTCGACGAGGAACGGTCGGCCGGCGACCGGCGGCGCTACCGGCGCGGCATCTTCCTGCTGCCGTCGCTCGTGACCGTCGGCAACCTGTTCTGCGGCTACGCCTGCGTCGTGTACGCGATGCGGGGCGATCTCGCCACGGCCGCGCCGTTCATCGGCTTCGCGGTGGTGCTCGACATCCTGGACGGCCGGATCGCCCGGCTCACGAACTCGACGAGCGCGTTCGGCGTCGAGTTCGATTCGCTGGCCGACGTGGTGTCGTTCGGCCTGGCGCCGGCGATTCTGGCGTTCGCGTGGGGTCTGTCCGACCTGGGCCGCGTCGGCTGGGCCGCCGGTTTCCTCTTCGTGACCGCGGCGGCGATGCGCCTGGCCCGCTTCAACATCCAGTCGTCGGCGGCGCACACCGACAAGCGGTACTTCATCGGGATGCCGTCGCCGGCCGCCGCCGGCGTCACCGCGGCCACCGTCTACGCCTGGCCGTATCCGCTGACCGGGTTCCCGCAGTCGATCGCGGCCGTCGCCATCGTCGTCATCCCCGCGGCGCTGATGGTGAGCAACATCCGGTTCCGCAGCTTCAAGACGATCAACTTCGGGCACGGGCACTCGTACCTGCCCATCTTCGGCTTCGCCGCGCTCATCACGTTCATCGCGGCCGAACCGCGCGTCGCGCTCGTGATCATCGCCTACGGCTATCTGCTCTCGGCGTTCGTGGGCCTGGCCCTCAGCCGGCTGCGGAAGCGGGCGGAGACGCCACCGCCAGCCTGACCGTCACGGTCGTGCCCCGGCCCGGCGTGCTGGCCAGTTCGACCTCGCCGCCCTGCAGTTCGATGTTCCGCCGGGCGTTGGGCAGTCCGAGGCCGGACCCGCCGGTCTTGGTGGAGAAGTAGGGCTCGAAGGCGCGCTCCACGGCCTCGGGCGCCATGCCGACCCCGGTGTCGGCGACGGTGAGCACGACCCGGGCGCCCTCGGCGGCCGCGCGCACCTGCAGCCGGCCCCCGTCGGGCATGGCCTGCACGGCGTTCTCCACCAGGTTGGTCACGGCGCGGGCCAGGAGCGTGCGGTCGGCCAGGACCGGCGGCAGGTCGGCCGACACGTGGACGTGGACGGAGACGCGCGGGCTGTTGCGATACGGGTCCACGACCTCGCGCACGAGGTCGGCGAGCGCGACGGCCTCCAGCCGCACCGTGGGGGTGCCCGCGAAGTTCGAGAACTCGGACGCGATCTGCCGCAGCAGGCGCACCTGCCGGTAGATCGTCTGGAGGCACTGGTCGGCGACCGCGCCGAGCGGACGCCGCTGGTCCTCGTGCACGCGATCGAGGTGTTCGGCGGCGAGCTGGATCGGCGTGAGCGGGTTCTTGATCTCGTGCGCGACCTGGCGCGCCATCTCCGCCCACGCCTTGAGCTGGTTCGTCCGGGCGAGTTCCGCGCGCTGGGCCTCGAGGGTGCGCGTCATCGAGTTGAAGTCGTCGACGAGTCGTCGCAGCTCGTCCGCGGTGTCGGCTTCGATCCGCACGTCGAACCGGCCGGCGGCGATCTGCCGGGTGGCGCGCGTGAGGCGCGCGACCGGATCGGAGACGCGGCCCGCCACCGACGCGCCGAGCCCGGCGGCGAACAGGACGACGACGACCGCGGCGACGAGGACGCCGCGGTTCAGCTCGTCGAGCTCGCGCTCGATCTCTCTCTGGCGGAGGGCCAGCGGCACGCTCAGGACCGTGTCGGGCCCGCCCGCGGGCACCGGCGCGGCGGCCACCAGGTACTGGAAGGCGCCGATGCGATCGCGGCCGACATAGGTCGGCAGGCGCTGGATGGCGATGGCGCGGTAGACCGTGGCGGGCGTGCGCGTCGGCAGCAGGCCCGAGTCGAAGAGGTCGCGCTGCGAGGTCGAGAGCAGCCCCGCGCCGCGGTAGATGTTCACGTCCTGGTCGATCACCTGCCGGATCCAGACCATCACGTCGTCGGTCGGCGGCGCCTGCATGGGGTCCGGATGCTGCTGGGCCGCGGCCAGCTCCTCGTACACCCGGCGGGCCACCGTGACGATGCTCTCGGCCTCGGAGACGACGTCGGCCTGGAGCCGCGCCGACATGTAGGCGCCGAACGTCAGCGCCAGCAGCACGACCGGGCCGATGGCCGCCAGCACGAAGAAGAGGTACAGCTTCCGGTAGAAGCTCGTGCGCACCTCGTGGTACAGCACGCGCAGCGGCGCCGTGCGCCGCGCGCGCAGGGGCGAGACGAGGGTCGCGCTGACGAGCAGCAGCACGAACAGCGCCGCCATCATCGTGGCCAGTTCCGCGAGGCGCGTGGCGTACTCGAACGGCGTCGGGTGCGGGTAGCCGAAGGCGTAGACGAACGAGCGGTCGTTGACGACGTAGACCTCGTACTGCGTGTCGTCCGAGTTGAGCTCCGTCCAGAAGGGCTGCCGCGACTTCCGGAGCCGGGAGAAGAGCGCGTCGGAGACGGACCAGGCCGCCGTGCCCGACGTGAAAACGGGCGTCCGGCCCCAGCCGTAGATGACGACCTCGAGGTCCTCGAAGCGCGGCACGTTCGCGGTCTCGTCCGACGAGGCGAGGACCTCCCGGTAGGGATTGGCCGAGGTGATGAACGGCAGCGACTGGTAGTCGGGGACCACGTGCACGACGATCGCGCCGAGGACCCGGCCGTCGCGGCACAGGCCGCGCTGCGCGTGCCACATCAGGCGGTCGTCCGCGCCGAAGCGCTTGACCTCGCTGTAGACCTCCCAGCCGCACGACGTGCCGGTCCACGAGCCCTCGCCGACCGGGCTCTGGTACTCCGGTACGTTCAGGCCGAACCGGCTCACGAGCGCGCGATCGGGGCCAGGGCCGAACAGCTCGACTTCGGAGGTCACGCGCGCGCGAGAGAGAATCGTCTGGTTCCAGACGTAGTTGGCGAGGCTGCTCTGCACGACCTGGCCCGCCGGCCGGCTCGCGGCGACCAGGTCCGGCAGCGACGTCAGCGCGTCGATCTCCCGGTTGGCTTCCGCGAGCTGTTCCTGGAGCCGCTCCGGGTGGTTGACCGTTGCCGGGGCATAGACACGCTCGATGAGCGTGCGGGCCTGGCGCTCCGCCGTGAGCGCCGTCATGGGGAACAGCGTCGCCGGCGGCAGCACCATCGCCAGGAACAGCAGCAGCAGGCGCATGGCCGGCGTGGTGCGACGGTAATACCGGCGGAACGCGACCGCGAAGATCGCGAAGAGCGCGGCCGCCACGAGCGGCGCCACCACGGCCGTCACCGGGGGCGGCGTCCAGACCGCGGGCACGGCCAGCGCGACGGCGGTCGGGAGGACCCACAGGCCCGCGGCCGCCGCGCCGGTGGCCGGGTGCCGCCACGTCACTCGCCAGCGCCCGGCGAGCCAGCCGAGGAGGCCCGCGACCGTCCATCCGATCGCCAGTTCTGCCACCAGCAGGCCGCTCGCGGTCAGCAGGCCACCGGCATCGGTCGGAATGACGGGTGGGGGCCAGCGATCGAGCGCGGTCGGCGGCAGGCCGGCCTCGACGAGCCGGGTGGCCGCCACCAGGGCCACGAGCGTCGCGAGGCCGCCCAGGAGTTGCTCGAGGACGAACCGGGCGGGCCGCGCCTGTGACTGGTGCCGGACGTCGCCACGCCACCACCACGACACCGGAAAGAGGAACGCGAGCGCCAGCGCTGCCAGGCCGGTGGTGATCGGGATCACGCCGATCGGCGCGCCCGCGTACCGCATCACGGCCGTCAGCGAGAGCGCGCCGGCCACGATGAGGACGCCGGCGACGACCGACCACGCATCGAACCTCCGCAGGTCGTGGGCGGCGATTCGTCGATCCAGCGCCGGGACGGCGGCCAGGAACAGGAGGAGCACGAGCGGCGCGGCCGCGAGGCCCAGGACGCGACGCCGGAACTGCCGGCGGCTGGCCGCGAGCCGCTCCGGATCGAACTGCACGTCCAGCAGCGGCGCGCCGGATTCGTCGGTGACCGTGAACGCGCGCGGCCGGGCCGGCGCGACGTCGGTGGTCCCGGGGTAGACCTGGCTGATCGTGACCGGGCCGTACGCGGTCTGGAACGGGTAGGCGCCGCTCGCGTCGCCCACGCGCGTGGGCGGCGAGAGCACGATCTCGGCGGCCGCAACGGCCACGCGGTGGCCGTTGGCGTCGACCGGCTCGAGGTAGACCAGCCGGGGGCCAAGCGTGCCGAGCGCGACGAACAGCCGCGGCGGTTCGGCCAGCCGGTCGTTCGGGACGACCTCGGCCGGCCCGTCGCTCCACGCGAGCACCCGGTATTCGCCCGCCGGTCCGGACGGCACGTAGACGGTGGCGGAAATCGAGCCGGCGTACGCGGGCTGTGCCTGGCCGGCAAACGCGATGAGCTGGTCGAAGAGCTCCGGGGACGGGTCGGCGCCGGCTGCCGCCGCGGCGACGAGATCCGCCTGCGAGGCGACGCGTCTCGCCAGCCACTCCACCTGGCGCGTGCGCACGGCAATCCGCTGCCGCACGTCGCTCTGCAGGCGCTGCGCCGTGGCCTCGGGCCCGCGGCCGAAGCGTGCGAACTCCCAGGCGAAGCCGGCGGCCGCCAGTCCGGCGGAGAGCGCGAGCGCGAGGACCGCGAGCCGGGTGGCGGCGGAGGACGGCACCATCCCCGATGTTATACTCGCGGCCCCGCCCGCGAGCGGTTCACGCGTGTCCGCCCCAGACGTGCTCCCGCTTCGAACGGCGCTCTTCCGCGGCGCCGCCGTCACGCTGGTCAACTGGCCGGTGATCGTGGCCGAGTTCGCCGTGGAGTCCGTCTACAAGCTCGCGCTGCTCGTGCCCGTGCTGGGCGGCGCCTTCATGGTGGCGGCCGTCCTCGGCGCCGACATCCAGGACCTGGTCGCCGATGGCCTCCGCGAGACCGTGGCGCTGGTGCTCGACGCGCTGCGCACGGTACCGGCGGCGTTCGCGGGGTTCGTGGCGGGCGTCGGCCTCGTCGCCTTCGGCGGGTGCCTGCTGATGTTCGTCGTGAAGGCCGGCACGCTGTCGATCGTCGCGGCGGGCGAGCAGGCCGCCCGGCCCGAGCCGGGGGCTCCGCCCGGCGCGCCGGTCCGGTGGAGCCGGGCGCGCCGCGTCGATCTCGGCTTCGTCGTCTCGGAAACCCGGCACTTCGCCGGTCGCGCCGTGGTGCTCGCGTCGGGGCTCGCTGGCGTCTATGCGATCGGCGCGGCGATGTACCTCACGCTGCTGGGACTCGGTGCCGCGCTGTCGCCGAACTGGACGTCGGCCTGGCCCGTGCTGGTGCTCCTCGGCACGGGCGGCACCGTCGTCGGCGTGACCCTGCTGCACCTCGTCCACGACCTGCTGCGCCTGATCG
>JAWKHR010000097.1:0-8401 GCA_041394725.1 Vicinamibacterales bacterium | reverse complement strand
TGCATGGTGAACTCGTCCAGCACGCGCAATCACTCCGCGCGCAGGACCTCGAGCGGGTTCGCGCGCGCGGCGCGGCGGGCGGGCGACCAGGCCGCGGCGGCCGTGACCGCGAACTGGATGGCGACGGCGGCCACGAAGGGCAGCGGGCCGGGCGCGTCGAGGCCGCTGAGCGCGGCGCGGTTGATCACGACGACGAGGATCGCGGCGAGGACGCCGAGGAGCACGCCGGGCGCCGCCAGGCGCAGGGTCTCGGCGACGATCATCCGGCCGACGTCGCGCGTGGACGCGCCGAGCGCCGACCGCACGCCGAACTCGCGCCGGCGCTGGTTCACCGCGTAGTAGGTCACCCCGAACAGCCCCACCGTCGAGAGCGCGACCGCGAGCAGCGCGCACAGCCCGAAGAAGCTGATCGTCGTGCGCGGCAGCCAGAGCGGCAGCGCCACGCGCTCGGCGAGCGTCTGCACGGCCTGCACCGGCACGGTCGGCGCCACGGCGCGCGCCGCTTCGCGCATCGGCGCGAGGAGCGCGGTCGCGTCAGACGCCCCGCGCGCGATGATCCCGAGCCCGCCGGCGCCGTCGGCCGCCGAGAGCGGCAGGTAGAGCTGCGGCGTCGCCGCACGGCCGAAGGCCACCGTCGCGTCGGGCAGCACGGCCACGACCTCGCGCCAGCGGCCCTCGGTGTCGTCCTTGAACGACCGGCCGATCGGGCTCTGCCCCGGCCACAGCCGCGCCGCCGCCGCCTCGTTGACCGCCGCCACGTCGTCCGGCCGATCGCGCCAGGGGCCGGCGTCGGGGACGTCGCCGGCGACCGGCCCGCGCGCCGTCGTCCGGAAGTAGCCGGCATCGGCGCGGATGACGCCGGCGGTCTCGCAGCCGCCGCTCGCGCAGTCGCGCCCGTCGGCCGAGATCCGGTGCGCGGGCGTGATGCCGACGGCGAACGGCGGGCGATCGGTGAGGCCCACGGCCTCGACGCCGGGCGTCGCGCGGAGGCGATCGGCCATCTGCGCGACGAGCATCAGCGCGTCGGCGGGCGTGACGTCGTACTGCGCGGGGTCCAGCGTCAGCACGGCCGTGCGGTCGGCGTCGAACCCGGCGTCGATCGACCAGGCGTCGCGGAACGCGTTGACGGTGACGAGCGCGGTGGCGAGGAACAGTGTCGAGCCGGCGATCTGCAGCAGCACGAAGCCGCGGCGCGCGCGGCGCTGGCCGAAGGCGCCGGCCCCGGCCGTGCCGCCCAGACGTGACCAGCGCGCCAGGTCGGTGCGCGCGAGCTGCCACATCGGCGCCAGCGCCGGCACGAGCGCGGCGACGAGCGCGGCGACGGCCGAGAAGGCGACCAGTCGCCAGTCCGTGACGAAGTGCAGCCGCTGCGGGATCGGCGCGGGCAGGCTGAACGCCGAGAGCAGCGACGCGCTCCAGGCGGCGAGGAGCAGCGCCGCCGCGCCGCCGATCGTCGCGAAGACGAGGCCCTCGGTCAGGAGCGACCGCGCCAGGCGCCAGCGGCTCGCGCCGAGCGCGGCGCGGACCGACAGGTCGCGCCGGCGCTCGAGCGCGCGCGCGAGCATCAGGCCGGCGACGTTGAAGCACGCGATGAGCAGCACCGCGCCCACCGCCAGCAGGCCGATGCCGGCGACCGTCGCCAGGCCGCGCGCCTCGGGATGCCGGTCCACGAAACGCTCGTAGCGCACGCGCCGCTCCACGCCCTGCGAGGCGAGCGTCGGATCCGCGGTGAGCGCGGCGAGTTCACTGCGGATGGCCTCCGCGGTGACGCCCGGCGCGGGTCGCCCGATGAGCGTCAGCCAGCCGCGGTCGGCGTCCTCGTACGGCTCGGGCAGTGACACCGTTCGTCGCGCGTCGAGCGGCACCCACACGTCGGGTTCGTAGAGGCCGCCCGGGCCCTGGTAGTCGTCGGGCAGCACGCCGACGATGGCGGCCGACTGGCCGTTGAGGCCGAGGGGAATCGCGCCGAGGTCCGCGCGCGCGTCCAGGTGCCGTCGCCAGAAACGCTCGCTGACGAGCACGGGCAGGTCGCCGCGCGTCCCGTCGCCCGGGCCGAGCGTGCGGCCCGCGGTGGGGGAGACCTGGACGATCGAGAAGTAGTCGGCGGAAACGACGAGCGACCAGATCTCGTCGGTCTGCCCGTCGTGCGACCAGGCCAGCGGCACGCGTCCCTCGGCCGCGACCGCGGCCAGCGTGCGCGCGCCCGTCGCGATCGTCTCGAAGGTCGGGACCGACGATTCGGCCAGCGTGTCGCGCGAGGTGCCGACGAAGAGCCAGCCGGCCGACTCGGCGCCCGCGAACCGGAACGGCTTGTAGAGCAGCGCGTTCACCGCGCTGAAGGCGACGGTGTTCACGCCGAGCCCGACGGCCAGCGCGAGGATGGCGAGCGCGCTGAAGCCGGGCCGGCGAGCGAGCAGGCGGAGGGCCTGCTTCAGGTCGTGGCGGAACCAGTCCATCGTGCCTCCATCTGGGGATGAGACGAGGGGGCGTTGTGGGGAGTTCGGATGGGGGACACCGGCGTCGTCGTATACTCGCGGATATGCGGCTGCGCCGTCTCCTGGCGGTGGTTGTCGTCACCCTGCTGGCCGTGTCCGGCTGTGGCCGGGCGCCTGCGGCGCCGGACGCGACGTCCGGTCCATCGAGTCCGCTCCTGTCCCTTCGTGTCGTTGGTCTCCCGGCGTCGCTCACGATCGGCGATCGGGTTCGCGTGTCCGCGTTCCTGGGCGCGGATCCCGGCGCGGTGGACGTCTCCGCTGACACGACGTGGGAATCGAGCGCGCCCGGGATCCTGTCCGTGGACGCGTCCGGATGGGTCGAGGCGCTCGAGAAGGGAAGCGCGTCGCTGCGGGCGGCCTATCGCAGCGCGATGATCGATGTCCCCGCCGAGATCGCGCCGCTCAGCGTCCCGGTGTCCGGCATCGTCCGCGAAACGGCGCCGACGACGGACCTGGTCGTCGCCGGCGCGGACGTGGTGGCGATGTCGCACGGCCGGGAGGTCGCCCGCGCGACGACGGACGCCCGGGGCACGTTCGCGTTCACGCTCGACCGCCGGGTGGTGGACCTCGCGGTCGAGAAGCCCGGCTACGAGCCCGTGAGCGTGCGGACCGAGGCGTCCGGGGCGTCGCTCCCGGACGTGTTCCTGTCGCCGGTCGGCGTGGTGGTCGAATCGGCGATCAGCGGGAGAGTGTGCGCGCCGTACGCCTGTCCGCGAGGACAGTACCCGCCGGTCGCGACGTTCCCGCTGCCGATCCACCACGACGGCGCGATCCGGCTCCAGGTCCTGGAGTGGACGCACGACCACAACGAACGGGTCTACGCCACGATCAAGGGGTGCTCTGGCGAGTCGGTCCGGATCACCGCGCCCAGCCTGGACCTGAGCGCGCCGATTCCGGTGCAGGGCGGGTGCCTCTACCGGCTCGAGATCTCGTTTCTCTCGGGCGTGTACCCCTACTGCGAGTTCCTGATCCGGCTGCAGCGCCCGTCGTGAGGGCGGACGCGCTAAGCTGTCAGCACCCTCGGGCCGGGGTGGCGGAACTGGCAGACGCACAGGACTTAAAATCCTGAGTCCCGCATGGGACGTGTGGGTTCGATCCCCACCCCCGGCACGCCTCCGCTAATCGCTCACTTCGCTCGCAGCTTTGGCGTGCAGGCACTGATTGTCATCGCCAGCCTGCGGCCTGCCTCCAGAACCGTCTACTTCGACGCCAAGGCGCGCCCGCTGACACGATCCGGCTTCACGCGCGAATCACCGGCTTGCTCATGGCGCGACTATCACGCCGCCGGTAGCAGTTGGCATGGCGCGATCCGCCCTCCGGCCTCGACCCGTATAATGAGGCACCCTCCGATGTCGCTGTCCGCCGGTACCCGCCTCGGCCCGTACGAAATCATCGCTCCACTCGGTGCCGGCGGCATGGGCCAGGTGTATCGGGCGCGGGACACCAACCTCGATCGCGATGTCGCGGTCAAGGTGCTTCCGGACCTGTTCGCCGAGGATGCCGAGCGGCTCGAGCGCTTCGAACGCGAAGCCAAGGCGCTGGCGGCCCTCAATCACCCGGGCATCGCCCAGGTGTACGGCCTGGAAGGCACCGGGGCGACCCGTGCCATCGTGATGGAACTGGTCGACGGACAGTCACTCGAGGCGGCCATCGGGACCGCCGGGCTCCCGCTCGCCGACGCGTGGCCGCTGGCACAGCAGATCGCCGAGGCACTCGAGGCCGCGCACGAGCGGGGCATCGTCCACCGCGACCTCAAGCCGGCCAACATCATGCTGACGGCGCAGGGACAGGTGAAGGTGCTCGACTTCGGCCTGGCCAAGGCGCTGGATCCCTCGACGACATCGGGCAGTGTCTCCGAGTCGCCCACCCTGACCGCACGGGCCACCCAGTTGGGCACGATTCTCGGAACCGCCGCGTACATGTCGCCCGAGCAGGCGCGCGGCAAGCGCGTTGACCGCCGGGCCGATGTCTGGGCCTTCGGGGTGGTGCTCTACGAGATGCTGACCGGACAGCGCGCGTTCGGCGGCGCCGAGATCACGGACGTCCTCGCCAGGGTCATCGAGCGGGAGCCCGACTTCAGCCGCCTGCCGGCCGGGACCCCGCCCGCGATTCGGACGCTGCTCGCACGGTGCCTGACGAAGGATCCCAGGCGGCGGCTTCAGGACATCGGCGAGGCGCGCGTCACGATCGACGATGTGCGTGCGGGCCGGGCCGCAGGCGAGACATCGACGGGGCCGGATGCGTCGACCGCGCGTGCGCGGCCGTCATGGGTGCCGTGGGGCATTGCCGGCGCTATGGCGCTCGTCAGCCTGTTTCTCCTGGTCCGTCCGCAGGCGTCGCCGCCTGCCGCCCGGTCCGTGAGCGCGGCCCTGAGTCTGCCCGAAACGGTCGAGTTCTATTCGTCGCCGGCGCTCTCGGCCGATGGCACCGTGGCGGCCTTCATCGGCGTCCGGGAGGGCATCAGGCAGGTCTACATCCGCCGGCTCGACGACTTCCAGGTCACGCCGGTAGCGGGCAGTGAAAGTGGCAGCGTCTGCGCGTTGTCTCCGGACGGCCGGAGCGTCGTGTTCGTCAACACGGCTGGCCACCTGATGCGGATGTCGGTCGACGGGCGGGAATCACGACAGCTGGCGACGTCGGCCGACTACACCAACGCCGTGTCGTGGGGCGCCGGCGATCGCATCGTGTTCGGCCGCGACGACACGGTCTGGAGCGTGCCAGCGACCGGCGGAGAGGCACACGCCCTCACTTCGCTCGACGAAGCCCGGGGTGAAATCCGGCACCAGGGCCCGGTCGTGTCGACGGATGGGGCGTTCTTGTTCTTCGAAAGTGTGGCGGGCGCGAACGCGAGCGACTTCCGGCTGGAGGCGCTGGAGCTCTCGACCGGCGTCATCACGGTCGTGACCAACGACAACTCGCTGCCGGTCTGGGCGACGGCCGATCGCATCGTGCTGGGCAGGGACGGCGCGCTGTTCACGGCGGGGCTGCAGAACGGACGATTGTCAGGGGCACCGGTCCGGGTGCTCGACGCGCTCGCGAACAACTCTGGCGCGACCCCGGCGGCATCGGTCACGACCGACGGGACGCTGCTCGTCGCTGACGCCGCGGTCTCGCTGGGCCGGCTGTTCTGGGTGTCCGAGACCGGCGTCGAGACGCCGGTCGGCGGCCCGATTCGCAACTACCAGAACCCACGCCTGTCGTCGAACGGCCGCGAGGTGCTGTTCAACGGCGGCGATGGGGAATGGATCCTGGACGTTTCACGCGGCACGCTGAGACGGGTGGGAGAACCGGGCGCGGGGTTCGGCATCTGGCTCGACTCGACGCGGATCGTGTATCGGGCGAACACGAGCGTCGTCTCCGCGTCGTCCGACGGGACCGGCGGCACGACGCCGATCGCGGGCACGCAATTCAACGACTATCCGGCCTCGGTGTCGCCGGACGGCAGGACGCTGGCGGTCGTTCGAATCTCGCCGGACACGGCGGGCGACGTCTATCTGATTCCGACGGACGGCACGGGGCCGCCGCGACCCTTCATCGCGACGCCGGCCTACGAGGGTGGCGCCCAGATTTCGCCAAACGGCAAGTGGATGGCGTACACCTCGGACGAAGGCGGCGAGCCCGAGGTCTTCCTGACGTCGTACCCGACGGCGGGCCAGAAGGTCTCCATCTCGTCGGGTGGCGGACTGCATCCGCTGTGGAGCCTGGACGGCCGGCGGATCTTCTATCGGTCGGGACAGCGCATGATGGCGGTGGACCTCGCCGGGCCCGACGAGCCGCGCCCAGCGCCGCCGCGCGTGCTGTTCGAGGGGCAGTACAAGTTCGGCCCCAATCTCTCCCTGCCGCATTTTTCTCTCGGTCCGGACGGCAGGAGTCTGCTGCTGGTGCGGGAGGAGCCCGGGGCCCGCTCGCTGACGCTGATCACGAACTGGCTCGACCGGGCCGGCCGGTAGCGGCGGTTGACGACGACCGCATCTCGTCCATCGGTGGCAGCAAGTCGAGGCGTGATATCGTCATGGTGTTCGTTGTGATATCATTGCGGTATGCCTCGGAGCACTCGACGTCAGGCCTCCGTCGCCCGGGTGCTGCTCCGGCTGCCGGCCGACCTGCATCGAACGCTGACGACGGCCGCGGCTGAGGCCGGTCTGTCCTTCAATGAGTACTGCATTCGCCGTCTGCGGGTGCCGTCGGACGACCATGCGTCTTCGGAGGCGCGGGCGCTGGTCGTCTCGCGGGCGAGGTCGGTGTTCGGCGGCCGGCTCGCCGGGGTGCTCGTCATCGGGTCCTGGGCGCGAGGGGACGCGGCGGCGACCTCCGACATCGACGTGCTGATCGTGATCGACCCGGCGACGCCGCTGACGCGCGATCTCTATCGTGTCTGGGACCGGGCGCCGCTCTCGTACGACGCCCGCGCCATCGACGCGCACTTCACGCACCTCCCGGCGGCTGGCGCGGCGCCCACCGCCGTGTGGTGCGAAGCGGCGGTGGACGGCCTCGTGTGGTACGACCGTGACGGCCAGATCGCGCGGCGGCTTGGCGAGGTGCGGCGGGCGATCGCCGACGGCCGGATGGTGCGTGCGACCGTCCACGGACAGCCCTACTGGAAAGGTGCGGCCTGATGCGGAATCGTGACCTGGCGGCCGACCATCTGCGCCGCGCCGAAGCGCGGCTGCGCGCGCTCGACGTCCTCTTCGACAGCCGCAGCTGGGCCGACGTGGTCCGCGAGTCGCAGGAGGTCGTCGAGCTGACGCTGAAGGGGCTGCTGCGGGCCTCGGGCATCGAGCCTCCGCGCATCCACGACGTGGCCGACGTGCTGCTGGCCGAGCGCGACCGGTTGCCGGCCGGCGTCGGGCCGCACCTCGACAGGCTCGCCGACATCTCGCGCGCCCTGCGGCGCGACCGCGAGCTGGCGTTCTACGGCGCCGAGGACCTGACGCCGTCGGCGTTCTATCGCGAAGCCGACGCGACGATCGCGCGCGAGAGCGCCCGCGAGGCCGTGGCGGCCGTCCGTCCGCACGTCAGCGCGTCGTAACCGCCACCGCGTCGAAGCGATGGACGGCTCCCGGGCCCGCAGGGCCGCCTCGAGCGCCTCCTCGCGGACTCCCCGCACGTCCATCACCCAGATGTCCCCCTGGTTCTCGCGCCACGAGAAGTAGATGTACCGGCCGTCGGTCGAGAACGACTGCACGATGACCTGACCGGGGCGTCCCCCGCCCAGCGCGCCGTCTGCCCCTTACAATGATCACCGACCTCACGCTGCGCTCCCCGACGCGATGTCGGACGAGCGCGTCGTGGCTGGAGACGAGCCCGAGGGAGATGCCCATGACACGCCGGCACGGTCCGCTTCTCACGCTCGCCGCGACGTCGCTCCTGGTGGCCGCGTGCGGCGCCAGCGTCCCGACGGAGCAGGAGGCGGTCGCCCTCCTGTCCAACGCCATCGCATCGACGCTCACGAGGACGCTGCCGGCCTCGACCTACTGCATGACGGCGAATCCGGACTTCTCCTTCGCGAACATGGGCCAGAGCGATCTCGTGACCACGTTCCAGAACCTGCGCGACAAGGAGCCGCTCTACGACGCGACGAGGGCCGGCGTCGTCCGCGTCGAGCTCCAGGAGTTCCGGTTCAATCCAGCCGGGCGACCGCCGGATCCGTCGTGTGACGCCGTGCACGCCCAGGCCAGGCAGGCCGGCTACACGAGCCAGCAGGTGCGCCTCGCGGTGGTGCGCACCACGCTGACGCCACGTGGCACGGCCGCCGGCGTCCAGTTCGACACGCCGATCGAAGTCGCCACGCGCGAGGTGGTGAACGTGACCGACATCGGGACCGCACGCGGCGGGATCGTCGCCGTGAAGTACACCTGGCGATGGACGCCGACGACGATGGCCGAGGTCATTGGCTACACGCCACC
>JAWKHR010000096.1:0-9675 GCA_041394725.1 Vicinamibacterales bacterium | reverse complement strand
CTGCGGGTCGGCCAGGCGTGGGACGGAGGCCGGGCGCGTAACCGAGAGTGTTCCAGGACTGAACCGACCACTCTCGTTTCCGCGCCCGGCCTCCGTCCCTCGACCGGCCCTTCGGGCCGGTCGGCGGGCGTTGCCCGCCGCCGGGCCGACCCGTTCAGGCGCTGCTCCGTGTCCCCGGCCATGACCGCCGGCGGGTCCTGCCGGCAACGACCGCCGGCGCCGGCCGTCCTGCATGTCCTGCATGGTTGAACATGGGCGAGCGTTCCTTGACGCCTACTTCGCGCCGGGATCGAACTGGATCACGCCGAACATGTTGTGTTCGGTGTCCATGAAGTAGGCCGTCCAGCCGACGCCGGGGACGGCCATCTTCGGGACGACTTCCGAGCCGCCGTTCGCGGCGATGGCCCGCGCGATGGCGTCCACCGAGTCCACGGCGATCACGTTGGTGCCGGGTTGGCCGGGCTGCTGGCGCTTCATCATCCCGCCGTCGATGCCGGGGCCGGCGTCGCCCGTCTTCACCGTCCAGTAGTCCATCGGGCCGTCCCACTTCTGGAAGGTCCAGCCGAAGGTCTTCTCGTAGAACGCGCGGCACCGGCCGGGGTCGTCGGCGGGCAGCTCGAAGTGCACGATACGCATCAGGTCGCCTCCTCAGGCGACCTGTTACGCATCGGTCTGGAGTCCTTTTCCGGGGCCGCGGCGTGGGGCGGAACCGGGTGTCCGCCGCGTCGCCGGGCGCGTCAGCCCGCGACGGCCACCTGCGCGGCGCGGAGCACGTCCTCGCCGATCAGGTAGCCCGGCTTGACGACGCCGGAGACGGTGCCCGCCGGACAGGCGTCGGTGGCGGCCATCGTGGCGACGGCCTCGTGACGGGTCGGGTCGAAGGGCTGGCCGATGGGGTCGATCCGGGCCACCCCGAAGCCCTCGAGCGTCGTGAGGAACTGCTGGCGGACGAGTGACACGCCCTGGACGAGCGGGTCGTCGGTCCGGGTGGCCGCCGCCTCGAGCGCGCGGTCGAGGTTGTCGAGGACCTCGAGGAACGAGACCAGCATCGACCGCCGGCCGCGCTCGACGTCCTTCGTCACTTCCTTGCGCAGCCGCGCGCGGGCCTGGTCGAACTCGTCGGACGCGGATCGGTACTGCGCGACCAGACGCTGGATCTCCTCGTCCTTGGTCGCGATCTTCGCCTCGAGTTCCTCGACGTAGGTCGGCTTGAGTTTCGGTTCGTCGGCCGCGGGCGCCGGGTCGGCGTCTCCGCGGACCCACCAGCGGCGGTCGGTCACCTTGAGGTCAGACATGGGAATCGGCCGTCGCGGCCTCGTACTGGAAATGGAGGCCTTCGTCCGCGTCGATCGTGACGGTGCCGCCGTGTTCGAGCTGGCCGAAGAGGATTTCCTCGGTCAGCGGGTCGCGCACTTCCTTCTGGATCACCCGCGCGAGCGGGCGGGCGCCGTAGACGGGGTCGTAGCCGGCCTTCGCCAGCCACGCCCGGGCCGCGGGCGTCAGCGTGATTGCCACCCGCCGCTCGGCGAGCTGGGCTTCCAGCTGGAGGATGAACTTCTCGACGATCGTCTCCATGACCTCCGGCGTGAGGTTGCGGAAGCTCACGATCGCGTCCAGCCGGTTGCGGAACTCCGGGCTGAAGACGCGCTCGATGGCGGCCTTCGACTTGCCCTCGGCCGCGCGGCGCAGCGCCGCGTCGCGGCGGTCCTGGCTCTCGCCCGTGGTGCCGAACCCGACGGCCTTCGCGCTCATCTCGCGCGATCCGGCGTTCGACGTGAGGATGAGCACGACGTTCCGGAAGTCGGCCTTGCGGCCCGAGTTGTCCGTGAGCGTCGCGTGGTCCATCACCTGCAGGAGCACGTTGAAGATGTCCGGGTGCGCCTTCTCGATCTCGTCGAGGAGCACCACGGCGTAGGGGTGGGTCCGCACGGCGTCGACCAGCTGGCCGCCCTGCTCGAAGCCCACGTAGCCGGGTGGCGCGCCGATCAGGCGCGCGACGGCGTGTTTCTCGGCGTACTCGCTCATGTCGAAGCGGATGAACTCGTTGCCGAGGAGCAGCGCGAGCTGCTTCGCCAGTTCCGTCTTGCCGACGCCGGTCGGGCCGGTGAACAGGAAGCAGCCCGCCGGCCGGTCCGGCTGGCCGAGCCCGGCGCGCGACCGCTTGATCGACTGCGCGACCGCGTGCACGGCATCCGACTGGCCGAACACGACGCGCTCGAGCGACGCGTCCAGTGTCCGCAGCCGCTCCCGGTCCGACGAGGACGCCTGCCGCGCCGGGATGCGGGCCATGCGGGCGACGACGGTCTCGATCATGGCGGGGTCGATGACGCGCGGCCCGGCGGGCGTGGCGTCGGCGTCGGTCGGCCGTTCGCCGCGGGCGGCGTCGGCGTCGTCCCGGCGATCGGCCTCGACGTCGCTGGCGGCCTCCGCCTCGGCCGTGGCGGCGGGCTGCTGCAGGCGCATCACGGCGCCGGCCTCGTCGATGAGGTCGATCGCCGAGTCGGGCAGCTTGTAGTCGCGCAGGTGGCGCGCGGCGAGCTTCGCGGCGGCCTCGAGCGCCTCGTCGGTGTAGGTCACCTGGTGGTACTCGGCGTAGCGCGGCGCGAGGCCCCTGAGGATGCGGACGGTCTCCTCGATCGACGGCTCCTCGATCGCGATCTTCTGCATCCGCCGCGCGAGCGCGCGGTCCTTCTCGATCTGCTTGAACTCCTCGAAGGTCGTCGAGCCGATTACGCGGAGGTCCCCGGCGGTGAGGATCGGCTTGATCATCGTCGCCATGTCCATGGTGCCGCCGGTCGTCGCGCCGGCGCCGACCGTGGAGTGCATCTCGTCGATGAAGAGGATGGCGCGCGGCTTCGCGGACAGGGCCTTGATGACCGCCTTGAACCGCTCCTCGAAGTCGCCGCGGTAGCGCGTGCCGGCGAGGAGCGCGCCCGTGTCGAGCGCGAACACCTCGGCGTGCTCGAGCGGTTCGGGGACGTCGGGGGCGATCAGGCGCTGGGCGAGGCCCTCGGCCATCGCGGTCTTGCCGACGCCGGCCTCGCCGACGAAGACGGGGTTGTTCTTGCGCCGCCGGCAGAGGACCTCGATGGTCCGCTGCAGCTCGGCGGCCCGGCCGATGAGCGGATCGAGGCGCCCGGCGCGCGCGAGGGCCGTCAGGTCGAGGCAGTAGGCGCCGAGCGGGTCGCGCGGGCCCGCGCGCTGTTCCTGGCCGACGCCGGCCGCGGCGGCCTCCTCGTCGGCCTCGTCGGTGTCGCGCGCCATCGGCACCTTGCTGATGCCGTGCGAAATGAAGTTGAGGATGTCGAGCCGGGTCACGCCCTGCTCGGACAGGAAGCGCGAGGCGTCCGATTTCGGCTGCTGGAGGATGGCCGCGAGGATGTCGCCGGCCTGGACCTCCTGGCGCTGCGCGCTCTGGACGTGCAGGACCGCGGTGCGCAGCACGCGCTCGAACGCGGCGGTCTGCTTCGGCTCGCGCTCGCGGCCGGGCCGGAACTGCTCGACCGAGTTCTCGAGGAACTGATCGAGGTCCCGGTGCAGCACGGGCAGGTCCACGCCGCAGCCCTTGAGGATGCGCTCGCCCTCCGGATCGTGCGCGAGCGCGTACAGCAGGTGCTCCAGTGTGACGTACGCGTGACGCCGGTTGTGCGCCTCCTGGTAGGCGATGTGCAGGACGATCTCGAGTGACGCGGAAAACACGATGAGCGCTCCGATTTCGATTATAGAATGCCCGCAATCCCCCCGGAATACATGGCCCATCCGACCCCGCCGCCCTCCCGATCCGAGCCGCGGACGCTCGTCACGCATCCGGAGCTGAAATCGCAGCACTCGTTCCCGGTCTTCCGCGCGCTGGGGGAGGCGCCGAAGACCCGGCTCGACCGCGCGCTCTCGGTGTTCGCCGACGTGCGGGCGGGCGAGGGCGTGGGCGCGCTGCTCCTGGCGGCCAACGTGTTCCTGCTGCTCGCCGCGTACTACCTGCTCAAGCCGGCGCGCGAGGCGCTCATCCTGACCGAGGGCGGCGCGGCGGTCGCGTCCTACTCGTCGGCGGCGCAGGCCGTGCTGCTGCTGGGGGTCGTGCCGCTCTACGGCTGGCTCGGGTCGCGCGTCCGGCGGATCCGCCTGGTGGCGACGACCGCGATCTTCTTCGCCGCCAACCTGGCCGTGTTCTTCGTGGTGGGGCAGGCGGGCATCCGCGAGGGCGTCGCCTTCTACGTCTGGCTCGGCATCTTCAACGTCTTCATCGTCTCGCAGTTCTGGGCCTTCGCGAACGACCTCTACACCGAGGGACAGGGCCGGCGCCTGTTCCCGCTCATCGGCGTCGGCGCGTCGCTCGGCGCGTGGGTCGGGGCCTCGGCCGTCCCGCCGCTCGTCCGGAACCTGGCGTTCACGCCCTACACGCTGATGATGCTGGCCGCCGGGCTCCTGCTCGTGGCGATGAGCCTGTCGGTGGCCGTGCACCGGCGCGAGCGCCGCAGCGTGGCCCCGGAGGTGGCCCGCGCGCAGGACGAGCCCCTCGGCAAGGAGGGCGGATTCCAGCTCGTCCTGCGTGACCGGTACCTGCTCTGGATCGGCGTGCTCGTGATCCTCCTCAACGTCGTGAACACGACCGGCGAGTTCCTCCTGCGGAGCGTCGTCGAACGGCAGGCCGCCGCGCTCGCGACCGGCGCCGACCCGGTGGCGGCGCAGCAGAGCTTCGTCGGCGCGTTCTACGGGTCGTTCTACGGCTGGGTCAACCTGCTCGGCTTCCTGCTGCAGCTGCTGGTCGCGTCGCGCGCGATCCGGTACCTCGGCGTCCGGGGCTCGCTGTTCATCCTGCCGATCCTCGCCTTCGTCAACTACGCGGTGATCGCGGTCGTGCCGATTCTCTCGGTCATCCGCGTCGGCAAGATCCTCGAGAACGGCACCGACTACTCGATCCAGAACACCGTGCGGCAGGCCCTGTTCCTGCCGACGTCGCGCGAGGCGAAGTACAAGGCCAAGGCGGCCATCGACACGTTCTGCCAGCGTGCCGGCGACGTGCTGCAGGCCGGCCTGGTGCTGGGCGGCACGTCGATGGGCTTCGGCGCCGGCGCCTTCGCCTGGATCAACGTCGCGCTGACCGGCGCGTGGCTGGCCGTCGCCGGCCGCATCGCCCGCGAGCACCGGCGGCGCACCCTCTGACGAGCGCCGGCCGGCGCCGAACCCTCTGACGAGCGCTCCTCACTCGCTCAGCAGCAGGTGCAGGCGGGCGCAGACGTCGGGCGGCAACACGCTGTCCAGGTACTCGTGCGCCACGCCGCGCAGCGTCCGGTCGTTCGACCGCAGCCCGCTGAACGCGACCGTGAGCGGCTCGCGCGGCAGGATCGACGCGAGCAGCGCGAACAGGTGCTCCGCCCCGCGCTGCGTGCGCCGCGCGCTCGGCCCGGACGCCGACTCCTCGTCGTCCGGGTCCAGGATGCGGTGCGCGCGCCAGACCTGCGCGGTGACGGAGAGCTCGCGATCCACGATCGCGAGGATGCGCTCGCGGTCCACGTGCAGCTCCGGATGGCGCTGGCGCAGCCGGTCGATCGCGCGCGAGCACTGATACCGCACCTCGAACCGCGAGTCGTCGAGGCCGCGGACCAGGTCGTCCACGACCCGCTGCGAGGCGTGCCGCCCGAGGATCCGCGGCAGCCGACGCCGGATCGCGAAGTCCGTGTCCGGATCGACCAGCGCGTCGGCCAGCTGGCCTTCGTGCGTCTCCACCGCCGCGTCGAGGGCCGCCCGCGCCGCCGTCGCCACGTCGTCCCAGGCGAGCAGCTCCACGACCTGGGACACGACCATGGCGTCGGGGCGTTCCAGCTTCAGCAGCGCGGTCTCGACCCGGGTCCGATCGCCGCTGCGGAGTTCCGCCATGAGCGCGAGCCGCTCGTCCACGATCCGCGGCCGCACGGGCTCACGCGCGTCGCCGGACCGGTCGCGGCCATCGTCGCCGGCCACCGGCATCCGGCCGCCGCTCTCGAGCGCGGGCAGCTCGAGCACCGTCCACGCGGTCTCCGACCCGAGCACGGCCGGCGTGACCGGCAGCTGCCCGACGAGCCGCCGCTCGACGACGCGGAGGTAGAGGACGTCGAGCCGGCCGCCGAGCCAGAGCCCGGCGAGCCCGAGCGCGATGACCGCCGCCAGCAGCTCCGAGACCAGGAACGCCGGACCGATCCACAGCGCGGCCTGCACCAGCGCCGCGCCGATCGCGTCACCCGCGCGGTCGCACGTCACGTCGAGGAACGTTTTCGTCCGTCGCTTCTCGGCCGGGTCCATCGGCACGAACAGCAGCTCGTAGCCCGCGCGGAACAGCGAGCCCCGCAGCACCGACTCGAGGCCGCGGACGACGGCGAAGAGCGGGAAGACCGGGAAGAGCAGCGCGGCGATGCCGCCGGCGCCGACACCGGCCGGCAGGGTGGAGATCGTCCGGCCGAGGCCGAGCTGCTGGATCGTCCGGCCGACGCGAATCTGCGCGACGAAGGTCAGCAGCTGAATCGCGGTGTAGAAGATCGCGAAGAAGCTCAGCAGGTCGGCGCCGGTCGTGTAGGCCGCGGCGGCGCGGTCCTTCAGCAGGAAGTCGAGGATGGCGGCCGCGGCGGTGCCCGACGTCACGAGGAGCGCGAGCGTCCGCAGGTGCGGCGCGCGGCGCAGCACGTCGAACTCGAAGAGCGGGCCCGCCGGCGTGGACTCGGCCGCCGAGGCCACGCCCTTCGTGCCGGCCGCGCCGAGCGCGATCGCCCCGGCGGCGCACGCCGCGTGCGCGCCGGCGAGGAAGAGCAGCGCGGTCTCCGGGGGCAGCAGCGCGGCGATTCGCTGCGCGACCAGGCCGCCGACGAGGCCGCCGACCGTGCCCGCCGCCGCCACACGCCCGTAGCTCCGTTTCGCCGTGGCCGGATCCAGCAGCTCGCTCAGCAGCGACCAGAACCCCGACAGCAGCAGCGCGCCGAGGCCCGCCACGTGCAGGTAGATGACGACGGCCATCCACGCGCCGCCGGGGGCGCGCCATTCGAGCAGGTGGCCGGCCGCGCTCACCGCGAACCCCGCCGGTACCACCGTGCGGGGGCTGAACCGCGCGAGCAGGCTCGCGAAGACCGGCACGAGCGCGACGACCAGCACGGCGGTCGCGATTACGATCGCGGGCAGCGCGGACGCCGGCCAGGCGGTCAGGAACGCGGCGTCCCGGAACGCCTTGCCGGCGACCTGGTGGGCGAGCATGGCGCCCGCCACCGTCATCGCCAGGCGCGTCACCAGCGCGGTCCTCATGGCGTCAGGTTATCCGTCCGGTGTCACATCTTCCGCACGACCGGCGGCGTCGGCCCCGAGGGGGCGCCCACCGATCGCAGGGAGGAGCCGGGCGGCAGGTGGCGCTCCCACCAGCGGTCGGCCTCGTCGGCGGTCCACGCCGGCACGTCGCACGCGTCGAGCTGGTCCAGCATCTCGCGGACGCTCGCCGGCCGATCGTCGGGCTTCTTCGCCAGGCACGCCAGGATCAGCAGCTCCAGGCTCTCGGGGATCGGCAGCTCCGTGCGGCTCGACGGCGGATCCGGCGCCGCCTGCACGTGCTTGAGCGCCATCGCCATCGGGTTCGGATCCTCGAAGACCATCGTGCCGGTGAGCAGGAAATAGGCCACGCAGCCCATGGCGTAGATGTCGGCCCGCGCGTCCACCCGGGATTCGCCCATCGCGATTTCCGGCGCCATGTAGCCCGGCGTGCCGGTCGTGACGCCTTCCAGCGTGAGCTGGGTGCCCTCGCTCGGCCCGATCGCCTTCGCCAGGCCGAAGTCCAGTACCTTGACGACGTCGTGCGCGAGCGCGACCTTGCACAGCATGATGTTCGACGGCTTGAGGTCGCGGTGCAGCAGGTCCTTCTGGTGCGCCTCCTCGAGCGACGCGCAGAGCTGCCGCAGGATCGCCGCGACGCGCGCGGCCGGCTGCGGGCCGAACGTCGTGACCAGTTCCTGCAGGCTGATGCCGTCGAGCAGCTCCATCACGTAGTAGAAGTGCCCGTCCTCGGTGACCCCGAAGTCGTACAGGTAGACCGTGTTCGGCGACTGCAGCGAGGCGATGATGTTCGCCTCGCGCTTGAAGCGGCGCACGGCCAGGTCGGCCTGCCGGGCCGATTCGCCCTGCGGCTTGACGAGCTTGATCGCCGCGTCGCGGGCCAGCATCTGGTGGCGCGCCATCCACACCTCGCCCATCCCGCCGGTGCCGATCCGGCTGACGAGGCGATAGCTGCCCAGATCCTGCGCCGCCTGGGCCGCGATCGACGTGCCGTAGTACCAGCGGCCGATGACGAACGACAGGACCGCCAGCATGTAGTTCATCACCGGCCAGACGACGATCTCGCCCGTCGGCCGATCCGGGAAGTCGAAGCGCGCGGCGTTGAAGGCGAAGGCCGCCGGCCAGGTCGTGGCGGCGAGGAGCGCGGTCATCAGCGTGAACGCCGGGCGGTTCGGCACGAGGACGCCCACCGCGAACACCCACGGGCCGAGCGACGACATCCCGACCAGCGGCTGTCCCGCCGGGAACGGCAGCGTCGTCTCGACGAGCGAGATCGTCCAGGCGACCAGGACCTCGAACGCCATCCCCAGCCCGATGATCGTGGACGGCGGCACGATCCGGTAATGGCCGAGGGCGAACAGCCCGATGGCCGCCAGCACCGACGCCAGCGTGGACAGCCGGTTGAGCGGATCGGCGAGCACCGGGCCGAGCGCCGGCTGGGTGAACTGCTGCAGGATCTGGACGAAGACGACGACCGACGCGACCAGCACCGACAGCATGCAGAGCCGCTTCGACGCCGACTCCAGCAGCCGCGGCGGCAGTCGCAGCACGCCGCCCGCCGGAGAACCGGCCGAGAGCGGCGTCGAGCCGGCGGAGGGCGTGCTGGGCACGGATGACATCACGGCTGCTGGCGCGATCGACGCTTCCGGAGTCGTCGCAAACGGGTAGTATAGTGCGCCTGCATCAATGCTTTCCGCCTGGGGCCTGTACGCCGTTCTCGTGACGGGGCTGGGAACGCCTCCGCCCGATCAGCAGCCCGCGACCCGGGCCGAGGCCCTGCGCCAGGCGCGCGAGGCCAAGCAGGCGGCGCTCCGCCCGTACGAGCCCTCCGGCCTCGAACGCGTGATGCACCTGGCCGAGGATCAGGTGATGCCGGTGCTTCGTCGCGACGGCATCTACGCCAGGTTCGGCAGCCTGACGACGGGCAGCGGCACGGCGCTCGGCGCCGGGTACCGGGATCGCTCGCTGGTCCGCGGGCTCGGCAGCCTCGACCTGTGGGGCGCGGCGTCGTTCACGGGCTACTGGGCGGTCGAGGCGCGCGGGCACTACCCGCTGCGTCCCGGCGACACGCTCGCCCTCGACGCGCGGCTCCGCCAGTACTCGTCGCCGCGCGAGGAGTTCTTCGGCATCGGGCCCGACAGCCGGCGGCGCGACGAGACGATCTACACCGAGCGCGGCACGACGCTCGACGTGGACGTGGCCGCGCGACCGTTCCGCCACCTGCGACTGGGCGCCGGCCTCGGCCTGGAACGGCCGCGCATCGAGTCGGGCGGCGACTCCAGCCGCACCTCCATCGAAGCGCGGTTCGACGACGACGCCGCGCCGGGGATCGCCGCGGATCCGACGTTCGCCCGCACCCGCGGGTTCGTCGAGTACGACGACCGGCGTCCGCTC
>JAWKHR010000095.1:0-9940 GCA_041394725.1 Vicinamibacterales bacterium | reverse complement strand
CCAGCAGGATTCCCCGGCCCGGCTGCCGTTTGAGTTCCTGCACAGCCTCCCCGAGATCGCCGCGCACGAGCTCCGCGTTCCAGTCAACGCTGTCGAGCGTACTCGACACGACGTATTTCCTGGCCGCGTCGATGGTTCGGGCGAACGGCATCATCCAGTCGGCCATCCAGTCGAGCTTCTCGCCGGTCCGGGCCGCCGCGCGCCAGCCGTCCTCCATCATCTGGTAGGTGATGCGGCCGAAGAGGAGGGCATCGGCCCGCTCGAGGTTCTCGGCGGCGTGACGATGCAGATCTTCGTCGGGGATCATGACGCGGTGGTCGCAGCACCCGTCCAGCGTGACGTTGATCGAGTAGCGAAGGGGTCTCATGGCTCGGGCTCCCCTCACCTACCGGGCGGCCGACGCCAGCGCGCGGGCCAGCCCGGCCGGATTGTCCTGCGCCATGCCATGACCCGCGCGCGGCACGATGCGCACGCGAACCCCGATCTCCGGCAATTGCCGCGTATCCGGGTCCGGCAGCGAGTGGGCGCCGAACAGGACGGTCCGCGGCATGGGCAGCCCGGCCAGGATCTGCCTCCACGACGGGCGCGTGCCCTCCACGAGCGACACCGCTTCGCGATGGATCGCGACGGGCAGGGCCAGTCCGAGCGTCCGCGCGAACGCATCCTGCCCCTTGCTCCTGACGCTGCGCACGAGGGCCGCGTGGCCGTGGTGAACGTACCTGGTCACCCGTTGGCTGGCGATGGCGCGACTCACGTTGCCGCCACCCGGATCGAGATTCGGCTCGCTCAGCACGAGTCGCCTCACCCGGCCGCGCAGGCGCTGTGCCACGACGATGGCCACGGCCCCGCTCAGGCTGTGTCCGTACAGGCAGACCGAGCGGAGGTCGAGCGCGCGGAGGACCTCGGCGACCACCACGGCATGTGCCGCCACGGTGTAGTCGAAGTCACGCGGCCGATCGCTGTAGCCCGAGCCGAGCAGATCCAGGAGCAGGCGGCGCCGGCCCCGAAGCGGCGCGGCGTTGGCGACGACAGGATAGTCATGGGAGGAGGAACAGCCCATGCCGTGAAGGAAGACGATCGGCGCGCCCCGCCCGCCGAGATCCTGGTAGTAGAGGCGCGCCCCGGCCAGTCGCGACGAGAACGTCGGCATGTGAGCTCCGCCAGTCGGCGCGATCGGCCCGACACGCCGCGTCAGCCGTGGCGCCTCAGGATCGCACCGGCCGTGGCCGGCTGCAAACGCATTCTTCCAGTCCCGCCGCTAACTGCGATCGACGATCTTCGCGATCCGGTCCCCATCGAAGACGCGCTCGGAGAGCCCGGACTCAGGCGCGGCGGCGCAGGATGGCACCGGCAGGCGGCAGCCGCCAGTGCCGGCCAGGTCACTTGCGTGACGATCGGGATGGAGCGGTCGCCCGGGCCGCGTCACGCGGAGTGGCGAAATGCACGACGTCAGGTTTCCGAGGCCGCGCCCCCTGGCACGTCAGGCGGCTGGCCGGCGAGGACCATGCCCCGTGCGTACCGCCACCGGCCGGCGGGATCTCGGCGCAGAACGACGCACACGCGTTGCTTCTGAACGATCGGCGCGCCACCGGCCCGCGGCGTGAGCCGCTGGGTGTCCCAGCCGACGTCGATCGCCAGATCACCGGCGGCCAGCAGCTCGAGGCGTTCGAACGACGGCGAGCAGTCGTAGGTCTCGAATGCCGCACGCAGCCTCGGCTCGAGATCCGCGATCGTGATGGGCTCCCTGCCTGGCGCCCAGAGGCGGTAATCGTCCGTCAGCAACGTGAGGACCGCGTCCGCGTCACCGCGGCGGTAGGCATCACACCAGCGCTCATGCGTGGCGTCGATCTCGTCTGTCATCCTGCACTCCGAAGGACCGGGTCCCGCCGGCCCGCATCACGGTGCGCCGGGCCACTTGAGCACGGTCTCCACGGTCGCCGAGTCGACACCCGGGAGTGCGCGCCAATCGTCACGGAGAAGCAGGTCAACCACAGGCATCCGCAAGCGTCAGTCACCGGCGCCCGTCGCCAGAGCCACGCGAACGGCTGCGGCGGCGAACACGCGCGCGTCCGACGTGCAGCACCTCGCCGGTCGATCGGTCATGACGGGGACGACACGCCATCCCGGTCCGAGACGAGCTCGCGCTGTCGCAGCTCGGCTTCGGTCGTGAGCACGGGTCGATGTCCCGGCGCTCATCCCGGCGGAGCGGCCAGACCTTCGATCAGTCGATGCATTGAGCTCTCCACCGGCGTGCCGTCCAGGTGATCGAACTCCAGCCAGTCGCTCGCAGCGATCAGCCTTCTTGCGCCTTCCCGGGTGATCGCGACGTCTCCGGTGTCCAGCGCGATCCCAGCCGCTGCAGTGACGACAGGAACGCCTCGACGCCGGCCCAGGCCATGAACCTGACGCGACACACCTCGCCGTCCGAGCAGAACGACCGGTTGGGGCAATCGCGCTGGTAGTTCTCGGCGCCGCCTCGGGTAGCTCCGGTTCAACGTCGCCACCTGAACGACCACGCCGTACATCTCGGCCAGAACGGCTATGACGGCTCCTGTCCGGGTGACGCCGGCCATTCCGGGTCGGCTGGTGCACCTCAGGATCGCACCGGACGCGGTGGGCGGCACTGGGCGCCGTTCGGCTTGCCGCCGCTGGTTTCCGGATGACCTGCTCGACTCCGCGGAGTCGCTGCGAAGCGCATGGGCGCGTCGCCTCTACGCCAGCGCGCTGGCTGACCTTCGCCGGAACGCGACGGGTCCGAACAACATCCGGGCTCAGGCCGGACTCATCACCAGCTCTCCTCCGTCGGACCGAGAAGCCGCTCAATGACCACATCGCCGTCCCCGAGTTGCAGCCCACGGTCGTCCCGGCGTCGTTTCGGAACGTCACATCGCCAATCAGCACGCCAGCCGCCAGCGCGCCCACATCATCGACGGTGCCCGTGAGGCGTGTCGTGGACGTCGCCGAGAGGATCGCCCGCGCCCGGGTCGCCGGGATCGACGGGGCGAGCGACTCGGTACTGATGACGCTCCCGACAGCGGTGCCGGTGACGCTGACCTGGCGCGGTCCGGCAGGATCGGTGCCCGGCGACAGCAGGAGCTGAAAATCGACGCCACCCGACCCCGCGGTCGGCCGGACCGACCACACCGACCCCTCGAGTGAGACGGCAGCCCTGGTTACAACCGGCGAGACTCCGGCCGGACCAATTCCCGGGCAGCCCTCGACGGTCCGACCGTCGACACCCACGAAGTCGGCTCCGGAGATCTGGAGCAGGTGCTCGCCTGCGTGCAGCGGAAGAACGCCGACAGGCGTTGGCCTGGTGACGTCGGCGCCGCATGCGACACAGATGACCCCCGCAGCGAGGATGAACGATCCGCAACGGCTCATCCGGGGCCCCGAGGAGCTAGTCATGAGCGACGCCTTCCCGCCGCTGCGCGACGTGCCACAGAACGCCGGTGGGATCCGTCAGGTACAGCACGCGCAGGCCCCAGGGCTGGACGGCCGGCGCCCGCGGCGGCGAAATGCCGAACCGGCCCGGCAGATCCAGCCGGCTGATGTGGTCCCACCAGGCGTCGAGATCGTCCACCATGAGCTGCATCATGCAGTTCTCGGCCCACTCCTTCTGGAAGCGGCGCTGCAGCAGGAAGCTGCTCGCCCCCATCCTGAAGATGGCGACGTCGTCGCTGTCGAGGAGCTTCTCGAAGCCGAGAGCTTCATAGAAGCGTTTCGACAGAGCGAAGTCCCGCGTCGGCAGGAAGGGACGTGCCATCTCGGTCCCGGTGGGCATGTCAGCCATTCGAGTCTCCCCGTGCACTCAAGACGTCCTCACGATATCCACCGAGGTCTCGACGGCTGGCGACGTGCCGCGGTTCTCGAGCCAGTGCGTGGTGTTCCGATCCTCCGGCCAGCCGGGACCCGGACCGTAGTCTGTCGCCACGCCGCCGCGGTGATCGGTGGCTCATGACTCATGATCAAGCCCAGAAGGCGTCCCAGAGGTGCTCCGGGCGAAAGTAGTCGGTGCCCTCGACGATCAGGCCATCGCGAATGGTCAGGTGCAGCATGACCCGAATGTCGAGCGACCTTCCCTCGCGCTCTGCGGTGAGCCGGTCGATGAGGACGCCGCCCCTGTCATTCGCGAGGATGTCCAGGGACTCCACCTTGAACGTGCCACCGGTCAGCTCCATCAGCCGGCCGAACAGGCCGAACACTGCTTGCTGTCCGCGGTAGTCCCCCGACAGAACTCTCTTGCCGGGAAGGCGCCACACGACATCCGGCGCCATCAGCTGTCCGAGTGTGGGAACGTCTCCAGTCTGGAACGCCTGAAGCGTCCGCTTCATGATCGTCAGGTTCGGATGATCAGCCATGGTCGGCCCCCCCAAGCGCGACGCGGTGTCGCCGGTCGTGGCTTGCTACGCCTCGTCGTACGCACGCTCCAGCGCCGCGACGTCGAGCTTGACCATCGTCATCATGGCCTTCATCACGGCTTCGACTTTCCTGGAGTCATGGTCGCGGATGAGCTGCATGAACCGTCGCGGCACGATCTGCCACGTGATCCCGAACGGGTCCTTGATCCAGCCGCACTGGATCGGCTCTGCCCCGGCCTTGACGAGCTTGTCCCAGTACTCGTCCACTTCGGCCTGGTCCTCGCAGTCCACGAAGAGCGAGAAGCCGTCGGAGAACGCAAAGCGCGGCCCGCCGTTGTAGCCCATGAAGACCTGGCCGCCGACGACGAACTCGGCGGAGGTGATCGGGCCGTCGGTGCCGGTGCGCGCGACGTTCCGGATCTCGGAGTCCGGGAAGGTGGCGGCGTAGAACGCCATGGCCGCCTCGAGCTGGTCGTTGAACATCAGGAAGGGCGTGACCTTGGTCGTCACCGGTTCTCCTTCTGGCAGTCGACTGAGTCCGTGAATTACTTGCGCAGGACCCGTTCCATGGACCGCCCCCTGGCCAGCTCATCCACCAGCTTGTCCATGTACCGGATCTTTCGCATCAGCGGGTGCTCGATCTCCTCGATCCGAACACCGCAGATGACACCGGTGATCTTCCCGGCGTTGGGATGAAGCGACGGCGCCTCGCCAAAGAACGTCTCGAAGTCCCTCTTCTGCCTGATCTGTTCCGCGAGCTCCTGAGGGGTGTAGCCCGTCAGCCAGCAGATGACCTCATCGACCTCGCTCTTCGTGCGACCCTTCTTTTCGGCCTTCTGAACGTAGTGCGGGTACACGCTGGCGAAGGCGGTCGTGAAAATCCTGTGCGACTTCATGGTCTCACTCCTGGCCTCCCCGTCGCAGGCTCCATAGTCCGCGCACCGAGAGGAGCATGGTCACTCCGCCGAGCCCGCCGAGCGCCCAGAGGGTCCAGACGAAGAAGAAGCCGCCGCTGGACGCGGCGATCTCGGGATAGTGTGCTCCCCTCATGTGCAGGACGGGCATGGCTGCCGCGAACAGCCCCACGAGGAACATGATGACGTGACCGGAGCGCCGTTCGGCGAGCACCAGCGTCCCGTACAGGAAGAGCGCCAGGACGACCAGCGCGGTGTTCGAGGACTCGGCCTTCGATATCCCGCGCACGATGTCGTCCGTCACGTGAAGCGTCAGCAGGAGCAGCGAGAGCAGCGCCGTGATTCGCAGCACGCCGTTGTGGTTCACAGACCGCCTCCGTGTCTCATGGCAGATGTCCCACCCTGCTCCTCCCGGGCGGTCGAGCGGCTCGGCCAACGCCAGGCTTCAGCCACGGCGGCTCAGGATCGCACCCGCCGCCGTCGGCGGCAAGCCTGGTGTTGGCCGGAGGCGTCTACGCGCTCACCCACACCCTGTCGCCAGGGTGGATGCGTCCGCAGGCCACCGGCGTCGCGTAGACACCCGCGTGGTTCCCGTTGAGCCGGACGACGGCCTTCATCACCCGCGCATCCTGTTCGGCCGTGTCGGGGGACAGGTTGATCATCACGCAACGCTCGTCGGGCATGGTGATGCTCACCGCGGGCCCGTCCGGGGCGTCGCCGAATCGCATGGTGCGGCCGACCCACGCATCCTCACCAAACGGCGGGCTGTCGATCGTCTCGATCACCAGGTTCGCGCGGAACCGCCGGCGGTCGAGCTCCACACCAGCTTCGCGTCCTATGGCGGCGATGGTCGTGGTCGTGATGATCGAAACAGCGCCTTCATCGAAGATGCCGTGTCTGAGCCGCAGCAGCTCCACGCGGCAGCCCGCTCCCTCCGAGATCGCCGCCGCGAGTTCACCGGCGGCAAGCTCGAGTTCCCGCCCGTCGGGCGTACGAACGCGGGTGGGGACCGGCTCCCCGGCGCTCTCGTCCATGCCTTGCGGCTGGTAGAGGAGCAGTTCCGGGTATCGGCTGGCTGAGAGCACCGGAAACGCGCCGCGGTCATCGACGCGCCGAAACGCGAACCGCCGGTCACCCGCCAGTCCGTACCATCCGAGATCGCCGGCTTCCAGGCGTTGACCGGCCATCGACTTCACCGGGTAGCGGGCAAGCTCACACACTCGGCCAACTTCAATCACGCCAGGGACTCCCGGGACATCTCGATGTTCGGCGGTTCGTCGACATCGCACTCGCTGTCGTCGTCGGCAAGGCGTGTTCGCCCGCGAGACCAGTCGACGCAGAAACGAAATCCCGAATCTCGGCAGCCAGTGTCGCGAGGGCCGCCTGCTCGAGGACGACAGAACCGGCCGTCGGGCGCAGGCTCTGGCTGGCCAGCCTTGCCGATGCTACATTAGCGCTGAGACCGGCCCATGAGCGTGACTTTCGACATCGAGATCGACCGTGAGGACGACGGCCGCTGGATGGCCGAGGTTCAGGCGTTGCCGGGGGTCATGACGTACGGCGCAACCCGCGACGAGGCCGTGGCGCGCGTCCAGGCGCTGGCCTTGCGCGTCCTTGCTGAGCGTCTCGAACACGCCGAGGCCCCGGCCGAACTCCTCCACGTGAGCTTCCGCGCGGCCTGAGCCGCTGGCCGGCCACCAAGGCGCGCCGGGTACTCGCCGCGCTCCTGAAGGTCGGCTGGCAACTCAAGCGCCAATCCGGATCGCATCGAACACTGTGCCGCCCTGGCTGGGACGACTCCATCTTCGCGTTCCACGATAACGAGGAAATTGGCCCCAGGATGCTGGCACGAATCGCACGCCGAACCGGTCTCTCGCCAGCTGACCTGTAGTCGTCATCTCCGTCCGCTAGCATAGCGCCAGCACTGGGGTGCAAATGCCGACGATCACCGTGCGCAACGTGCCCGCCAAGGTCGTGCAAGCGCTGAAGGCGCTCGCCAAACGTCACCACCGGTCCATGGAGCAGGAAGTGCGGGACCTGCTCGAAGGGTACGTCGTCGAACGTCGGGCCGTGCTGGACCAGATTGAAGCGGGCTGGCAGGAGCAGTCTCGCCGGCCTACGGCCGCGGAGATCGATGCGTGGCTGGCGGTCGGCCGTCCGTGAAGGCCGTCGTCGATACGAACGTGGTCGCGTACCTGCTCCTTGGTACCCAAGCGTTCGTGGACGAGGCCCGCGCGTGCTTCGATCACCTGACCACCCCATTGGCACCCGCGCACTGGGAAGCAGAACTGGCAAACGTCGTGTGGATGGCCGTGCGCGCCGGGGTCCAGGCTCCGACGGACGCCCCCGCCCGGCTCGGTCTCGCGCGACGGCTCGGAGTGGAGTCCGTCGCGACGGGCACGCTCTGCCAGGGCGACGCTCCTGCGGGCCATCGAGTCCGGAGTCTCCGTTTCCGACACGCTGTTCGTCGAACTCGCCGTGCGCACCGCCTGTCTGCTCGTCAGTTTCGACAAAGGACTGATCAAAGCGTTTCGGGATGTCGCTTGCCGCCCCCGCGACCTGCCGAGGCGTTGACTGTCCGCTCCAGCGCTCGCGCTCACCCACGTCCGCCCATCGATCCCGTACCCGCGGCCGTCGGGTGTGGGTCGTAGCTGGGCTGCGAGATGATCTGAACGTCGATTCCAAGATCGCTCAGCGTCGGCAACACGGTCCGCAGAAGCCGGTCCGCTTCCTCCAGGGATACGCCCACAGACGGCGGGAGGACGAGAATGTGCCGACCGTTCGGCCAGTCGCTGACCGGCAGCCGGACCAGTAGTCGCCGCAACTCCGAACCGGTCGTCACGCGCGCGCCAGTTGGCCTGCTCAGCGAAAAGACGTCGATGCTGCCATCCAGGTCGAGGACGATCCGTGGTGTCGAATATCGGACGCTCTGCCCGGGCGTGTCGACCGGAATCCGGGAGTCCAGCCCGCTCGTCCCAGCGCAGGACCATGACACCGCTGCGAGGCCAGCAGCCACGAATCGCGACCAGACCATTGATTCCCTTCCGTTCAGGGGTGCCAGTTCCAACGGCCAGTTCCGGAACAACGCGCCCACGCTCAGCAAGGCGTCGCGAGACTGGCCGCCGCGTCGAGCGCCGCCACCAGGACCCGCTGCGCGTTGGCCGGCGAGTCGGTGTTGATGCGCGCGACCTCGTCGAACCAGGCCTGCGCCGACCGGGCCCACGTTACCGAGCGGACCCGAACAGCCACTTACGCCGCATCTCCGCCTCGACCTCAGCCTGCGGGATCGTCCGGCCGCCACGATCGTCGGCGACACCGCGGGCCACAGCCTGCGCGACGTACAGGTGGTACTGGACGTCCTCGAGCGTGCAATCGTCCGGCCGGCGCTCAAGCAGGGCGCGCACCGTGTCTTTGGTTGTCATGGTCCGGCCTCGAGCCAAGAATACGCCCGCGCCCGGCCCGCCCGCGGACTCAGCAGGCTAACGCCCGGCTTCAGCCGCGGCGGCTCACGATCGCACCAGCCGCCGTCGGCTGCAACCGCTTGTTAGACCGCAGGGCTGGGCGTAGAGTGGTACGCATGAAGCTCGCCTTCGAGCTGCCGCCCGCACAGGCCGACCGCCTGCAGAAGGAAGCCGCCCGCCTCGGCGTGACGCCCGACGAGCTGGCCAGGGCCGCCCTGGCGGACCTGCTGGCGATTCAGGATCCGGATTTCGAGGCCGCGGCTCGCCGGGTCCTCGACAAGAACCAGGAACTCTACCGCCGCCTCGCCTGATGCGCTACCTCTCGCTCGGTGAGGTGGTTCGACTTCACCACTGGCTGATCGAGTCGAGCGGCGGCGCGCCAGGCATCCGGGACCTCGGCCTGTTGGATTCCGCGCTGGCCCAGCCGAGAGCCACCTTCGACGGGAAGGACCTGCACCCCACCCTGCTCGACAAAGCCGCCGCTCTCTGCGCCTCGCTGGTCCAGAACCACCCGTTCGTCGACGGCAACAAGCGCATCGGGCATGCCGCGATGGCGACGTTCCTGCTCCTGAACGACGTCGAGATCGTCGCGACCGTGGATGACGAAGAGCGACTGATTCTGAACCTCGCCGCCGGGCAGGTCGGCCGTCCCGAGGTCGCCGCCTGGCTTCAGACGCACACCAGGAAACTCGGTTCTGAGTCTGCGGTCTAACTCCCGGCTTCAGCCGCGGCGGCTCAGGATCGCACCGGCCGCCGTCGGCTGCAAGCCGAGGTTAGCCTGTCTGTTCGGCCCTGAAGCCCTCAGCCACCACGAAGGAAGTGCCGAAATGGAGCAACCGCAGCGTCGTGCTGGGTTGCGACGCAGCCGAGGACGCGGTAGGCCTTGCCTCGCAGGCCGAAAGCACAGTTCGGTATCGACGGATCAGGAAGGCCGGTCCCCGGCAGACGACTCCTCGGCGCCGCAGCCGGACCGTGAGTTGGCTGGGCGGGCCCAAGTAGCGATCCGGCGCGATCCAATCGTCGACCAAGGCCACGTGTGCCGCCCAGAGCAGGCCCACCGCCGCCGCGGCATCGCGCGCTGGCCTGCCGAGCCGAAGTGTCGCTTGACGATCCGCGTACTGCCGTAGAGCCGGGTGCCGACCGCGGGTCAGCCGCAAACCACCACCATCGACGCCACTGACGGAGTACTCCCGCATCCCGGTGG
>JAWKHR010000094.1:0-10239 GCA_041394725.1 Vicinamibacterales bacterium | reverse complement strand
TCTCGATCGGCCTGGAGCATCCGGACGATCTGATCGCGGACCTCGATCGGGCGCTCGGCCGGGCCTGACGCCGGCCGCCGGGCAGGCGGTGGCCGGGGCGCGCCTACTCCGGCTTGCCCGCGCCGACCTTCCGGTCGGTCCGGTCGGACTTCTCGGCCGACGTCTCGCGGAGGAACTGCGCCGCGAGGTCGCCGATCCGGGCGGCGATGCCGACGCCGGAGAGGTCGCCGAACTTCTGCCGGAACTTGTCGATCGGCACGACGGCCTTGGCCATCGCCCGGTGGCCGCCGGCGCTGCCGAGGTCCCCGAAGTTCACCTTCACGAATTCCCCGGCGTTGCGCGAGTAGCCCAGGTTGCGCACCGAGATGATCAGCTTGCCGTGCACGATGCCGGAGATGATCGTCCAGCGGATGTCCTCGAGCTGGAGCAGGAAGTCCGCCGTGTAGGGGATGAAGTCCTCGCGCGTGGTCTCGCCGATGAACGCCGAGAAGACCTGGTCGCGGATCTGCGAGGTCGCCATGGCGCGCGTCACGTGCTCGAGCCGCTCGATCGTGATCTCGGCGCCCTCCATCTTGCGGATGAGCGCGGCGTCGGCCAGGGGGTACAGGAACGTGAACGCCTCGAGGTCGACGCGGTTGGTGTGCCGGGCGAAGAAGAGCGTGTCGGACTTGATCGCGTAGAGCATCGCCGTCGCCGTCCGCTCGGAGATGTTCACGTCCACGGCCCGCAGGTGCTCGGTGAGGATCGTGCACGTGGAGCCGTAGTCGGCGCGGATGTCCTTGAAGACCGTCGTGTAGCCGGGTTGCTCGGGATGGTGATCCACGACGAGGTCCACGCGGTTGAGCAGCCCGCCGAAGTAGTGCGGCTGGACGTCCACGGTCGCGATGCGGTCGAAGCCGCCGAACTCGTCGGGCGTGACCGGCTCGACCTGGATGTCGAGCAGGTCGGCCATGCGCAGGTTCTCGGGCCGGCTGATGCCCTGGATCGCGCCGATGATCGCCGTCGTCCGCGTGCGCCGCAGGACGTTGCGGAGCGCGAGGCCCGCGGCGAGGGCGTCGGGGTCCGGCTCGTTGTGGAGCAGGATGAGGACGCGGTCCGCGTCGGCGAAGTAGCGCTGGTACTGCTGGACCCGCGCGCGCGTCAGCGATCGGCCGAGCTCGGTCGTCAGCGGGGAGGCCAGCAGCTCGGCGAGGTCCAGGTGCGTCAGTTCCGGGACGACCGTGCGCAGATCCTCCTTGCGCTTCGACGTGCCGCTGCCGACGTGCAGGACGTAGAGCAGGCTGCCCCCGGCGTCGCGGATGGCCGTGGCGACCTTCTTCAGGCTGCGCCGGCCGGTGTCCTCCAGGATGACGCAGGTGTTCGGGGTCAGGTCCGCGCGCAGGTAGGAGTCGACGCGTTTGGGGTCAGCTACGGTCGCCGACACTCCATCGTCGATGAGCCGGCGGGCCAGCGGGCGGCTTTCGACGAGGAACTCCAGGTCGAAGGTGCCCGACAGCACGCGGTGGAGCGTTCGGATGACCAGCTCGTCCTGACAGACGGCCAGCGCACGCACGGGGACCCATTATATGTGAGGCCGCGGGCGTCGGCGGCGCCGGACGGCTGCGCCCGAGGCGCGCTAGAATGGGCGGCGGGATGCCCCCTGTCATCCGGCGTCGCGTCGCCGTCGCCGCGATCCTGGCGGCCGTGTGTGCCGCGCCGCTGGCCGGACAGCAGTTCCGGGCCGGGGTGGACCTGGTGCACCTGCCGGTCACGGTGCTCGACCACGAGGGCAAGCCGGTCGGCGGGCTGACCGCCGAGGACTTCGAGGTGCTCGAGGACGGCCGCCGCCAGGAGGTGGCGTACTTCCTCGCGGGCAGCGGCACGGTGGAGCGCACGCTGCCGCTGCACCTCGGGCTGCTGCTGGACGCGAGCGAGAGCATGGAGCGCGACCTGCGCACCGCGTCGAACGCCGCCGTCCGGTTCATCGACCAGCTGCCCGAGGCCGACGACGTCACGTTCGTGGACTTCGACACCGGCATCCGGATCAGCCGGTTTTCGCCGGCCAGCTATCCGATGCTGTTCGAACGGATCCGCGACCGCCAGGCCGGCGGCGGCACCGCGCTCTACGACGCCCTGTTCCGCTACGTCATCTCCACGTTCGACCGGCCCGGCCAGCACGTCATCCTGCTCCACAGCGACGGCGGGGACTCGACGAGCGAGCGGACGTTCGGCGACCTGCAGAAGCTGCTGCGCGAGGCCGATGTGGTGGTGTACGCGGTGGGCTACATCCAGAACCAGATGCGCAGCTCGCAGCTCGCGCAGCAGATGCGGATGACGCAGATCGCGCGCGAGACGGGCGGCGACGCCTACTTTCCGTCGTCGGCCGACGACATCGACGCCGTCTACGAGCGCATCCGGTCCGAGATCGCGAGCCGCTACACGCTGGGCTACGTGCCGACGAATCCCCACGTCGCCGACGGCCGCTTCCACAAGGTCGAGGTCCGTCTCACCCGGGACGCGCCCGACGGGGCACGCGTCCGGACCCGCAGCGGCTACCTCGTGCCCGCGCGGCCCGGGGGCCGTCCCTGAGGCCGGACCCGGTCCGGGCGGCCTTCGTAGTACCATGAGTGGTTTGGGTACCGGCCCGGCATGTCGACCATCTCCGAACAGTTCACCGTCGAAACCGACTTCGAGCTGAGGGGCGACCAGCCCCGCGCGATCGCGCAGCTCACCGAGGGGCTGGAGCGCGGCGATCGGGCGCAGGTGCTGCTGGGCGTGACCGGCTCGGGCAAGACCTTCACGATGGCGCAGGTGCTGGCGCGGGTGAACCGGCCGGCGCTGGTGATGGTCCACAACAAGACGCTCGCGGCCCAGCTCTACCAGGAGTTCCGCCGGTTCTTCCCGCGCAACGCGGTCGAGTTCTTCGTCAGCTACTACGACTACTACCAGCCGGAGGCCTACCTGCCGGCGAGCGACTCGTACATCGAGAAGGAAGCGATCATCAACGACGAGATCGACCGGCTGCGCCTGTCGGCGACGCGGTCGCTCTTCGAGCGTCGGGACGTGATCATCGTCGCCAGCGTGTCGTGCATCTACGGCCTGGGGTCGCCGGAGGCCTACTACGGGCTGCTCGTCGCGCTCGAGCGGGGGCAGGTGGTCAGCCGGGATCAGCTGCTCCGGCAGCTCGTCGAGATCCAGTACGAGCGGAACGACCACGAGTTCACCCGCGGCACGTTCCGGGTCCGGGGCGACGTCGTCGAGGTGTTCCCGGCCTATGACGACGCGGGCCTGCGGATCAGCCTGTTCGGCGACGAGATCGACGACCTGGTCTCGTTCGACCCGCTCACCGGCGCCGACGTGCGTCGGTACGACCGCATCGCCGTGTATCCGAAGTCGCACTTCGTCACCCCGCGCGCGCGAACGCTGCAGGCCATCGAGGGCATCAAGGCCGAGCTCGCGACGCGCCTCGCGGATCTCGAGCGCGAGGGACGGGTGCTCGAGGCGCAGCGCCTGCACCAGCGGACGATGTTCGACCTCGAGATGATCAAGGAGATCGGCTACTGCCACGGGATCGAGAACTACTCGCGGCACCTGTCCGGCCGGCTGCCGGGCGAGCCGCCGCCGACGCTGCTCGACTACCTGCCGGCCGACACGGTCGTGATCGTGGACGAGAGTCACCAGACCGTGCCGCAGATCCGCGGCATGTACCACGGCGACCGATCGCGGAAGGATGTGCTGGTCAACTACGGCTTCCGCCTGCCGTCGGCGCTCGACAACCGCCCGCTGAACTTCGAGGAGTGGGAAGGCCGCGTGGGGCAGGTCATCTACGTCAGCGCGACGCCGGGGCCGTACGAGCTGCAGCAGGCCGGCGGCGTGATCGTGGAGCAGATCATCCGGCCGACGGGGCTGGTCGATCCGCCGATCGAGATCCGGCCGGTGCAGGGGCAGGTGGACGACCTGCTCGGCGAGATTCGCCAGGTGGCGGCGCGCGGCGAGCGCGTGCTGGTCACGACGCTGACCAAGCGGATGGCCGAGGACCTGGCGCAGTACTACCAGGAGCTGGGCGTGCGCGTGCGGTACCTGCACTCGGACATCGACACGCTGGAGCGGGTGCAGATCCTGCGCGACCTGCGGCTCGGCACGTTCGACGTGCTCATCGGGATCAACCTGCTGCGCGAGGGGCTGGACCTGCCCGAGGTGTCGCTGGTGGCCATCCTCGACGCCGACAAGGAGGGGTTCCTCCGGTCGGCCGGCGCGCTCATCCAGACGATCGGCCGGGCGGCGCGCAACGTCCACGGCCGCGCCATCCTCTACGCCGACGCGGAGACCGACTCCATGCGCGCGGCGATGCGGGAGACGGATCGCCGGCGCGCCGTCCAGGCCGCCTACAACGAGGCGCACGGCATCACGCCGGCATCGATCGTCAAGCACATCGACGACGTGCTCTCGAGCGTCTACGAACGCGACTACGTCACGGTGCCCACCGCGCCGGACGAGCGCGCCCGGTTCGGGTCGCAGGCCGAGCTTCAGGCGCACCTCGCGACGCTCGACCAGGAGATGAAGCAGGCGGCGGCGAACCTGGAGTTCGAGCGCGCGGCGGCGATCCGCGACCAGGTCCGCCGGCTGCGGAATCCCGGCCTCGCCGGGCCCGGCGGCGGGGGCACCACGTGATCGGACGCGTCGTCGAGCGGATCAAGGCGGGCCTGCTCGAGGTCCAGGAATACATGCGGATGCTCGGCCAGGTCGTGCGCGGCGTCGTGTCGCGGCCCCTCTACGCCCGCGACATCGTCGAGCAGTTCGACGCGATCGGCCTCGGGTCCCTCACGGTCGTGCTCCTGACCGGGACGTTCACCGGCATGGTGCTGGCCCTGCAGTCGGGCCTGACGCTCGATCAGTTCGGCGCCCGGTCGATGGTCGGCCGGCTGGTGAGCGCGTCCATGGTCAAGGAACTCGGGCCGGTGCTGACCGCGCTGATGGTCACCGGACGCGTCGGGTCGGGCATCGCGGCCGAACTGGGCTCGATGATGGTCACCGACCAGATCGCCGCCCTGCGCGCCCTCGGTACGGACCCGATCCGGAAGCTGGTGGTGCCGCGGGTCATCGCGGGCACCCTGATGGTGCCGGTGCTGACGGTCATCGCCGACGGCGTCGGGATGATCGGCGCCGACATCATCTCCCGCACCCAGCTCAAGGTGGCCGGGTCGGTCTACTGGAACAACGTGGTGGCCGGGCTCTACATGCAGGACGTCTGGATGGGCCTGATCAAGCCGTTCATCCTCGGCTTCGTGCTCGTGACGATCGGCTGCCACGTGGGCATGCGGACGAAGGGCGGGACGCAGGGCGTCGGGCGGGCGACGACGAACGCGGTCGTGGCCGGCTCGGTGGCCGTACTGGTCGTGGACTTTCTCGTCACGAAGGTCCTGATCGCGCTGATGTACTGATGGCTGGCACCGGGACGGCAGGCGCGCCGGCGGCGCTCGCGGCGCCGCGTGGAACGGACGCCGGCGGCGACGCCGTCGTCTTCGAGGACGTGTGCCTGGCCTTCGACGAGAAGGTGATCCTCGACCATGTGACGTTCACGCTCCCGCGCGGGACGATGAAGATCATCCTCGGCGCGAGCGGGGCGGGGAAGTCCACGATCCTGCGGATCATCCTCGGCCTCCTGAAGCCCGACAGCGGGCGCGTCGAGGTGTTCGGCCAGCGCGTGGACGGCATGTCCGAGGCGCAGCTGATGGCCGTGCGCGCACACGTCGGCATGGTGTTCCAGGAGGGCGCGCTCTTCGACTCGCTGTCGGTCCGCGAGAACGTGGGCTATCGCCTCTTCGAGGAGACGCGCCGGCCGATCGCGGAGGTGGACGCGCGCGTCGCCGAGGTGCTCGGCTACGTGGGCCTGGACGACTTCGGCGATCGGATGCCCTCGGAACTCTCGGGCGGGCAGCGACGCCGCGTGGCCATCGCGCGGGCGATGACGTCCCGGCCCGAGCTGCTGCTCTACGACGAGCCGACCACCGGGCTCGACCCGATCACCGCGCTGACGGTGGACGACGAAGCGGTGAAGCTGCGCGACCTGGAAGGCGTGACGTCGATCATGGTGACGCACCAGCTCCGGGACGCCTTCTACATCGCCACGAACCGCGCCGTGCGCGACGGCCAGCGGGTCCGGTTCGACCCGCTGCCCGACGACGAGCCCGGCTCGACGCTGTTCCTGATGCTGAAGAACGGGCGGGTCGCGTTCGAGGGATCGGCGCCGGAGCTGCGCCGGACCCGCGACCCGTACCTCAGGGCCTTTCTCTCGTGACCCTCCTGGAGATGCTCCATGCCGCGCACACGCTCGCTCGCCTGGTCGGAACTCAAGCTCGGAATCGTGTCGGTGACGGCCCTCGTCCTCGTCGCGCTGCTCGTCGTCGCGATCGGCGGTGAGGCCGGCTTCTGGGCCGAACGGTTTCCGGTCAAGAGCCTGTTCACCGACGTCCAGGGCCTGAAGCCCGGCGCGGTCGTCTGGCTGGCCGGCAAGGAGGTCGGCACGGTGGACCGCGTCGAATTCTCTGGCGCGCAGGTCGAGGTGACGATGGAGCTGCTCACCTCGGTGCGCCCGCTCATCACCGACGAGACCACGGCCTCGATCGGGTCGCTCAGTCTGCTCGGCGAGCCCATCGTGGACCTGAAGGCCAACGGCCGCGGCACGCCGCTGCAGGACTGGTCTTACATCAAGGTGTCCGGCTCGGGGGGACCGTTCGGCGACCTCACCGAGACGGCCTCGAGCAGCCTGGAACAGGTGGGCCAGTTGCTGACCGACGTGCGGGCGGGGAAGGGCACGCTCGGCAAGCTCGTGTCGGACGACGAGCTGTATCGCGAGATGACCGCGTTCATCGGCTCGGCCGGCCGGGTGACCGAGGGGCTCAGTCGCGGCCAGGGCACCCTCGGCGCCTTCCTGAAGGACCCGACGGCCTACAACAACTTCAAGGGCGCGCTCGAGAACCTGCAGACGATGACGGCGAAGATCAACAGCGGCGAGGGCGCGCTCGGGCGCTTCCTGAACGACGAGGCCATGGGCCGGAACCTCGCCTCGACGTTCTCGAACCTGGAGCAGGCCACGGCGAAGATGAACGGCAACCAGGGCACGATGGGGAAGCTGCTCACCGAGTCCGAGCTCTACGACCGGCTGAACGGGACCATCGGCCGGATGGACGCCGTGATGGCCCGGCTGGAGAACGGCGAGGGGACGGCGGGGCTGCTGCTGCGGGACAAGCAGCTTTATGAGAGTATCAATGGTGCGGTCACCGAGTTTCGTTCTCTGCTGGCGGACATTCGCCGCGATCCCAAGAAGTATCTGCGGGTCAGCGTGAGCATCTTCTGATCGCGGGAGGAGGCAGCATGTCGAATCAGGGTAGTTCGTCGGGCCAGGTGCTCGTCGCGTTCGTGCTCGGCGCGGTGGCCGGGGCCGCCGTCGCGCTGCTGTATGCGCCGTCCTCGGGCGAGGAGACCCGGCGTCGCCTGGCGGAGCGGGCCCGTGAGGGGCGCGACCGGGCGGGCGAGATGGCGGATCAGGGCCGCGAGTTCATCCAGCGGCAGCGCGAGAACCTGACCACCGCCGTCGAGCGCGGGCGCGAGGCGTTCCAGCAGGCGCGCAAGGAGAACCTGTGACGGACCTGCAGACGGTGTTCCTGGCACTCATCGCCGCGGGGGTCGTGGTGATGGCCGTGCTGCAGGTCGCCGTCGTGGTGGCGGCCGCGAAGTTCGCGCGCCAGGCGTCGCAGGGCGTCACCGACTTGCGGCGGGACCTCCGGCCCCTGATCGACAAGGTCAACCGCATCTCGGACGACGCCGCGCGCGCCACGTCGCTCGCGGCCGCGCAGGTCGAGCGTCTCGATCAGGTGATGAGCACGGCCGCCGCCCGCATCGACGAGACGATGACCGTCGTGCAGGGCGCGATCATCGAGCCGGTCCGCCAGGGCACGGCCGCCGTCGCCGCGATTCGCGCCGCGGTGTCGGTCTTCAAGGGTGTCCGGAACCGGGCCCAGCACGGGCACCACGCCCGCGAGGACGACGAGGCGCTGTTCGTCGGCTGATCGCGTGGTCGATCCGGGTGTGGTTGCCGCGACCGGGGGGCGGTGGTAGATTCTGCGCATGCTCCGTCCCAGCATCATCGGCGCCCTGGTGGCAGCCTGCGCGTGGGTCGCGCCGGCGGCCTTCCAGGACCCCTCCATCCCCGGGGCCGCGTCGCCGGCCCGGGCGAAACAGCTCGTCAGCGCGCTCCAGGCCCGCAAGCTCCAGGCGTTTGCGGTGAAGGACCCGAAGAACGCCGGGCACTACGTGGCCGTGCTCCACGTGCCCGGGGCGCAGCTCCTCGTCGTCGGCGCCCGTCACGGCCGTCCGTCCGACGTGGACTACTACCTCTACAAGAAGGACTACATGAACGCCTACCAGGACCTGAATTCCTCGGTCCTGTCGCAGGACAAGGTGCTCGTGGAGGACTCGTACGCCGACGGCCTCGTCGCGGTTCCGGGGAAGGACCTCGCGAGCGACACCGTCACGATGGGCGGCGCGGCCCAGGTGTTCGACGGCGTGTTCGCGGACCCGAAGAAGCGCAACGACAAGCGGATGCCGATGGCCGACTACGCGAAGGCGTTCGGCGAGGCCGACGCCAGCTACGTGCAGATGCTGGACGCCCTGCTGGCCGCGCTGTCGGCGGGGACGGCGCCGGCCTTCCCGGACCGGGCGGCGTTGCGATAAGCTATCCGGACCATCGGTTGGGCGCTTGGCTCAGTTGGTAGAGCATCGCCTTCACACGGCGGGGGTCAGTGGTTCGAGTCCACTAGCGCCCACCAACCATTTCCCTTCGTCACACGAACGTGCCTGGCGGTTTCCGCCTGCCGAGCCTAGAATCGCGGCCGGCAGGTACCCGCGTGGCACATCCCGCTGACTCCTCGAAGCGCCTCGCCGCCGAAGGCCTGGGCACGGCGCTCCTCCTCGCGGCCATCGTCGGGTCCGGCATCATGGCGGACCGCCTGGCCGGCGGGCAGCCGGCCGTGACCTTGCTTGCCAACTCGCTGGCCACGGGTGCGACCCTGGCCGTCCTGATTCTCGTGTTCGGTCCGGTATCCGGGGCGCATCTCAATCCGGCCGTCACCGTGGCCGACGCGTGGCAGGGCGGGATGTCCTGGCGGCTGGTCCCGGGCTATCTGGGCGCGCAGTTCGCCGGTGCGATCGCCGGCGTCATCCTGGCGCACCTGATGTTCGGTGAGCCGGCACTGCAGATCGGCCAGCAGGCACGAAGCGGGGCGCCGCTCGTCCTGGCCGAGTTCGTGGCGACGTTCGGCCTGCTGGCGGTGATCTGGGGATGCGTGCGGCAGCGGGCCGAAGCCGTGCCGTTCGCCGTGGGCCTCTACATCGTCGGGGCGTTCTGGTTCACGTCGTCGACCTCGTTCGCGAATCCCGCGGTGACCGTGGCCCGCGCCCTGACCGACACGTTCACCGGCCTGCGACCCGCCGACGTGCCGGCGTTCGTGCTGGCGCAGTTCGCCGGCGCGGTGGCCGCCACCGCGGTGTTCCGCTGGCTGATTCCCGGGCTGCCGGCCTCGGCCGCCGATGTGGTGGTGCCGCACGCGTCGGAAGGACCCTGATTCGCCCGCGCAGGGGTGAATCGCGGTGGGGGCCCGGCCTGGGGCCTAGCGCCGTTCCGGCAGCCGCCGCTCGCCCGGACCGTCGTACCGGTGCGACGTGGGGTCGATCACGCGCATCGGCGACTGTCGTTCCTGTTCCTCCTGCGCGTGGGCCACGAGCCCGGGCACGCGCGAGATGATGAGCAGCGCGTCGGCCACCTCCGGCGGCAGGCCGATGTCGCCGCAGACGGCGGCGATGGCGCCGTCGATGTTGACCGGCAGCTTCAGCTCGCCGAGTGAGGGATGGCGCGCCAGCGCGCCCTCGGTCGCGCGCAGCAGGCCGACGTAGTCCTGGTCGACCTCCAGCTCGTGCGCCATCTGCAGCAGCCTGGCGGCACGCGGGTCCGTGGTGTGGTACCGATGGCCGAAGCCCGGCGGCGGCACCTCACCGGCCTCGACGAGTTGCCCGACGATCTCGGCGGCGGCGTCGGCCATCGAGCGGCCGTCGCGCACCAGGGTCAGGCCGCGGTCGAGCGCGGCCCGGCAGGCGAGCGCGTCCCCGCCGTAGTGCCGGCCGAACCCCAGCACGCCGGCCGCCACGCAGCCCCGAATCGACGCGCCGGTCGTCGCGGCGTTGCGGGCCGCGAGTGTCGAGGGC
>JAWKHR010000093.1:0-10419 GCA_041394725.1 Vicinamibacterales bacterium | reverse complement strand
GTTGACGGAGGCGTCGCGCCGTGGTCGAGGAACGACACCAGCATCGCGTCCATCAGCCGGCCGATCGACGGCGTCGGCAGCTCGCCCGTGAGCAGCAGGTAGACCGTCTCGCCGAAGCTGACGCGTCCCATCAGGTCGTCGAGACGGAACCCGCGGACGAGAATCCGGTTCGGCTCGATCGCGGTGAGGGCGGTCGCCCACCGCTCGCGGGCGGCCGATCCGGTGTGGTGCGGCTTAGGCGGTGTCATAGAGCCGATCTCCGAAGTCCCCGAGTCCCGGCAGGATGAACTTGCGCGCGTCGAGTTCGCGGTCGATCGCCGGCGTGTAGATCGCCGTCGCCGGATGCGCGGCCTCGACGGCGGCGATGCCTTCCGGCGCGGCCACGATGCAGAGCAGCCGGACGTCGGCGGCCCCGGCGTCGCGCAGCAGCGCGAGCGTGGTGATCGCGCTGCCGCCGGTCGCGAGCATCGGGTCCACGACGAGCGCGGTGGCGCCCGTGAGGTCCGGGGGGAGCCTGGAGAAGTAGGCGCGCGCGACGGCCGTGTGCTCGTCGCGCTCGAGACCGACGTGACCGACCCGCGCATCCGGCACGAGCGTGAGGACCGCCTCGACCATGCCGAGGCCGGCCCGGAGCACGGGGACGACGACGACGTTGGCCGCGAGCCGGGCCCCGTCGGCCGGCTCGAGCGGCGTCTCGACCCGGGCGGGCGTCGTCGGCAGCGTCCGGGTGGCCTCGTGCGCGACGACGAGCGCGATGCGCCGGGCCTGTGCCCGGAAGTCGCCGGGGCTCGTGGACCGGTCCCGCAGCCGGACGAGCGCGTCTTCGGCCACGGCGTGTCGCACGAGGTGCACCGGCACGCTCGAACTATACGTCACCCGCGGGCGGCCGGGATAGAATCTGCGGATGCGTTCCCCGCGTTTCGTCGCGCTGGCCGCGCTGCTGGTCGCGGCGACCGTCGTCCTGGTCCGATCGGGTTCGGGGCAGGCCGGGACGCCCGTCGCGCTCATCCTCTGGGGCGGCACGGTCGTGACGATGGACGCCGGCGGCCAGGTGTTCCCGTCCGGCGCGGTCGTCATCGACGCCGATCGAATCGTCGACGTGGGGCCGGCCGAGGAACTGCTCCGCAAGTACAGCGCGACCACGCGCATCGACACCCGCGGCCAGATCGTCCTGCCCGGACTCGTGAACACGCACACGCACGCCCCGATGGTGCTGTTCCGTGGCGTGGCCGACGACCTCGCGCTGATGGACTGGCTGAACGACTACATCTTCCCGGCCGAGCGCATGGTGTCGCCGGACTTCGTGCGCGTGGGCACGCGCCTGGCCGCGCTCGAGATGATCGAGTCGGGCACGACGACGTTCGCCGACATGTACTACTTCGAGGACGACATCGCCGAGGCCACGCGCGAAGCCGGGCTGCGCGGGGTGCTCGGGCAGTCGGTGATCCAGTTTCCCGTCGCGGATGCGCCGACGCCGGCCGACGCGCTCGCCCGCGCGGAGGCCTTCATCACGCGCTGGAAGGCCGACCCGCTCGTGACGCCGGCCGTCGCGCCGCACTCCCCGTACACGCTCGACGCCGGATCGCTCCAGGCCGCCAGGGCGCTGGCCGACGCGCACCACGTGCCGCTGCTCATCCACCTGGCCGAGACCCAGGCGGAGGTGGACATCGTGCGCCAGGCGCACGGGATGACGCCGGCCGCCTATCTCGATTCGCTGGGGCTCTGGAACGGCCCGGCCGTGGCCGCCCACGGCGTGTGGCTCGACGACGCGGACCTGACGATGCTGGCGGCCCGCGGCGTCGGCCTGTCGCACAACCCCGAGAGCAACATGAAGCTGGCCAGCGGCATCGCGGCCGTGCCGAAGTGGATCGCGCACGGCATCCACGCCGGCCTGGGCACCGACGGCGCCGCGAGCAACAACGACCTCGACATGTTCGAGGCGATGCTGTTCACCGCGCTCCTGCACAAGGTCGCCACGGGGGACCCGCAGGCCATGCCGGCGCCGCTCGTGCTGGAGATGGCCACGCGGCGCGGCGCCGAGGCGCTGGGCCTGGGCGACCGCATCGGCAGCCTCACGCCGGGCAAGCAGGCCGACGTGATCACCGTCACCACCGAGAACGCGCGAATGACGCCGATGTTCGACCCGATCTCGCACCTGGTCTACGTGGCCCATGGCGACGACGTGCGCAACGTCATCGTGGCCGGCCGCATCATCATGCGCGACCGGCTCGTCCAGACGCTCGACCGTGACGCCGTCCTCCGGGATGCGCGCACGATGGCGGAGCGAGTCCGGGCCGTGGTGGCCGACGTGCACGCGGGACGCGCGGGCAGCGCCGGTGAACCGGCGCCGGCGACGGGAGCGGCCACGGGAGGATCGGGTGGCGGTGGGCGCTGAAGTCGAGGAGCTGATCGGCGCCGGAGCCATCCAGGCGCGCGTCGCGGAACTGGCGGGCGAGATTCGCCGTGGCTACGGGCCGGACGACGCCGTGCACCTGGTCGCGGTCCTCAAGGGGGCCTTCGTCTTCCTGGCCGACCTGATGCGCGCGTTCCCGGGGCCCGTCACCTGCGACTTCATCGCGGTCTCGAGCTACGGATCGGGCACCAGCACGTCCGGCGAAGTGCGGCTGACCAAGGACGTGGACGCCAGCCTCGAGGGGCGCCACGTGGTCATCGTCGAGGACATCGTCGATACCGGGCTCACGCTGTCGTACCTGCAGGAGATCCTCCGCGCGCGCGGTCCGCGCACGCTGCGGACGGCGTGCCTGCTGAACAAGCCGTCGCGGCGCAAGGTGGACGTGCGGGTCGAGCACATCGGGTTCACGATCGAGGATCGCTTCGTCGTCGGGTACGGGCTCGACGTCGGCGAGCGCCACCGCAACCTGCCGTTCATCGGCGTGATCGACGGGGGGGCCTGAGGTGGCGGTGCGCCGGTTCGCCCTCATCGGCGAGGCCGAGGCCCGGACGATCGAGCCCGGTTCGACGGTCGAGCTGGAACGGGGCGGCCACGTCACGCCGCTCGCGCAGGACACGCTGCGCGCGCGCCGCGTGACCGTGGTGCGCGCCGGCTCGTTCGATCCGGCGCTGCCGGCGGACCTGGCGCCGCCGGCCGTCATCACGCGCGTGGCGATCGGCGCGGACCACACGGGCCTGGCGTTGCGCCAGGCGCTGGTCGCGCACCTGCGGCAGGCCGGCCTCGCCGTCGAAGTGTTCGGCGCGGAGGATCAGACGCCCGTGGACTACCCGGACGTGGCCGGGGCGGTGGCCCGCGCCGTAGTGCGGGGGCAGGCGGACGCGGGCATCGTGATCGACGGTGCCGGCCTCGGCTCCACCATCGCCGCGAACAAGGTCCGGGGCGCGCGGGCGGCGATGTGCCAGTCGCCGACCCTGGCGCGCTACGCGCGCGAGCACAACGGCGCCAACGTCCTGGCGCTCGGCGCCAGCCTCGTCACGGCCGCCGAGGCCCGGGAGATCGTCGACACGTGGCGATCGACGCCGATGCGGGAGCCCCGCTACCTGCGGCGGCTGCTCAAGGTGCGCGATCTGGAGGAGCGCTTCTGATGGCGGCCGAGACGGTCAGCCTCGCGCGCCTGATCGCCCTCATCGTCGAGGAAGTCTCCGCCCGGACGGGGCAGGCGCCGCCGCCGTGCGGCTGCCACGCGGTGCGCGAGGACTGCTGTCCGTCGCGGCTGCGGGACGTCGTGGACGCCGGGGCGGCGCGACTCGGCGTCCGCGCGGGACACCCGACCGGCGGCGACCTGGCGCGGCTCATCGATCACACCCTGCTCAAGCCCGACGCGGCGCGGAAGGACCTGGAGCAGCTGTGCCGCGAGGCGGCCGAAGCGGGCTTTGCCACGGTGTGCGTGAACCCGACCTGGGTCGGCCTGTGTGCCGACCGGCTGCGAGGCAGCCAGGTCGGCGTGTGTTCGGTGGTGGGCTTCCCGCTCGGGGCGACGACGGCGGACGTGAAGCACTACGAGACGCGGCGCGTGCTGTTCGACGGCGCGCGCGAGGTCGACATGGTGATCAACGTCGGCGCGCTGAAGTCGGGAGACTTCCGGACGGTCGAGCGCGAGATCGAGGCCGTGGCCGGGCCGTGTCGCGAGGCCGGCGCGCTGAGCAAGGTGATCATCGAGGCGGCGCTGCTGACCGACGACGAGAAGGTCACGGCGTGCACGATCGCAAAGGCGGCTGGCGCCGACTTCGTCAAGACCTCCACCGGGTTCGGCCCGGGCGGCGCGACGGTGGCCGACGTGCAGCTGATGCGCCGCGTGGTGGGCGACGGCATGGGCGTGAAGGCGGCGGGCGGCGTGCGCGACCTGGCCGGGCTCCAGGCCATGATCGCGGCCGGCGCGACGCGCATCGGCGCCAGCGCCGGCGTGAAGATCCTGCGCGAGTCCGCGCCCGGAGCCCCGGCCGGCGCCGCGTCCCCCGGCGGCTACTGACGTAACCTCCGGCACGCGGGCCGCGAAGTACCACGCGGGTCCCAGGAGAGGAGGCCGTCGTGTTCCCGCGCCACGCCTGCGTCCGGATGGTGTTCGCCGCGGGGCTCGGTGTGCTGGCGATCGCCGGCACGTCCGCCCGGTCGCAGCCCGCGCCCCCTGATCCGGCGCTGTTCTTCCAGGCCACGTCGGCCGATCCGGCGGTGGCCGACGCCGCGCTCGCCCGCATCGCGCCGGCGTGGCGCGACGACTACACGCCGATGATCGTGGATCTCGCGCGGTTCCTGCCCGTGGCCTCGCGCGCGCCGGCGGACTCGCCGCTGCCCGCCATTCGCGCGCGCCTGATCCGGTTCCTGGAAGCGCGCACCGGCCAGCGGTTCGGCGACGACCTGAATCGCTGGCGCGAATGGATGTGGGCGCGCCCGTACGCCCCGCACCCCGACTACATGGCGTTCAAGGCGGCGGTCTATCGGGGCGCCGTCGAGCCCCGCATGGGGGACTTCCTGACGGGTCGGTCGCTCATCCGCCTGGACGAGATCGACTGGGGCGGGGTGAAGGTCAACGGGATCCCACCGCTCGACTCGCCCCGGACCGTCGGGGCGGCCGACGCCGGGTGGCTCCGCGACTCGCACGTCGTGTTCGGCCTCGTGGTCAACGGTGAGGCAAGAGCCTACCCGCGCCGGATCCTCGCGTGGCACGAGCTGGCCCGCGACGAACTCGGCGGCGTGCCCCTGACCGTCGTGTACTGCACGCTCTGCGGCACGGTGATCCCGTACCGCAGCACCGTCGGGGGCGTCCAGCGCACGTTCGGCACGAGCGGGCTCCTGTACCGATCGAACAAGCTGATGTTCGACGAGGAGACGGGCAGCCTCTGGTCCACGCTCGACGGCGCGCCGGTGGTGGGACCGCTCGTGGGGCAGGACCTCCGGCTCGCGGTCGAACCGGTGGTCACCACGACGTGGGGCGAGTGGCGGACGGCGCACCCGGACACGACGGTGGTCTCGCTCGAGACCGGCTTCGACCGCGATTATGCGGAGGGGGCGGCGTACCGGGACTACTTCGCGACCGACGACCTCATGTTCCGAGTCTCGCGCGTGGACCGCCGGCTCGACAACAAGGCGGAAGTCCTGGGGCTGCTGCTCCCGGCCGCGGGCGGCGGGCGGCAGGCGGTCGCCCTCAGCGTGGCGTTCCTCGACCGCCAGCGGATCTACCACGGCGCGTGGGAAGGGCAGTCGCTGGTCGTGCTGACGAGCCCGGCCGGCGCGAATCGCGTCTACGACGCGGGGCCGATCCGATTCGTGCGGTGGGAAGCCGAAGACAGGGTCGTCGACACCGCCAACCAGGCATGGACGGTCACCGAGGAGGCGCTCGTGGGGCCGGCGCGACGGCGATTGCCGCGGCGGCCGGCGTTTCGTGCCTTCTGGTTCGGCTGGTTCGCGCAGTTTCCCGAGACCCTGTTGGTGAAGTAAACCGCGCCATCGCCCGGCGTCTGGCCGGGGCGTATGATCGGCCCATGCGCGCCCTTCCCCGGGGTGCGCGTCCGGAGGCCTGGTGATCGACATCGCGGCGCTTCGCCGCACGCCGGCGCTCTTGAAGCTGGACCTCTACTGTCGTGGGCTCCGGCTCGCCGCGTCGTGCCTCGACGAGGACGGCGGCGGCGGTCGCGGCATCATGCGCACCCGCGCCGGCCTCGGCAGCGGACTCGAGGCGGTGCTGCCGGGCGGTCTCTGGACCAACATCCCGGTCGTGGAGCCCTTCGCGAGATCCTCCCCGTACGAGCTCCGGCGCCGCGACGGCACCTACGAGCTGTGGCGCGACGACGCGTTCGTCGCGCCGATCGCGCTGTCGCCGCGGCCGTCGTGGTACGACGCACGCACGCGTTCGGGCAAGCCGATGACGCGGGTCGGCACGCTCCAGGGCACCTACCTCGCGGTGTATCCCGCGAAGGTCTGCGACTTCTGGGTCCGCGAGCCCGTGCGGACCAACTGTCACTTCTGCTCGGTCGGCCTGAACCTCGGCGTCGACGACGCGACGGACAAGTCGGTGGACGAGGTCCTGGAGGTCGTGCGGGCCGCGCGGCAGCACTCCGGCATCACGTACGTGGACTTCAACACGGGGCACTACGACGGGGACACCTACCTCGACATTCTCGAGCCCTACATCCGGCGCATCAAGCGGGAGTGCCGGCTGCTCGTCGGCGTCCAGACGCCACCGCACCACGACCTGCGCCGCTACGACGCGCTGCGCGCGATGGGTGTGAACCGGGTGTCGTTCTGTTTCGAGGTGTACGACCCGGCGCGGTTCCGTGAGGTGTGCCCGGGCAAGCACGACGCCTACGGCCTCACGCGGTACCTGGACGCGGTGCGCTACTGCGCGAGCCTGGCGGGGAAGGGGCCGGCTGGCGAGCCGTGGGTGACCAACGGGGAGATCATCGCGGGGCTCGAGCCGCCCGAATCGTCGATCGCGGCGATCGACTGGCTGACGTCGGTGGGGGCCATTCCGACGGTCTGCGTGTTCCGGCCGCTGCGTGGCACCGACTACGAGGACGAGCCGCCACCGGACACCGAGGCGATGATCCCGGTGTTCCGGCGGCTCTACGAGGCGTGCATGGAGCGGGGGCTGCCGATCGGCTGCGCGCCGAACGTGCACGTCTCGCTGGTGCTGCTGCCGGAGGAATGCGCCGGCCTGTCGGACCGGCGCTTCCCGGTGCAGCGTCTCAAGCTCGCGGCGATGAAGCGCGCGTTCGGCGCGCAGTTCGCGTGGCGGACGGCTAGATCTTGTGCCGTTCCAGCCGCCGATACAGCGCCGATCGGCTGAGGCCGAGCGTCTTCGCGGCGCGACTCACGTTGCCCTGGTGCTGCTCCATCGCCTGGCGCACCAGGCGTCCCTCGACCTCGAACAGCTTCATGGAGCCATTCGCCGGGGCCGTGCCGCCCTTGAGCGTCTGGACCTCGGCCTCGAGCTCGGCGATCCGCCGGAGCGCCTGGCCGAGCTGGACCTGCGTGCGGATGAGCATCAGCAGGCGGGGCTCGTCCCAGGGCTTTTCCACGACGTCACGGGCGCCGCGGCGCATCGCCTGTTCGGCGACCGAGAGGGAGTTCCACGCGGTCATCGCCACGAGCGGCAGGCCCGGCGCGATGCCCTGGAGCTGGGAGATGAGCGACAGGCCCTGCGCGCCGTCGGTCTCGCCCTTGCCGTAGTTCAGGTCGATCAGCGCGGCGTCGAAGGGACGCTCGCGCAGCAGGTCCATCGCCTCGCCGGGGCTCGACGCGCCGGTCACGTCGATCTGGTGCGAAGAGGCCAGCAGGCGGATGGCCGCGACGACGTCGGGCTGGTCGTCGGCGACGAGCAGGCGGAAGGTCGCGTCGGGCGACGGGCGCATGGCCGCGTCGGCGGAGGCGGAACGATCGAGAACGCCATCGAGAGTGTGCATGTGTCAGTCCTGTTCAGTACTGTTGCGCCGGCAACCAACGGAATCTCGACGCGGATCGGGCGTGCCAGGCACACGCCGCGCCCGCGACCGGGTAGGGTCGCCCCTGGCCGGGGCCGCTGGAGCCCTGGACGGGAGCGTCACGCGAAGGGCGTCGGGGAGGTCGGTTCATGCTGTCCTCGCCGGGGAGCCGATGCGCCGTGGTCGTGCCGCGGGGTGAGCCGCGGATGTGTGGGGACGTGTCGTCCCCGGCGTGCCGACCGGGCCGTCGGGCGGAGGCTGTGCGCCCGACGTGCTCCGGCCGGCAGCGCCGGAAGGTCGGGGCTCAGTGCCCCAGGTGGAAGCCGGATTCCTCGAGGTCGCGGACCTCTTCGGTGCTCTTCGCCGCATCCTCCTCGACGACCCGGCCGTCGAACAGGTGGATCGACCGCTCGGCGTGGCGCGCGTACCGGGGGTCGTGCGTGACCATGCAGATGGTCGCGCCCTCCTTGTGGAGTTCCTGGAGCAGCGTCATCACGGCTTCGCCGTTCTTCGAGTCGAGGTTTCCGGTCGGCTCGTCCGCGAGCAGAATCGACGGCGCGCCGCCGACGGCGCGGGCCACGGCCACGCGCTGCTGCTGACCGCCGGAGAGCTGGCTCGGCAGGTGCTTGGCGCGGTGTGACATGCCGACTTTCTCGAGCGCCGCCATCACGCGCTCCTTCCGTTCGGCCGCCTTCATGCCGCGATAGGTGAGCGGCAGCTCGACGTTCTCGTAGACCGTGAGGTCCCCGATCAGGTTGAAGCTCTGGAAGATGAACCCGATCTCGCGGTTGCGGACGCGCGCGCGCTCGGAGAGCGGCAGGTCGGCCACCGACCGGCCGTTGAGCACGTAGGTGCCCTCGGTCGGCGTGTCGAGCAGGCCCAGGATCGAGAGCAGCGTGGACTTGCCGCAGCCCGAGGGACCCGCGATCGAGATGTACTCGCCACGCTGGATCTCGAGGTGGATGCCGGCGAGGGCGTGCGTCTCGACCTCGTCCGTGTAGAAGATCTTCGTCACCCCGTCGAGGTGAATGAGTGGCTGGCCGGTCTCGCTCATCTCCGCTCCTTCGTGTTGTGGCCGCGCGTCCGGGGACGCGCGACAGCCTCGGGCCGGGCGGGCACATCCCGCCCGATCCTCACCGATTGATCTGGATCCGGTCGAACGCGTCGTACTGCGACATGTCGGAGAGCACCACCTTGTCGCCTTCCTTCAGGCCGTCGACCACCTCGACGTACTGGACCGACCGCCGCCCGATCTTCACCTGCGTGCGCGCCGCCATGTTCGTGGTCGGGTCCACCTTGAACAGGCTGATCGTGCTGTTCTCCGACCCGTAGGCCGGGCTCTGCACGTAGAGGATGTTGTTCAGCTGCTCGAGCTGCACCGTGCCGTCCACGCTCAGGTCCGGCCGCGCGCCCGGCGGCAGCGGGCCGTCGAGCGTCACGTCCACGCCGACCGTGCCGTTCTGCGAAGCCGGGTCGATGCGTGAGACGTGGCCGGGCACGATGCCGTTCCGCGTGTCGATCATCGCCGACAGGCCGATCGCCAGGTCCTTCGTCTGGGTCTCCGAGATCCGCACCTCCGCCTTGAGGTGCGTCGGGTCCGACACGCGCACGATGTTCGTGCCCACGCCCACCTGCGCGCCCACTTCGACGTTGACGACCTGCAACTGGCCGTTCATCGTCGAGCGGACCGTCAACTCGCTCACCTGGCGGGTCAGCCGGTCGAAGTCGGCCTTGCGCTGGCTGACCGTGGCCTGGAGCGGCGCGAGCTGCGCCTGCTGCGTGGACTTGGCCGCCTCGAGCTGGCGCCGGCTCAGCTCGAGCGTGTTCTTGGCCTGCGCGAGCTGCGCCTCGAGCTGCTGGATGTTCAGCTCGGAGACGATGCCCTTGGCGGCCAGCTGGCGGTTCGCGTCCAGGTTCTTCTGCGCCAGATCGTAGGACGACTGGGCGTTGGCCACCGCGTTCTCCGACTGCAGCAGGTTGGTCTGCTGGGTCGCTTCCTGGCTCTCGAGCTGCGCCTGCGCCGCCTTCCAGCTGAGCTCGGCATCATTGCGCTGCTGGACCAGGTCCGGGTTGTCGAGCTCGATGATCGGCGTGCCGACCTGGACCTGGGCACCGGGGCGCAGGATGATCCGCTCGACCCGGCCCGGCGCGGTGGCGGGAATCCAGCGGATGTCCTCGGGGACGAGCGTGCCGGCGCCTTTCACCTCACGGGTGATGTCGCCGCGCTTGACGGTGTCGAACCACAGCGTCGTCTCCTCGACGCCCGGCGCCGCCGGCTCGAGTCGTGACACGACGACCGAGATGGCGATGACGCCGATGACGCCGAGGACGGCAATGATGCCCTGGCGGATCTTCTTCCGACGCAGAATGGCGGGGTCGCGCTTCACATCCATGGCCATAGCAACCAACCTTAATGCAAGAATCGGTGCCAGGCCGTCGCAACCCGTTCAAGTCTCATGTCTTCAATCACTTGGCTCGATCTCTCGGTCCGGTGAGGCCCGTCCCTCTTGTGCGGATCCGCGAACCTCG
>JAWKHR010000092.1:0-11925 GCA_041394725.1 Vicinamibacterales bacterium | reverse complement strand
GCGGGCCCCGAACCGGGCGAACACCGCTGGACGCTGCCGGCCTTCGAGCTGGAGGAACTGTCGGCGGCCGACTTGCAGCAGGGCCTCGGGTCGGGCCGGTGGACCGCTGAGCGGCTGACGACGCTGTATCTCGAGCGCATCGAGGCGATCGACCGTCAGGGCCCGATGCTGCGGTCCGTCATCGAGACCAACCCGGACGCGCTGGCCCTCGCGCGCGACCTGGATGCCGAGCGAGCCGGCGGCCGCGTGCGCGGACCGCTGCACGGCCTGCCGATCCTGCTGAAGGACAACATCGGCACCGCCGACCGGATGACGACGACGGCGGGGTCGCTCGCGCTCGAGGGATCGATCCCGCCGGAGGACAGCTTCATTGCGCAGCGGCTGCGCGATGCCGGCGCGATCCTGCTCGGCAAGGCGAACCTCTCCGAGTGGGCGAACTTCCGATCGACCCGCAGTTCGAGCGGCTGGAGCGGGCGCGGCGGCCAGTGCCGCAACCCCTACGCGCTGCACCGCAACCCGTGCGGGTCGAGTTCGGGATCCGGCGCCGCCGTCTCGGCGAACCTCGCGGCGCTCGCGGTCGGCACCGAAACCGACGGGTCCATCGTCTGCCCGTCCTCGGCGAACGGCGTCGTCGGGCTCAAGCCGACCGTCGGCCTCTGGAGCCGGTCGATGGTCATCCCGATCTCGCGCACGCAGGACACGGCGGGCCCGATGACCCGGACCGTGCGCGATGCCGCGGTGCTGCTCGGCGCCTGCGTCGGCGTCGATCCGAAGGATGCCGCCACGGCCGCGAGCGCCGGACACGCGCATGAGGACTACACGACGTTCCTCGACGCGGGCGCGTTGCGCGGCGCACGGATCGGCGTCGTGCGGTCCAGCTTCGGCTTCGACGACCGCGTGGACGCGGTCATGGAGGACGCGCTGCGCGCGATGCGCGACGCCGGCGCCACCGTCATCGACGTGCCGCAGATTCCCGCCCAGCGCGGGCTCGGCGACCTCGAGGGCGAGGTCCTGCGCTACGAGTTCAAGGCGGGCCTCGACGAGTACCTGGCCGCGCTCGGACCCCGCGCGCCGATCCACTCGCTCGAGGAGGCCATCGCGTTCAACGAGAAGAACCGCGCGCGCGAGATGCCGTACTTCGGGCAGGAGATCTTCATCGAGTCGCAGCGCCGCGGCCCATTGACCGACGCGACCTACCGTCGTGCCGTCGAGCGCACCCGGCGTCTGTCCGGCCCGATGGGCATCGACGCCGCCATGGACCGCTTCCGCGTGGACGCCCTCGTGGCGCCGACGGGTGGCCCCGCGTGGGTCACCGACCTCATCAACGGCGATCACTTCTCCGGAGGCAGTTCCAGCGTCGCGGCCCGGGCCGGCTACCCCAACCTCTCCGTCCCCGCCGGCTACGTGCTCGGCCTGCCGATCGGCCTGTCGTTCTTCGGCCGCCGATGGAGCGAGGCAACGCTGCTCAAGCTGGGATACGCCTTCGAGCAGGCCACGAAGCTGCGCCGGCCTCCGGCGTTCCGTACGGACGACGATCTGTCGGCTGTCCGGTAGCGGACTCGCCGTCGGCCGGATTCGGCGACTACGCGGCTCGAGGGCGGCGACCGGCGTGATCTGCCGCGCTGCCGGGGACGATTCCGCCGGGTCGCGGCCGCCGCGCGGCCGTTCCCTCGTCCGGCCAGCGCCCACAATTGGCCGGGTTGTTGCTACATCACGGGCAGAGGCGTTCCATGCAATCCGCCCGTCTCCCCGCGTTCCTGGCCCTTGCCGCCGCGTCCGTTCTGTCGCTGGCCTGTCCGGAGTCGCCGACGAAGCCCACACCCACGCCGTGCACCTACACGGTGGCGCCCCAGTCGCTCTCGTTCGGCGAGAACGGCGGCAGCGCGGCGATCGACGTCACCACGCAGGCCGGCTGCACATGGACCGCCAGCGCAAGCGCGGGTGCGTCATGGCTGACGCTCGGGACGGCCGGCGGATCCGGCTCCGGGTCGGTCGGCGTCACCGCCGCGGCCAACGCCGCCATGGAAGGACGAACGGCATCGCTCGCCATTGCCGGTGCGACGGTGTCGGTCGCGCAGTCCGGGCTGGCGCCGTGCACGTTCGCGATTGCTCCCGCCAGCGCGGCCGTCCTGGACGATGCAGGGACGGGCAGCTTCGGGCTGAGCACCCTGTCGTACTGCGGATGGACCGCCACCAGCGACGCCGCCTGGCTCACCGTGACCACCGGCTCCGGGATGGGCTCGGCAGACATCCCGTTCGCGTACGCGCGGAACGACGCGACCACGCCGCGCGTCGGACACATCACAGTCGAGGGACTGGTCTTCGTCGTCACGCAGGCCGGCGACTCTGGTGGCCCGGTGACGTGTGACTACTCGGTCGCGCCGGTCACGTTCGACGTCTGTCTGACGCCGCTGACGCTCGCCGCCACGCTGACGACGGCCGCCGGCTGCGGCTGGACGACCACGTCGTCGGTGCCGTGGATCACGATCCTCGAGGGCGCCGATGCCACCGGACCCGGCCCCGTGCGGTTCGTCGTGGACGAGAACTACGACGCGCCGCGGTTCGGCGTCGTCATGGTGCGGTGGCCGACGCCGACCGCCGGCCAGAACCTGCAGGTGCACCAGGCCGGCTGCTACTACGCGGTGACCAGAGACCTGTTCACGATTCCGGCCGCCGGCGCCTCCGACCGCTTCGACGTCCTGCAGCAGAGCGACCCGATCTCCTGTGGCGGGGCGCTGCAGGATCGGTGTCTCTGGTCGGCGGTGGCCGACGTGCCGTGGATCACCATCACGAGCCCGATGCCCCGCCAGGGCGACAACCCGGTCACGTTCACCGTGGCGCCGAACGGCACGGGCGCGTCGCGGGTCGGGACGATTACCGTGCGCGACCGGGTCGTCCGGATCGAACAGGGCGGCTGAGGTACCGGCGGCCGCCGGCGAGCAGGCCGGCGCCCAGCAGCCACAGCGTGCCCGGCTCGGGAATCGGGCTGGTGGACCCGCCATTCGGCGGCGCGGCCGCGGTCTCGATCGTCAGCCTCTGGATCCCAATGGTACCGCTGCCCGAGAAGACGGCCTCCGACGTGTCGGGCAGGCGCGTGAGGCTCGTGAGCGCGGCGCCGATCGAGAACCACCCGCCCTGGGCGGCGGCAATGTCGCTGATGGCCGAGTCCGCCAGCGCGAACGTCAGCGTCGTCGAGTCCGAGTAGGCGTAGGCCGGCACGGCGAACGAGCCGTAGCTCGTCCCGCTGCCCAGGTCGTCGAAGATGACCGCGCTGGCGCCGTCGTTGGCGTTGAGGGTGGCCGCGTCGGTGGACACGTCGAACAGCCCGAGCGTCTCGCTCGGGTCAGCGGACGCGTATTCGAAGGGCGTGAGATCGAGGGTCGCGCCGGTGATCACCTGGCCGGTCAGGTCGAGCCCCGAGAGATCGAACGTGAAGAAGCTCCGCAGCTCGGCGCCGTAGTTCCAGCCGGTGAAGTAGTTGTCGTTGCCGTCGCTGTTGTCGGCGGTCGCGCTCCACCAGCCCTGGTTCGCGATCCCGGCGTCGAACGGGTTGTCCGACGTGTTGAACATGATGGTCGCCGCCCGCGCGGGCGCGGCCCAGCCGAGGATCGCCGCCGCCAGCACGAACAGGCCGAAGCTCGATCGCCGCATGATCACACCTCCGGGAAACCGCCGAGGGGCGGCGAGGATACCGCGATCGGGCGAGGCCCGCAACCTCGTCAGCGGCCCAGCATGCGTCGCAACAGGTCGCGCGGCGCCATCCCGGCCGGCGAGGGGCCGCGGAGCCCGGCGGTGACCGCCGAACCAGGCACCTTGGGCAGCGAGAGGAGCGTGCCGTTGAAGCTGGCGTTCGCCGGGACCGTGGGGTCGTTCCAGACCTGCTTGAACGACCCTTCCATCATCGTCCCGCTCAACCGGCTCTCCCACTGCTGGAGTTCAATCGTGCCGGGCGAGAGGTTGACCGTGCCGGACAGGCGCAGCGTCCCGCCCGCGTCCACCGACCCCGCCACGTTCATCTGGATGCCGCCGAAAAGGATCAGGCCGACGACCGATGTCCCCGACTGCTGCAGCGCGATCCCGATTGCCGGTGTCGCCGGTCCAAAGGTCGCGCAGAAATCGATCGCCGCGAAGAACGCGTCTTCCTGGCAGTTCTCGACCTTGTAGTTGCCCTGCCACGCCCCGGTGAACGAGACCTGCGCGGTCAGCAGCAGCGTGCCGCGGCGTCCATCGCTGTCCACCCAGATCGTCGCCTGCCCAGGCATGAGGCCCGTGGCCGCGCCTCCCGCGGTGATCGAGACGACGGTCGGCGCATCGGTGCCCCAGGCGCCGCCCGTGACGGCGCGGGTCTGGCCGTTCGAGAGCATCGCCGTCGCCGAGAACGTGATGGTCTCGCCCACGCCGATGATCGCGGAGCCGTTGACCTGGATGCTGACCACCGTCGGCGTCGCCGTGGTGGGCCCGCCGCCCTTGCTGCCGCAACCCGCACCGATGACGACGGCCAGCGCCATCGCCAGAACAGAACTCGAGACCCGTGACCGCATCGGCGACACTCCCCCGCTGGTGCGTGTCCGCCATGGGTCCGCTTCCGGAGCCGGGGTCGTCCACGTCACGACGAGCGTGTTGTGCTGGAAATCAGCGGGCGGAGTCTAGCCCAGGCCGCCGCCGTTGACAACGGCCCGCTGCCCCATCGAGCCCGGTTCCTCGACGCCGTGACGCAGGACGACCATCGAGTTCGTTCGTGTGCGGTGGAATGGTGTCGTCAGCGCGCGACGTACTTCGAGTCGAAGGTCACCGTCCAGGCGCCGCTGAGCAGGGATTCGCCAAAGTAGCGGATGGTCGTGGGATCGGTCGGCTCCCACGTCCAGCGGCCGGCGGCGCTCGAGTAGAGCGTCATCCGGGTGCCGTCGAACGCGCCGGCCATCGTCACGCGGTTGCCGCTCGTGTCGATGTAGGTCTGGTGCCACTGGTCGTCCACGCGGCTGTAGAAGCTCACGCTGCGGCCGTTTCCGCCGTTGAAGTTCTCGAGGATCAGGCAGCCCGTCGGGTCGCGGGTGATCGAGTTCACGCCCGACGAGGTGACCGGCACGGTCTGGCTGAACGTCCACTCGCCGAGCCAGAAGTCGAACTGCCGGTCCTCCGGCTTCACGCACGGGTCGGTCGGGGCCGGCCAGCGAACCGCGTAGGTGCCCGACGCGCCGATGGTGCCCGCGACCGTGTGGGCCGCCGCGTCGGTCTCTGGCGCCGCGGTGTCGAGCGCCCAGGCGCCACCGGCGAGATGATGCAGCCGCAGCTCGGTCTCCGCCGTGCCGGACGGCCGGAGGTTCGGGATGTAGCCGATCCGCAGTCGCGCCGGCACCTGGAACTGGACGCCCGCCGGCAGGATCTCGTAGGAGGATCGGCCGACCGCCATCGGGTCCAGCGGTACACTCGTCGTCGGCTGCAGCGTCAGGGCGACCGCGGCGGAGAGCGCGGACGCCGGCACGTCGAGCCGGGCGAGACCGTCGGCGCTCGTCACCGACCCGCCCGCCGGACCGATCGACGTGCCCGACGAGGCCGGAGGTGCGGGCGTCTGGCTCGCGGATGTCGGAGACCCGCCGCAGGCGGACGCCGCGAGCAGCAGGACGATGAAGAGTGGGCGCTGGCGCATGTCGTCGAGGGTGCCCGCAACCCGGCAGGGGCGCCAGACGTCCGAAGATGAGTTCCCGTTGAGGTGTGGCTGAGACAGGAGGCGACCGTGCAGGAACGGCCGGGACCGGACAGATTTCGATTCGAGGACTTCGAGTTCGACCCGCGAACCCTGGAACTGTTCAGGGACGGACGACTCGTCCGGTTGCAGCGCCAGCCCGCCCAGGTCCTGCGCGCCCTGCTCGAACGCGCGGGGAACCTCGTCGCGCGCGACGAGCTGCGCCTGGCCATCTGGGGCGAGGACCGGTACGTGGACGTGGACCGGAGCCTGGCCTACTGCCTGCGCCAGATCCGCATCGCCCTCGAAGACGATCCGGCCGTCCCGCGCTTCGTCGAGACGCTCCGCGGTCTCGGCTATCGGTTCGTCGGGAGGATCGAGTCGGCCGATGCCGCGGCCGTCGAAGCGCCGGCACCAGCGGCGGCGCCGGTGACGCCCTCGGCCGCCCCGGCCGCGCACGGAACCGCGGCTGCAGCGGCAAGCGGCACCGACGCCCGGCCGGCCCACGCCTCCTGGACCATCGCGGCCTGGATCGCCGCCTCCGGCGCGACCGTCGCGCTCGGCCTCTTCGCGTGGCGTGCGACGTCACCCGCGCAGGGCGGCCCGCGCCACGAGGCGGGGCGCGTGACCGACGAGGTGCTGCTCGATCGGGCGGACGACTACCTCTCGCGCGATCGCATCGACGACACGAAGGCGGCGCTGACGATCTACCGGCGCGTGCTGGAGGCCGCGCCCGACTCCGCCCGGGCGATGGCGGGCGCGGCGTCCGCGGAGGTCGTGCTCGCGTGGCACAACCGCGATTTCGTCGGCGGCCAGGCCGCGCTCCTCAAGGCCAACGAGGCGTGGCGGATCGCACCGTCCGACCCGCACGTGCTGGCGGCGCGCGCCCGGGGCCTGCACGCGGCCGGCCGGATGTCCGACGCGGCCGACGCCTACCGCGTGGCGATCCGCGCGGCGCCGCGCCAGGCGGACCTGCTCGACGACCTCGCGATGCTCGAGCACCAGCGCGGCCGCGACGCCGAGGCCGTGCGGATCCTCGCGCGTCGCTGGCGCTCGTTCGAGCCGCATCCGCGGCCGGCCGGCCTGCTCGGCGTGGCGCTCGGCACGCTCGGCTTCGAGGACGCGGCGGCCGACTGGATGCGCGTGGCGACGGAGCTGGCGCCCGACAACGGCCAGTCGCGCTACTGGGCGGGCGTGACCGCGCTGCGCGCCGGCCGACTCGACGAGGCCGAGCGCCTCGTCGCGCCGATGGTGGAGGGCGGCGACCCGGGCGCGCTCGTCGTCTCGCTCGCGAGCGTCGTCCGCGCGTCGCGCGACGGCCCGGCCGCCGCGCTGCCCCGCCTCACCGCGGCCGTGGATGCGATGCCCGAGGCCATCGCGGTGCGGTCGCTCCTCGCGGACATCTACGACGCGCTCGGTCGCGACGCCGATGCGCGACGCGCGCGGACGCAGGTGGTGGCGCGCTGCGAGCGCGGCGCCGCCGACGCGCCCGAGTCTCCGGTGTTCCCGCGCTGCCTCGCGGCGCAAACCGCGCTGGCCGGCGACGTGGACGCCGCAATCGGCTGGTACGCGCGCGCGGTCGATCTCGGCTGGCGCCAGGTCGCGGGCGACGGGCGCGACGGCCGGTTGGACCGGCTCAGGCCGCTGCCGGCCTTCCGCGCCCTGCAGGCCCGAATGACCGCCGACCTCGCCCGGATGCGCGAGGACGTCGAGCGTACGGGCGTGCCGCGACCGTTCTGACGTCGCCGCCGATCGGACTCGCCACGCCGACGGCAGTCGCCGTCAGGACGGGTGGCCGACGGTGCGCACGTTCGTCTCGTCGTAGCACGGCGGCGCGGTCGAGGCCGCGGCGTGCGCGCTCAGCCGCCGCCGTGACGCGTCGTCCAGCTGATCCAGCAGATCCAGGCCGAGCGGCGTGACCGAGAAGCGCTGGCACGTCGGACAGATGAAATACGCAATCAGGCCGATGGCTTCGCCGTAGAAGGCGGCCGGCTGGCGGCGGCAGATGGGGCACGTGGTCGGTCGCCAGCCCGCGGCGACCGAGGCGACGATGCGGGCCGCCGTGAGCGGCGGCTCGACGCCCGCCGTCGGAAAGGGCACGCCATGGGCCGTGGCGAGCATGGGGACGGCGAGGATACCGCCGCGGGGCGCGCCGGGCACGGCCATTCCATGCGAATCGCCGGAGAAGCGTGCAGCGGCGTGCAGAAGCGTGAAGCCGCGCTGGAGCCGCCGGTCTTCCTAGTCCGACTCGAACTTCGCCACGATGAACAGGGCGTCGCGCTCGTCGCCCGGGACGAACGTGCCGCGACGGCCGGCCCGCGCCAGTGCCTCACGCAACCGGCGGGCATCCACGTCGAAGAACTCGTCGAGCTCCCGCAGGCGTGCTTCCACGAGCGACGCGTCGCGCAGGGCGCGCGGCTTCCCGAGCAGCGCCATCGACAGGGCCGCCAACAGCGACCGGTCTTCGCCGCCGAGAAACGGCGCCAGCCTCGCGACGAGCGCGCCGGGCACGCGGCGCAGGCCGACCAGTCGCGCGCCGCGGCGCGAGGCATGCCGCGGCAGGCGCGATCGCGGGCTCGGGTGGCCGATGAGCGCGAGCAGTTCGACGAGCGCGTCGAACGCGTCCTTCGCCCGCGGCCGCGATCGGAACACGCCGAACCAGTGCAGGCCGAGCGCCTCCCAGGCCTCCGGCGCCGTCGTGAAGGCCAGGAGCGTGTGCCCATCCGCCTCGCCGAGGCCGATGGCGGGATACAGGAACGCGAACGCGCCGTCGACGTTGTAGGGCGGCCGCAGTTCGCGGATCAACGCGTTCTCCTGGAGCAGCGCGTCGCGCTCGGACGCCTGCACCCGGACCTCCAGGCTCTCGGCCTCGCGCACGAGCGCGCGCATCTTGCGATGCACCTTGCGGCGCGTGGCGTTCCGGTAGCCCTGCAGCCGCCGGCGGAGGTTCCTGGCCTTGCCGACGTACAGCACCCGCTGCGCGGCGTCTCGAAACAGGTACACGCCGGGCCCCGCCGGCATCGTCTCGAGGAACGCCGCGCCGAACTTGCGGTCGAAGGTGCGCAGTCCCATCGTCCCGGAAGATGGTAGCGTCTCTGCAGGAGGACCCACCCATGTCCCGCACCTCACGTGTCGCCGTTCGCGGCACCCTCATGGCGGCCCTGGCCGCCCTGCCCCTCCTGGCGGCGCCCGCGCCGGCGCACGCCCAGGACGGCCCGGTCGAGTACCGCGTGCTGGCCACCACGCGGACGTCCACGATGCAGCGCGAGATCAACGCGGCGGCGGCCCAGGGCTTCAGGTTCGACGCGGTCATGGGCGGCGAGACCGCCATCGGCGGCAACGAGACCGTCGTCATCGTCTCGCGCCGGCCCGGGGACGCGTCGAAGTTCGAGTACCGCCTGCTCGCGACCAACCGGACGTCCACGATGGAGCAGGAGATGCAGGCGGCGTCAGACGCCGGGTTCCACTACCGGGGCCAGACGGTCTTCTCCACCAGCTTCGGCGGCAAGGAGGTCATCGTCATCCTCGAGCGGGACATCGATCACCCGGAGCCCGGCGGCTGGGACTACCGCCTGCTCGCGACGTCCCGGACCTCGACGATGGAGAAGGAGGTCCAGCAGGCCGCGAACCAGGGATTCACGGTGGTGGGCCTGACGGTCGCCGATACGGCCATCCGGGGCAAGGAGCTGGTGACGATCATGCGGCGGAAGCGGCCGTGACCGCCGCTTGACCCGCGGCGCCAGATTCGCTACTGTTTGATACCGATATCAAATGAGAGCGAATCACGCCGGCCCGGCCGGCCGCCCGCGGGTCCCATGAAGCCACACCTCTTCCACATCCTGCTCGCCCTGTCGAAGGGCCAGCTCCACGGCTACGCCGTCCAGCGCGCGGTGCTCGCGCAGACCGAGGGCGACGTGCGGCTGTGGCCGGCCATGCTCTACCGGTCGCTGGCCCACCTCGAGGCCGACGGCCTCATCGCCGCCGCGCCGCCGCCCGCCGAGGAGACCGACGACGAACGCCGGCAGTACTACGCGATCACGGCGGCGGGCCGACGCCGGCTGCGGGAGGAAGGCGACCGGCTGGCGCGCTGGGGCGCGGCCGCGCGACGCTCCGCCCGCCAGGGACCGTCATGACGCCGGCCCGGCGCTGGTTCCGGCGGCTGCTGTGGCTGTTCCCGCCGTCGTTCCGGCGCGCGCGGCAGGCCGCCCTCGAGCGCCTCTTCCTCGATCTCCAGGCCGATCGCCCGCCGCGCGGCGGCCTCGCCACGCTCACCTTCTGGCTGGCGATCGTCACCGACGCCGTCACCGGCGCGGCCGCCGAATGGCTGGCCGTCGCCCGGCGCGCCGCCTCCACCTTCGTCATCCGACCGGGGGTCCCCATGTCCGCGATCGTCGCGTCCGTCCGTCACGCCGTCCGGCAGCTCGTGCGCCAGCCGCTCTACAGCGGCACGATCGTCCTGCTGGTCGCGACCGGCATCGCCGGCAACGCCGCGGTCTTCCGCATCTTCGACGGGCTCTGCCTGCGGACGCTCCCGTTCGACGATCCCGGCCGCCTCGTGGACGTGGACGAAACCGCGCCGGAGTGGAATCTCGAGTTTGCCAACGTCTCCATCACGGACTTTCACGACTGGCGCGAGGAGAACTCGACGTTCGAGGGCATGACCGCGCTCACGACCAGCGGCGACAACGTCGCCACGGCCGACGAGGCCCGGCGCGTCACCACGCTCACCGCGACGCACGACGTGGACGACGTGCTGCGACTGGTCCCGCAACTCGGCCGGTTCTTCTCGGAGGCCGAGGACCAGCCGAACGGTCCGCCGGTCGTGATGCTGAGCGACGCGTTCTGGGCCGAGGTCTACGGGCGCGACCCGGCCGTCATCGGCCGGACGCTGCGCTTCGGGCAGACCTCGCGCGAGATCGTCGGCGTGCTGCCCCCCGAGGCCGCGCGGGTGGTCGCGGCCGACGTGTGGCTCCCGCTCGCGGAGGACGACGAGAGCAGCTTCTACCTGCGCGTGATCGGCCGGCTCAAGCCCGGTGTGACCGTCGAGCAGGCCCGCGCCGACCTCGACGCGATCCACGCGCGCCACATCCCCGAGCGCGACGTCAACCGGGTCACGTCGCCCACGGTCATGCTCCTGCGCGACCGGTACCTGGGCACCGACCGGCTCGGCGGGGTCGTCCTCTTCGGCGCGGTCGCCATCGTCCTGCTGATCGCGTGCGGGAACATCGCCGGGCTGATGCTGGCGCGTTCGATGGCGCGCAGCCAGGAACTGGGCCTGCGCGCGGCCCTCGGTGCCAGCCGCGGCCGGCTGGTCCTCCACATCCTCGCCGAGTCGCTCGTCCTGGCCCTGGTCGGCGGCGCGGGCGGCCTGGCGCTCAGCGTCTGGGGGTCGGACGCGCTGGTCGGGCTCCTGAAGGACCAGCTTCCGGCGTTCATCGGGTTCGACCTCGACTGGCGCTTCGTGGCGTTCGTCGCCGCGGCGACGATCGGCACGGCGGTCGTGGCGGGGATCGTTCCGGCGCTGCGCGCGTCGCGCGCCGCCGTCGGCGTGGCGGCAACCAGCCGGACGACCGCGTCCCGCGTCACGCGGCGGGCGATGGCGGGCCTGGTGACGGGCGAGGTCGCGCTCGCGACCCTGCTGCTCGCGACGTCCGGGTTCGCCCTCGTGGACCTGCGGGCCGTCGGCCGGATCGACCCGGGCTTCCGGACCGAGGGCGTGCTCACCTTCCGTGTGTCGCCGGACGAAGCCCGCTACCCCACGGCGGCCGACCGCCAGGCGTTCTGGGCCCGCTACCGCGCGCGCCTCGAGGCGATCCCCGGCGTGGACGCCGTCTCGACCGCGACGATCATGCCACTCATGGGCCACTCCGGCTGGTTCTTCGAGGCCGAGGGCTCGACGTCGGAATCGGAGCGCAACGTGGTCGTGCTGCGCCGGTGGGTGGATCCGGGCTACTTCGAGACGCTCGGCGTGCCGCTGCGGCAGGGCCGGACGTTCGACGACTTCGACGGCCGCACCGGCGACGGCGTCGCGATCGTCAACGAGTCGTTCGTACGCACGCACCTCGGTTCGACGTCGTCGCCGCTCGGCCACCGCATCCGGCTCGGCGAGCACATGCCCTGGCTGACCATCGTCGGGGTGGTGGCCGACACGAAGCACTACGGCATCGATCAGCCGAGCCGGCCGGGCGTGTACGAGCCCTCGCGCCAGAACCCCAACCGCCTGGGCGGGCACGTCGCCCTGG
>JAWKHR010000091.1:0-12997 GCA_041394725.1 Vicinamibacterales bacterium | reverse complement strand
AGCGCCTTGGCGCGAATCGCGGCGCGGTGCACCGCGTCCGAGTCGCCGGGCGCCTTCGGATGGCGCCGCTCGAACCACGCGCGCATCGGGTCGATCCACCGCGCGTAGGTCTCGAACGCCGCGTCCATCGTCCGGACGAACTCGTCGCGCAGGGGGTGGCCGTCGAGCTCGGCGGGCACGAGGTAGCGCCAGTGGTCGCCGCGCCGCTCGGTGTACGGGATGTAGCGCGTGGACTGCTCGAGGTAGGCCATCAGCCGGCCGCGCTCGAGGACCTTGGTGAGGACGTTCGACGCGTCCTCGACGGCCAGGTGGACGCCGCCGAGCTGCGCGACCGAGTCGTCGCCGTATTCGTTGAACACGCGCTGGTACAGCCGGTCGGCGCGTTCCTGTCCGACGCCGCCGGCCGTGGCGCCCGCGGCGCCCGCCTCGGCCATCTCGCCGAGGAACTCGTCGAGGAAGAGCCGGCGCAGCGACTTGGGCGATCGCGAGTAGCGCGCGAAGAGCGCGCCCTTGACGGTCTCGGGCAGGCCGGTCAGCGCGAAGACGGGACCATCGACGTTGGTGACCCAGGGCTCGAGGGCGGCGCGCTCGGCGGGCGTGAACGCGGCCTCGCTCACTCCCCGCTCCCGTCCTCGTCGTGGTCGTCGTCGTCCTTCGCCCAGAAGCGCCGGTACTCGTCCATGTAGGTCAGCGAGGCGAGCGTCGGCATCCGGTCCATGAACAGGACGCCGTCGAGGTGGTCGTGCTCGTGCTGGATGACGCGCGCGGGCAGGCCGCTCGCGGTGAACTCCAGCCGGCGCCCGGCGCGGTCCAGCGCGCGGACGCGGATCTCCATCGCGCGCGGCACGAGGCCGCGGACCTCGGGGATGCTGAGGCAGCCCTCCCAGCCCTCGATCCGCTGGGGCGAGACGACCTCGATTTCGGGGTTCACGAGCGCGATGTACGGCATGTCGTGGTCGTCGGTCATCGCGTTCGGCACCGGCGCCTTCGTCGTCCCGGCCACGAAGATGCGCAGCCCCTGGTGCACCTGCGGCCCCGCGAGCCCGATGCCGGAGTACTCCCGCATCGTCTCGAACATGTCGTCGATGAGCTGCTGGATGCGCGACGACTTGATCTCGTTCTGCGGCACCGGCTCGGCCGGCGTCCGCAGCACGGGATGCCCCATCATCGCGACCTTCAGGATAGACATTGGGTTTGAAAAGCGCTTGCGTAACTTTGAACTTCGAAGTTCGAAGTTCGAACCGCGGTGCCGGGCCACCTTCGGGGCCCGGGACCTTTTTTCAATGGGACCCTCAGGACCCTTTCAGGCTGTCCGCGCTGGCCGCGCCGTAGAAGCTGAACCACGGGCTCGCGGGTTTCAGCGCCGCGTTCACGTTGCTGATGTTCTCGACGCCCTTCGTCTGGAGCCACGCGCGGAACGCGTCGGCGCCCTCGCGCGCGTAGACCGGGATGCCGTCCTTCCAGGTCGCGCGACCGCAGAGCACGCCCGAGAAGCGCACGCCGGAATCGGCGGCGAGCGCCAGCGACTCGGTGAACTCGGCGTTGCTGACGCCGGCCGAGAGGTAGATGAACGGCTTCGTCGCGACCTTGGCGGTCTCGAGGAACCACTGCTTCGCCTCGTCGCGCGTGTAGGCCTTCTGGCCGGCGTAGACGCCGGCGCCCTCGACGAACTTCATGTTGATCGGCACCTCGACCTTCATGACGTCCACGCCGTAGCGGTCCTTCGTGAACTCGGCCATGCTCGCGGCGACGATCTCCGGCTTCTTCTTCGCGTACTCGAGGCCCTTCTCGTCCGCGCCTTCCTCGTAGCCGACGAACTCGAGGAAGAACGGGATGTCGTTCGCGCGGCACTCGTCGCCGATGCGCTCGACCCAGGCGTGCTTCTGCTCGTTGATCGGCTCGGGGTCGAACGGGGTGTAGTAGAGCAGGATCTTCACGCAGTCGGCGCCGCTCTCCTTCAGTCGGCGCACGGACCACACGTCGAGCAGGTCCGGCAGCCGGCCGGGGCCGGTCTTGTCGTAGCCGGTCTTCTCGTAGGCCAGGAGCAGCCCGGCATCCTTCGCGCGGCGCCGCGAGGCGGGCAGGCCCCATTCGGGATCCAGCAGGATCGCGCTCGCGTGCGGCGTCAGCACCTCGGTGACGAGCGACTTGAACTCCTCCATCATCGCGTCGCTGATGTCGGCGCCCTTCTCCTTGCCGAGGGCCTTCTTCAGCGAACCGCGCTGATCCATCGCGGCGGCGGCGATGACGCCTCGGGCATCCGAGACGGCCTTCATCCCTGCGAGCTTCCCTGGGGTCAGTTTCACGGCTGATCTCCTGCGGTTTCGGCGCGACGTGCGACCGGTGATTGTACCATCGGGAAGCGGAAATCCTCCACGGCGGCGTCCCCCGCGGCGCGCTCCACCAGCGCCCCGACGTCCAGCCCGGCCTCGGCCGCCCGCACCTCGTCGAGGGTGGCCCGCGTGGCCGGAAACCGGGGCGTGAACAGGGTGCAGCAGTCCTCGTCGGGCACGATCGAGACGTCGTAGGTCCCGAGCCGCTGCGCCTCGGCCGTGATCTCCTCCTTGTCGAACCCGACGAGCGGCCGGAGCACGGGCAGCGTCGCGGCCTCGTCGATCACGGCCATGTTGTCGAGCGTCTGCGACGCGACCTGGCCGATGACCTCGCCGGTCACGAGCATCCGGGCGCCGGCACGCGCGGCGATGCGCTCCGCGATCCGGATCATCAGGCGGCGATAGACGACCACGCGCAGCGGCGGCGGCACCGTCACCACCACCTGCTGCTGCACCGGCCCGAAGGGCACCAGGAACAGGCGCGACCGCAGCTGGCTGGCCGTCAGGATCCTCGCCAGCTCGCGCGCCTTGTCCTGCGACGTCCGCGAGAGGATCGGATGGCTGTGGAAGTGCACGAACGACGCCTGGCACCCGCGACGGATGATCCGCCACGCCGCGACGGGCGAGTCGATCCCGCCCGACAGCAGGCAGAGCACCCGGCCGCCCGTCCCGACCGGCAGGCCGCCCGTCCCCGGTTCCTTGTCGAACGAGACGAACGCCTCGTGCGTGAGCACCTCGACGCGAATCACGAACGCGGGCCGCGAGAGATCCACCGGCCAGCCCGTCGCCTCCTGCACGCGGCGCCCGATGACCCGCTCGATGTCCGGCGACGCGTGCGGAAACCGCTTGTCCGCACGGCGCGCCGCGATCCGGAACGACGCCGCGCTCCGCCCGCGCACGGCCTCGACGACGACGTCGGCGATGCGGTCGAGATCGGGCTCGACGAACAGCGCCCGCGCGAAGTTGCCGATGCCGGGCACCCGCGCGAGCCGCGCGCGAATCTCGCCCCAGTCGGCGTCGGATCGGTGCCGGATCTCGATCCGGCCGACGACGATCCGCACGCTCTCCACGCCGAGACCGGCGAGCGCGGACTTCACGTTCCGCACGAGCGTGCTCATGAACCAGGGACGGTTCTTCCCCTTGAGCGCCAGCTCGCCGTAGTGCGCGATGACCCGGGACACGTCAGGCATTGTAAAGCGCCTGCAAACTTCGAAGTTCGAAGTTGGAACTTGGAACCGTGGGGGCCGGCTTCGCCGGCGACGGGTCTTTTGTGCTACAAGGCGGGCGTGTCGGACATCTGGCGGGACGTCACGATCGCCTGGCGGCGGCTTCGGCGAACGCCGGCGTTTTCGCTCACGACGATTGCCACGCTCGCCGTCGGGGTCGGCACCTGCGCGTCGGTCCTGCGCATCGTCGATCCGCTGCTCCTGAGAACCCTTCCGGTCCGGTCCCCGGCGTCGCTCGTCCAGCTGCACTCGGCCGGTCCGCTGGCCGCCCTCGACCAGATCGAGCCCGCCGCGTTCGCGCGACTGTCGGCTGCTGACGCCGCGCTCGCGGGCACGCTGGCCGAGATGCCGGGAAGCGCGCGCGACGTCGTGATCGAAGGGCGGACCGCGCGTGCCACGGTGCAGCGGGTGACGACGAACTACTTCGCGGTGCTGGGACTGCGTCCCGCTGCCGGGCGGCTGTTCCATGAAGACGACGCGTCCGACGCGGCCATCGCGGTGGTCGGCGCCGCCTTCTGGAACGGGACGCTGGGCGGTGCGCCGGCCGCCGTCGGCCAGACCGTCGTCCTCGCCGGACGGCCGTTGACGATCGTCGGCGTCGCCCCGCGCGGATTCCCGGGCCTCACCGTCGGCGCGGCGACGGACGTCTACGTGCCGCTCGATCTCGAACGCCGTCCGCCGCAGTTCGTGACCGCCGTCGCACGGCTGGCGCCGGGCGTGACGGCGGAAGCGGCGCGCACGCGCCTCGATGCGACGTTCCTGGCCGCGACCGCCGAGTCGTCACTGCCCGAGGTGGAGCGTGAACAGCTCATGGCCCGGCTGCTCGTCACGCCGATCCCGCGCGGACTCTCGCCCCTGCGCGATCGATTCGGGACCGCGGCGCGCATCCTCGGCGCCATCGTCGTGCTGCTGCTCGCCGTCGCCTGCGCGAACGTCGGTGGCCTGGCCATCGCCAGGGCCGCCGGCGAGCAGGGCGACCTGGCCGTCGAGCTGGCCCTCGGCGCGTCGCCGTGGCGGCTCGCCCGACGCCGCGTGATCGAAGTCGGCCTGCTCGCGGGCGTCGGGTTCGCGTCCGGCCTCGTCGTCAGCTCGTGGGTCAGCACGGCGCTGGTGTCGTGGATGCCGGGCGACGCGCCCGTCTCGCTCGACAGCAGCCTCGACCTCCGTGCGGCGGCAGCGGCTGGCGGCGTGTTCCTTGCCGTGCTGGTCCTCTGCGGCTGGCTCCCGGTTCGCGCGAGCCTGGGATCCACTCGTCCGGCGGCGCTCGCGTCCGGGCGCGCCGCCGGTCTCTCCGGCAGCAGCCGATCTCGCGGCCGCCGGTTCCTGGTCGTGGCGCAGCTCGCGATCTCCATCGCACTGCTGACCGGGAGCGGCCTGCTCGCCAGGAGCCTCGTGAACCTCGGTCGTGCGAACGTCGGATTCGACGCGGGCCGCGTGCTGGCCGTGTCGCTCCGCGACACGCTGCCCTCCCGGCCGGCAGGTCAGGCGGCCGATCTGCTGGCCCGGCTGCTCGCGGCGGCGCGCGCCGTGCCTGGCGTCGCGAACGCGAGCCTCGCCTCGTTCGCGCCGTTCAGCGGCCGCGAGATCGGCGTGAACGTCGTGCCGGCCGGTCCGAACGAGGGTCGCCCGCCCTCACACACGTTCTTCCAGACCGTCTGGCCCGGGTACTTCGAGACGATGGGGATCCCGATCGTCGCCGGGCGCGCGTGTGCGCCGGCTGACGCGCCGGGCACGCCGCCCGTGGCCATCCTCGGCCGCCGCCTCGCGGATCGTCTGCTCGGCGCGGACTCCGTCGGTCGCGCGGTGCGGTTCGTCGAGGGGAATCGTCCGCCGATGACCGTCGTCGGCGTCGTGGACGACGCGCGGTACAACGCCGTGCGCGAGGCGCCGCTGAACTTCATGTATCTCTGCCCGCAGACGGCCGCGACGGCGATCCGCGGCGTGCTGCTCGTGCGAAGCACAGGTCCCGACGCCGGTGAGCTGGCCGCGACGATCCCGCCGCTTCTCTCCGCGGCGGCGCCTGGCGTCACGGCGTCGGACGTCTCGACGATGGGCGCGCTGGTGGCGGCGTCGTGGTCGAACGACCGCGTGGTTACCGGCCTGGCGGGCACGTTCACCGGCGTCGTGCTGTTCCTGGCGGCGATCGGCGTCTACGGCCTGCTGTCGTCGAGCGTGACCGGTCAGCGGCGCGAGATCGGCGTCCGGCTCGCGCTCGGCGCCAGCCGGTCGCGCATCGTCCGGCTCGTCGCGGGCCCCGTGACGGTCATGCTGGTTGCCGGTCTCGTCCCAGGCGTCGCGCTGGCCGCGGCCCTGACGCCGCTCATGCGCGATCTCCTGTTCGAGGTGGACGGCATCGATCCGGCGACCATCGGGATCGCCCTGGCCGTCATGGCCGTCGCCGGAGCGGCCGCCGCCGCGCCCCCGCTCCGCCGCGCGCTCCGGACCGACCCGGCCCAGACCCTCAGGTCGGAATAGAGAAACGTCGCCGGCAAAGCCGGCCCCCACGGTTCCAAGTTCGAACTTCGAACTTCGAAGTTACTCGCGCGGCGTGTTTCGCGCCGCCGCCAACCCCGCCGCCGCGCCACTCCTGGCCGCTCCCTCGATCGTCGCGGGCAGCCCGGTGTCGATCCAGTCGCCAGCCAGGAAGAAGCCAGGCAGCGCGGTGACGGTGGCTGGCCGTGGCGGCTGGCCCGGCGCGAGCGAGAACGTCGCGCGCGGCTCGCGCACGACGACCGAGCGCTTCAGCGTGCGCGACCTGGTCTCCGGCAACACGGGCGCGAGGCAGCGGAGCGCGACCTCGGTCGCCTCTTCGTTTGACATCGTGGCCAGATCCGTCGCGCCGCTCGAGACCACCGAGAGGTGTCCGCCGGGCTCGCGCAGGATCGCGCTCTTGTCGAAGACCCAGTGAATCGGCCCGCCCACCAGGCCGAGGAACGACTCGGTCATCACCGGGCCGTCGAACCAGAGGTTGACCGTCACGATGGGCGACGACGCCATCGCGGCGGCCGAGGCGGCCACTGGTTGAAGTGCCTCGGGCACGTCGTCACGCCAGATCCGGCCGAAGGCGTGCCAGGGCACCGCGGAGATCACGCACCGGGTCTCGATCACCTCGTCGCCGACCGCGACACCGGCGACGCCACGCGCATCCACGACCACGCGGCCGGGCGCGCCCATGCGCACCTCGCCGCCGCGAGCGCGGACGAACGCCGCCGCCGGCTCGGGAAACAGCGCGTCGAGCGGCACGGCGGGCAGGCCGAGCGCGGCGTCCTCGGCGCGCGGGCCGAACAGCTCACCGAGCACGCGCACGAAGGGACGCGCGGCGGCGACGTCCGGATCCTGGTTGAGCGCCGCCCACGCCAGCGGGTCCCACAGCCAGCGCCGGAGCGACGCCGGCTGGCGCAGCGTGGTGAGCCAGCCGGTCACCGTCTGCGTCTCCGGCACGCGCGCGGCCACGGCCTCCGCGCCGTCGCGGCGCGCGGCCGAGAGCAGCGGCCGCAGGTGACGCGCCGCGAGCCGATCGGCCAGCGGCATCGCGGACCAGCGCAGCACGCCGCCGACCAGGTGCCACGGCGGCGGCCACGGCGGGCACGCGAGCGTCGCGCGCCGGCCCGTGTCGTCGGCCATCACGAGCGTCAGCGCCTGTTGCAGCGGCGCGGCGTCGGCCGCGCCCACCTTGCGGAGCACGTCGTACGTCGCGCGGTAGCACCCGAACAGCACGTGCTGGCCGTTGTCCACGCGCTCGCCCGTCGCCCGGTCCGTGAACGCGGTGGCGCGGCCACCCAGCCGGCGCGATTCCTCGACGACGATCACGCGCCGGCCGGCGTCGGCCAGGTGGACGGCGGCGGCGAGGCCGGCCCAGCCCGCGCCGATCACGACCGCGTCGGCGCGGCGAGCGTTCACCGCGTCTTCCACCACGTGCGCAGCGCGATCGCCGCCTGCGCCGGTCGCGGGATCCGCACGACGTGGCTGAACACGTCCCACTGCTCCGCCTCGATCCGGAGGAGCAGCGCCCAGTAGATCTCGCGCATGATCTCGGCCGGGAGGAACCGGCGGCGGTCGCCGGCCGGGAGCGAGGCGATCGCCTTCGCGAAGAACTCGCGCGCGCGCGAGGCGTGGAACTCGAGCGCGCGGCGGACGGCGGCCGACTGCACGCCCTGCCCCGGCTGCTCCACCTCGCGGCGGATGTCGTCCTCGGAGCAGCCCGCGCGGGCCAGGTCCTCGAGCGGCAGGTACAGCCGGCCGCCGCGGCGGTAGTCCACGCCGACGTCGCGCAGGATGTTGGTGAGCTGCAGCGCGACGCCCAGGTCGCGCGCGTAGTCGCGCACGCGCTGGTCGCGGTACTCGAAGATCTCCGCGCACATCAGCCCGACCGACGAGGCCACGCGGTGGCAGTAGGGCTCGAGGTCCTCGAACGTGCGGAACCGGAGCGGCGCGGCGTCCATCGCGACGCCGTCGATGAGCGCGTCGAACTGGTCGCGCGGCAGGTGACAGGGCGCGACGAAGGGCTGCAGCGCGCGTCCCTGTTCGGTCTCCGGCGTGCCGCCCTCGAACACGCGCGCGATCTCGGCCCGCCACCGGGCGAGCGCCGCCTGTGCGCGCGCCGGATCCGTCTCCAGGTCCACCGCGTCGTCAATTGCGCGGCAGACGTCGAAGACCGCGGTGATCGCGCGGCGCTTCGGGGCCGGGAGCACCAGGAAGGAGTAGTAGAAGCTCGTCTTGCGCGTCATCGATTCGCGGGCCCGGCGGCCGGACGCCACGCCAGCGTGCGCCACAGGATCGGCACGACGTCGGCCGCGCCGAGCGTGGGCCGGCGGCGGAAGACGTCGAAGCCCACGGCCTCGAGCCGGTCAAGGATACGCGTTCCGCCGAGCCACGTCGCGCGCAGCTCCCAGCGCAGCCGGCCGTGGACGCCATCGGCCACGCCCCGGCCCTCGGCAAAGAGCGCGCGCGTCCGCGCGGCCGCCTCGCCGAGCGCGCGGCGCCACTCGGGCGAGAGCCGGCGGCGCCCGAGGTCGCGCTCGTCGGCGCCGGCCGCCTCCACGAGGTCGCGCGGCACGTAGACGCGGCCCTTCTGCCAGTCGCGCTCGACGTCCTGCCAGAAGTTCGTGAACTGGAGCGCCGTGCAGACGCGGTCGGAGAGCGCGTCGAGGTGGTCGTCGCGGTAGCCGCAGATCCGCAGCACCAGCCGTCCGACCGGATCCGCCGACCGGCGCGAGTAGTCGAGCAGGTCGGCCCACGTGGCGTAGCGCGTGACGGTGACGTCCTGCCGGAACGCGCTCAGCAGGTCCTCGAAGAGCGAGGCCTCGAGGTCGCGCTCGCGCATCGTCTGCTGGAGCGCCAGGAAGATCGCCGCCGCGTCGGACCCGTCGTCCACCGTGGCGCCGCGGGCGGCGGCGTGCAGGCGGGCCTGCCAGTCGTCGAGCAGCGCGAACCGCGCCTCGGGTGTGCGCGTGCCCTCGTCGGCGAAGTCGTCGGCCAGCCGCGCGAAGGCGTAGACGGCCGCGATGTGCGGCCGGGCGCGGGCCGGCATCAGGCGCGACGCGACCGGGAAGTTCTCGTAGTGCTGGCGCGCGAGCCGCAGGCACGCGTCGTACGCGGCGGCACTCACCAGACGGCTTCCTCGACGCCCGCCCGGTGGTTCGCCGTCCGCGCGATCACGAAGAGGAAGTCCGACAGCCGGTTGAGGTAGACCACCACCCGCGGGTCGAGCGCGGCCTCGCCGAGCGCGACGGCGCGCCGCTCCGCGCGACGGCAGACCGTGCGCGCCAGGTGGAGCGTGGCACCGGCCGGCGACCCGCCCGCGAGGATGAACCGGCGCAGCGGCGGCAGCGCGTCCTGCATCTGGTCGATCCAGCCCTCGAGCCGGCGCACGTCATCGTCCTCGAGGTCGGCCTTCTCGACGCGCGCGGAGATCCGGTGGCTCGGGTCGGCGAGCCGCGCGCCCAGCGCGAACAGGTCCTTCTGGATCGTCTCGAGCATCGCGTCGAGGTCCGCCTGCAGGCCGTGCGTGCGCGCGAGGCCGATCCACGCGCCGAGCTCGTCCACCTCGCCGTAGGCCTCCACGCGCGGATCGGACTTCGCGACCCGCGTGCCGTCGAACAGCCCGGTCTGGCCGGCGTCGCCGGTTTTCGTGTAGATCAATGGAAGGCTGGAGCCCTTGTCCACGCCCCTATTATGCTGCCAGCCCCCGCCGCCAGACAGTGGTTCCGCCGCCGCCTCCTCGACTGGTACCGCCGCCACGGGCGCGACCTGCCGTGGCGGCAGACGCGTGATCCGTACCACGTGCTCGTCTCCGAGGTGATGCTCCAGCAGACGCAGGTGGACCGCGTACTTCCGAAGTACCACGAGTGGCTGGACCGGTACCCGACGATGGACGCGCTGGCGACGGCGCCGGAGCACGAGGTCGTGCGCACGTGGTACCCGCTGGGCTACAACATCCGGCCGCGGCGGCTGCAGGCGATCGCGCGCGAGGCCATGGCGAATCACGACGGCCGGCTGCCCGGCGACGAGGCCGTGCTGCGGTCGTTCAAGGGCATCGGCCCCTACACGGCCGGCGCGGTGCTGAGCTTCGCGTTCGGCCAGCGCGCGGCCATCCTCGACACGAACGTCGCGCGGGTGCTGTTTCGCGTGTTCGTCGGGCGCGGCGACCCGAAGGCGCACCGCACGGTGCGGCGGCTGTGGGAGATCTCGCGCACGGTGCTGCCCGTGAAGCACGTCTACGACTTCAACCAGGCGCTCATGGACTTCGGCGCGACCGTCTGTTCCGCGCGCGCGCCGCGGTGTCCCGCGTGCCCGATGCGCGGGCGCTGCCGCGCGTACCCCTTCACGCCGCCGCGGCCGCGCCGGCGCCGGGCCGCGGCGGGGCGGACACGGTCGGCGAAGTGAGGGGGCGATGACCGATCGCGTGCCGCCCGCGACCGTCCTCGTCGCCGCCGGCGTGATCCGGCGCGAGGGACGGCTGCTCATCACGCGAAGGCTCGAGGGCACGCACCTCTCCGGCCTGTGGGAGTTCCCGGGCGGCAAGGTGGAACCGGGCGAGTCGCCGGCCGAGGGCCTGCGGCGCGAACTGCTCGAGGAGCTGGGCGTGCTCGCGTCGGTGGGCCACCAGATGATGGTCATCGAGCACCGCTACCCGGAGAAGACGGTGCGGCTGCACTTTCACGCGTGCGAGATTGCGGGCGAGCCGGAGGCGCGGCTCGGGCAGGAAATGGCCTGGGTGCACCCGCGCGACCTGCCGCGGTATCAGTTTCCCGACGCCGACCGCGAGCTGGTCATGCGGCTCGCCCTCACCCCGCCAGCCCCGTGATCGTGCCGGTCGCCGAGCCGACGGTCACCGGCGCGGGCGATTCCGCGAGCTCACGCCGGACGTAGCCGAGCACGTGCACGCGCCGGTCGGTCGGCGACCAGGCGGCGCTCGTCACACGGCCGGCCTCTTCCCCGCCGGCGAGGATGGCGACGCCGGCCTCGGGCACGCCCGCCGCGTCGGGCGGCAGGGCGATGCGCACGAGCCGCTTCGCGACTCGCCCGCCGCCACGGTGCAGCACGCGCACGATGACCTCCTGCCCGGGATAGCAGCCCTTCGTCATGCTGATCGCGCGGTCCTGCACGCCGGCCTCGAGCGGGATCGTCTCGGTCGTCATGTCGGCGCCGAACCGCGGGCGGCCGGCGGCGATGCGCAACGCCTCGACGAGGTCGTCGTCCACCGGCCACACGCCGGCGGTCTCGAGCCGGCCGACGAGCGTGTCGCGCGCGCCCGCCGGAGCGACGACGTCGAACGCGGGCACGTCGAGGTCGTCGGCCCGGGCGACGAACGCGTCGCCCGGCGTGCCGGTCGCGTCGGCCGGCAGGTCGATCTGGCCGAGCGGCGGCAGCGCTTCCAGGCGGGCGGCGTCCAGGCCGAACGCGGCGGCCACGCGCGGCGCGGCGTCCCGGCCCAGCACACGCACGGCAGCGGTGTCACTCGAGACGTCCGCGATCGAGACGTCCTCGGCGAAGAGCGACCCGTCGAGCCGCGCGGCCAGATCGGCGGCACGGCCGGGTTCGACGTCGAGCAGCAGGTTCGCGTCGGGGCGGCCGCGGCGATAGAGCCGAAGGTCGTCGATCATCCGGCCCTGCGGCGTGAGGTACGCGGCATACAGGCCGTCGCCGGAAGCAAGCGCGGTGACGTCGTTGGTGAGGAGCGCGTGCAGGAAGCTCGCCGCGTCGGCGCCCGTCGCGCGGATCCGGCCGCGCGCGCCGCGATCGACCCAGCCGGCCGCGGTGGCGATGATGCGATACTGTTCGTCGATGCGGGACACGAAGGCGCTCCTCGGCCATCTTAGCGTCGCGCTCCTGCTGGCCTCAACGGCGGGCCTCGCACGCGCGACCGCGCAGACGCCGCAGGGCCAGGCCGCGCCGGCGCAGTACGAGACCCGCATGTCGGCCACCTTCACCGTCCTCATCCAGGGCGCGCGGGTGGGCGTCGAGAGCGTCACGCTGGCGCGCACGGGCGGCGGCTGGCTGATCACGGGATCCGGCGAGCTGTACCCGCCGTTCGACCTCGTCACCCGCCGGTTCGAGCTGACCTACGGCCCGGACTGGCAGCCGCAGCGGCTCGCCATCGAGGGCAGCTACAAGGGCGACCTGCTCGCGCTCTCGACCTCGTTCGGGCTGACGCAGGCGACGAGCGACGTGCTGCAGGGCGGCCAGCGCGGCTCGGTCACGCAGACGATCACGCCGCGCACCGTGGTGCTGCCGAACAACTTCCTCGGCGCCTACGCGGGCCTGGCGCCGCGGCTGCCCGAGCTCCAGGCCGGCGGCAGCCTGCCGGTGTACATCGCGCCCGAGGGCGAGTACCGCGCGACGGTGCTCCGCGTCACGCCCCGCCGCATCATCACGCCCAACGGCCCGGTGGACATCCGCGAGTACGACCTGCGCATCGATCTCCCCGCCGATCCCGTGCCGGTGCAGGTCTGGATCGACGGCGACGCACACCTCGCGCGCGTCGTACTGCAGGCGAACGGCATGGTCGCCGTGCGCGACGACCTGTCGTCGGTGCTCTCGCGCGTGGAGAAGATCCGCGTCGAGGGCGACGCGGACGTGTTCATCCCGGCCAACGGCTTCAACCTGGCCGCGACCGTGACGACGCCGGCCGCGCCCGCCACGGGTCCCGCGCCGCGCGAGGCGCCCGCCGTCGTCCTGGTCGGCGGCGCCGGCCCGCAGGACCGCGACCACATGGCCTACGGCGTGCCGGTCTTCGGCCAGATCGCCCGCGCGCTCTCCCAGGCCGGCTACTTCGTCGTCCGCTACGACCGGCGCGGCACGGGACAGAGCGGCGGCCGCGTGGAGAACGCCGACATCGATGCCTACGCCGGCGACGTGACGCAGATCGTGCGCTGGCTGCGCGATCGCAAGGACGTGGACGACGACCGCATCGCGGTCCTGGGCTACGGCGAGGGC
>JAWKHR010000090.1:0-13548 GCA_041394725.1 Vicinamibacterales bacterium | reverse complement strand
CGTACGAGCACGGCGTCCGCGACAACAGCGGCTACCGGGTGCCCGACGGCACCGTCACCCTCGCGACGCGGCTCAAGGCCGCCGGCTTCGCCACCGGCGCGTTCGTCGGCGGCTTTCCCCTCACGAAGCGGTTCGGCCTGACGCCGGGCTTCGACGTGTACGACGACCAGGTGCCGGAGCTCAAGGGCGACGTGTCCTTCTCGATGCCCGAGCGCCGCGCCGAGGACGTCGTCTCGCGCGCGGTCGCGTGGATCGACGCGCAGCAGGGTCGCTTCTTCTCCTGGGTGCACGTGTTCGATCCGCACGCGCCGTACGCGCCGCCGGAACCGTACCTCAGCGAGTACACGAGCCAGCCCTACGACGGCGAGATTGCCTACGTGGACCACGCGCTCGGCGCGCTCTTCGACGCGCTCGCCACGCGATCGCGGCCCACCGTCGTCATCGTCACCGCGGACCACGGCGAGAGCCTGGGTGACCACGGCGAGCTGACGCACGGCATGTTCGCCTACGAGGCGACGCTGCACGTGCCGCTCATCGTCGCGACGGTCCACCCGGGACAGGCGGCGCGGACGCGCGGCGTGGTCGTGGACTCGCCCGTCCGCCACATCGACATCGCCCCGACCGTGCTCGACGCCATGGCCCTGCCCGCGGATCAGACGCTGCCCGGCGCGTCGCTGCGCGACGCGATCCGCACCGGCAACGGCGGCGATCGCCCGATGTACTTCGAGGCGATGACCTACAACCTGGTGCGCGGCTGGGCGCCGCTGCGCGGCGTGCTCGTCGGCCGCGACAAGTTCATCGACCTCCCGATCCGCGAGCTGTACGACCTGGCGGCCGACCCGGAGGAGACGCGCAACCTGGCGCCCGAACAGTCCGGCGACGTCCAGGTCATGGCCAACGTGCTGCGCGGCTACAACACGGCGCCGCCGGGACGCCCGAGCCAGGAGAACGCGCGAACGGCCGAGCTGCTGCGGTCCCTGGGTTACATCACGGGATCGGCTCCGGCCCGCGAGGCCTACACCGAAGCCGACGATCCGAAGCGCCTGGTGGACGTGGACCGCGACCTGCACGAGGCCACCGGGTTCTACCAGCGCGGCCAGGTGCAGGAGGCGCTGGCGATGTTCCGGAAGGTCATCGAGGCCCGGCCCGACATGGCCGACGCCTACATCCAGCTCGCGTCGGCCTACTGGGAGCTCGGCGAGATCCAGCCGGCGATTGCGACCATCGAGCAGGGCCTCGCGAAGGGCGCGCCGGATCGCGATCTGCGCATCCGCCTCGGCTACTACCTCGCGGAGACCGGCCAGGCCGAACAGGCGCTGAAGCTGCTCGAAGGGCTGCCGGACACCGACGCGGAAGCGCTCAACAGCCGCGGCGTGGCCTACACGCGGGCCGGGCGCTTCCCGGAGGCGGTACGGACGTTCCGGCAGATCCTGGACCTGGACCGGACGAACGGCCTGGCCTGGCAGAACATCGCGTCCACCACGCTCGAGGAAGCCAAGGCGACGAAGGACGCGGACGCGCGCCGCCGGCTGACCGTGGAGGCCGAGGGCTACGCGCGCCAGGCGCTCGACGTCGACCCCTCACTGCCGGTCGGGCACGTCACGCTGGGGGCCATCCTCAACGACCTCGGCCGGAAGGCCGAGGCGATCGACGAGTTCACGCGCGCCGTGGACCTCGACAAGGACCAGTTCGACGCGCTCTACAACCTCACGGTGATGCTCGCCGAGGCCGGCCGCGTGGACGAGGCCCGCGCCTACGCGCGCCAGTTCGTGGACCGCGCGCCCGAGGCGCTCTACGCGAGGGAACTGCAGCAGTTCAGGGGGTTCCTGGGCCGGTAGGCTCGCGGATCTCCATCCCCACCTCCCGCTCGGCGAGCTGCCCGCCGCCGAAGACCCGCACGAGCAGCCGGTACGATCCCGGCAGGAACTGACGCAGGGACAGAGTCAGGTCCACCGCGCGCGGGCCGACCTCGGGCAGCGGGCTGTCCCACGTGCGCAGTTCCCGCCCGTCGGCGGTGAGCACCGACACCGTGGCACCCAGGGCGGCCGGCGTCGCCTGCACGACGCCGGCGTACACCCGCAGCGTGTCGCGCGGCCGGAAGACGCGGTCGAGCGTCGGCGCGAACGGCAGCAGGTCCGGCGCCGCCGAATCGTCGCGCGCGACGGGCACACGGGCACCTCGCGCGTAGCCGATCGCCAGGTCCGTGAGGACGAGCGGCGCCTTCGAGAACTCCGGCACGTCCAGCGACAGGTAGACGCTGCCGCCGAGGTCGAGCTTCGCGCTGGTGGCCGACGCGCGCAGCTGATAGCGGCCCGGCGGCAGCGACATCGACGCGGTGATCATGTAGGCCACCTGCTCGGGCAATGGGCGGCCGGTGACGGAAGGACGAAGCGCCAGCCTGGCCCCGCGACCGATCAGCTCGCGCACCTTCTCCGTCTTCAGGTCCACCGCGAACACGCCGTACTGGATTTCGTCCACCGCGCGTGCGTCGGCCTCCTCGAGCGCGGCCCGCGGGACCGTGAGCTCCAGGGCCAGCGCGACCCGCGGATTGCCGCCCGAGGGCGGCGGCAGGGCGACGGCCTGCAGCCGCATCGGGAGGTCATTCACCGGCAGCGCGCCCCCCGCCAGCCGCGTGAGCGGCGTGGTGTTCGCCGGTGGCGCGGGCGGGCCGGCCGGGTCGTAGCCGCTGCGGAACCGGAGCGTGATCCCGGGCCGCTTCACCTTGACGTCGAGCTTGCGCCAGCCCTTCCGGCCGGGCTCGGCCGGGTAGAAGCCGAGCAGGTAGTAGTGATCGAGATCCTCGACGATGCGGTCGAGGCCGGAGGCGAAGTCGTCGGTGTCGGTCACCGCGAAGCCGCCCGAGGCCTCGGCCATGATCCGGAGGCCGCTCTGCGCCAGCCGGACCGGGTTGGACCAGTAGAACGGCGAGTCCTCGCTATCGGCGCCGCCGTCCTGGCTGGTGACGAGACCGGCCGGCGCCGGAAAGGTCTCGCGCAGCAGGTCCTCGGACGCGACGCGGCCGCGAGGATCGATGGCATAGGTCGCGACGTTCGAGCGCTGCAGCGAGTTCATCATGTCCTGCAGCGCGTGATCGTGGAAGCACGGGCTCATCGGGCTCACGGCGTCGCACGGCGTGACGTCGCTCTCGAACTGGCCGCGCATGTCCTTCTCGATGCCCTCCGAGACGAGCACGAACGCCTTCCGCTGCGCCGCACCGGTGCCGAGCATCCGCGCCGCGTCCTGCAGCGTCCTGAACTGCGTCATGTTGTCGAAGAAGTCCTGGACGCTGACGCTCTGCGACTGGCTGACCGCCCCGAGCTGCGCTTCCATCGACATCTCGGCGCCGACCGCGGCCGGCTTCTGATTGTCCAGCGCCTGGTGCGGGCGGCGCCAGCTCTGCCGTGCCTCGAGCGTGTCGATCGCGTCGAGCAGGCGCGTCCGGTCTTCGGTCACCTCCGTCGAATGCTCGCCGCTCGTGAAGAGCACCGCCATCGACGCCTCCGGACCGAGCTGCGTGACGACGTCCCGCGCGAGGTCCCGCGCGCGGTCCGTCCGGCCGCGGTAGATGTGCAGGTCGTCGATCACCATCACGATCAGGCGATCGGCCACCGCGGACTGGTTGCTCGCGACGTCGAGCCGCACGGTCGGCGGCAGCCGCGGCGTGAACGCGGACGCCCGCGAGTAGTCGTGCGTGACCTCCTCGAACGTCGCGATGGTCTGCGGCTGCTTCCGATCGATCAGCTCGAAGTCGTCGGCGGTGAGCCCCTTCACGTGGTGTCCTTGGGCGTCCACCGCGACGACGTCCACCTGCACGAGATCGACGGTGGAGCGGAACGTCGGCGCCTGCGGCGGGCGTCCCTGGCGCTGCGCCGCCGGCACCGCCAGCCCGCAGAGAACCGCCAGGCCGGCAAGACACGATCTCGCAAGATCAGTCTTGGCAATCATTTACAGGAACCGATTCATCGCCTGACCGCCTCGTCTCGCACCTCGAACCCGACCTCCCGCTCGGCCGTGTCGCCGCCGCCTCGCACGCGGACGTGCAGACGGTAGCCGCCCGGCCGCAGCTGCGCCAGGGGCAGGTTCACGTCGAGCGCGCTGGTCCTGTCGGCCTTCATCTCGCGGTCGAACGTCACGACCACGCGGCCGTCGGCGTCGAGCGCCTGCACCGTCGCGGTCAGCGGCCGGTCACGCTTCTGCACCGCCTTGAAGTACAGGCGCAACACGTCGCGCGGCGTGAAGATCCGATCGAGCGTCGGGTCGAACGGCAGCAGGTTCGCCGCCGGGATCTGCGAGCGCGGCTGGTCGCGCGCGATCGGCACGTGCGGGCCGTCCGCGTACCCCACGACCAGGTCGGTCAGCGCGAGGTCGGCCTTCGAGAAGTCGGGCACCTCGAGCGAGAGGTACACGCTGCCGCCCGCCGCGAACTTCTCGCTCGTTGCCGACGCGCGCAGCTGGTACCGGCCGGGCGGCAGCGGCAGCATGGCCGTGATGACGTAGGTCAGGTTCTCCGGCGGCGGGCCGGCACCCGGGCGCGGTCGCAACGCGATGCGTGCCCCGCGTCCGACGCGCTCGCGGACCTTCTCCGACTTCAGGTCCACGGCGAACACGCCGTACTCGATCGTGTCCAGCAGCCGCTGATCCGGCTGCGCGAGGAGCGACCGCGGCACCGAGATCTCCATCGCGACCGCCACCCGCGACTCCTTCCCCGAATACGGCATCGGCAGCGCGTGCAGCCGCATCGGCAGGTCGGTGGCCGGCAGCGCGCCGCTCGCCAGCCGCGTGAGCGCCGTCGTGTTCTTCGGCGGGTCGGGCGGCCCGGCCGGGTCATAGCCGTTCCGGAACCGCAGCGTCAGGCCCGGCCGCTTCGATTTGACCTCGAGCTTGCGCCAGCCCTCCTTGTCCGGATCGGCCGGGTAGAACCCGAGCAGGTAGTAGTGATCGAGGTCCTCGAGAATCCGGTGCAGGCCCGCGTCGAAGTCGTCCGTGTTCGTCACCGCGAACCCGCCAGAGGCCTCGGCCACCACCTCGAGCCCGCGCTGCGCGCGGCGCACCGGGTTGTCCCAGTCGGTCGGCTTGTCCACGTCGTCCGGTGTCGTGTACGAACGCGCGGCCAGGCCGGGCGGCTCGGGAAAATTCTCGCGCAGCAGGTCCTGCGGCGAGACGTAGCCGCGCGGGTCGATCGCGTAGGTGGCCACGCCGGACCGCTGCAGCGACTGCATCATGTGCTGCACCGCGTGGGCGTGGTAACCGCCGACGATCGCGCCGTCGAAGAGGCCGGTCATCTCCATGTCGATCCCCTCGGAGATCATCACGAACGCCTTGCGCCGCGCCTCGCCCGCGCCCAGGATGCGCGCGGCATCGTCGAGCGTCTTGAACTGCGACATGTTGTCGAAGAATTCCTGGACGTTCACCTGCTGGTTCGCGTCGATCTTCTGTTGCCAGATTTCCGGCGGTTCCTCGGGATCGAGGCGGATCGGCTTCTGGTCGTCGCGCGCCTGGTGCGGCCGTCGCCAGCCCTTCCAGGCCTTGAGCGTGTCGATCGCCTCGAGCAGACGCGTGCGGTCCGCCGTGACCTCGGTCGAGTGATCGCCGCTCGTGAACAGCACCGCCATCGACGCCTCGCCGCCGAGGTTGTTCACGACGCCCCGCGCGAGGTCCTTCGCGCGGTCCGTCCGGCCGCGATAGAGGTGCAGGTCGTCGACGACCAGCACGACCAGCCGATCGGCGCGCTCGGCCTGGTTGCTCGCCACGTCGAGCTTCACCATCGGCGGGACGTCCGGCACCCAGGGCGACTCGCGCATCACCGTGTGCGAGACCTCCTCGAAGGTCGCGACCGCCTGCGGCCGCCCGCGATCGAAGACCTCGAAGTCGGCGGCGGTGAGCCCCGTGACGTGGTTCCCGTCGGCATCCACCGCGACGACGTCCACCTGCACGAGGTCCACGGTGGAGCGGAAGGTCGGCGCCTGGGCCTGCCCTCCGGCGCGCTGGGATACCCGCGGCGGCGATTCGGGCCCGCCCACGGCGTGATCGGCGCGCGGCTGTCTGGCGTCCGGGGTGACGGGCACCAGCAGGATCGCCGCGGCCACGGCGGGCACCAGGACGGTCAGCCGGACCCGGGGCATTGGCATGTCGGAAGCCTCCATCATAGCGGCGGTTCGCGGGCGGTCCCGTCCCCCTACTAAAATCAGTGCAGATGGCCAGGAAGACCCGCAAGCGCCAGTCCCGGAATACCCCGGCAACCCCGCCCGCCGACTCGCCCCGCGCCGCCGCGCCCGAGGGTGACGGCGAGCCCGGGCACCGCCAGGGCACGGGCGCCGCCACGTCCGGCGCGACCGGGTCCCGCCGGCTCGGCCTGCTGCTGCTCGTCGGGGCCGCGGTCGCGCTCGGGGCGTGGTGGTTCCTGCGGTCGTCCGGCATGGCGCTCCCGGTCGATCCCGATCGCAACGTCCTGCTGGTCACGATCGACACGCTGCGCGCCGACGCGCTCGGGTCGTACGGCGGCCGCGCCCAGACGCCGAACCTGGATCGCCTGGCCGCGCGCGGCGCCCGGTTCAGCTTCGCCCACTCCCACGCGGTGGTGACGCTGACGTCGCACGCGAGCATCCTGAGCGGCGAATACCCGTATCAGCACGGCCTGCGGGACAACACCGGCTACCGCTTCCCCGCCGACGGCCGGACGATGGCGACGCGGCTGAAGGCCGACGGGTTCGCGACGGGCGCGTTCATCGGCGCGTTCCCGCTCGACCACCAGTTCGGCCTCGACGTCGGGTTCGACCGCTACGACGACCGGTTGAACCTCGTGCCGTCCGGTCTCGAGGCCAGCGAACGCGAACGGCGCGCCGACGTCGTCGTGGCCTCCGCGCTCGACTGGATCGGGCGGCAGTCGGGCAAGTGGTTCACGTGGGTCCACGTCTACGACCCGCACGTCGCCTACGCGCCGCCGGCGGAGTGGGCCGCGAAGTTCCCGTCGGATCCGTACCTGGGCGAGGTGTCGTGGACCGACGCCGCGCTCGGCCCGCTCTTCGACCAGCTCGCGAGCCAGCCCCGGCCGACCCTGGTGATCGTCACCGGCGACCACGGCGAAGGGCTGGGCGACCACGGCGAACTGACGCACAGCGTGTTCGCCTACGAGTCCACGCTGCACATCCCGCTGATCGTCGCCGAGGTGGGCGGTGCCTCCGGCCGCGCGGCGGCGTCGGGCGGCGTCGTGGTGGACTCGCCGGTGCGCCACGTGGACCTGCTGCCGACGGTGCTCGACGCGGTGGGCCTGCCGGCGGATCCCGCGCTGCCCGGCAGCTCGCTGCGGCCGGTGCTCGCGGGCGATCGATCGGATCGCCCGTCGTACTTCGAGGCGATGTCGTCGAACCTCGTCCGCGGCTGGGCGCCGCTGCGCGGCGTGCTGGTCGGGCACGAGAAGTACATCGACCTGCCGATCGTCGAGCTGTACGACCTCGCGGCCGATCCGAAGGAGCTGCGGAACACCGCGAGCACGGCACGCGACCGCGTCGAGATCCTGCGGAACACGCTCCGCGGCTTCGACATGACGCCACCCGGCCGGCCGCGCCAGGAATCGGCGGAGACGATCGAGCGGCTGCGGTCGCTCGGCTACATCGGCGGCGGCGCGGCCGCGGCGCGCGAGGAGTACACCGAGGAAGACGATCCCAAGCGGCTGATCGAGCTCGAACAGATGATGACGCGCGCGGCCGAGGCCTATCGCGAGGGACGGCCGGCCGACGCGGTGTCGCTGTACCGCGAGGTCATCGACCGGCGCCCCGACACCGAGGACGCCTACCGCAAGCTCGCGCTGATCTACTGGCGCGCGGGCCAGCCGCGGGACGCGGTGGACACGCTCGAAGCCGCGCTCCAGGCCGGCGTGACGCAGAGCGAGGTCCGGATCAAGCTCGGCCAGTACCTGGCCGAGTCGGGCCAGGCCGCGAAGGCCATCGAACTGCTCGAGGGAACGGCCGGATCCGACCCGGACGCGCTCGTCACGCTCGGCAACGCCTACCAGGCCGCGGGCCGCACGCGCGACGCGATGCGCACGTTCCAGCGGCTGCTCGACCTCGACCCGGCGAGCGGCCTCGCGCACGAGAACATCGGCATCGTCCACCTGCAGGCCGACGACCTGACGGCGGCCGAGACGTCGCTGCGGCGCGCCGTGGACCTCGACCCGTCGCTGGCCGGCGCCTACACGGCGCTCGGCGTGGTGCTCGCGCGCACCAACCGGCGCGACGAGGCGATCGCGGCGTGGACGCGCGCGACCGAGCTCGACCCGCAGGACTTCAACGCGCTCTTCAACCTGACCGTCAACCTCGCCGACGCCGGACGCCTGGCCGAGGCGCGCGCGGCCGGCGAGCGCTTCGTCGCCACCGCGCCCGCCGCGTTGCGGCAGGACGTCGCGACGATCCAGCGGCTGCTCGACCAGATTCGCGGGCGCTGACGCGGACGTGCTGGCCGCGAACGCCGTCCCGTCTGCGCCGGCGCCCGGGGGCGCCGCGCTCACTGAATCCAGGGCGCCATGAGGACGGTCGAGGCGCCCTTCGCGCGCGCCTGGATGGCCTGCGGCATCCCGGCCCCGTCGGGCCGCGCGTAGGTCACCACGTACTGCGCGGTGAGCGCGTCGGCCACCCGCCCGAAGATCGACTCCAGCCCGGTGGCCGACACCGCGGTGATCCGCTGGCCACCGGTCGCCGGCGGCAGGTTCTCCAGGATGGCCTCACGCGCCGGCCCCATCTCATCCGCGTTCTGCAGCCCGGACATCGCGGTGGCGGCATCCGCCGACGCCTGCACCGAGATCGCCCAGTAGGACGCGCCCGCCTGCTGCACCGCCATGGCGACGTCCCGCGGCTGGATCCGGCTGCCCTCGCGCGACGCGAACGTGAGCGAGACGATGGCCCGCCGCGGCCCCTTCGCCTTGCCCATGTCCTTCGCCGCGTCCATCAGGCCCTCGAGCAGCACGGTCTCGCTGCGCTGGCTCGGGAACAGGCGGTTGATGCTCTTCTCGAGGTCCTCGGCCTTCGCGGTGAACTTGACCGTCGTCACCGCCGCGCCGCCGATCTCCATGAGCGCGATCTGGGACGCGGGATTGGCCGCCTGGATCCGTTGGACGAACGTCGTCAGTCCCAGACGCATGTCCCGGACCGGCGCCTGCTGCCCCATCGGCGGCTGTGCCGTGTCGATCAGCACCAGCACGTACTGCGGATCGGTCGCCGGCGTGACCTCGGCGACCTCGCGGTCCTGCCCGTCCTCGCGCAGCATGAAGTCCGTCGGCCCGAGCCCGCGCACCGGCGCGCCCGACCCGTCCAGCGCCGTCAGCAGGACGGACTTCAACGCACGGGATGGTGCACGAGCGACCACGATGGACGAACCGCACGCGGCGATGAGGGCAATCGTGAGGACTCGGCGGACGGACGGGAGGACCATCAGGACACCTTTCGTGCGACCCGCGTCGCGCCGGGCGCGGGAGCACGGTTGCGGCAGGCTGGCGCGGCGTTGTTAGGACGACGAGACACGGCGCCCGGCCGGCGGCGGAACGGCCGCGGATAGAATCTCCGGAATGGCGCGCGCGAAGCGCAGGGATGGCGGGAGGACGAAGACACCGGAAGGCCGGGGCGATCGGCCGAGGCCGGGGGACGGCCCATCGGTGACCCACCGGCGCCGGCCGGGGCTGGCGGCCTCGCTCTGGCGACCCACCCTGCTGCTCGTGGCCGGCCTGGCCGTCTACGCCAACAGCTTCTCCGCCCCGTTCGTCTTCGACGATCGGGCCACCATCGTCGACAACACCTCGATCGAGGGAGGCCTCGATCCGGCGCGCATGTTCTCGCCGCCCGAAGAGACCCCCGTCGCCGGCCGTCCGGTGGTCAACGCCTCGTTCGCGCTGAACTACGCGATCGGCGGCCGCGAGGTCACCGGCTATCACGTCGGCAACCTCCTCCTGCACCTCTGCTGCGCGCTGTTCGTGTTCGGCGTCGTTCGCCGCACGCTCGAGAGCGACCGGCTCTCCCCGCGCTTCGGCGCCGTCGCGGCGGACCTGGCGTTGGCGACCGCGCTGATCTGGGTCGTCCACCCGCTCGCGTCCGAGGTGGTGGACTACGTCTCGCAGCGGACCGAGTCGATGATGGCGGCGTTCTACCTCGGCACGCTCTACGCGTCCATCCGCGCGTGGACGGGCCGGCGGCGCGGCGCCTGGGCCACGACGGCGGTGATGGCGTGTGCCCTCGGGATGGCGTCGAAGGAGACGATGGTGGGCGCGCCGCTCGTGGTGCTGGCGTGGGACGCGCTGTTCGGCGCGACCGGCGTCGCGGACGCCGTCCGCCGGCGCTGGCGGCTCTACGCGGGGCTGGCGGCCACGTGGATCGTGCTGGGTGCGCTCGTTGCGTCCGGGCCGCGCACCTACTCGGCCGGCTTCGGCGCTCACGACGCCGCGCCGTGGACCTACCTGCTCAACCAGGCCGTGATGCTGGTGCACTACGCGCGGCTGGCAATCTGGCCGGACGGACTGGTGCTCTACTACGGCTGGCCCCGCGCGCTGACGCTGGCGGACGTCTGGCCGCAGATGCTGGCCCTCGGCGCCCTGGGCGTGGTCACCGCGGTCGGGCTGTGGCGCCGCCGGCCGGTCGCCTTCCTCGGCGCCTGGTGGTTCGTCACGCTGGCGCCGTCGTCCAGCGTCGTGCCGATCCCGACGGAGGTCGGCGCCGAACGGCGCGTCTACCTGGCGCTCATCGCGATGGTCGCGTTCGTGGTCATCGGCGCGGCCCACGCGTGGCTCTCGCGCCGGCGCGACGGAACGCGCGAGGATGCCGCCGGTTTCGCGCCCAGGACCGCGATCGCCGCGGCGATCGCCGTCGCGCTCGTCGCCGGCGCGCTCGGCGCGAGGACGCTGTCGCGCAATCGCGAGTACGGGTCCAGCCTCGTGCTGGCGGAGACGACGCTGGCGCGCTGGCCGACGCCGGCGGCGAACTCGATGCTCGGCACCGAGTACGCCGCGGCCGGCCGGTTCTCCGAGGCCGAGGCGCGGCTGCGGGTGGCGGCGCCGGACTTTCCGCCGGCGCGGTACTACCTCGGCACCGTGCTGGCGCGCGTGGGCAAGCCCGACGAGGCGATCACGCAGCTGGAGGCGTTCATCGCGTCCCAGCCGTCGGAGCTGGATCAGGTCAGGCTCGCCCGTGCCGTGCTCGGCGAGACGCTCACACGCGTGGGGCGGGTGGCTGACGCGACGGCGCAGTTCCGGCGCCTGGTCGCGGACTTTCCGGCCGATGCCGGGGCGCACGGCCAGCTGGCGACGCTGCTCGTCCGGCAGGAGGACTTCGCGGGCGCGATCCCGCACTTCCAGGCGGCCCTGTCGGCCCGGCCCGGGGACGCGGCGCTCCTGGGCGGCCTGGGCATCGCGCTTGGCGCGGTGGGTCGGACGGCGGAGGCGCTGGACGCCTTCCAGCGTGCGGTGGATGCGGATCCGGCCAACGCCCGCGCGCACCAGAACCTCGCGCGGATGCTCGCGGCGTCGGGCCGGCTGGCCGACGCCGCCCGCGAGGCCGACCGCGCGGCCGGCCTCGCGCCATCGGACCCCGCGGCGCACCTGCTGCTCGGCCAGATCCTGGCCGAGCAGGGCCGGCGGGACGAGGCCCGGAAGGCCCTCGAGCGCGCCGTCGCACTCGACCCGGACTCCCCCGCCCGTCAGGTGCTCCGCGCCCTGGGCTTCGGCGGGTGAGCGACGGGGGGGGGACGCAGACACCCGACGCCCCAAAACGAAACACCGGACGTCGTGGCCACACGCCACGACGTCCGGTGTGGTGAGAGCACGGCTGCCTCCGGGCCAGGGGCCCGGAGGCAGTGAGACGGTCCTTCGTTAGAAGGTGATCTGCGCGCCGACGCGGAACACGCGGGGCGGCACGATGCTGGCCACCTGGCTCGACGTGGCGAGGCTCAGGTTGCCGCTCGAGTACGACTGGACGGTCGCGATGTTGAAGATGTTGAACGCGTCGCCCATCACCTTCACCCGGTACTTGCCGCCCGAGAACGAGAACGTCTTGTGGACGCCCGCGTCGAGCAGCGTCGTCGAGTCATAGCGGAACGAGTCGCGCGGCTGGAACTCGAGCGTGTTGTACGTCAGGTTCGACGCCGCGGCGCCGCTCGACGTCAGACCGCCGGAGCCGGGCACGCTGCCCGGCCCCGTGATCGTGAGCGTGCGCGTGCCACCCTGGTTCCAGTTCAGGTTCGCCGACGCCGTCACCCCCCAGGGCAGCGCGTAGCTGCCGCTGGCCTTGAAGAGGTACTTGGCGATCGTGCTCACGCCGTCCTGGTACTCACGGCCGGTCGGGTTGCCGCTCGTCACGGCGCTGAGCGGCACGTTGCCCGGGTTGTCCTGGAGCGTCAGCGACGCGTTGAGCTGCCACCGGTCGCTGAACCGCTTGTTGACGGTCAGGATCACGCCCTGGTAGGTCTCGTAGGACGTGCGGGTCACGGTGATGTTGCCCAGACCCGACGGACGCACGCAGGTCGAGCAGATCACGTAGTACGGCGCGGTCGTCCCCGTCGTCGCGTCGGTCCAGTAGAGCGGGCCCGTGTAGATGGCCGACAGCGGGAAGTTCGGACCGCCCGGCTGGTAGCCCACCGTGTAGGACGCCGTGCCCTGGTCGTAGCGGCGGTAGACGTAGTCGATGCCGACCGCGACGTTCGGGATCAGCTCGTGCTGCACGCCGACGATCGCCTCGCGCGTCCGCGCGAGCTTGGCGCTCTCGTCGACGATGTTGCCGGCCGGCGTCAGGATGCCGGTCGCCAGGTCGAACCGCGAGCTGCTCGAGCTCGGCGTGCCGGTCAGCTCGTTGGCCTGGACGATGCCGTCGAGGTTGCTGTCCGTCCAGCACGAGGTCCCGGCGCAGGCACCCGACGAGGCGTTCGAGCCCCACGTCAGGGCCGTCTGGGTGAACAGGCCGCCCAGCGAGTCGGCCAGCGTCAGGCGCGTCTGGTAGTAGTAGGACGCGCTCGCGTGCACCGACGTCTTGCCGTTGCCGAACACGTCATAGGTCACCGACACGCGCGGCGACACGACGTTGAACGACTGCAGCTTCCTGCCGGTGGCGGCGTCGACGTCCGTCGCCGACTCGCACTGCGCGGGCAGCAGGTCCGGACGGACGACGTTCTCCGGCACGCAGCCGCCGAGGTACTTCGACCGCTGCCAGTCCCACCGCAGGCCGCCGTTCACGCGCCACCGGCCCCGGCTGTAGCTGTCCTGCAGGTAGCCGTTGTACGACCACCAGTTGTTGTTGCGGAGCTGGTCGCGGTAGAGCACCGCGCGGTAGGCCACCAGGCCTTCGGCCGCGCCGGCCGGCTGGAAGCTGCCGTCGCCGCAGCGCGACGAGCTGTTGCCCGCGCACTGGTACCAGGCCGCGCCGCCACCGCCGTAGTGCGAGAAGCTCAGGATCGGGTTCTTGCGGTAGCCCAGCCCGAACTTCAGGCTGTGGTCGCCGCCGAGCACGTTCGTCAGGAAGTACGTGCCGTCCGTCTTCAGCTCGGTCGAGTGACGCACCGTCTGGTACGACGAGAGCAGCG
>JAWKHR010000089.1:0-13946 GCA_041394725.1 Vicinamibacterales bacterium | reverse complement strand
GCCGCGGAGCCGGTTGATGTCGCCGCCGGCGCGCTCGACGAGCAGCTGTGCCGCGGCCGGCTCAATCGTCCGTCCGACGGCCGCCAGGTCCTGCTCGACGAGTTCCCGGACCTGCTGCTGCATCTCGCGCCGCGCGCCCGGCCCCCCGCCGCCCAGGCCCTCGAACGACACGACCTGCGCCGCCTGGACGAGCTTCTTGGTGAACCGCCGCGACTTGTCGATTTCGCTGGCGACGAAGACCAGCGTGGTGGACTCGACGGGCGCGGCGACGTAGTCCTCGAGGGGCCCGAAGTCCGACGGCCCGCTGTCGCCGCCCGACGCGTCCGCCTCGTCGTCGCCGGCGCTCTCGGCGCGCGACGCGCGCTTCGGCTTCAGGATTCGCTCCGCCCGCAGGACGATGACGATGCGCCGGTCGCCGAGCATCGGGAACACGCGCGCCGCGGCGGCGATGTCGAGCGGCGCGCCGCCAGCCTCGGCTGCGTAGATCCGCTCGACCGCGAACGGCCGGTCGGCCGGGTCGATGGTCGCCTCGATGCCGTCCACGAGCCCGTCGATGCGACGGGTGTCCTCGCCGACGAGCAGGTACAGCGGCCCGAGCTTCCCGCGCTTGATCTGCGTGGAAAGCGCCGCGGGGTCGAGGGCGGGCACCGATCAGTCTCCGGTGAGGATGGCGGTGACGACCGACCGCGCGAAGACGCGGGCGAGCCGCTCCAGCGCGTTCTGGTCCTGGCGGAAGACGGCCGACGGGTCGCCGGCCGCGACGTCGGCGGGCACGTCGAACGGCTCGGCCACGCGGAGCGACGGATTCGACCAGAGCACCTTCGACGCGTCGTGCTGATCCACGAACTCGATCCGCGCGGTGACGACGAACGTGTAGCGCGATCCCTGCCGGTCCACGTTGGTCGCGAGCGGCTCCAGGTAGACGCTCAGGATCGTGCCGCGGAGCACGGCGTCGGCGCCCTCGGTCTCGGGCTGCGTCCGGAACGATCCGCGGCTGAGGAACTCTCGCCGCACCTCGTCGGTCATCACGACGTCCACGTTCTCGATCGGCGACTGGTTGACGAACTGCGGAATCCCGATGATGCGGACGTACGCGGGCAGGGTGTTGCCGCGTCCGACGAGCGCATACCCGCAGCCCGTGCTCGCGACCGCGACGGCCGCGGCCAGCACGGCCGTGCAGAGGGCGCGGGCCCGCCGGCGCACGTCAGGCGACTCCCTTCGCCGGCCGCACGACGATGCTGACGAGGCGGCGGTTCGCGACCACGACCTTGACGACGTCCATGCCGGCCAGGTGGGACTGCACGGCGTCGGCGGCGAGCGCCGCGGCCCTGATCGCCTCGTCGTCCGCGTCGGCCGCGAGCGTCATCCGCGCGCGGACCTTGCCGTTCACCTGAATCGGGATCTCGATCGCCTCGGCCCGCGCCGCGTCGGCGTCGGCCACCGGCCAGCCGGCGGCGACGATGCCGCCCTCGTGGCCCAGCCGCTCCCAGAGCTCCTCGGCCAGGTGCGGCGTGAAGGGTGACAGCAGCCGCACCAGCGCCTCGACGGCCTCGCGGAGCACCGCGGCGGTCTCCGGGCGCGCGACGACGGCCGCCGGCTCGTCCTCGCGGCCGGTCGGCCGGATGCCGTGCCGGTCGGCGAAGGCGTAGAGGTCGTTGACGAGCTCCATCAGCGCGGAAATCGCGGTGTTCAGGTGCATCCGCGGGTCGATGTCGGCGGTCACGCGCGCGATCGTCGTGTGCGTCCGCCGGCGCAGCGCGCGCTCGTCATCGTCCAGCGCCAGCCCCGCCGGCGGCGCCGCGCCGGCCAGCGCGGGGATCAGGTGATCGACCATCCGCCAGACCCGCGCCAGGAACCGGTAGGCGCCCTCGAGGCCGGTGTCCGTCCACTCGACTTCCTTCTCGGGCGGCGCGACGAACATCACGTACAGCCGCAGCGCGTCGGCACCGAACGTCGCGACCATGTCGTCCGGGTCCACCACGTTGCCCTTCGACTTGGACATCACCGCGCCGTGGCGCAGCACCATGCCCTGCGTCAGCAGCCGCGCGAACGGCTCGTCGATCGTCACCAGGCCCAGGTCGCGGAACACCCGGCTGAAGAAGCGCGAGTAGATCAGGTGCAGGATCGCATGCTCGACGCCGCCGCTGTAGAAGTCGACGGGGCCCCAGTAGGCGACCGTGGCCGGGTCGAACGGCAGGGTCTCGTTGTGCGCGTCGCAGAACCGGTAGAAGTACCAGGACGAGTCGACGAACGTGTCCATGGTGTCCGTCTCGCGTCGCGCGGGCTTCCCGCACGTCGGACACGGCACGTTGACGAACTCGGGCACCTGCGCGAGCGGCGAGTCGCCGCGACCGGTGAACTCCGCGATCGGCGGCAGGCGCACCGGCAGGTCCTCGTCCGGGACGGGCACGAGCCCGCAGCCCTCGCACTGGATGATCGGGATTGGGGTGCCCCAGTAGCGCTGGCGCGACACGCCCCAGTCCTTCAACCGGAACTGGACCGTGCCCTGCCCGCGGCCGTCGGCCTCCGCGTCGGCCGTCATCTTCCGGTTGGCCGCCAGGGTCCGCAGCCCGTCGTACGGGCCCGAGGAGACGATCGCGCCGTCGCCGTCGAACGCCTCGCGCATCGTCGCGCCGTCCAGCGGGCCGTCGTCCGGCTGGACGACGACGCGCACGGGCAGGCGGTACTTGCGGGCGAACTCGAAGTCCCGCGCGTCGTGCGCGGGCACGGCCATCACCGCGCCGGTGCCGTAGTCCCCGAGCACGAAGTTGGCGACCCAGACGGGCACCGGCTCGCCCGTGAACGGGTTGATGACGGTGCGTCCCGTGTCGAAGCCTTCCTTGTCCACCTCGCCGGTCAGCCGGGCCGTGCGGTCCTGGGCGCGGAACCGCGCGGCCTGCTGGCGCAGCGCCGCCGGGTCCGCCGATTCGGCGGCCAGCCGCTCGACGAGCGGATGTTCCGGCGCCAGCAGCACGAACGTCGCCCCGTAGATCGTGTCGATGCGCGTCGTGAAGACCTCGACCGCGTCGTCGCCTGCCGGAGCCGAGGGCGCGCCGCCGCCCGCGGGCACGATCGGAAACCGGACGCGGGCGCCTTCCGATCGCCCAATCCAGTTCCGCTGCATCGTCAGGACCTTCTCGGGCCAGTCCTTCAGGGTGTCGAGCGACGACAGCAGCTCGTCGGCGTAGGCGGTGATGCGCAGGAACCACTGCTCCAGGTCGCGCGTGGTGACCGGCGTACCGCAGCGCCAGCACCCGCCGTCGACGACCTGCTCGTTGGCGAGGACCGTCTGGCAGCTCTCGCACCAGTTCACGTTCGAGCGACGCCGGTAGGCCAGCCCGCGCCGGAACATCCGGGTGAACAGCCACTGGTTCCAGCGGTAGTACTCCGGCAGGCAGGTGGCCAGCTCGCGCTCCCAGGCGTAGCTGATGCCGAGCCGCTGGAGCTGGCCCTTCATGTGGGCGATGTTCTCGAGCGTCCAGGTCTCGGGATGGACGTTGTTCTTGATGGCCGCGTTCTCGGCGGGCAGGCCGAACGCGTCCCAGCCGAACGGGTGCAGGACGTTGAAGCCGCGCATCCGCATCGTGCGCGCCATGATGTCGCCGATCATGTAGTTGCGCACGTGGCCGACGTGGGCGTGGCCGGAGGGGTACGCGAACATCTCGAGGCAGTAGAACTTCGGGCGCGACGGATCCTCGGTCACCTCGAACGCGCGGGTCTCCGCCCAGCGCGCCTGCCACTTCCGTTCGATGTCCTGGGGACGATATTCGCTCATATGCGGGACGCCAAACCCCTAATCTAGCACGCGGATTGCGCCCTCGAGGCACGCGCGGAGGGCGTCGAGGTCGTAGCCGCCCTCGGTGACGAGCGCGAGCCGGTGGCGGCACAGCCGCGCCGCGGCGTCGTCGAGCAGCGTGACCAGGTGCAGGTAACCGCCCGTCGTCAGCCGCATCTGCCCCAGCGGGTCGCGCTCGTGGGCGTCGAACCCGGCCGAGACGAGCACGATGTCCGGGCGGAACCGCTCCAGTGCCGGCAGGACGACCGTCGCGTAGACGCGCTCGTACTCGGCGTCGCCGGTACCGGCCGGCAGGGGCAGGTTCAGCGTGTAGCCCTCCCCCGCCCCGCGCCCGATCTCGTCCTCGGCACCCGTCCCCGGGTAGTACGGGAACTGGTGCGAGGAGACGAAGAGCACGGTCGGATCCTCGTAGAAGGCCGCCTGCGTGCCGTTGCCGTGGTGGACGTCGATGTCCACGATCGCCACCCGCGCGGCGCCGGCCGCGCGCAGGGCGGCCGCGGCGACGGCGATGTTGTTGAAGAAGCAGAAGCCCATCGCGCGGTCGGGCTCGGCGTGGTGGCCGGGGGGCCGGACGAGCGCCAGGGTCCGCGCCTCGTCGCGCCACGCCTCCAGGGCGGCATCCACCGCCGCGCCCGCCGCGAGGCGCGCGACCTCCACGGTGTCCGGGCTGGTGAACGTGTCCGCGTCGATCATCGACGGCCGGCCCTCGACCGCGTCGATCCGATCGACGTGCGCCGCCGTGTGCACGCGGAGCAGTTCCTCGCGCGTGGCCGGACGCGGCTCGCGGACGACGCCGCCGCCGGCGCGGAATGCCGCCGCCAGGTCGTCGAACAGCTCCGCGCGCTCGGGCCGCTCCGGATGCCCCGGCGGGGGCACGTGCTCGGTGAACCGGTGACTGCCGTAGAGAATCATCGCGACACCCCGCCAGGCAGCGCGTCGCGCGCCTGGGCTTCGAGTTCGACGAGCCGCGTCTCGAGCTCGCGGCGCGCGGCCTCCACGGTCGCCTCGTCGGTCGAGGCGACGGTCATCGGCGCGCCAATCGCGATGGCGACGTCGGCGCCGGGCCGCGGGACCTGGTGCCGGTCCCAGCTCCGCGCCGTCCAGTGGCGCGAGGCCTCGAGGTGGAAGGGCACGATCGGGCAGCCGGTCGCGCCCGAGAGCCACAGCGCGCCGGCCTGCGCGACGCGCGCCGGCCCGCGCGGGCCGTCCACCGTGAAGGCGACCGGCCGGCCCTGTGCCAGGTCACGGCGCATCTGGACCAGGGCGCGCGCCCCCCCGCGCGACGTGGACCCGCGCGCGGTGCCGTAGCCGAACCGGCGGATGATCCGCGCGATCCACTCGCCGTCGAAGTTCTCGCTCGTGATCACCACGATGCCGCGGTCGCGGAAGTACAGCGTGGCGCCCAGGATGCGCCCGTGCCAGAAGGCGAAAATCGGCGGGCGTCCGGCGGCCTCGACCGCGTCGAGGTGCTCGCGCCCGCGCTCGTGCCAGGCATAGGTGCCGCCGAGCGCCTCGATCGCCGGCGTGCCGACCGCCGCGATCGCCGCCGCCTGCAGGCGCTTGCCCCGCGAGAGCCTCACATGCCTTCGTACTGCGGACCCTCACCGCCCTCGGGCGGCACCCAGTCGATGATCTGGTAGGGATCCATGATGTCGCACGTCTTGCAGTGCACGCAGTTCGACGCGTTGATGTGCAGCTTCCGCCCGCCCTGGCCGTCGTCGACCATCTCGTAGACGTTGGCCGGGCAGAACCGCGTGCACGGGTTGCCGAACTCGGTCCGGCACCGCGTGCGGCAGATGTCGGTGTCGTGCACGTGCAGGTGCGACGGCTGGTCCTCGAGGTGCCGCGTGCCGGAGTAGTGCACGCCCGTGAGGCGATCGAACGTCAGTTGCCGGTCGATCTTCACCGGCTCGACGGGTTCGTCGGGCGAGATCGTGCGACCGGGATAGTACGTCGCCAGCGTCTGGATCCGCTCGTGCCCGGCGTGCGACGGCATCGGGTCGGTGAACCACCAGCCGCGGGTCACCAGCGCGAACCCGGCGTAGAGCGTGCCCGCGATCAGCCCGTGACCGAACGCCTGATGGACGTTCCGCACCGGGTAGAGCTCGCTCCGCACGTCGCTCTTCTCGAGGCGATCCTGGTAGGCGGTGAGCGCCGTCATCGACGTGTCGCCCGACCGGACGGCCTCGAACGCGGTCTCGGCGGCGAGCATGCCCGAGCGCATCGCCAGGTGGATGCCCTTGAGCCGCATCGAGTTGACCATCCCGCCCGCGTCGCCCGCGATCAGCCCGCCGCCCATGTACAGGCGCGGCATCGTGTGCCAGCCGCCCTCCGGCAGCGCCTTCGCGCCGTACCGGATCAGCTTGCCGCCCTCGAGCAGGCCGGCGACGAACGGATGCAGCTTGAAGCGCTGGAACGTCAGGTACGGATCGAACATCGGGTCGTGATAGTCGAGCCCGGAGACGAACCCCACCGACAGCACGCCGTCCGGCATCGCGTAGATGAACGCGCCGCCGAACTCCTCCATCCGGAGCGGATATCCCATCGTGTGGATCACGCTGCCGGGTTTGAGCCGATCCTTCGGGACCTCCCAGAGCTCCTTGATGCCGATGCCGTAGAGCTGCGGCTGGCGGCCGTGATCGAGCTTGAGCCGCTCGACGAGCGTCTTCGTCAGGTTGCCGCGCACGCCGTCACAGAAGATCGTCACCTTCGCGCGGATGTCCACGCCCGGCTCGAACGTCGGCTTGCGCGCGCCGTTCTTGTCGATGCCGCGATCGCCGGTCCGCACGCCCACGACGCGGTCGCCGTCGAAGAGCACCTCGGACGCGGCGAATCCCGAGAAGAGATCCACACCCGCGCCCTCGACGAGGCCGGCCATCCACTTCACGAAGCGGTTGAGCGAGATGATGTAGTTGCCGTGGTTGTCGAGCGGCGGCGGCGTCGCCGGGAACCGGAACTTCCCCGTCCGGGTGAGGAAGTAGACGTCGTCCTGCAGCGCCGGCGCGGCGAGCGGCGCGCCCCTGGCCTCGAAATCCGGGATCAGGTCCCGGAGGGCACGCGGGTCCAGCACCGCCCCCGACAGCGAGTGCGCCCCGGGCTCGCGGGCCTTCTCGAGCACCGCGATGGAAAGCGGCTCGCCGCCCTGCGCCTCCTGGAGCTGGGTCAGCCGCAGCGCGGCCGACAGGCCGGCCGGACCGCCTCCGACGATGAGGACGTCGACGTCGAGGCTCTCGCGCTCCTCGGACACATCGGACATTCGCTCATTTTATGCCGAGGCCGCCGGCCGCGTCCCGCCCCGGAAGCCGCGGCCCGGATGGCGCGCACCAGCGCCCGCACGCCGCCGCCGGCCCCGCGGGACGCTAGTGGATGCCCGGCACCGGCGGCAGGCCGCCGAACAGCAGCCGGGGCTCGTCGCGCAGCTCGCGCGCCAGCCGGCGCTGGCGGCCGCGCCAGTAGTCGAAGTGATCCGCCATCGCCTCCATCATGCGGATGCGCGCCACGTCCCGGCCGTGATGCGCCGCCCGGTCGTAGAAGCCCGCGCCGAGCGAGGCGAACCAGTCCACGTTGTGCCGGTGCCGCTGCTGGTCCGCGAAGAAGCCCGTCAGCACGAGGCAGATCGACGCGGCCGCCTCGAGGATGTCCGGATCGGCGTGCTCGCTGCGGTCGAGCACGAAGACGTCGAGCACCTCGTCGAGTCCCACGGGCGCGGCCGGGAAGGTGGTGAACGCATGGCGCGACGTCGTGGCGAAGTGCGCGAGGATGCTGGCGTTGTACAGCAGTTCCGCCTGCGGCGCCTGGTCGGGCCCGCTCACGTCCCGCAGCTTCTCGAAGAAGAACTGCAGTGCCTGCCGGTGATCGACGCCGAGCAGTTGACGGGTGTCCATCGCGCCCCTCCCTTTCCAGACAATCGGCGGCGAGCCGCCGTCGCTGCACCCTGAAGGGGCAAGAACGATACCGGCCGCCCGCCGGCCTCGAAGGAAAGGCCGAGGGCGCCAGGGGAGCGGAAATCGCGGGATCCGGCCGGTTCTCGAGGCCACGCAACGGCGAAGGCGTGCCCGATATCGGACACGCCTTCGGGCGGACTGTCCCGTTTTGAGGGCGATCAGGCGGGGGTTCGACGAAAGTCAGGCCTTGAGCGCCGCAATCATCGCCGGCACGACCTCGAACAGGTCGCCGACGATGCCGTAGTCGGCCACCTCGAAGATCGGGGCCTCGGCGTCCTTGTTGATGGCCACGATCGTCTTCGATCCCTTCATCCCGACGACGTGCTGGATGGCGCCCGAGATGCCCAGGGCCAGGTACAGCTTGGGCGCGACGGTCTGCCCGGAGCTGCCGATCTGCCGCTCCATGGGCAGCCATCCGGCGTCGCAGATGGGCCGCGACGCCGCGATCTCGGCGCCGAGCGCCTCGGCCAGCTGGCGCGCCAGCGCGATGTGCTCCTCGGACTTGATGCCGCGGCCGACCGAGACGATCCGATCCGCCTGGGAGAGATCCACCGCGCCCTTGGCCTCGCGGAACGGCTCCTCGGGCTTCTGGCGGATGGCGGCCGGGTCCACGGCGGCGTCCACGACCCGCACGGGCGACGGCGAACCGCCCTTCCGCACCGCGTCGGCGCGCCACGCGCCGATCTGGAACGTGACGAAGTGCGGCGCCGGACCACCGAGCACGACGTCGGCGGCGACCTTGCCCTGGAACATCGGCCGCGAGAACGCCCGGCTGCCCTCGTGGTCCTTCACCGCGGTGCAGTCGGTGACGAGCGCGCGGTCGAGCCGCGAGGCGAGCATCGGCGCGAAGTCGCGCGTCTGGTACGTGTGCGGCAGCACGACCAGCTCGGGGGCCTCAGCCTCGAGGCAGGCCGCGAGGGCCTGGACGAAGCCGTCGGGCGTGTAGGTCCCGAGCGCGGCGTGCTGCAGGGCGAGCACCTCGGTCACGGTCGCGGCCGCCAGCTCGTCGGCGACCGCCCGGACGTCGGCGCCGGCGACGACGATCTTGACCTCTCCCCCCATGGCCTGGGCGGCCGCGACGGCCTCCCACGACGCGCGATTGAGCTTCCCGTGCTGCTGTTCGGCGATGACGATGATCATGGCGTCCTCTCGTCCCCGGCCTCAGAGGACCCGCGCGTCGTCGCGCAGGACGCGCACGAGCGTCGCGGCCGCCTCGGCCGGCGTGCCCTCGATGAGCTGTGTCTGCTTGGACTTCTCGGGCACGTAGATGGCGACGATGCGCTGCCGCGCCTCGGCGGGCGGCGTGGCCGGGACGGCGCGGATCTCCTTCTTCTTGGCCGCCATGATGCCCTTGAGCGTGGCGTAGCGCAGCTGGTTGATGCCGCTCTGGATCGTGAGCACCGCGGGCAGCGGCATGCCGATCCACTGGAACCAGCCGCCCTCGAGCTCGCGCTTGACGCGCAGGGCGCCGTCCTGCACCTGGACCTCCATGATGATGGTCGAGTGCGGCACGCCGAGCTTCTCGGCCAGCACGACGCCGACCTGCGCGAAGCCCTGGTCGTCGGACTGCAGGCCGGTCAGGACGAGGTCGAACTGCTCGTCGCGGACGGCCGCGGCCAGCGCCTCGGCCGTGGTCGCGGCGTCGGCGGCGGCGAAGTGGTCGCCCTGGACGTGGATGGCGCGGTCGGCGCCGCGGGCGAGCGCCTCGCGGAGCACCTGCGTGGCCCGCGCGGGCCCGGCCGAGACGACGACGACCTCCCCGCCGTGCTGCTCGCGGAGCCGGAGCGACTCCTCGAGCGCGTAGGCGTCGGGTTCGTTGAGCTCGAAGCTCGCGTCGGCGTCGCGCACCCAGGTCCGATCGTCGCTGATACGGACCTGCCATTCGCGGGTGACGACCTGTTTCACGCAGACGGCGATTTTCATGGTTCCTGCCCCGTGGTCGCGCGGCCACCGCGCCGGCGGGCCCTGGTCGCCCGCCGCGGGCCGCGCGTCGTCAGTCGGCGTACCGCTTCAGCAGCAGCGTGCCGTTGGTGCCGCCGAACCCGAAGGAGTTCGACAGCGCGTAGTCGATCGTCATCGGCCGCGCCGTGTGCGGCGCGTAGTCCAGGTCGCAGGCCGGATCCGGCTCGTCCAGGTTGATCGTCGGCGGCGCGATCTGGTGCCGCACGGCCAGCGCCGTGATGCCCGCCTCGAGCCCGCCGGCCGCGCCGAGCAGGTGCCCCGTCATCGACTTGGTGGACGAGACGACCAGCCGTCCCGCGTGGTCGCCGAACGTGGTCTTCACGGCGAGGGTCTCGGTCGGGTCGTTGATGGGCGTGGAGGTGCCGTGGGCGTTGATGTACTGAATCTGGTCCGGCCGGACGCCGGCCTTGCGCAGCGCCATGCGCATCGAGCGTACGGCGCCGTTGGCGTCGGGCGGCTGCGCGGTCACGTGGTACGCGTCGGCGGACAGGCCGTAGCCGGCGATCTCGCAGTAGATCTCGGCGCCGCGCCGCCGCGCCGTCTCGAGCTCCTCGAGCACGAGGATGCCGGCACCCTCGCCGACGACGAAGCCGTCGCGGTCCTTGTCGAACGGCCGGCTCGCGCGGGCCGGTTCGTCGTTGCGGGTCGAGAGCGCGCGCATGGCGGCGAACCCGCCGACGCCCATCGGCGTGATCGACGCCTCGGATCCGCCCGCGATCATCACGTCCGCGTCGCCCCGGCGGATGATCTCGAACGCCTCGCCGACCGCGTGCGCCGAGGCCGTGCACGCCGTGCACGTCGCCAGGTTCGGGCCGCGGGCGCCGAACCGGATCGAGACCTGGCCGGCCGCCAGGTTGATGATCGACGCGGGGATGAAGAACGGGGAGATTCGGCGGGGACCGCCCTTGAGCAGCTCGAGGTGCTCGCGTTCGATCGTGGAGAACCCGCCGATGCCGGACGCGATGAACACGCCGACCTCGTCGGCGTTCGCCTCGGTCACCTCCAGGCGCGCATCGTCGACGGCGAACTGGGACGCGGCGATGGCGTACTGGATGAAGACGTCGACCTTCTTGACTTCCTTCTTCTCGATGAACTGCAGCGGGTCGAAGCCCTTCACCTCACCCGCGATCCGCGACGCGAACTGCGACGCGTCGAAGTGCGTGATGGGCCCGATGCCGCTCTGCCCCGCGAGCAGGGCCTCCCAGCAGGCCCGGGTGCCCAGACCGACCGACGAGATCAGACCGACACCAGTGACGACGACTCGTCTGGTCAACGTGCCTCCGGCCTACTTCTTCTTCGTGTGGCCCTCGATGTACTCGATGGCCTCCTTCACGCGCGTGATCTTCTCGGCGTCCTCGTCGGGAATCTCGATGCCGAACTCCTCCTCGAAGGCCATGACGAGCTCGACCGTGTCGAGCGAGTCAGCGCCGAGATCGTCGACGAACGACGCATCCGGCGTCACTTCCTCTTCGTCGACACCCAACTGCTCGACGATGATCTTCTTGACCTGATCCGCAACCGCCATGCCGTCCTCCTCGGTGCGAGGTCCCCCCGGACCCCGCGCGTGCCGCACGCCGGACCTCGTCCGGCGCTACATGTACATGCCGCCGTTGACGGCGAGCACGTGTCCCGTAATATACGCTGCCTCGTCCGACGCAAGAAAGGCCACGGCGCCGGCGACGTCCTCGGGTGTCCCGAGGCGCTTGAGCGGAATCTGCCCGGCCCACTCGGCGTGGGTCTCGGCCGGCAGCGCGCGCGTCATGTCCGTCTCGATCAGGCCCGGGGCGACCGCGTTGACCGTCACCTGCCGCGACGCGACCTCGAGCGCCAGCGACTTGGTGAAGCCGATCAGCCCCGCCTTCGACGCGGCGTAGTTGGCCTGCCCCGCGTTGCCCCGCTGCCCGACGACCGACGTGATGTTGACGATGCGCCCGCGTCGCTGCTTGATCATCGGCCGGAGCGCCGCCTGCGACAGCGCGAACGCCGCCGTCAGGTTCGTCGCGAGGACCGCGTCCCAGTCGTCCCGCTTCATCCGCAGGAGCAGCTGGTCGCGCGTGATGCCGGCGTTGTTCACGAGGATGTCGAGCGCGCCGTGACGCGACACGATCTCCGCCACGGCCGCCTCGGCGCGCCCGGCCTCGGTCACGTCGAGCGCCAGGGCCTCGGCCCGCCCGCCCGCCCGGACGATCGCGGCGGCCGTCGCCTCGGCATTCGTCCCCCGGGCCGCCGCCACCACCACGGCGCCACGGGCCGCCAGCATCGAGGCGATGGCCTGCCCGATGCCGCGGGAGGCGCCGGTCACGAGGGCCACACGGCCGTCCAGAGTCGCCGTCACAACCTGCCTACTTCAGCACACGCCCCGCGGGCGGCGCAACCCGGACCACCGGACGTCCGGACCTCCTCGAGCGACCCCGGACGGCCGCCGCGGAGGGCACACTCGCGCCCGGACGCGATCCGCGAGACAATAGGGGTTCTCCCGATGGCAGCATCCCCTCCTGGCGGCCGCAGCCCCCGCGGCAGGCGCCGGGTGTCCGCCCAGGGCGGACGCCCACGCCGGTCCCTGACCGATGCCGGGACGCGTACGCTCTTCAAGTCGCTGCCGGCCACGGTCTGGATGACCGACGACCAGCTGGTCCTCCGCTACGTCCAGGGCCGGCTGATGGAGACGCTCCACCTCGATCCCGCGACGCTCATCGGCCGCAGCCTCCCCGTCATCCTGCTCGACGGGCGACAGGACCATCCGTTCATCGAGGCGCACCGCACCGCGCTCGCCGGGCACGCGGCGTCGATCCGGATCGAGTGGGGCGGCAACCTGTATCACGCCAGCCTCGCGCCCATCCGGGACGCGAACGACCGCGTGATCGGCTGCGCCGGCGTCCAGCAGCGCATCGGGTGGAAGCCGGACGACGACGTCGTGCTGCGGGAGAGCGACATCCGCCTGCAGCGCATCCTGGACGAGAACCTGATCGGGATCGTCTTCGGCAACGCCGACGGCCTGATCACCGACGCCAACGACGCGTTCCTGCGGCTGGTCGGCCGGACGCGCGACGACCTCGGCGCGCTGTCGTGGACCGCGCTCACGCCGGTCGAGGCGCACGCGCGGCAGGTCGCGGCCATCGAGGAAGTCACCGCCACGGGCCGGTGCGCGCCGTTCGAGACGGAGATCCTGCGCGCCGACGGCCGCCGGATCCCCGTCATCGTCGGTGGCGCGCGGCTGTCGGCGAGCCGCCGCGAGGGCGTCGCGTTCGTCCTCGACGTCTCGGATCACCAGCGCGCGATCGCACGGCTGCAGGGCGAGCTGGCCTGCGTGGACGCGCTCGAGGACGCCCCGTCGCCGGACGCCGCGGCGGCCGGGGTCGTCGCGAACCTGCGTGAGGGACTCGGGTGGCGCGCGGCGGCCGTCTGGCTGCGGCACGGTCCGACGCTCGACCGCGTGGCCACCGACGGCGTGGCCTCCGGGACGACCGACCTCGACGCGCTCGGGCGCCGCGCGGCCCGCGCCGATCGCCCCGTCTGGGTCGAGCGCGCGGCCACCTTCGCCGCGCCGCTGGCGGCCGCCGGGCGACGATTCGGTGCGCTGGTGCTGATCGCCGATCCGGCCCGCGAGACCACGCGCGACGACGTGGACACGGCCAGGCGCGTCGCCGCGCGCCTCAGCCGGCACCTGGCGCGGCGGGGAGACTCGCGATGAAGGGCTTCGATCCGGACGCGCCCGCCGAAGCGCCGGTCGCGCTGTGGACGACGGCCCGTGACGGCACCATTACGGCCCTGCACTGTCCGGCCCTCGAACAGGCCGGCGTGAATCCGGTGGTCCTGATCGGGCAGTCACTCGACCGATGGCTGGACGGCGACGCACGCCACCCGCTGCTGCAGGCCTGCCGGCGCGCACTCGACGGCACGGAGACGCCGGTGCGGATGCACTGGGGCGCCCTGACGTTCACCGGCCGCGTGACGCCGCTTCGCGACCACGCCGGCCGGATCACCGGGACCATCGGGGAACTCGAGGTGCGCCGCCGCACCAGCGACGGGTTCGGCGCGGACGCGATGGAGGAGACCGGGGACGGATCCTCCCGCGGCGCGGATCCCGGCGTCATCGCCTCGCTCCTGTCGAGGGCCCTCGCCGTGCTGGCGACGCAGGCGGGCTGGCGGGGCGCCCTGCTGTGGCGGGTCGAGCCGACCGGCCGGCTCAGCAGAATCGCCTTGGCCGGCGACGCCGCGCGGCACGAGTCGATCGCGGAACCGTA
>JAWKHR010000088.1:0-14037 GCA_041394725.1 Vicinamibacterales bacterium | reverse complement strand
ACCCGAGGTCCTGGGCCCGCTTCACGAAGCGCACCACCCGCACGTCGTCCGGCGTGTACTCGCGGTAGCCAGACGGCCGCCGCCCCGAGGGGTGCAGCAGGCCCCGGCGTTCGTAGTACCGGAGCGTCTGTGGATTGACACCGGCCCGTTCGGCCGCATCGGCGATGAACACGATCGCGCCTCCTACCCGTCCAGTCTCAACCTTCTACCTAAGTATAGAGTCAAGAACAATGTCGGGTCGCCGGGCGCCGCGGTCCGGCAGGACGCCCTGCGCGAACGGGACGAAGAGCGGGTGTCAGCGCGACGGTGGCAGGGACGCGACGGCCGTCACGACGCGCAGTGCCTCGGGCCCGGCACCCGCGGCGCGGTCACCGACGTCGGTCCAGGCCAGGACCAGTTCGTCGCCGTGGCGGGCCAGGCGGGGATATCCGCTGGCTCTGGTGGCGGTCAGCGGCGCGATCACCGTGACCGGGCCGGGATCGCCCGAGGCGGCCACCCGGCGGACGCGGAAATCCGCCCGGCGGTCGGCGTACTCGATCCAGCTCACCAGGACGGATCCGTCGTCGAGCAGGTCCACGTCGACACGCCCCTGCGAGCCCTGTTCGTCCACGCGGACGGGCGCGCCGAACGTCCGTCCGGCGTCGTGCGAAAAGGCGACGAACGCATGGCCCGGCGCCTCCCGGCCGCTGAACCAGGCCAGCGCGACCTCCCGGCCACGCGCGGCCACCGCAGGACCGTTCACCGGACACGCGTTGATCCGCCAGCCGTCGTCGTGCACCGCCGCCGGCGCGGTCCAGCGGCCCGCGTCGAACCGCGAGACGGCGATGTCGCGGATCTCGTCCTGGCTGCGATCCCGGAACGCGGTGATCACGCCGTCCGCGGTGACCGCCGCGGTCGTGGGGCAGCAGTCGCAGACGCGTCGATCGATCGCCTCGTCCGCGATCTGGGTCCAGCCCCGATCGAAGGCCGCGAATCGGAGCGTCATCGCGCCCTCGGCGTCCGCGCCGGCCGTCTCGCGTCCGTCCAGCCACACGAGCCCGAGGCCCTGCTCGAGTTCGAAGAGCGAGGCGAAGCCGTGCTCGGCCCGCACTCCGTCGTGGTGCGGCAGGAACGACGCCGCCCAGGTGCGGCCGTCGTCGGTCGAGTACGACAGGCGAACGTCGTACGCGTAGGTGCCGGGTCCGCTCTTCTGGAGCCAGTGCGCGGCGAGCGTGCCGTCCGACAGCCGGAGCACCGATGGCACGTCCGCCCAGTTCACGAACCGGTCGTTGCCGGACGCCACGGTCCGGGTCGGGGTCCAGCCGGTCGCGGTGCGCTCGGCGAACTTCAGCGACGCGCGGGGGCCCTCGCGCTCGATCCAGCTCATCAGCACGCCACGGCTCGACACGGTGAGCTGCGCCTCGCCACTGGCGGGCGCCGCCGGTGACGGGACCGACCGGACGTCGAGGCCGCCCTGTCCCCCTCGGATTACGCCGGCGGCGGGTGGAGCGCCAAAACCCACGAGCACCAGGCCGGCGGCCAGCAGGACGACCACGATTCTGAATCGCATGGCGGGAGCTTACCCCAGACCCGTGGGCCCTCCGCCCCTGCCACTGAGGCTATACTCGCTGGCGTGAGTCCGGCTGCGCGCCCGCTCGGCATCGTCGCGGTGATCGCCTCGCTCGTCGCGGCGGTCGCGGTCCCGGCGATCTGTGCCATCGCCTGCGGTGAGCACGCGCCCGCCGGGGTCCATGCCGCGATGGCGCCGGCCTGTCACGAACAGGAAGCGGGCACGGGGTCACCGGCCCTGGGCGGGGCCGGCGACGAGTGTGCCGGTCACCGCGACGCGGGTCCGGGTCTCGAGCCGGCGATCGGGCGCGCGCACCTGACAGTCTTCACGGGCATCATGGCCTTCGCGGCCGCGCCGGACCAGCGCATCGCCGTCGCCGCACCCACGTCACGTCCGCCCGACGTCGTCCCCCGCATTTTCCACGCCGTCCTCCGCATCTGATTTAGCCGACGCGCCGCGGCGCCTGGCCCGATCCGGGACCGGTCGTCCGTGGTGTCCGCCGTCGATCCGGAATGCGTTGCTGCTGACGCCCACACGTTGGTGATGGGCAGGAGGACACATGCTCGTACGTACATCCGCGGATGCATCCGCGCCCGCGTCGCCGAGCCGGCGCACGTTCGTCAAAGGCCTCGCGATGGGCGGCGCCGCCCTCGGCCTCGGCCTTCGCCCCGGGAATCTCTTCGCCCAGGCAGCACGGACCGGCACGGCGCCGGTGCTCGCCGGGACCGATTTCTCGCTGGACATCGGCGAGGGCCTGCTCGATGTCACGGGATCGGCCGCACGCGCCGTCACCGTCAACGGCTCACTGCCGGCGCCGACGCTTCGCTGGCGCGAGGGCGACACGGTCACGCTGCGCGTCCGGAACACGCTCTCCCACGAGCCGGCGTCCATCCACTGGCACGGCATCCTGCTGCCCGCCGACATGGACGGCGTGCCCGGGTTGAGCTTCAACGGCATCCATCCCGGCGAGACGTACACGTACCGGTTCCACGTGCGGCAGAGCGGCACGTACTGGTACCACAGCCACTCGGGCTTCCAGGAGCAGCGCGGGCTCTACGGCGCGCTGGTCATCGAGCCGGCCGGATCGGAGCCAGTCGCGTACGACCGCGACCATGTGGTGCTGTTCTCGGACTGGACCGACGAACGGCCCGAGCGCGTCTTCAACAAACTGAAGAAGTCGGCGGGCTACTACAACTTCCACAAGGCGACGCTCGGGGATTTCCTGCGGGACGTGCGCGCGAACGGGTTCGGCGCGACGGTGGCGGACCGGCGCGCGTGGGGCGAGATGCGGATGGACCCGACCGATCTCGCGGACGTCTCGGGCGCCACCTACACCTACCTCGTCAACGGCCGGTCACCCGCCGCCAACTGGACGGGACTCTTCCGGCCGGGCGAGCGCGTGCGCCTGCGACTGATCAACGGATCGGCGATGACGCACTTCGACGTCCGAATCCCGGGGCTCACGATGACGGTCGTGGCCGCCGACGGACAGCCCGTGCATCCCGTCACCGTCGACGAACTCCGCCTGGCGGTCGCCGAAACGTTCGACGTCGTCGTCGAACCGTCAGACCAGGACGCGTACACGATCTTCGCGCAGGCGCTGGATCGCACGGGCGCCGCGCGGGGAACGCTCGCCGTGCGCGACGGACTGGAGGCGCCCGTGCCGGCTCCCGATCCGCGGCCCCGCCTGACGATGGCGGACATGGGCCACGGCGGCATGGACCACGCCGGCCACGACATGGCCGGCATGACCGGCATGGCGGGCATGGCGGGCATGGCGGGCGCGGCCGGGACCGGGACCGGCGGCGCGGCGGCCGATCCGCACGCCGGGCACGTGATGCCCGGCATGCCCCCTCCCCCGGCCGCGCCGCCGCCGTCGCTCGTGGGCCCCGTGACGCATCCCTCGAGCGAGCGGGGCAATCCCCTCGTGGACATGCAGACGACGGCGCCGGCCGCGAAGCTCGACGATCCCGGCATCGGCCTCCGCGACAACGGCCGGCGGGTGCTGGCCTACGCGGACCTGCGCAGCACCTTCGACGACCCCGACGGACGGGACCCGTCGCGCACGATCGAACTGCACCTGACGGGGCACATGGAGCGCTTTGCCTGGTCGTTCGACGGCGTCAAGTTCGCCGACGCGGATCCGATTCGCCTGACGTACGGTGAACGCCTGCGCATCGTGCTCGTCAACGACACGATGATGACCCACCCCGTCCACCTGCACGGGATGTGGAGCGACCTCGAAGACGAGCAGGGGCGCTTCCTCGTCCGCAAGCACACCGTGGACATGCCGCCGGGTACGCGACGAAGCTACCGGGTCCGCGCCGACGCGCTCGGCCGGTGGGCCTACCACTGCCACCTGCTCTACCACATGGAAGCCGGGATGTTCCGGGAAGTGCGGGTGGACGAATGAGGCGCGCCACGGGCCTTCGTGTCTCCGCGCACGTCCTCGTCGCCGTCGCGGCCCTCGCCCAGCCCTGGGCGGCCCGGGCACAGACGTCCGCTCCGCCGGCCGGCGCCCCGCAGGTCACGGCTCCGCCCGCCGGCACCCCGACCGGGCCACCAAAGGCTGCGCCGCCGACCACGCACGACCACGGCGCGGCGCAGGGCGGTCAGGGCGCGCCGGTCCCGCCGATCACCGAAGCCGATCGCCGCGCGGCCTTTCCGGACGTGTCTGAACACGGCATGCAGGACGGCGCGATCCACTCCTTCGTCCTGGGCGACCGCCTGGAGTGGCGAGGCGGCCGGACAGGCGGCGTGGGCTGGGAACAGCGGGGCTGGATTGGCGGCGACCTCAATCGCGTCTGGTTCCGATCCGAGGGGGAAGCCACCGACGGCGCGCTGGACGCTGCCGAGGCGCACCTGCTGTTCGGCCGCGCGATCGGCCGCTGGTGGGATGTCGTGGGTGGCCTGCGCCAGGACTGGCGACCGGGATCGCCGCAGACGTGGGCGGCCTTCGGCCTCCAGGGCCTGGCGCCCTACTGGTTCGAGGTCGAGGCGACGGGATACGTGGGAGCCGACTTCCGGACCGCGCTGCGACTCGAGGCGGAGTACGAGCTGCGGCTGACGAACCGGGCCGTGTTGCAGTCACGACTCGAGGTGGACGCCTACGGCCGGGACGATCCGGCCCGCGGCATCGGCGCCGGACTGAGCCGCGTGGAGTCGGGACTGCGGCTGCGCTACGAGTTCCGGCGGGAGCTGGCGCCGTACGCCGGTCTCACGTGGGAACGCCGGCTGTTCGGCACGGCCGACCTCGCGCGCGCCGCGGGTGATCACACGGGCGGCGCGCGCGCGGTCGTGGGCCTGCGGTGGTGGTTCTGAGCCGCGGGGTCGCGACCGGAATCGCCGGCCTGCCCGGTCAGGCCGTGGGCAGGTCGGCGGCCGACTCCATCGGAATCGGCTGGTGCTGGCGCAGGGCCGCCGCATAGCGTGAGACCCCGACGATGGCGACACCGACCGAGAGGATCATCAGCGCGATGCTCGTGTAGCCCAGCACGGCGTTACCGCCGGTGAGGTTCGTCCGGGCCAGCAGGAAGAGCGCCGTCGTGGTCGTCACGACCATGAACACCGCGGGTACGGCGACGAAGCGGTGGTCACGCGCGCGCTGGACGAGCCACACCGTGACCGTCGTGAGGGCCAGCGAGCCGATCAGCTGGTTGCCCGCGCCGAAGACGGGCCACATCTGCCGCACCGTGCCGCTGATGGCGAACAGCACCATGAGGATGACGGCCAGCGTCGAGTTGAACGCGGGGTTCCTGGCCCACGCCGGGGCCTGGTTCGTGTAGACGACCTGCCAGAACTCCTGCAGCAGGTAGCGGCACAGGCGGACGGCGCTGTCGAGCGTCGTGACGACGAAGCCGGCGAGCATCAGCAGCGCGAGGACGACCGAGACCGCCACCGGGATGAACGGCAGGGCCAGGTTGATCAGCCGGCCCGCCCCGAGGGCGAACCCGAGGATCGGGTTGGTCGCCAGGCCTCCGGGCGGATAGACGATGCTCATGTACTCGGACTGCGAGAGCATCGAGCCGACCGCGGCGATGACCAGGATGGCCAGGAAGCTCTCGAAGACCATCGCGCCGTAGCCGATGCGGCGCGCGTCGCTCTCGCGCGGGATCTGCTTGGCCGTCGTGCCGCTGGCGACCAGGCTGTGGAAGCCGCTGATCGCGCCGCAGGCGACGGTGATGAAGAGGATGGGCCAGATGGCGCCCTTGAGCGCCGCCTCGCCGGTCGCGATGGCCGCCGCCGGCGCCTGCATCTGCACGCCCGAGAACCCGGCGACGATGACCGACACGAAGATGAGCGCCATCCCGCCGTACAGGATCTGCACGTTCGTGAAGTCACGCGGCTGCAGCACCAGCCACACCGGCAGCGCGCAGGCCGCGAGCACGTAGACGGCCATCAGCCAGCGCCACGTCTCGCCGCCGAGCGTGATCGGCGCGTAGAAGCCGATGACCACGCTCGCCGCGCAGACCGTGAGCGCGAGCGCATAGGCCCCGAACGTCGAGAGCCGGTCCCGGCGGATGAGCCAGCCCAGCACCGGCGAGAACGCCGTGATGATGAACACCGAGGTCGCCGCGATGCCGCCGATCTTGACGTTCGTGACGCCGGCCACCGTCTCGGTCCCGAGCAGCGTCTGATCCGGCGTCAGGCCCAGCGACGCCATCGGATACACCGACGTCAGCGCCGTGACCGCCAGGTTCAGGAAGATCGCGTTGATGATCGTCAGCACGAAGATGAGCACGACCAGGTTGAGGACGTAGCCCGCCGGCCCCAGCACCCGCCGCGCGATCGCCCCGATCGTCTGGCCGCCCTCGCGCACGCTCATGAACATCGCGGACATGTCGTGCACGGCGCCGAAGAAGATCCCGCCGATGACGACCCACAGCCAGACCGGCTGCCAGCCGAAGGCCAGCGCCAGCGTCGGCCCCACGATCGGTCCGGCGCCCGCGATGGTCGCGAAATGATGACCGAAGACCACGTGCGACTTGCTCTTCACGTAGTCGGTGCCGTCCGCCAGCCGCTCCGACGGCGGGACGTTGCGGTCATCCTCCTTGAACACACGGCCGATGTAGCGCGGATAAAGCCGGAACGCCAGCAGCAGCGCGGCCGCGGCCACGACGACGGGAGCCAGAAGATTCATAGATGGTGCACATCCTAGCGTGATTTCGCCGCCGGGGGGCGGCTCTTTTTCGCTTGCGGACACCGGTGAGGCAGACCCAAGTCAGCCCGCGGCCGGTAATCCCGGCCGATCGGTTGACTCTTCATGATGAACGCATTCATCATGAAGTCAATGCCGTTCAGGCCCGCGCACGAGGAACTCCCGCTCACGCCGCTCGACTTCGAGGTCCTGCTCGCCCTCGCCGACCGGCCCCTCCACGGCTACGCCGTGCTGCGCGAGGTGCTCGCCAGGACCCAGCCCGTCAGTCCGCTCAGGACGGGCACGCTCTATCGGGCCCTGGCCCGCCTCGAGCGCGACGGGCTGATCGGACGCGCCGACCCCGCCGACACCCCGCCTGACCGCGCGCGCGAGACCCAGGTCCGCCGGACCTGGCGCCTGACCCCGCACGGCCGCCGCACCGCGCAGGCCGAGGCCGAGCGCCTGGCGGGACAGGTCATGGCCGCCCGGGCCCGCGGGCTGCTGCCCGGCCCGCGACGCTGAACGCCGCGGTCGCGGCTACTCGTAGTGCAGGGAATGGACGGGGTCGAGCCGGGCCGCCCGCACCGCCGGATACAGCCCGAAGACGATCCCGACGGTCACCGAGACGAGCGACGCGACGATCACCGACGTCGCCGTGACGATCGTGGACCAGCCGGCGAAGTACGCCACGGCCTGGGACAGCAGGATGCCGACGATGGTCCCGGCGCACCCGCCCGAGATCGTGATGAGCGTGGTCTCGACCAGGAACTGCCGGATCACGTCCCGCCGCGTCGCGCCGATGGCGCGCCGGACGCCGATCTCCCGGGTCCGCTCCATCACGCTCGCCAGCATGATGTTCATGATCCCGATGCCGCCGACCAGCAGTGAGATCGACGCGATGGCGACCATGACGAAGCCGAAGAGCCGCTTCGTCCGCTGCTGCTGCGCCAGCAGCTCGGCCGGCACGACGATGCTGTAGTCGCCGGCGTCCTTGTGCGACGTCTGCAGGACGCCGCGGACGACGCTCCCGGCCGGCGCGACGTCGGCCTCGGAACGGAGCTGCAGGTAGATGCCGTCGATCTCGTCGCGGTAGCGCGACTGGGTGTCCTCGATGCGCAGGAGCGCGGCGTAGACCGGGACGTAGATCACGTTGTTGGCGTCCTGGGTCGGCAGGCCGGCCACGTCACCGGGCGTCGCCAGCTGCGGCCCGGCGACGCCGATCACGCGAAACCACTGGTCGTTGACCTTGACGAACTTGTCGAGCGGATCCTCGGCGCCGAAGAGCCCCGTCGCCGCCGCCTGCCCCAGCACCGCCACCGCCGAGGCCGCGTCGGCTTCCGCCTGGCCGAAGAACCGGCCACGCGAGACCTGGAGACCCGCGATGTCCCGGTAGTCGGGCGAGACGCCGAAGAGCGCCGGCACGTCGCCCGACGGCCGCGGCAGCATCTTGCTCGGCGTGAACCGCTTGCGCGGCGACCAGGCGTCCAGCGAGTCGAGCGACGCCTCGATGAGCCGCAGGTCCTTCAGCGTGAGGCCCGTGGACGTCTGGCGCACCTTGGTGAACGACTGGGAATCGACGGCCTCGCGCGCCTCGACGATGACGTTGCGGACGCCGAGCTGCTCGATGAACGCGATGACCTGCTGCTGCGCGCCCGCGCCGATCGAGAGCATCGCGATGACCGCCGCGACGCCGAAGATCATGCCCAGCATCGTCAGCACCGAGCGCATCTTGTGCGCGCGCAGGTTGTCGAACCCCTGCCGCAATTCGGGCCCGATGTCGAGCCCGCGACGCCGCCGCACGGGGGTCACGGACGCCTCCCGGGCGCGCCGGGCGCCGGCGGCGCGGCGGCGGCGGGCCGCACCAGCACGCTGTCGGGCGAGACCAGCGCGACCTCCGTGCCCTCGTCGAGTCCCTCGAGGGCGACCTGGCTTTCGGACCGGTGCGTGACCTTCACGGGTACGAGGTCGAAGCTGCCGTCGGCGGCGTGGACGTAGACCGCCGGCTTGCCGTCCTTCTCGAACAGGGCCTGGCGCGGCAGCAGCAGGACATCGTCGACGGTCGGGCCGGCGACGACGACGTCGACCGCGGTGCCGGGCTTGAGACGCGCGTCGGGCTCGGAGATCTCGAGCGTGACGTCGAACTGCCGCAGCGGACCCGCCGAGGTGTCCGGCCGGCCGAGGCCGGAGACCGCCGACACGGTCGCGGCCCACGTCACGCCGGGGACCGCGGCGGAGGCAATCGTCGCGGGCTGATCGGGCGCGACGTTCGCGCGTTCCTGCTCGTTCACGCGCGCGCGCACCTCCATCTTGGCCATGTCGAACACGTCGACGACCGGCCGGCCCGAGTTCACGCTGTCGCCGATCCGGTAGGCCGGCAGCGTCATGCCGGAGAAGAAGAAGTTCGTGGCGTCGCGGTTGTCGCGCACCGCGACGACGCCGGCCATCGGGGCCTTGATGACCAGGTTGTCCATGTTCTGCCGCGCCCGCTCGGCCGCCAGGTTCTCGCGCGTGAGACGCTCCTGCAGCACCTTGAGCGAGGCCGCCGTCGTCACCGCACGCGAGGCCGCATCCTGCCTGACCTGGTCGAGGCGCTTGCGCGCCTCCTCGAGCGAGACCTGGCGGATGCGGTACTCGTTCGTGCCGATGAGCTCGGGCCCCACCTGGGCCTCGAGTTCCGCACGGCGCACGTCGAACTCGGCGGTCATCAGCGTGACCTTCTCGGACGCGTCCTGGGCGGCGATCTCGGCCTTGCGCTTGTTGATCTCCTGCTGGGCCTCCTGGAGCTGCGATTCGGCCTGCTCGAGGGCGTAGATCTGGTCGGCCGGGTCGAACTCCATGATCGTGTCGCCTTCCACGACCTGCGCGCCCGTGTCCACCATGTCGAGGATGCGCAGCGTCCCGCCGACCGACGGCGCGGACAGCCCGACCTGACTGGCCGCGCGGAGATCGCCCTGCATGCGGACGGTCAGCGCGATCGATCCGCGCGAGACGCGTGCGGTCGGGACGGGCGGCGCGCCGCTCTCGGCGAGCACCGCCGTGCCGCCGCCGATCCAGCGCCAGCCCGCCACGCCGGCCCCGCCGATCACGGCGAGGATGACGACGGCGACGAGCAGCCGGCGGCCGGTCACCTGGCGCCCTCTGCCGGCTGATCGGGCCGGGTCAGCGCCAGGAGGTCGCCGGCGGCGACGCCCTCGACCGCGGACTGCTCGCGTCCGGACCGCACGAGCGTCACCGGCACCCGCTCGAAACGTCGCCCGGCCTTCCGGAACACCACGCGCTCGCCGTCGATCGTGAAGACCGCCGCGGACGGCACCAGGAGCACGTCGGGCACCGTGCCGACGTTGATGCGCGCGATGGCGCTCATGCCCGGCCGCAGCCGGCCGTCGGAGTCGTCGATCGAAATCGTCAGGTCGAAGAGCTTCGCCGGCGGGAAGCCGCTCATGAAGTCCACGCGGGCCAGGACGGAGATCTCGGTCACCGTGGCCCGGTAGTCGCGGTCCGCAATCGCGTCGGCGCGCACGACCGCGGACTGGCCGTTGCGGATGCGGCCGCGGTCGGCCTCCTCGATGCGCGCGATGAGGAACACCTGCGAGAGGTCCGGAATCTCGAGGATCTCCGCGCCGGAGTACGTCTTGTCGCCCGGCCGGAACTCCTGCGGCACGCCCATCGGCGTCGACGACCGGTAGTTCTGCAGCAGGTTGACGATGCCGTCGGTGGGCGCGGTCACGGCCAGCGCGGCGACCGACGCCTGGGCGCGGTCGAGGTCCGCCTGGATCTTCGCGATGGCCCGATCGCGCGCCGTGAAGTCGGACGCGATGCTCGCCCGGGTCGCGTCGGCCGCGGCCTCGGCCTCGGCGAGCCGCTGCTCGGCATCCGCCAGGGCGAGCCGGGCCTTCTCGCCCTCGATCGGCGAGACCAGCTCGATGTCGCCGAGCGCCAGGCGCGCGCGCTCCACGTCGAAGGACGCCTTGCGGACGGCCGCGGCCTTCTCCTCGATCGTGATCGACGACTGCGCCCTGGCCTGGTCGAGGCCCGCGACCGCGCTGCGCAGCTCGGACTGCTTCTCCTGGATGGTCCGGCGCATGTTCACCGCGTCGAACTCGGCGACGACCTCGCCCTGCTTGACGGTGGCGCCGTTGCGCACGAGCTTGACGATCTGGAGTTCGCCGGCGTTGCGCGGCGCGGTGACGTAGGTCGTCCGGACGGGCCGCACGTCGCCGCGGATCTCGAGCACGTCCTCGTAGTCCCCGCGCACGACCGGCGCGGTCTCGATGCCGACCGTCTCGTCGGCGCCGCACGCCGCCGCCGCGGCCGCCGTGCCCGCGACGAGCGCCGCCAGCGCGACGCGCGCCGTCCACCGCCGGAGCGCGACGTGCGGCGTCCACCGCCGGACCGGACCGCGCATCACTGCCCTCCCGTCGGCGCGGGGGCCGGACGTGGCGCGGCGCCGGGGACGATCTCCACCGACGCGGTCAGGTCGGGCAGCAGCTGCTCGTCCACGCCGTCGATCGAGACGACGGCGACGAACGTGCGGACGAGCGGGGAGAACTGGCTCGGGGTGGCGAGCGGCGTCACCGACTCGACGCGACCGTCGAACCGCAGCTGGGGGAAGCCGTCCAGGCGCACCACGGCCGGCATCCCCGCCTCCACCAGCTCGTCGTCGGCCTGGTTGACCTTCGCGCGGACCTGCATCGCCGACGTGTCCACGATGTCGATGATCGGCAGGCCCGGCCGCACCTCGTCGCCCTCGACGTAGGGCGCGAAGCCCGACTGCCCCTTGTAGGTCGTCTTGATCACGACGAGCCCGGCAAACGGCGCCTCGATGCGCATCAGCTCGGCGTTGCGCTCGGCATAGTCCAGCGCGCGCGCGGCACGGTCGCGCCGGATCTGCAGAATCTGCAGGTCGGCGGCCTCGGCCTCGCGCTTCAGCTTGTAGGTCTCCTGCAGCTGCGCGAGCCTGGCGTTCGCCTGCTCGAGCGCGAGTGTGTTCTTCTCCGCCTCGACGCGCGCGACGAGCTCGTTGGTGCGGACCGCCAGCTGCGCGCGCTCCACGTCGTGCTCGGCCTGCTTGAGTTCGGTCTGGTCCTTGGCCTGCGCCGCGCGCTGGTCGGCGACCTTCTTCGCGATCTGGCCGTCGAGGTCCACGATCTCGGCCCGCGAGTCGAGCGCCAGCCGCTCCTGCTCCTGCGGGTCGAACTCCACGAGCAGGTCCCCGGGCTCGACGCGCGTGCCGGCCTTCACCAGATAGGTGATGACCATCGGGGTATAGGTGCCGCGCAGGCGCGGGACGGACACCGCGCGCGATCGCACGGCCTCGACCGTCCCGGAGAACCGCACCGCGCCGGTGGGCGCCGCGTCGGCCTCGGCCGGCGTGCGCGCGGCGGCCTGCGACGTCGTCTCGACGCCGCTCCCGCAGGCGGCCACGAGCACGGCCAGGACGAGGGCCGCGCCGGCGCGCACCGCGCGCCGCGTCGTCCGCGGGCGGTCTGGACGGGCGGGCACTCGAACAGCGCCCGCGCGAAGCCGATCGGTGAGGGATCTCGTCTCGCGCATCAGTAACGGCAGTGGTGGTGACTCGCGCCCCTAAGACGGCGGCGCCGCTGGTCCGGTTTGGTTCACCCGCTTCAGACCCCGCATGGCGTCGATGGTTCCCGGAACGCCTCTGGTCCCCTCCTGTTACGACGCGTCACGGCTGAATCGTGACGTGCGAAGACGGGACGCGGCAAAAGTGCGCGGATACGCACACCCCGGCGCCCTCGCGCGAGGGTTACGGTATGAAGGACGGTACTCCAGCGACGCGAACGAGGGCCGCGCCGGCGATCAGCGGGCGCGCGCGACGCGACGAATCACGGTGGCGGCGACGCCGAGCATCAGCCCGAAGGCGATGAGGCTCAGGGGCTCGTACGCGCGGGCGCTCTCGACCTCGGCAACCGGTGTCTCCGACCAGGCCGCCAGAACAATCGCGAACGGATCACCCCACGACAGGGCGACCACGGCGAACAGCAGCAGGACCAGCAGGAGGGCTCGTGCACGCATGGCACGATCGGAGGGTGCAAGAAGGCTGCCTCGAGGTCACCATCCCGCAACGAATGTCCCAAGTCCCCTGTCGCCGGTCACTTGCGGCCGCGGTGACGACGGCGCAACGGCGCAAAGGTCCCGGAACGGCAGAGATTCGTCGGCGCCGGCGTCGGAATCGGTAACCGCGTACACAAAAAGAGCGCGACGGCCAGGGAGCGCGCCGTCGCGCCGGCTGGGGAGCCGGGGGGAACTCGTGTGGTCGCGGGTCAGCCTCGACGGAAACGCCGCCGCGCGGCGGTGACCGCGATCGACAGCCCCACGCCGAACAGGACCAGGTTCTGCCACTCGGGCTTCGGTGCCGGCTGAGCGGCGTGCTCCGAGTAGTGAGCCGGCTTCGACGCGGCGACGACCTTCGTCGCCGCGGACGTCGCGGTTGGTCGAGTCGGTGCGGTGGGCGTGAGCCCGGCAAATGCCGGGCCCCCGACCGTGAGCATGACAGTGAGTGTGAGGAGAGCCCGGCGAAGCGTGCGCATAGGACATCCCGGGATACTGCAATCCGGCTGCCCAAAGTCCACGAATGGACAACATTGCCGCAACTTAATGGAAACATTTGACTTGTCCTCGCGCAGTCATCTTGGCCAAGCCACAAAAGGCGCACTTGAAGCAGACTACGTTCTGCCTTTCGCACTTTGTCTGCCTGATGACGTCCGATGACGGTCTGACCGGAGCGATTTGGTTTTTCCCGCCGTTCGGGACACAATGCGGCGGTTTGTACGGTGGCGGATGGCCGCGCCGTGCGTCGAGAACGCATGACGACAGGGATCCCGAAGGAGCAGTACCCCGGCGAACGACGTGTGGCGGCCACTCCGGAGTCGGTGAAGGCGCTCGTCGGGCTCGGGTTCGCGGTGGCGGTCGAACGTGGCGCCGGGCTCGGAGCCGGCTTCACGGATGCGGCCTATGCCAGTGCCGGCGCCTCGATCGTCGATGCGACGACGGTCTGGCAGAGCGACATCGTCGCCAAGATCCGCGTGCCGATCGACGCCGAGATCGATCGCCTCGGCCCCGCGCAGACGGTCATCAGCTACTTCTACCCCGCCCAGCACGAGGATCGCCTGGAGCGCCTCAGGTCCCGCGGCGCCACGGCCATCGCGATGGACCAGGTGCCGCGCACGACGCGCGCGCAGAAGGTCGACGCGCTGTCGTCGATGGGCAACCTGTCGGGGTACCGGGCGGTGATCGAGGCCGCCGCCGCGCTGCAGCGGCCGTTCGGCGGCCAGACGACGGCGGCCGGGCGGATTCCGCCGTGCACGGTGCTGATCATCGGCGCCGGTGT
>JAWKHR010000087.1:0-14248 GCA_041394725.1 Vicinamibacterales bacterium | reverse complement strand
GCAGCGAGAGCCGGAGCGTCAGGACGTCCGACGCGTCGAACCCCGGCGACACCCGCGTGAGCCGGACGAAGCTCGCCACGAGCAGGGCGGCGCCGGTGACCAGGATCATCGCGAGTGCGATCTCGGTGACGAGCAGGCCGCCGTGGAGCCGCGCCGACGCGCGGGATCCGCTGACCGATCGCCCCGTGGATCGCAGCGCGCCAGAGACGTGGTCGCGCGCGCCATGCCACGCCGGCACCGTGCCGGCGAGCAGGCCGGTGACGACGGCCAGGAGCGCCGTGAACGCGAGGGCGCGGCCGTCGAGCGTGGCGATGGCCTCGGCGGGAAGCGTGCCCGCCGGCATGTACGCCGAGAACGCCCGCAGCGCGATCCGGCCGACGCCGACGCCGATCGCCGCGCCGGTGGCCGAGAGCAGGAGGCTTTCGACCAGCAGGCCGCGAAACACGCGCCACCGACCCGCGCCGAGCGCGACGCGGACGGAGACTTCGGGCCGGCGCGCCACCGCGCGCGAGAGGCCGAGGCCCGCGATGTTGACCGTCGCGATGAGGAGCACCAGCGCGACCGCGCCCATCAGGACCCAGGCGAGGCGGGCCGTGTCGGCGCGGACGACGACATCGCGGAGTGGCACGACCGTGGCGCTCCAGTCGAGCTCGATCTCCGGGTGTTCGCCGGAGATCGCCGCGGCCACCGCGACCATCTCCGCGTCCGCGCGGGCCACCGTGGTGCCGGGCGCCAGGCGCCCGAACACCGTGAGGAAGTGGCTGGATCGCGTGGCGCCCGGGCCGAGCACGAGCGGGCGGTAGACGTCATAGGCGCCGCGATCGAACACCGAGTCGGCCGGCAGCACGCCGACCAGCGTGCACCGCTCGCCCGCGAACGCGAGATCGCGGCCGAGCCGTGCGGTGTCCGCGCCCAGCTGTTGCGCGAAGAGGCGATGGCTGATGACCACCGCGCACGGCGCGTCCGGCCGGCCGTCGGCGTCCGCGAACACGCGTCCCAGCGCCGCGTCCACGCCGAGCAGGGCGAAGTAGTTCACCGACACGAGCGCGCCGCGCAGCGTGCGCGGCTCGTCGCCGTCGAGGAGCGTCTCCGTGCGCGACTGTCGCGCGGCGAGGCCGGTGAACGACGTCGCGCACGCCTGCCAGTCGAGGAAGTTCGCCGGCGCCACCGTGTTGCGCCCGCCCAGCGGATGCCGTTCCGCCACGAGCACCAGGCGCTCGGCGTCGGCGTAGGGCAGCGACTTGAAGAGAAGCGCGTCCACCACGCTGAAGATCGCCGTGTTCATGCCGATGCCCAGCGCGAGCGTCACGACGACGACCAGGGTGAAGCCGGGGGAGCGCCGCAGCGCGCGGTACGCGTCGCGCAGATCGTGGGTCAGCATCGTCATCGGTCGCCTCGGCAGGTGGGGGCGCGGCGCCAGCAGCCGCGCCAGTGAACCGGTTTCGGCCAGCCAGCAGCCGGCCAGGCCGCGGGCGCCCCGCGCCTGCCAGGCCTCGTCCTGCAGCGCGTCGAAGGCCTCGGCCGCCGCGCCGCGTCCGCCGGGCGGCAGGGCATCGGGAAGGAGGCGGAGCGCGGCCGTGTAGAGCCGGGTTGCCAGCCGGCGCACGGACCGGCGGGCCGCGGGGGCCGGGCTCATCGCGGGGACCGTTTCGCCGGCAGCCAGCGCTTGTCGCGGGCCATGGCGGTCAGCCGTTCGAGCCGGGCGGCCTCGGCCCTTCCGGCCGCACGGCCCTTCGGGGTGATCCGGTAGTACCGTCGCCGCGGGTCGTCGTCGTCCGGCCGGGCGTCGAGTTCGTCGATCAGGCCGGCGTCGAGCAGGCGGCGCAGCGCGGCGTAGAGCGTGCTCGCGGTCAGCGACATGGCGCCGTCCGTGCGCGCGCGGATGTCCTGGATGATCGCGTAGCCGTGCAGGGTGCGATCGGCGAGCGACAGGAGGATCTGGAAGACCTGGGGGCTCATGTGGATCGGCGCCGGGGCGGTGTGCCGCGGCCTGCTATACCGCGTGGTGGTATAGACGGCGCCCGGGCGCTGGGGGTTGCCGGGGTCAGGTCTTGGATCGCAGCCTTCGCCGGCCGGGGATTACAGATATGTACGAAGGCTGCGATCCAGGACCTGACCCTGAGCCGGCGGGAACGGGTTCAGGACCCGGACGCCGTCGTACCGTGCCCCGTCGGGCAGGGCGTCCGTGATGAGCACGGGGGCGTCGAGCGCGCCGGCTGCGGCCACCGCGGCAGCGTCGCGGAAGGCCAGACGGTGCCGGAGCGACAACTCCGCGGTCGTGGCGACCAGCGCATAGTCGGTCGGCACGACGGGGAAGACGCGATACTCGTCCAGCAGCGCCACGGCGACCTCGGGCGAGAGCGGCCTGCGGATCCGCTCCGTCACCGCGACGTAGAACTCCTCGAGGACCCGGGCGGACAGCCCGAAGTCGAGCTGCTGGATCAGCTCGAGTGCCGTCCGCTTCCGGTCCGCCTCGGTCCTGGCCGACGACACGGCGGCCACCAGGATGCCCGTGTCGAGGAACGCCTCGACGCTCATTGCGTCCGCTCCGGCGGCTCCGGCCGCCAGGCCGGACCGACCTCGGCCCGGGCGTCACGGCACAGTTCGGCAATCCGGTACCGCGCCCGCCGGGCGTGCGACTCACGCGTGGTGAGGCGGTCCAGGTAGTCGCGGATGAGCGCGTTCAGCGACGTGGACTGCTCGGCCGCGATGCGCCGCGCCTCGCGCAGCACGCGTTCGTCGAGGGCGATCGTGACGTTCTTCATGCACACAGGATATGTGGGCCCGTGGACCCCGGACCTGTCATTCGACCTGCGAAATCAGGACGCTGCAGCGCTGCACGGTTTTTCAATGCAGAATCGTGAAGGGGGCAGGTCTTGGATCGCAGCCTGCGCACAGATCTGTCATCGTCGGCCGCCGCTGGCTGCGATCCAAGACCTGACCCCCCTCCCGCGCACGGGACGACCGGTGACACGTCGGTCCGTCCCTGGGGTTTCATCCGTCGCATGATCTGCACCTTGGGCCGGCGTCGCGTCTTCTGCCTCGGCGCCGTGCTGGCATACGTCGCCGTCGCCGCCGCCTGCGGCGGGCGGCAGGCGGCCGCGCCGACCGCGCCGGGAGCCGCGCCCGCCAACCCGACCCTGGACCAGGCGTTCCAGGCCGCTCTTAACGACTGGGCAGCCTCGCCGGCCCACCACGGCGTGAGCGCCTCGGTCATCCTCCCGACCGGCGCTCAGTGGACGGGCGTGGCGGGCCTGGCCGGATCCGGCCCGCTTCAACCGGACGACCTGATCGCCATTGCGAGCATCACGAAGACGATGACCGCGGCCGTGATCCTGCAGCTCGCCGACGAGGGCCGGCTGACGCTGGACGACGCCGTGTCACGCTGGCTGTCGCCGCGGGCCAACGTCGATCCGGCCATCACCGTGCGCCAGCTGCTCAACCACACGAACGGCCTCGACAACTACACGACCAGCGCCGCGCTGGGCCAGGCCATCGCGGCCGATCCCGACCACGTGTTCACGCCCGCCGAGCTCCTGGGGTTCCTCGGCCCGCCGCACTTCCCGCCGGGCGAGCGGACCGAATACACGAACACGGCGTTCCTCCTCCTCGGTCAGATTGCCGAGCAGGTCACGGGGCAGTCGATCGACAGCCTCTGGCGATCGCGGCTGTGGGGTCCGCTCGGACTGCGCGGGATCTTCCTGCCCGGCCTCGAAGCGCCGCCCGGGCCGGTGGCGCCGGCGCGGACGACGTCCGGCGTGGTCGCGCCGCTGGCGCGCCTGTCCACGCTGACCGCCGGCAGTACGGCGTTCGGGCTGATGGCGACCGCGCGCGACATCGCCGTCTGGGGGCACGCCCTCTTCGCCGGCACGGTCATCTCGCCGGTGATGCAGCAGGAGATGCGGGCGCTGGTGCCGGCCGCGGGCAACATCCCCGGCGAGACCGGGGCGGGTCTCGGCATCCGCGGCTACGCCTATCTGGGACGAATGCAAATCGGCCACAGCGGCGGCTCGTCGTTCGGAAGCAGCCTGCTGCTGCACGATCCGGACGCTGGCGTGACCGTCGTCGTGCTGATGAACCAGTCGCAGGGCGCCGACCACTTCGTGCTGGCGCCGGCGCTGCTCAACCTTGCGCTCACCCGGCGATGATCGGCGAGTCGCCTGACGCGTGCGTTACAGTTTCGTGATCGTCGATGCCTCGAGGCTACGATCCAAGACCTGACCCCATCCGGATCATCCGCACGCCGAAGACCGGCGCGATGCGGCCGCGCGGGCCGGCGGACTCGAACCGGACCGTGACCTTCGTCTTGCCGCGCACGAGCGCGGCCGGCACGTCGTACTGCGCATCGTAGAAACCCGTCGCGTCGGCGTTCGGCGAGAACCGGCCGATCGCGGTGCCGTCCACCAGGATCTGGAAACGGCCGTTGGCTGGCGCCAGCCCCAGCTCGTTGAAGTAGGTGACGACGACGGCCATCGGCGAGGCGGGGTCGACGGGCAGGTCGAGCGAGAACCAGCCCGGCCCGCCGCGACCCGTGCGACCGCCGGACCGCGTGACCTGCCGCTCCCCGGGATCGCTCTGGTAGTTGAAGTCGCGCTCCGGCTGCATCTCGCCCGGCTGCGCGAAGCCGACGGTCGCGGCGTCGAGCCGGCGAACGCGCGCGCGCTCGGCGGCGATGTCCGCCTCGCGATCGGCGAAGTCGCCCGGCGTGAGCACGTCGAGGTACACCGAGTAGCGCCGGTTCTGCGTGCGGTAGAACGGCGCGAGCGTCACGTCGCCCGGCGCGCCCGGCGTGCCGGGCACGCGCGCGACGCCGGCCGCGCGGAAATCGCCCGGCGTGCCGGCCGGGGCGATCCAGGACAGGGAGGCGGGTGCGGCCCCGGCCGCATCGCCGGTGCCCGCCGCGGGCGCATCGCCTGCTCCACCCGCCGCGGGGGTGACGATGACGGGGATCGGCGCGGCCTCGGCGTTGCGGCCCCGGCCCTGGAGGCGCGGCCCCCAGTCGGCGGCGAGCGCCAGCGGGCCCCACAGGATCGCGGCCACGCGCGGGTCGTCTGGCGTCGGCTCCAGACGCAGCGACTTCGGCAGCGCGAGCTCGACGCGATCGCCCGCGCGCCACGTGCGCGCGATCTCGACGAAGGTGCCCGGCGGCTGGCCGGGATCGTCGGCGTGGCGCACGTTCCGCCCGCCCGCGGCGCCCGCGGCGAGATCGTCGAGCGTCGGCTGCGGCAGCGCCTCGCCGTTGACGCGGATCGCGAAACCGTTACCCGCCCAGCCCGGCCGCCGCACCGCAAGCGTAAATGCCTTCGGCGCCGGCAGGTCGAGCGCGATCGCCGCGGTGTCGCCGTCCGGGAACCCCGTCTCCATCGTCAGCGTCGCGCCGATGGCGAGGTCGGCGCGCGAGGGCGCGAAGAGGTTGACCCACACGCGGTCGTCCGACTCGTAGTACAGCCCGTCGGCGTGCAGCGCGTGGCTCTCCATGCCCGAGCCCACGCAGCACGTGAAGCTCTGCAGCATGTTCTGGTACTCCTGCTGCACGCCGCGTCCGACCGGAACCATGTAGGACGTGCGTCCGTCCTCCGGATCGATCGACGCGAGGATGTGGTTGAAGAGCGCGCGCTCGTGGAAGTCGGCGTAGAACGCGTCCGGCCGGTAGGCTACCCAGCCGGCGCGTGAGCTTCAGCATGTTGTAGACGTTGCACGTCTCGGCCGTGCGGCTGTCCACCCGCCGCGCGAAGCTGGTCGGGCGGGCCGAAGCTTACTTTCGGCCAGGCCGTGGCCGCCCGTCGCGTAGCTGTGGTGCTGGACGACCCGGTCCCAGAAGAACGACGCCGCCATGATGTCGCCCGCGTCGCCGATGTAGCCGTAGCGCGCGGCGGATCCGATGAGCTTCGGGATCTGGCAGTTGCCGTGCTTGCCGTTCAGGTTGTCCTGGTGACGCCGGAGCGCGTCGGTGAACGCGCGGTGTTCGAACTTCCAGGACAGGTCGAGCCAGCGCCGGTCGCCGGTGTCCGCGTAGAGGTCGGCGAGCACCTCGTTCATGCCGCCGAACTCGGTGTTCAGCATCTTCTGGACCTGGGCATCGTCGAGCGGCGCCAGCACGGACCCGGCCCACGCCGCGAACTTCGTCTCGACGTCGAGCGCCCTGGGATTGCCCGTGTGCCGGTAGGCGTCGCGCAGGCCGGCGAAGGTCTTGTGCAGCGTGTACCACGGTGACCAGAGCCCGTTCAGGTCGAAGCCGCCGGAGCGGATGTCGCCCTTCGACAACGCGCCGAACGCCTCGCGGCCGTTCTCGAGTGCGCAAAGGTAGCCGTCGGCGTTCGCGGCCTGCACGGCGGCCATCTCGTCCACCAGGTAGTCGGCGCGGGCCTTGAACCGATCGTCGCCGGTGGCGAGGAACATCAGGCTCACGGCCGAGAGGTGATGCCCCGCGATGTGGCCGGTGAGGTTGCGGCCGCCACCGTCCCAGCCGCCGTACGGTTCGGCCTTCTGCGTGAGGCCGGCGCGGACGCGGTAGAAGGCCATCATGCGATCGGGATCGAGCGAGAGCAGGTACTGCGCGGTGACGTCCTGCGCGCGCTTGAGCGGACCGCCGGTGAGCCGGACCCGGCCGATGGGCACCGGGCGCGCGAGGAACAGCCGCTCTTCGAAGGCGCGAATGTCGGGCTGGCGCGCGCCCTGGCCGGCCGGGGCGGCCAGCGCCAGCGCCCCGAGCGGGCCGAGCGTCAGCGCGGACGCGGCGGTGGCGGATTGCTGCAGGAAATCGCGGCGTGAGGAGGCCATGCCGCGAAGTATAGGGGGTCAGGTCTTGGATCGCAGCCTGGCCGCACGGCCACGCACAAGATCGTCATGACGAATCTGTGCGTGGCCGCCTGTCCAGGCTGCGATCCAAGACCTGACCCTCAAGCAGGGGCCGGACCCGCCGATTGCAGGGCCGGATGTACGCCACGCCCTGCTTCGAGGACGTGCTCGACGCGGCGCTTCGCACCTCGGGTGACGGGGCCGACATGGACGCCGCCGGAACCGCCCGCGACGCCGGGCGCGCCGACCGCGGGACGACCCCGCTGCCGCGCGGCGCCTGGTCCACCGCCACCTTCATCTTCACGCGCGTCCGCCCGGCGCGTCCGCCCGTGACGGTCCGGCGTCCGGGCGTCCCGGAGCCGCCGCCCGTCGCGCCGCGCGCGGCCGACCCGCGCACCGCCGACCCGCGCACCGCCGACTCGCGCGCCGCCGCGACTCCGGAACGTCCCGCGCGGCGACTGACGAAAGATCAGCGCGCCGCCCTCGACGTCTTCCTCGACCTCGGCGCGGCGCTCACGCCCGAGTTCACGCGCGCCGAACTCCGGAGCGCGTTCCGCGCGCTCGCCCGCGCGCATCATCCCGACCGCCACGCCCCGGCCGACGGCCCCGAACGGTCGCGCCGTTTCGCCCGGCTGGCCGACGCGTACCGACGCCTTCAGGGCGTCGCCTGATCCGCACCGTCGCCCCGGCGATCGTCGCGCGATGACCTCCTGGACGGACCATCTCCCGCGCTCGTCCGCCCGAGCCGCGCGAGCAGCGGCAGGCTCAGCAGCGACACCGCGCTCATCGCCGCGAGCGCCGCCGGGTATCCGTGGGTCGCGACGATGCGCCCGCCCGACCATCCCGCCCACGACTCACAGCCATTCGTCGCCGCCATGAACGTGGTGAACTGGGTGGCGCCGATGTCCGGATCGGTCAGGTCCATGAACAACGCGTAGGACGCCGCGGTGAACACCCCGATGAAGACGTACATCCCGGTGAGGAGTGCCATCCGCGTGGCATCCGACGCGGACGCCGCGTCGTCCGTCCACGCGACGAGCAGGATCATCGCGACGAATCCGGTGAGCGACAGCGCCACCGATCGACGCCGGCCCCACCGGTCGGACGCGATGCCGCCCGCGATGCCGCCGGCGAGCATCGCGCCGACGACGAACAGGCCGAGGAACGCGCCGATCGTCGCCTGCGGCACGCCGCGGTCCACGAGATAGGGACCGGCGAGCTGGCCGGTCGCCTCGAACGCGGCGCCCGACGTCAGCGCGAACGCGAGGCCGAACCACGTCGATCGTCGGCGGAACGTGGCGCCCATCGCGCGCCGCCAGCGCCGGCCCTCCTCGGCGAGCGGTGGCGCCGGCGCGACGTGCCGCAGCAGCGCCAGCGCGCCCATCGCGACGACGATCCACGTCACGAGCGCGACGATGAGCCAGGGCCGGCCCAGCCACGCGGCGGCCGCCACCGCGCCGCCGCCGAACAGGCTGCGGCCCGTCAGCATGCCCGCCTGCATCGCGCCGTTGACCACGCCGCGCTCGGCCGTCGGCACGACGCCAATCGCGAGCGCGTCGATCGCCACGTCCTGCGTCGCCGCGGCGACGGCGTGGACGAGCAGCAGCGCCTGCCACGCGTCCAGGTGTCCGGCCGGATCGATCCAGATCAACGGCACCAGGGTCGCGGCCATCGTCGTCTGCATCGCGATGATCCATGCGCGGTAGCCCCATCGCCGGCCGCGAAGGACGTCCACGAGCGGCGCCCACAGGAACTTCAGGACCCACGGCAGCACGAGCACGGCGGTGAGCGCGGTGATCCGGTCGATCGGCACACCGCCGGCACGCAGCAGCGTCGGCAGCGCCCACCAGATGAAGCCGATGGGCGCGCCCTCGCTCGCGTAGAGCAGCGCGAAGAGCGCCGTGCGTCTGGACATCTCTCGTTCAGGCCCCTGCGCTCCGAGGAGCATCCGCGCGTGGATCGGGGAACGCCCGCATTCTACCGGGCTGATTCTCTGGTAGACTGCAAAGTCTAGCTTCACTAGCCAGAAGGAGGTCCCATGCCGCTCCAGCCCGACCTGCTCGAACGGGTCCGGGGCGCCGCGAAGGCGCTCGAGGAGGCGGAGCGCCAGGCGAAGCTGGCGCGTGCGGACTACCACGTCGCGATCCGGCGGCTGCACCTGGCGGGCGGATCGCTGCGTGAGATCGCGCGCGAGCTCTCGATGAGCCACCAGCGCGCGCAGCAGATCGTGAACGAGGCGGGCGGCAGCTGGTGGCGGCGGATGTGGCGGACGCGGCGGATCCAGAAGGACGCGATCTGCACCTGGTGCGGCCGGCCGCCTTCCGAGGTGCAGGCGCTCGTCGCGGGACCGGCCGTCTACATGTGCGACGCCTGCATCGCGGCGGCGGAACGCGCGGTGGCCGGCACCGATCCCGAGCCCGCGTTCGAGGTGGAGCGGACGCGGTCGCCGCGCCGCTGCCTCTTCTGTTCCAAGCGCGCCGACTTCGATCTCGCGCTCGCGCTCGCGCCCGCCGGCGACATCTGCGAGCAGTGCCTCGGCGTCTGCCGCGCGATTCTCGAGGGGCGCCATCCGCCCGCGGCGTGAGGCGCCTGGCGACCGCGGGCGCAATCCGCCCGCGGCGTGACGCCCCGTGGCAACCACAGGCGCTACCGGCCGGGGCGGGACGCCCCGCCGCGCCCGCGATGCCCCGCGCGCCCGCATGCCGGCGGGCGGGGCGCCCGCGCGGCGACCACGGCTGGCCGCCTGCGTTCCGCCTACTTGCCCGGCCCGCCCTGGAGCTGCTGCGGGTCCGGAATCACCTCGCGGATTCGCGCGAAGAACGTCTGCGCCAGCACCTGGTAGCCCTCGACGGTCAGATGCAGCCCGTCGGTGTTCACGAGCGCCTGCTCGCGGCCGAGGAAGGCGGCAAAGGCATCGACGAGATAGGCGCCCTCGGCGGGCACCATGTTCCGGATGTCCTCGTTCGCCGCGATGATCAGGTCCTCGTCGCGCTCGCGGTCGCGCGGGCCGGTGGCGTCGCGACCCGGCGTCAGCGTGCTGACGAACACGTACTTCACGCCGGCCTTCTGTGCGAGGCGGATCGCCTCACGCAGGCCGTCGACCACGCGCGTGACCACGTCGCCGGCGTTGTTGAGGTCGTTGTAGCCGTCGAGCAGGAGCAGCGCGTCCGGCTGGTGCAGCGCGATCTCGTCCGGCAGCCGCTCCACGCCGCACGGCGGATCCGGGAGGCACGTGATCTTCTCGCCGCCCACGCCGGCGTTGACCACCGTGATGCCCTGGTTCGGATACTCCGCGTCGAGCAGCGACTTCAGGACGGTCGGGTACGACGTCTCCTTCTCGACCGTCTGGATGGTCAGCGCCGCCGCGAGGCCGTTCTCGCCAGCCGTGATGGAGTCGCCGAAGGCGAGGAACCGCTTCGCGGCGAGCACGGAGCGCGTGACGGTGACCGAGAACGCGCAGCTCGCGGTCTGCTGCCGCGCGTCGGTCGTCGTGCACGTGACGACGGTCGCGCCCAGGGGGAACGACGATCCCTGGGTCGGCGCGCAGGACGAGACGATCGGCGCCTGCCCGCCCGTCAGCACGGGCTTCGGATAGACGACTTCCTCTGAGCCGGTCTGGACGCCGGGAATCACGATGTTGGCCGGGCAGGCGAGCGCGGGCGCGCCCGGCGTGGGCCGCGGGGCGACCGGCGTCTCGGAGCAGCCGGCGGTGGCGATCAGCACCGCCAGCGCCACCACCGCAGAGACGCGGGCCCCCCGATCCGGGGAGGCGGACATAGGTGCGACATTCTACTCGGCCCGCAGGGCCACCACCGGGTCCACGCGCGCGGCGCGCCTGGCCGGCTGGATCCCGGCCGCCACGCCCAGGGCGAGCACGCCGACCGCGGTGAGGCCGAACGACACGGGGTCGGCCGGCGACACGCCGAAAAGCAGGCTGCGCACGAGCTGCGCCACGCCGAGCGCGGCCAGGAGCCCGACCCCCACGCCAGCGCCGGTCAGTCGCAGGCCCTGCAGCAGCACCAGCCGGCGGAGGCGCGCCGGGTCGGCGCCGAGCGCCGCACGGAGGCCCATCTCCCGCGTCCGGCTCGCGACCGCGAACGCCATGATCCCGTAGATGCCGATCGCCGCCAGGACCAGCGCGACCGCGCCGAGCGCGCCGGCCGTCGTGCTCGCGATCCGCTGCGGCAGCAGGCCGAGGTCCGCCTGCTGGCGGAACGGCGAGTAGTCCACCAGCGGCAGGTTCGGGTCGTAGGCGCGCAGCACGTCGCGGACGAGCCGCTCGCCGACCGGCGTGTCCCCCCGGCGGATGAAGAAGTGCGTCTCCTCCATCGGGTACTGCGCGAGCGGCACGAAGATGAAGCCGGTCGGCGCCTCGCCGATCGACCGGTACTTCGCGTCGCGCGTGACGCCGACGACCGTCATCGTCCGGACGTCCTCGTGCCCGGGACGGAAGTCGCCGAACTCGACCATCTGGCCGATCGGATCCTGGCCGGGCCACGTGCGCTCGGCCAGGTGCGCGCTGACGATGGCCGACATCGGCGCGTCCGCGCGGTCGCGCTCGTCGAACGCGCGCCCGCGGACGACGGGCACGCCAATCGCCTGCAGGTAGCCCGGCGTGATCACGTTCCAGTCGGCGTCGATCCGGCCCTCGTCGGTCGTGTCGCCGCGCCGGCGGACGTCGCCGAGCCCCATCGACGATCCCTGCAGCGGCACCACGCGTCCGGCGCCGACCTCGGTGACGCCCGGCAGCGTCCGCAGGCGCGCGCGCAGGTCCTCGGCCGCCTCCGCCCACTGCTCGCTCGGCAGGCCGCCGAGTTCCAGGTTGACCGCCGCGACGTCCACCCCGTCGACCACCATCCCCGTGTCCACCGTGCCGGCGCGGCCGAGCGCGTGCAGGAAGAGGCCGGCGAGGGTGACGAGGACGACGCACGCCGCGACCTGCGCGGTGACGAAGGCGTGGCGCAGGCGACGACGGCGAGGGGCGCCGGCATCCTGTTTCAGGTCCGGCGTGAGCGACGTCCTCGTCGCCTGCAGGGCCGGCACCAGGCCCGTGACGAGGCCCGTCGCCAGCGTGAGGCCCGCCGTGAACGCGATCACGCGCCAGTCCATCGCGAAGTCGAGCGCGATCGGAAACGGCAGCGTGGTCAGCAGGCCCGCCATCGCCCCCGTCGTCCAGGCCGCGAAGACGATCGCCGCCAGAGCGCCGATCCCGAAGAGCAGCAGGGTCTCGGTGAGGACGAGCCGCACCACCGACCCCCGCGTGGCCCCGAGCGCCAGGCGGACCGCGATCTCCCGCGCGCGTCCGGTCGTGCGTGCGAGCAGCAGCCCCGCGAGGTTCGCGCACGCGACGAGGAGCACCAGGCCGACGAGGCCCATGAGCATCCCCACGAAGGGCACCGCGAACGCCCCGGCTTCGCCGGGCACGCGGCTGGTCGGCATCACGGTCAGGCCGCGATCGCGGTAGACGTCGGGATAGGCTTCGAGGAGACGCGCGGCGAACGCCCGCACCGCCTGGTCGGCCTGATCGACCGACACCCCGGGCGCGAGGCGCGCGCTCATCGTGAGCCACGAGTTCGCCCGGCCCGTGATGAGTCCCTCGCTCGGTGTCGCCCGGGCGTAGGCGGTCAGCGGCACCCAGAGGTCGGGCGAGAGGATCGTCGTCCCGGTGAAGCCCTCGGGCGTGATCCCCGCGACGACGAAGCTGTCGCCGTTGAGGACGATCTCCCGGCCGACGACGGCCGGGTCGCCGCCGAAGTCGCGGCGCCAGGACGCGTGGCTGAGCACGACCTTGCGCAGCGGGACGCCGACGCGTTCCTCGTCGGTCCGGAAGAACGTGCCGGCCGCGGGCGGCACCCCGAGCACGTCGAAGAAGCTCGCGCTGACCATCTGGGCGTAGATGCGCCGGGCCCCGCCTGCCGCGCCGAGGCTCATGGGCTGCGGCTCGACCCGGACCGCGTAGACGCCGGTGAAGACCCCGGCCGTGGCGTCGCGGAGGTCCGCGAACGTCGGGTAGCCGACCGTGTCGAATCCGCCGCCGCGGGTCGTTCGGCCGATGTCCACGAGCCGGTCGGCCGCGGCCACGCCCGAGGGCGGCGCGATCAGCAGCGCGTTGGCGGCCGTGAAGATCGTCGTGTTCGCGCCGATGCCGATGCCGAGCGAGAGCACGGCCGTTGCGGTGAAGAACGGCGCGCGCGCCAGCGCGCGAAGTGCGTGCGAAAGCGAACGGGCGGAACGAGCGGCCACGGGCACCCCCTGGGGGACTCTACGCACCGGACGGCTGGAGGTGAACACCCCACGATAGAGTTACCCGCGAGACGTGCCCGCGCCGAGACGACCTTCCATGCTGCCGCGCCGCGCCGAACTGCTCGTCCTGCTGGTCGTCGCCGTCCTCTCGGGCGTGGCGGCGTGGCTCCTGCCGCACCACACGACGCCCGGTCTCGTCGGCCGTTACTGGGACAGCCGCGACTGGACCGGCACGCCCGTCGTCGAACGCCTGGGCGCCGTGCCGCGGACCGCGGACCTGCAGCGGGCCCTGCCCCGGCTCGCCGTGGACGGCGGCAGCGCGGAGTGGTCCGGGTTCCTGCTGGTGGACACGCCGGGGCCGGTCCGGCTGGAGATCGCGTCCGACGACGGCGCGTGGCTCTGGCTCGACGACGCGCTCGTCGTGGACAACGGCGGCGAGCACGGGGTGCAGACCGCCGGCGCGGATCTCGAGCTGACGGCCGGCGCGCACCCCGTCCGCGTGCGGTACTTCCAGGGCGCCGGGGACTTCGCGCTGCAGGTGTTCCTCACCCGACCCGGCGGTCGCCGGCGGCTCGTCGAGGCCGACCAGCTGGCGCCCAGCGCCGAGGTCGCCGCGCTCGGCGATCGCCGCCGGTGGGTGCGCGGGGCGGCGGTGGCCGTGCCGGTGATCTGGGCCGTGCTGCTCCTGTACCTGCCGGTGCGCGTCATCGGCGCGTGGATGTGGCGCGAGGTCCGCCGGCTGGCGCCCGACGCGCGTGAACGCTCGGGCCTGGTCCTGATGCTCGTGCTCGCGACGGCGCTGATGGTCTGGGGCCTCGACTGGGGCATCGGCGACGCGTGGGCGGCCGACGAGCTGAGCCCCGGCTACGTGCGCGACCTGATCGCGCACCACGGCGCCGGCGGGTGGTACGACAAGTACCCCATCCTGCACTACCTCGTGCTGGCGCTGCCGGTCGGCGCGTTCGAGCTGGCCGACCGCGTCGGGCTGCTCTCGGCCGACGCGTCCGCGTCGTTCTTCGCGCAGCTCGCCTCGATGCGCGCCGTGTCGGTGGTGACCGGCCTCGGCGCGGTCACGGCGATCTTCCTCTGCGCCGCGGAGCTCATCGGGTCCCGCCGCGCGGTGCTGGCGACGCTGCCGCTCGTCCTGACGCCGCTGTTCCTCTACTACGGCAAGATCGCGAACCTCGACGTGCCGTCCCTCTGCTGG
>JAWKHR010000086.1:0-14289 GCA_041394725.1 Vicinamibacterales bacterium | reverse complement strand
ACCCGGTTCACCGCGTTCACCATCCGCGCCGCGCTCGAGATGCCGCCCGGCGTGAGCGAGGAACAGGCGCGCCGGCTCCTGACGAAGGCGGAGGAGACCTGCCTCGTCACGCGGTCGCTCACCGCGAGCGTGGACCTGCAACTCGAGATTCGCGCCGCCGCGCCGGCCGCGTGAGCCTCGTCAGTCGCGCCGCCGCGCCGGTGGCGTGAGCTCGTCCAGCCGGAACCGGACCGAGACGACGTAGGCGGGCTGGCCCTCGGCCCAGTGGCCGTAGCTCGTGGCGACGAACGTGCCGTCGGGCAGGCGCTCGAGGCCGGCGTAGCCCGCGTCCCAGTCGTCGCGGTTGTCCATCAGCCGCACGCGCAGCGCGCCGCTCCGCCCCTGCACCAGATCGTCCCAGGTGCCCACCCACGCCACCCAGTCGCCCCGAGTCGGGCTTCCCGCCGCCATGTCGCGGAAGGTCACGACCAGCCGCCCGTCCGACGCGTAGCGCGCCACGTGGCGATCGCCCGCCAGCGCGGCCGGCAACTCCCGCGGCGCGCTCCACGTCCGGCCCTCGTCCGCCGAGACGATGAGGAACGCGCCCTTCGCGCGGCGGTTCTCGCGCAGGAGGACCGCGATCTGCCGGCCGTCGGGTGACCGCACCGCGCCGGGCTCGCAGAGGTCCACGTCCGGCCGCGACGCGATCGCGACCGGCGCGCCCCAGGTCAGCCCGCCATCCGTCGAGATCGTCTTGTAGACCGTGAACGTGCCCTTCGATCCGCCCTCGCGCAGGAACCGGCCGTCGTCGTGGAAGAGCGCCATGTGCGTCCCGTCGGCGAGCCGCACCACGGACGACATCGCGACGATGCCGCCGAAGTCACCGATGGGCTCGAGCGGCGTCCAGGTCCGCCCGTCGTTCTCCGAGACCGACGAGCGGATCGGGTAGAGACCCGAGAAGAGCACGAGGCGGCGGCGGCCGGCGCGATCGACGAGCGGGAAGATCGTCGGCGTCTCCTTCGAGGTCTCCCAGTTACGCGGCACGGGCAGGTGGTCGCTCCAGGTCCGGCCGCCGTCGATGCTGCGCTTGAGGACGATGGCGCCCTCGCCGTGGCCCTTCGGAAAGACCGCGAGGATGGTCCGCCCGTCGGGCAGCAGCGTGGTCGTCGGATGCCCGAGGTACTGTCCCGGTTCGCGATCGACGACCGACTGGCGCGCGGCGTCGGGCGCGAGATCGACCGTCGGCACCCCGAGCGACGCGACCGTGTCGATCCGATCGGGGCCGGCCGCGCCGTAGACCTCGCGCGCGAGCACGTCCGGCGCCGCGTCGGTGGCGCCGAAGGGGCGGAGCCGGAAGCGGTAGGCCAGCTCCTGATACTCGATCGAGTAGTCGGGCAGCGCCGTCGTGCCCCACGAGTTGGTGCCGCCGACGCCCATCTGGCGCAGGTCCACGTGCAGGGCGGTGGTGGCCCGAGGCGTGAGGTCGGCGGGGTGCGTGCGGGCCTTCGCGTCGCCCGGGTCGAGATCGGCCGTGGTGAAGTGCAGTGCGCCGACGTCCACCGTCGGCTCGCCGATGACGAGCAGGCCACCGCCCGCGGCGCGGCCGAGGGCCATCCACCGCACGTCGGTCGTGTTGCCGGTTTCCTGCGGGCGGACGTACGGATGAACGCGATCCGTGATCGTGGACGTGAACTCGCCGAGCCGGCCCGAGGCCTGCCGGTCCCAGTAGGTCTCGTGAGGACCGCGGCCGTACCAGCGCAGCGCTTCGAAGCCGGCCGGCAGCAGGATCCGCGTGCCGAACCGCGGCATCCGCGGCAGGCCGGGCTCGCCGGGGACCATCCGGCTGGCGATCTCGACTTCGCCGTTGCCGAGGATGCGATAGGTCGTCGCATACGCGGAATCGCCGGCCGGCAGGGTGCCGCGGACGTCCACGCGCAGCTCCTGCGGCGCGGTCGTGCGCGCCGTGACCTCCGTGGCGGCGAACCCCGTGCCCGCCTCGCGCCAGATGCCCAGCTTCTTCGGCCAGCTTCCGCCGAAGTCGTTGTCGGTCGGCGGCCGCCAGAAGTCCGGGCGCGGCCCCTCGACGACGACCGGCCAGCCGTCGAACGTCCACTCCGCGATGCGCCCGCTCGCCCGGTCGAACGCGATCGCGAACCGCTCGCCCCGCACCTCGATCCGATCGGGGGACTCGGCGAGTCGAAGCGCCGGGAGGCCGGCGACCGGACGCACGACCGGGCGCGGCGCGACGGGCAGCGGCAGGTCGTCGAAGCCGACGAAGGCCCCGGCCGCCTCCCCGAGCGGCGTCGCGTCCCGCGTGACCGCGCGGATCTGGAGGACGTACTCCGCGTCGGCGCGCGCGGTGAACGGCCGGAACGGGATCGTCAGGCGCGCCGAGCCGTGCGGCGGTGCGGCCACGTCCTCGATCGCGCCCGACTTCACCATCCGGCCGTCCTCGAGCAGGTCCCAGGTGAACCGCAGGTCGTCGAGCGAGGTGAAGTCGCGCCGGTTGTCGATCGCGACCGTGCCGGCGTCCCAGTCCACGGCGTGCACGCGGAACGGCCGGTAGACCTGCTGGACCTCGAAGTAGTGGGGATTCGGCCGCCGATCCGGCTGGATCAGGCCGTTGATGAGGAAGTTGCCGTCGTTGCGGACGCCCGGTGGCTCGAAGTCGCCGCCGTAGCCGAAGTACTCCCGTCCGTCCGGCGTGTGCCTCCGCAGCCCCTGGTCCACCCAGTCCCAGATGAAGCCGCCCTGCAGGATGTCGTAGCGGTCGATGACGTCCCAGTAGTCGGCGAAGTTGCCCACGCTGTTGCCCATCGCGTGCGCGTACTCGCTCATGATGTACGGCCGGTCGTGGTGCGCCTGCGCGTACTCGATCATGCTCCGGAACGACGGGTACTGCGGGACGATGATGTCGGTGTTGCGTTCCTGGAGCGCGCGCTCGTACTGCACGGGGCGCGTGCGGTCGCGCTGCTTGATCCAGTCGTAGGTCGCCTCGAAGTTCACGCCGTTGCCGCCCTCGTTGCCGAGCGACCAGATGACGACCGACGGGTGGTTCTTGTCCCGCTCGACCATCCGCGTCGTCCGCTCGAGGTGCGCGTCCCGCCACGTCGGGTTGTTCCCGAGCGTCACGTCCGGCGCGTAGCCCATCCCGTGCGACTCGATGTTCGCCTCGTCCACGAGGTACAGGCCGTACTCGTCCGCCAGCTCGTAGAAATACTCGTCGTTCGGGTAGTGCGAGGTGCGGACCGCGTTGATGTTCGCGGCCTTGAGCAGCCGGACGTCCTCGCGCATGCGCTCGTGGCTCAGCACGCGCGCGGTGTCGGGGTCGTGCTCGTGGCGGTTCACGCCGCGGATCGTGACGGGGACGCCGTTGATACGCAGCAGCCCGTCGCGGATCTCGACGGTGCGGAAGCCCACGCGGACGACCGTGGACTGGACGCTGCCTCGGTCCGGATCGGCAAGGGTCAGGCGCACCTGGTAGAGGACCGGCGTCTCGGCCGTCCAGTGCGCGGGGGTCGGCACGGCCAGCCGCAGTTCGGTGACGGCCTCCGTTCCCGCGTCCACCCGAACGCCGAGCGCCGACGTCCGGAGGCCGGCGACCGGCGTGCCATCCGCATCGAGCAGTTCCGCGGTCAGCCGCGCGTTCGTCGTCGCCTGCGCGGTGTGGTTGCGCACCGTGGCGCGGACGTCCAGCGTGCCGTCGCGGTAGGCCGGGTCGAGCCACGCGCTCACGTCCACGTCGCGCAGCCGGACCTGCGGCGTGGCGAACGCCCAGACGCTCCGCTCGATGCCGGCGATCCGCCAGAAGTCCTGGCACTCGAGGTAGCTGCCGTCGCTGAAGCGGTAGACCTCGAGCGCGATCAGGTTGTCGCCCGGCCGGACGACGTCGGTGACGTCGAACTCGGCGGGCAGCTTGCTGTCCTCGCTGTATCCGACCCGCTGCCCGTTCACCCAGAGGTAGAACGCCGAGTTGACCGCGCCGAAGTGCAGGAACACCCGCCGGCCCGACCAGGAGGCGGGGATGGTCAGATGGCGCCGGTAGGATCCGACCGGGTTGAAGCTCCGCTGGATGAACGGCGGGTTCTTCTCGAAGGCGTAGGGCTGGTTCAGGTAGATGGGATAGCCGTAGCCGTTGACCTCCCAGTTCCCCGGCACCGGAATCGTGCCCCAGGCCGCGTCGTCGAAGTCGGTCCGGTGGAATCCCTCGGGCTTGTCGGCCGGCTTCTCGACCCAGTGGAACTTCCAGGGGCCGTCGAGCGACTGGAAGAACGCCGAGCGTTCCTTCGCGCGGCCGAGTGCCAGGTCCGCCGACTCGAATCCGAAGAAGGTGGCGTGCGCGGGCTCGCGGTTGATCTGGTTGACGTACGGGTTCTCCCACTCGGGCGGCTGCTGGCTTCGGGCGGGAGCGTAGAGGCAGGCGAGCAGGGCCAGCCCGACCGCCAGATCCCGCGAGACTCGTCTCACCCGTGCCCTCCAGTCCGGCCGCCCTCGCTCGCGGGCGTCCCGCGCATCGTAACCCCGATCGGCGCGCCGTTCCGGGCGCGGGAGGGAAAGTCCCCCCGCCCGCGCGGGCTTTCGCGCGGCGTGACGAGCGGCGTGCCGGATTCCCGGCACTTTCCGCTGCCGGAGATCTGGCACGAGGCGTGCTCTGGCACCGGCCATGACGATGATCGAGGCGGTCGAGTCGATGCTCGAACGGATCAGGCCCGCCCTCAATGCCGACGGCGGAGACATCGAACTCGTGTCGCTCGACGGCAACGTGGCTCGCGTCCGCCTGACGGGCGCCTGCTCCGATTGTCCCAGCGCCCACATGACGCTCCAGATTGGCGTCGAGGGCGTGCTGCGTCGCGTCAACCCCGGGATCCGCGTGGTGGCCGTCGGCGAGGAGCGCCAGCCGTGAGCACACCCGAGTTCTCGCTCGACGCGGTCGTCGTCGGCCCGAACCCGCGGATGCGGGCGATCTTCGAGTACCTGGAGCTGATCGGGCCGGGCACGGGCACGTTGCTCGTCACCGGCGAGAGCGGGACGGGCAAGGAAGTCGTCGCCAACCTGCTGCACCTGCACAGCGCGCGGCGGCACCGCCCGTTCGTCGCCGTGAGCTGCGCGCTGTTCGCGGACACCCTGATCGAGTCGGAGCTGTTCGGGCACGAGCGTGGCGCGTTCACCGGCGCCATCGCCGCGAGGCCCGGCCGGTTCGAGCGGGCCGACGGCGGCACGCTGTTCCTCGACGACATCGACGACATCCCGCTCGGGATGCAGGTGAAGCTGCTTCGCGCGCTCCAGAACCGCACCATCGAGCGGCTGGGCGGCACGCGGACGATTCCGGTGGACGTGCGCGTGGTGGCGGGCACCAAGCGCGACCTGCAGCAGATGGTCGCGGAGGGCCGGTTTCGCGAGGACCTGTACTACCGGCTCAACGTGCTCTCGCTCAACCTGCCGCCGCTCCGCGAGCGCCGCGAGGACCTGCCGGCGCTCACCGAGCACTTCCTGCGGCGGTTCTTCGCGCGCCGGGGGCTGGACGTGCCGCCCATCTCGGATGGCGTGATGCTTGCGCTGCAGGCGTACGACTGGCCGGGCAACGTCCGGGAACTCGAGAACACCTGCGAGCGCATCGCCGAGAGCTGCTCCTGCGGCCACGTGCGGGTCGGGTGCCTCGGCGCGAGCGTGCTGTTCCCGTCGAACGCGATCGGCGACGCGCTGGACGGGCCGGATGGACCGGCGCCAGCCGGTGTGCGTCCGGCCGCACCCGTCACGGCGGCGCCGGCTGCCCCGGTCGCCAGGGCTGGCGGCGCGCCGCCTGCCGGCCTGGCCGGGCTCGAGGGGCTGTCGCTCGACGAGCGGCTCCGCCGCTTCGAGGCCGACATCATCGCGGCGGCGCTGGCCGAGAGCGGCGGCAACAAGTCACGCGCGGCCACGCTCCTCGGCATCAAGCGATCGACGCTGGGCGATCGCATCGCACGCTGCCGGCTGTAGCCGGAGCTGTCGCCGGCCGGGCCGGACGCCGCGTCAGTGCAGGTGTGAAGCGGCGGGCGCCTGGGCTCGGGAGTCGCCCGCCGGCGCCCGGAGGCCTCGCGCGATGAGCAGCACCGCGACGATCGCCAGGGCCACCGGCGCGGCGCGCCGGACCGCCCGCGGCAGCCGCGCGGCCAGGCGGCCGGCGGATCCGGCCGCCAGGGCCAGGGCGGGCGTCGTGCCGACACCGAACGCAATCATGAACGTCGTGCCGTCGGCGACGCGGCCGAGGCCCACCGCGGCGGCCAGCGCGGCATAGACGAGGCCGCAGGGGAGCAGGCCGTTCAGCGCGCCCATCGCCACCGGCCCGGCGGCGCCGAGCGTGCGCTGGTGGCGACGCACCCAGGCGCCGGCGCGTCCGATCCAGGCGGTCAGCCGGCGGGCGATGCCCAGGTGCGGTCCGAGGCGCCGCAGGAGCCCGGCGGACACGGCCGCCTGGCCGAGCAGCACGAGGCCCGCGACGATCGCGAGCGGCCGGCTGAAGCCCGCCGAGGCGACGAGGCCGCCGGTGAGGCCGGCGACCAGGCCGAGCCCCGCGTAGGCGAGCGTGCGCCCGAGGTGGTAGCGCGCGGCGCCGGCCGCCTCGCGCGGCTGCGCCACCGCGACCAGCGGGCCGCACATCGCCATGCAGTGCGCGCTCCCGACGGCCCCGAGCGCCAGTCCCGCCAGCACCGCGTCGATCATCGCGCCAGCACCGGGGTCTCCGCGTAGAAGTCCAGGCCGTCCGCCGTCCACTGGACCTGCACGACCCAGTGACCGGTCGCCGCGCCCAGCAGCGAGACCTGCTGCCGGCCGTCGGCGGCGGGCGCGAGCGGCACCACGCGGTCGGCCGACGCATCCGAGGGCCGGTAGAGCGTGATCGTGCCGCGCGCCCGCCCCGCCATCGCGGGTGGCCAGGCGACCGTCACGGCATCCGTCGTCGGATCGAACCGGATCGCGAAGGTGTCGCCCAGGGCGTCCACCCGGTCGATGGCCGCCAGGCGTGCGTCGTGCACCAGCGACCGGGCGTAGTAGTCCTCGCTCACGAGATCGACGGGCTGGCTCATCGCGTAGACCGCGAAGCCGATCGTGCCGGACGCGAAGACGGCGTAGACCAGCGCGATTCCCGTTCCCCAGTTCCACCGCACAGCCACGTGTCGCTCCTTTCGATGTGCCTTCCGGGCCGCGCCCTCAGCGCGGGGCTCCGCCGCCGTTCGCCGGTCGCGTGCCGGGCCCGAGGAACGACGAGTCGATCGTGTCCAGCACGCGCCCCCCGGCGCGGACCTCGATGCGCACCGGCGTGGTCGGCCCCGTCAGGTTCGCCGCGGGCACGGTCAGCAGCAGCCGGCTCTCGATGACGTCGTGCGCCGGGGCGTGCGTGATGTCGCCGAGCGGCGTGACGGTGGCCCCGGCGGGCGTCACCGCGACGTACTCGAGCGTCAGGGGGCGCCGGGTGCGGTTGAGCACCTGGACGTTGTAGAAGTTCGCGAGGCCGTCCGCGCCGACCTCGGTGAAGAGCGTGCCCGGCTGGCGCAGGATCAGCACGTCGAGGTCGGGCCGCCGGAGGAGCAGCGTGAACACCGCGAGGAACAGGATGGACCAGACGGCCGCGTAGGCCTTGACGCGCGCGGTCAGCCAGGTCGCCGATCCCGTCCGCACCGCCTCGTGCGAGGTCAGCCGGATCAGCCCCTCCGGGCGCTGCAGCCGCCGCATCACGTCGTCGCACGCGTCCATGCAGGCGGTGCAGTTGACGCACTCGAGCTGGATCCCGTTGCGGATGTCGATGCCGGTCGGGCAGACCGTGACGCACTGGGCGCAGTCGACGCAATCGCCCACCTTCGCCGGCGCGGCCGCCTTGTGGCCCCGGGGCTCGCCGCGGGTGCGGTCGTAGGTGACCGTGATCGTGTGCGTGTCGATGAGCGCCGACATCACGCGGCCGTAGGGGCAGGCCAGCGTGCAGGCCTGCTCGCGGAACCGCGCGAAGACGCCGTAGAACACCAGGCTGAAGATCGTGATCGCGACGAGGCCGGCCAGGTGCGCGTTCGGCGGGTCGGTGACGATGCCGATGAGCGCGTCCGAGCCGATGATGTAGGCCAGGAAGACGTTGGCGATGACGAACGACAGGCCGAAGAAGATGCCGTGCTTCAGCACGCGCCGCCAGGCCGTGTCGAACGTCAGCGGCGCCTTGTCGCGGCGCAGCTGCTGCGCGGCCGATCCGTCGATCAGGTACTCGATCTTCCGGAACAGCATCTCGAGGAACACCGTCTGCGGGCAGAGCCACCCGCACCAGACGCGGCCCACGACCGTCGTCGAGAGCGCGAGGCCGACGATGATCGTGAGCGCGAGCAGGACCGCGAGGTAGAAATCCTGCGGCCAGAAGATCAGGCCGAAGAACGCGAAGCGCCGCTCGAGGAAGTTCAGCAGGATCAGCTGGTGGCCGTTCACCTTGACGAACGGCGCGAGGCCCAGGAACGCCAGCAGGAACCAGCTCAGGACCGTCCGGGCGCGATACCAGCGCCCGGACGGCTGGCGGGCGTAGACCCACTTGCGCCGGCCGTCGCGGTGGACGCTGGCCAGCTCGTTGCGGAACGTCTCGTGCGCTTCGTCGAAGACGCCGGTCATGTCACTTCGTGTCCAGGAAGCACTCCTTGTCGCGCTCGGGGTCGATCGGCTTCGGGTTGACGGGATTCGAGCCGCGCTTGGAGATGACGTAGCTGACCACCTGCAGCAGTTCCTCGTCGGTCAGCGGCTGGGTGCTGCCGAACGGCAGCATGCCCTTGACGGGGAAACCGGTCGTGACGTTCTGCATCATTTCCGCCGGCGTGCAGCCGTGGAGCCACAGGTTGTCGGTCAGGTTGGGGCCCACGAGGCCGCCGAGGTCCGGCCGGTGACAGGTGTGGCACAGGTTGCGCATGCCCTGGAAGATGGCCTCGCCCTTCTTCAGGCTCTCCTCGTCGGTCAGCGGCTGGACGGCGGCCACGACGCCGGCACCGGGCCGCGAAGCGGCGAGCGCGCGGGCCGCGGCCATCTCGGTGTCGTACTCGGCCACGATGCTCGCCTGGCCGACGAGCGGCGTCCGCAGCACGTGGTAGTTCACGAGGTAGGCGACCGCGAAGACGATCGTGAAGTAGAAGCCGTAGAGCCACCACCGCGGCAGGGCGTTGTCGAACTCGCGGATGCCGTCCGCGTCGTGGCTCAGCAGTTCGTCGCGTTTCTGGTCCTTCACAGCGTCACCCCCTGGGTGTCGGAGGCGCCCGCCGGGCGGGCGGCGTCGGCGCGGTCGGCCTCGTCGAGCGGCAGGCGGGAGCACCGCGCCAGCCGCGTCCCGTCGAGCCGGCCGGCCCAGATGAGGACCACGGCGAAGACGGTCAGGAACAGCAGCAGGGACAGGATCGGGAAGACCTCGATGCCGGCGATGGTGCGGAGGATGTCCTTGTACATCACTGACCTCCCGAGGGGGCGGGCGCGGCCGCCTGGCTGGTCGTGGTGACCGGCCGCGCCTTGATGTCGGTGCCGAGGCGCTGCAGGTAGGCGATGAGCGCGACGATCTCCCGGTCGGGTGGCGTCTCGAGGCCCGACGCCGTCAGGCCCGTGGCGATCCGGTCCGCCTGGGCCCGCAGGTCGGCGACGGCCTGCTGCTCGTAGCCGGCCGGATACGGCACGCCGAGGCGGCGGAGCGTGATGATCTTGCCCTCGGTGTGCGACGTCTCGAGCGTCGCGTCATAGAGCCACGGGTAGGCCGGCATGATCGATCCGGGCGAGGTCGCCGTCGGCTGCCGCATGTGGAGGAAGTGCCACGAGTCGGGGTACTTGCCGCCGACCCGGTGGAGGTCCGGCCCGGTCCGCTTCGATCCCCAGAGGAACGGGTGGTCGTAGACGAACTCCCCGGCCTTGGAGTACTCGCCGTAGCGTTCGGTTTCGGCGCGCATCGGCCGCACCATCTGCGAGTGGCACCCGAGGCACCCCTCGCGGATGTACAGGTCGCGGCCCTCGACCTCGAGCGGCGTGTAGGGCTGCACCGAGGCGATCGTCGGCACGTTCGCCCGGATGAGCGCGGTCGGGACGTACTCGACCAGCCCGCCGATGACCACCGCGACCAGCGTCAGCACCGCGAACCGGGTCGGCCGCGCCTCGAGCGTCCGGTGCCACATCGAGTCGGCGTGCGCGGGCTCGGCGGTGAGCGGCGGCGCCTGGGCGGGTTCGTCGGCGAGCAGCGTGCCCAGCGACGTGGTCTTGTAGAGGTTCCAGAGCGCCGCGATCGCGCCCAGCAGGAACAGCGACCCGCCGCCGACGCGGAACGCGTACATCGGGACGATGCGCAGCACCGTCTCCAGGAAGTTGCCGTAGCGGAGCACGCCGTCCGGCGTGAACTGGCGCCACATGAGGCTCTGCGTGATGCCCGCGATGTACATCGGGATTACGTAGAAGAGAATCCCCGTCGTGGCCAGCCAGAAGTGCAGGTTCGCCAGCCGGACCGAGTAGAGCGTGGTCCGGTAGATGCGCGGGACGACGTAGTAGAGCATCGCGAAGGCGAGGCCGCCGTTCCACGCGAGCGCGCCGAGGTGCACGTGGCCGATGATGTAGTCGGTGAAGTGCGTCAGCGCGTTGACGTTCTTGAGGGACATCATCGGCCCCTCGAACGTGGACATGCCGTAGGCCGTGACGCCCACGACGAGGAACTTGAGGACCGGATCCTCCCGCACGCGGTCCCACGCGCCGCGCAGGGTCAGCAGGCCGTTCACCATGCCGCCCCAGGACGGCATGATGAGCATGATCGAGAACACCGTGCCCAGCGACTGCGCCCACTCGGGCAGCGCGGTGTAGAGCAGGTGGTGCGGCCCGGCCCAGATGTAGAGGAAGATGAGCGCCCAGAAGTGGACGATCGACAGCCGGTAGGAGAACACCGGCCGGTTCGCCGCCTTCGGGATGAAGTAGTACATGATGCCGAGGAACGGCGTGGTCAGGAAGAACGCGACCGCGTTGTGTCCGTACCACCACTGGACCAGCGCGTCCTGGACGCCGGCGTACATCGAGTAGCTCTTCAGCAGGCTGACCGGCAGCTCGAACGAGTTGACCACGTGGAGCAGCGCGACCGTGATGAACGTCGCCAGGTAGAACCAGATCGCGACGTACATGTGCCGCTCGCGCCGCTTGTAGATCGTCCCCAGCATGTTGACGCCGAAGACGATCCACACCGCCGCGATCGCGATGTCGATCGGCCACTCGAGTTCCGCGTATTCCTTGCTCGTCGTGAAGCCCAGCGGCAGCGTCAGCGCCGCCGAGACGATGATGAGCTGCCAGCCCCAGAAGTGGATCGCGCTCAGCCGGTCGCTGAACATCCGCGCCTTGCAGAGCCGCTGCAGGGAGTAGTAGACGCCCACGAAGATGGCGTTGCCCGCGAACGCGAAAATCGCCGCGTTCGTGTGCAGCGGCCGCAGCCGGCCGTAGGAGAGCTGCGGGATGAAGCCCAGGAAGTTCGGGAAGACGAGCTTCAGGGCCACGATCAGGCCCAGCAGGAACGCCACGACGCCCCAGACCGCCATCGCGATGACGAAATTGCGGACGATGGTGTTGTCGTACTCGAACGACTCGACCGTCGTCGCGCCGGGCGGGGTCTCCGGGGCAATCGGGATCTCAGACACGTGACTGGACATCGAGGGCATCCTCCGAGCGGGTGGGCGTGACGGGGCGCGATGCGTCGTCGACGAGCATGCGGACCGCCGGCGTGGTGGTGTCGTCGTACTGGCCCGAGCGGACGGCCCAGGCGAAGGCGGCCAGGAACCCGGCGGCCACGACGCCGCCCGCGGCGATGAGCAGGACGATGACGCTCATGCCGACGGTCCCCGGGGCGGGCGCGCGCGCATCAGCCCGACGGCGAGCGCGATCACCGTCAGCGAGCTGGCCGGCATCAGGACCGCCGTGCCGAGCGGCGTCAGGCGGCCGGCGAGCGCGAACGTGAGCCCGAACACGTTGTAGGCCACCGAGACGGCGAAGCAGAGCCCGAGCACCACACGCGCGCGCCGGGCGTAGGCCAGCACGTCCGGCAGCGCGGCCAGCTGGTCGCCGCGCACGATCGCGTCGCAGGCCGGCACGACGCACGCCGTCTCGTCCGACACCGCCACGCCGACGTCCGCCGCGGCGAGTGCCCCGGCGTCGTTCAGGCCGTCGCCCACCATCAGCACCGGCGCGCCCGTCGCCTGGCGCGCGCGAATCGCGGCGAGCTTGTCGGACGGCGACTGCCGGAAGCGGACGCGCTCGCCGAACAGCTCGCGCCAGCGGCCCGTGTCGGTGGCGTGATCGCCCGAGAGAAGCCACGTCTCGAATCGCCGTCCCAGCCGGGCGACCGCCGCGCGCATGCCCGCGCGCTCGCGGACCGTCACCGTGAACCAGCCCGGCCGCGCCTCGCCGACGGCCGCCCACGTGCGGCCCGGATCCGCCGCCACCGGGTGCCCCGTGCGCGCGGCCACGAACGCCGCGGTGCCGAGGACGACGCGGTGCCCGTCCACCAGGCCGGTCAGCCCCTCGCCGGCGACCTCCTCGACGTCCGTCACGCGCGACCGGCGATCGGCCGGCGTCGCGTCGGCCAGCGCCCGGCTCACCGGGTGCACGGACTCGGCGGCCAGCCCGGCCACGCGCGTCCACGCCTCGGCGTCGAGGCCGCCACGCGAGACGTCCGCGCCGGCGGCCGGCGTCGTCAGCGTGCCGGTCTTGTCGAAGGTCACGACCCGCACGCGCGCCAGGTCGAGCGCGACGGCCGGCTGCTTCAGGTAGACGCCGGCACGGCCGAGCACGCCCATCGCGGTGCCGAGCGTGAGCGGCGCCGCCAGCGTCAGCGCGCACGGGCACGCGACGATGAGCACCGCCGTCGCGACCTGCACGGACATTCCCGCGTCGGGCCACCACGCGACGGCGCCGGCGGCGGCGAGGCCGATCGCGCCGACCGTGAACCACCAGCCGACACGCGCCAGCAGGGGCGTCAGGGCCGGCGTCCGGGGCTCGGCGAAGACCGGGTCGGTCCAGAGCGCGGCCAGCCGGCTCTGCGAGACCGGTCGGCTGACCACGAGTTTCAGCGCGTGGCCGACCACGCGCCCGCCCGCCTGCACCATCGCGCCGGCCGCGACGGAGACCGGCGCCTGCTCGCCGGTCACGAACGCGTAGTCCACCGCGCCCGTGCCCTCGGCGAGGACCGCGTCGGCGGGCACCACCTCGCGGGGCCGCAGCACGAGCACGTCGCCGGGGCGCAGGGCCTCGACGCGCGTGGGGACCAGCGCGCCGCCGCGCTCGACGCGGACCGACAGCGGGAAGAACGACCGCACCGTGCGGTCGAACGCGATGCCCTCGAACGCCTTCTCCTGGAAGAGCCGGCCGATGAGCAGGAAGAACACGAGCCCGGTGAACGAGTCCAGGAAGCCCTCGCCGGTGCCGGTGACGATGTCGAAGACGCTGCGGCCGAACAGCACGACCAGGCCGAGGGCGACCGGAACGTCCAGCGTGACCGCGCGCGCGCGCGTTGCCGCCCATGCCGCCCGGAACCAGTCGCTCGCGCTGTAGAGCAGCACCGGCAGGGCGAAGGCGAGGTTCAGCCCGTCGAACAGGCGCTGGAAGCCCGGGTCGAGCGGCGCGCCGTTCGCGTAGCGCGGGATGCTGAAGAGCATCACGTTGCCGAAGGCGAAGCCCGCCACCCCGAGCCGCAGGTAGAGCCGCCGCCTCGTGACCGGCGCCGGCGCCGCGTCCGCCTCGGCCTCGACGACCGGTTCGTAGCCCAGCGCGGCCAGCCGCTCGGCGATCGCGCGGAGCGAGGTCACCTGCGCCCTGAACTCGATCCGCACCGTGCGCGTCACGAGGTTCGCCTCCGACCGGAGGATGCCGGCGTCGAAGCGCCAGAGCCGCTCGAGCAGCCAGAGGCATGACGCGCAGTGGAGCGCCGGGACCGGGAAGGTGACGAGCGCGCGGTCGGCGCCGCGCGTCCGGACCAGGCGGGCGGTGACGTCGGGCTCGTCGAGCACCGCGAACCGGTCCGGGTCGCGGCCGGCGCCGCGCTGCGAGACGCCCGGACGGACGTCGCACGCGTAGAACGCGGTCATGCCGTGCTGATCGAGCAGGGTGAAGACGGACTCGCACCCGGGGCAGCAGAACGTGCCGCGGTCGCCGCGGACGGCGCCGTCGCGGCACGGGTCGCCGCAATGGCGGCACCCCGTGGCGTCCACGGGCCAGGCAGTGTCGAGGGACGAGGCGGCGGTCACGGTCATCGGCGCTGACCGCCGCGGGGGCGCGCCGGTCCGGCGTGGGCCTACCGCAAAAGGCGCGCCACGAATC
>JAWKHR010000085.1:0-15055 GCA_041394725.1 Vicinamibacterales bacterium | reverse complement strand
GACACGTGGATCGGTCACTTCGACCTGGGCCGGGCCTACCTGGCGGCCGAGGCCTTCACGCAGGCCGACTCGGAGTTCGACCGCTGCATCCAGCGGCGCGGCGAGGTGATCGCGCTGTTCCTCGACGAGGAACCGACGTGGGGGCACCTGCCGCCGGTCTACTACTACCAGGGCCGGGTGCGCGAGGCGCTCAACTCGTCGGGCTACGCCGACGCCTACCAGACCTATCTGAGCCTGCGCGGGACCTCGACCGAGGACCCGCGCGTGGCCGAGATCCGCCGCCGGCTGGAACGCCGGTGAGGGGCGGCGGCGTCCGCCGCCACCCCCGACCGGCCCCCATCGTCTACTTGATCTTGAACGTCCCGCCCGAGAACGTCTGCCCCGTCGCCGGCAGCGTGATCGTCAGCGTGTAGGACCCGCCCGGCAGCGGCGCGCCCGTCGCCGGGTTCACCGTCTGCCAGTTGAAGCCCCACGTCCAGTCGCTGCCCGCCGAGGGCAGCTTGAACGAGCTGGAACCCGGATCCTCCGGCGAGAACTGCACCGTCGAGGCACCGCTGGTGATCGTGATCACCGGCCCGAACGACGAGCTGTCCACCGCCACGCCGTTCAGCGTGAACTGCCACTTGAGCGGCACGCTGCTCCCGCTCTTCTGCGGCTTGTTCGGCGCCGGGATGTTCTGCACCCCGACGAAGCCGTAGAGCACGGCGACCTGGTTGACGGTGATCGAGACGGTGGCCACGTTCGACGTGCGCGACGGGTCGCCGTCCGTCGCCACGTAGGTGAAGGTATCGAGCCCGTAGAACGACGCGACGGGCGTGTAGGTGAACGACCCGTCGGCGTTGAGCGCCAGCGCGCCGTGCACGGGGCCGCTGACGAGCTGCGCCGTGACCGTCGTGCTGTCCGCGTCCGTGTCGTTGGCCAGCACGCCGGCGGCGGGCACGACCAGCGACGTCCCCTGGTCGATGCCGTAGCTGTCGTCACCCGCCACCGGCGCGTCGTTGACGACGACGATGGTCGCGGTGTTGGAGGGACCGCTGGCGGCGCCGTCGGCGAACGTCGCGGTGACGAAGTAGCCGTACTCGCCGCTCGCGAGCTCGGCCCCGTCCACGAAGCTGTAGCTGTCGTCGCCGACCACGGCGGGAATCGTCGCGATCGCCGTGGCCGTCCCGCCCGACGCGCGCCACACGGTGAAGGTGGAGACCACGCCTGCACTCGGCGACGACCACTGGACCTGGACCCGGTGGCAGTCGTCGGCCGAGAGGCCGGCGCAGCCGGTGGTGAGGCCCACGATCAGCGCGGTCACGCCGTTCGGCGGCGTGTAGCCGGACGCGGCGGCCAGGTCGGCGTCGAGCTCGAACTCCTCGTCCTCACCGGACCCGAGGTCCCCGCGGCCCAGGTCGCCCCGACCGAGGTCGCCACGGCCGAGATCCCCGCGGCCGAGATCGCCGCGCCCCAGGTCGCCACGACCCAGGTCACCCCGGCCGAGGTCCCCGCGGCCCAGGTCGCCCCGGCCGAGATCGCCGCGACCGAGATCCCCACGGCCGAGGTCGCCACGCCCGAGATCGCCGCGGCCGAGATCCCCCCGGCCGACATCGAGCGAGAGCGGTCCCATGAACGCGACGGGCTGCCCGGTCGCCGGATCGGTCACCCAGTACCAGCCGCCGACGTTGCGCCGGCTGCCGACCTGGTCGAGCCGCACGTGCGACCAGTCGTCGAAACCCGCGTTCAGGGCGCCGACGGTGCCGTCGAAGTTGAGGTCGAGCGCGAACGGGCCGTCGGCCGATCCGCTCAGGTTCCAGTCCAGACTGGAGGCCGTCGCGGCGACGCTCGGGCTGTCCACGCGCACCATCGGCGGCTCGACCGGCACACCGTTCTCGTCGGTCAGGATCGGCGAGCCGTTGCAGTGCCGCGTCGCCGCGGTGCCCAGCGTGGCGGGACCGAGCGGGGCGTACCAGCCGGTGCCGAACGCCGGCGCCGCCGCGCTCGTCGCGTCGAAGCCGAGGCCGCCGAGGTCGGGCAGGTTCGTCTCGTCGAGCCCGCCGAAGACCTGGCGCGAGAAGTCCACGTGCGGCATCCCGGCGTCGTCGCGGAGCCCGCGGAGCTGGAACAGGTAGTTCATCACGCTCAGGTAGTTCGGCTTGCAGTTCGGCTCGAGCAGCGCGCCGCCGTGCCGGAGCTGGAACGTGTGCCCGAGCTCGTGCATGAGCGTCGCCGCCTGCATGTAGTCCGTGCCCACGGGCAGGCCGTCGGGCGTCGTGAAACCGCCCATCGAGACCATCGCGTCGCCGCCCGGGAAGTCGCCGACGCCGGTGTTGGTCACGGGCACGTGGAAGAGCGGGTTCGTGTCCTCGCAGGCCTCGTCCGGGAAGCCGTCCACCAGGCAGTCCGCCTTCGGCACGCCGAGGGCGTGGACGAAGAGGACGTAGCGGAAGATGTGCTCGCGACCGCGGTCGAAGCGCTGGCGGCAGGTGCCGGTCGTGTCGCAGTAGGCCGCATCCGCCTCGCTGAGCGGAGCGCCGGTCGGGCTGACCCAGCCGTCGCGGATGAACCGGAAGCCGCTCTTCCAGCCCACGGTGCCCGGGTACTCCGAGAACTGGCAGACCCACGCGGGATCGCCGGGCGCCGGGTTGCAGACGGTGGCCGTCTCGTCGAGGGCCTCTCCGCCACGCGCCAGGCCGGGCGAAACCAGATAAGGCGCGGCGACGCTGCCGGGCGCGTAGCGATCGCCGGCGTCGAAGTGCACCGAGATCCCCTGCGAGCCGTCGGGATTCGACACCGGCGCGTTCGCGAACGCCTCCCCGACGTCGCGCAGCACCTCGGCCGGCGGCAGGTGCGTGTGCGCGGGCTTCGTCACGCCGCCGTACGTCAGATCCGTCGGCGCGTCGAGGTAGCCGAGCTCGATGAACACGTCCTTGCGGTTCGCGTTCGCGCCCATCGCGTTCAGGTTCGGCAGGGCATGCCCCTCCGGATCGACGAGCGGCGTGGTCGCCTGCTCCCAGGCATCCAGCAGACCGTCACGGTCCGTATCGCGCACCGCGGTCCGGTAGACGACGGCGCCCCAGGTGATGCAGTCGAAGGAGTTGTAGCCCTGGTGATCCACCGTCGTGGTCACGCTGTCGCCGCTGACGGGCGCCGTCGGCACGGTCAGCGTGTCCCAGGACGCGCCGTCGGCCGACACGAACGGGTTGACGAGCACGCTGCCCGGCACCAGCAGGCGCTCGTTCTTGTTGGCCTGCGCGGAGCCGGTGATATGCGTCATCTTGCCCGCCACGGGCAGCGGGTCGTAGAAGCCCTTCATCGTCAGCGACAGGCCGTCGGTCGCGTTGTCCATCGTGTAGCTGCCGTCGTAGATCACGACGGCGCTCAACGGCGCGTTCGGATCGGGGCTGCGATAGACCACGACGAGGCTCGCGCCGAGCGCGCGAGGGGTGCTGTTCGAGTTGCCCTGGTCCGGCAACCCGACCTGGTGGTCGCCGTTCAGGCGATGGCGCCCGTCCACGATCGGCAGGAACCGCAGGACGTCCGCGCGATACGTGTAGGTGCGCTTGCTGCCGCCCGCCTGCCCCGTGCCGCCGCCTGAACTCCAGCACGGCGCGGTGCCGCTCGTGTCGGCGACGAAGGCGAGCGGATCGCCCATCGAATCCAGCGGCTGGCCGTCGAACGTGACGCCGACGCCGCCGGCGTCCGGACCGTCCGACGAGACGACTTGCCAGAAGAGGAAGGCCGACAGCGCCTCGGCGCCGTCCGGGATGCCGCTGAGGTGAATGTTGCCGCTGGCGGTGCCGTTGACGCCCAGCCCGGAGAGACCAACGCCGGCCGCGGCGTAGTCACCCGTGACGAAGTAGCTCTTGAAGAAGTGCAGCGGCGCTTCGCTCTGCGCCTGGACACGGCTGCCGGACTGCGCGATGAGGGTCAGGACGGCGACCGCGCACGCGGCAGCCACCAGCTTCGAACGGAACATTGGTCCCCCTGGGGAGTAGGGATGGCGCCGGCCCGATCGTGAGCCGGACGGCCAGTATGGCGCATGCCGACTCGGGGGGCAAATTGCGACTCGATGTTCGTTTGAATGACAGGAAAGTAATCGAGCGACAGGCTCAGGGCGGCGTGGGGGACGTGGGGGACCTGGGGAACGTGGGGAACGTGGGGAGACCGACAGGCCATGGGGACGTGGGGCGACGGGGGACGTGGGGAGAGCTGTTCGAGGATGACTCCTTAATCAAAGAGCGTTTCCCACCAACCCAAGCTCTCCCCACGTCTCCCGTCGCCCCACGTCCCCATGGCCCCTGCTTTCCCCACGGCCTCCACGCCCACTCATCTCTTCTTCAGGCCCTTCTTCACGTTCTTCACGTTCTTCACGCTCGCCTGCCCCATCCGCCCCATCTTCACCACGATGTCGTGCTCGGCGCGGGTGACGGGCTGCACCGACAGGCGGCTGCCCTTCTGCGTGACCTTCATCGACTCGAGGCCCTTCGTCTGCTTCAGGGCCTCGAGCGGCACGACGTCGGGAAAGCGTTCGACGAAGCCGATGTCCACCATGTACCAGGTGGGCGCGTCCTTCCGGCTGTCCGGATCGAAGTACTTGTCGCCCTTCTTCCAGGCGTGGTCGTCGGGATAGCCCGCGCGGACGACCTCGGCCAGGCCGGTCACCCCGGACGGATCGGCGTTGGAGGCGTAGAACAGCACCCCGTCGCCGACCTGCATCTCGTCGCGCATGAAGTTGCGCGCCTGGTAGTTGCGGACGCCCTCCCAGCTCGTGGATCCGTCGCGCTGCAGGTCGTCGATGGTGTAGGCCGACGGCTCACATTTCATCAACCAGTAACGTCGTGGCATGGCGCGGTCAGCGTACACCGGCGGGGGCGGATCGTGTACGCTGCCGGTCCATGGTCACCGCCACCGACGCGCTCGCGCGCCTTCGTGAGGGCAACCGCCGGTTCGTCGCCGGCTCCCGGGGCGGCGCCGACGCCCGGTCGCGCCGCGACGAGCTCGTGGACGGCCAGGCGCCGTTCGCCGTCATCCTCGGGTGTTCCGACTCCCGCGTGCCGGTCGAGATCGTGTTCGACCAGCACCTGGGCGACCTGTTCGTCATCCGCGTGGCCGGCAACATCGTCGCGCCCTCGCTCGTGGGCAGCGTGGAGTTCGCCGCCGACCGGTTCGGCACGCGGCTGGTCGTCGTGCTCGGGCACTCGCGATGCGGCGCGGTGCAGGCCACGCTCGAGGAGCTGCAGCGGCCGAGCGGCGGCGGGTCGCCGAACCTGCGGTCGATCGTCGATCGCGTGCGGCCCGCGGTCGAGGAACTGCTGACCACCGACCTCCGGCACGACCCGGACGCGCTCGTCGAACACGCGATCCGCGCGAACGTCCGCGCGTCGGTGAACCACCTGCGCCACGCCTCCGACGTCCTCGAGGGCCTGATCCAGCGCGAGGGCCTGCTGGTCGTGGGCGCCGAGTACTCGCTCGAGACGGGCGAGGTGGACTTCTTCGACGGCGTGCGCGATCAGTAGTCCGTCAGCGCGCCGCCCGGCGTGGCGGCCCGCAGCGCATTGAGCACGGCAGCCAGGTCGATGAGTTCCTGCGCGACCGCGCCGGCGACGGGCGGCAGCAGGCCGGCCGAGGCCAGCAGCATCCCCGCCACGCTGAGCGCCATCCCGCCGACGGCGCTCTGGAGCGCCACGCGCCGCATCCGCCGGCTGATGTGGAAGAACTCGTCCACGCGCGCGAGCGACGTGTCCATGATCACGGCGCCGGCGGCCTCGCTGGTGATCTCGCTCGCGTGGCCGAACGCCAGCCCGACCGTCGCGGTGGCGAGCGCGGGCGCGTCGTTGATGCCGTCGCCGATGAACAGCGTCGGGGCCCGCGCGGTCTCGGCCCGCGTGATCGCGACCTTGTCCTCGGGGCTCTGCCCGGCGTGCACCTCGGTGATGCCGACGTGGTCCGCCAGGTACCGCACCTCCTGCTCGCGGTCGCCCGAGACGAGCAGCACGCGCGCGTAGCCGTGCCGGGCCGCGAGGTGCCGGATGAACGACCGGCTGTCCTCGCGCGGCGCGTCGTGGAACCGGAACGTCGCCCTGTAGCGGTCGTCGACGACGACGTGACACTCGAGCCCGGCGGCGACGGGCGGCAGCGCGGCGCCGGGGTCGATCGCCTCCACCTGCCGGCGCCCGAGGATACGGACCCGCCGGCCGTCCACGACGCCGCCGAGTCCCTCGCCCGGCCGCTCGCCGATGTCGGTCGCGTCGAGCAGCGTGACGCCCGCGGCCCGCGCGGCCTCGACCACCGGCGCGGCCAGCGGATGGCGCGAGTACCGCTCGACGCTCGCGGCGAGCTGCAGCACGCGCGCCGGATCGGCCCCCGGCGCGGCCTCGCGATCCGTGAGCGTCGGCTGGCCGTAGGTCAGCGTGCCGGTCTTGTCGAGGATGATCGTCCGGCACGTGTCCACGCGCTCGAGCACCGACGGGTCGCGCACGACGATGCCGCGGCGCGCGGCGAGCGAAATCGACCCGATGATCGCCACGGGAATCGCGATGAGCAGCGGACACGGCGTGGCCACCACCAGCACGGCGAGGAACCGCACGGGGTCCCCGCTCGCGAGCCAGGCCGCGATCGCGATCGCGACGGCGACCGGCGTGTAGACCGCCCCGAGCTGGTCGCCCAGCCGGCGCAGCCGAGGCCGGCTCTGCTCCGACTCGCGCATGACGCGCATGATGCGCGCGTAGCGCGAGTCCACGGCCCGCCGCGTCGATCGGACGGTCAGCGCCTGCTCGCCGTTGATGGCGCCGGAGTAGACCTCCGAGCCCGGCGCCTTGGACATGACGAACGGCTCGCCCGTGAGGTACGACTCGTCCATCGCGCCGTGCCCGTCCACGACCACGCCGTCCACCGGACAGATCTCGTGCGGGTAGATCTCCAGCCGGTCGCCGATCTCGACGTCGTCGAGCGCGATGTCCTCGAGCGCGCCGTCGCGCCGGCGGTGCGCGGCCGACGGCATCCGCCGCGCCAGCGCCTCGAGCACCGACGACGCGCGGCCGACCGCCATCGACTCCAGCGCCTGTCCGCCCGAGAGCATGAGCACGACCAGCGCGCCGGCCAGGTACTCGCCGAGCACGACCGCCGTGACGATGGACATGCCGGCGAGGAGGTCGGAGCCGAACCGGCCGCGGATCAGCCCGATGGCCAGCTGGACCACGAGCACGCTGCCGCCGACCGCGAGCACGACGAGCAGCGGCAGATCGACCGCCGGCCCCGTCGTCCGGAGGCCGAACCGGAGGATCAGGTGCAGGGCGATGCCGGCGATCGCCAGGACGGCGATCAGGAACTCCCGCGTCAGCCAGGACGCTCGGCCCGATGCACGCCCGTCGGCCATTCCGATGTAGGATAGTGGGGTTTGCGCGCTGCGCCTTGGATTTCCCGCTGGAAGCCCTGAAGCGCCGGCCCGGATCGCCCGGGCTGGTCGGCTGAGTTCCCACCGCTAGGTCCCATCGCCAAATACCCGCGCCGATCCACGGCGCGCGCTTTTTCGGTCACGTCACACGTTCGTCGTCAGCCTGCCAAGCGGTTCGGGAAAACGCTCCCAGGCAACTTGAGGAGCATTTCCATGTCTTTTTCGACCCTGGGGCTCTCGCCCTCTCTCTGTACTCCGCTCGACCGGCTCGGCTACGCGACGCCCACGCCGGTGCAGGCCGAGTCCATCCCGATCGTCCTCGACGGCCGCGACCTGCTCGCGCGCGCCCAGACCGGCACCGGCAAGACCGCGGCGTTCGGCCTGCCGATGATCGAGCACCTGCTGATCCGCCGCAGCCGTCGCGCCGAACCCCGACGACCGCGCGGCCTCGTGCTGGTGCCGACGCGCGAGCTTGCGCTGCAGGTCCACAAGTCGCTCGCGACCTACGGCGCGCCCGTGCAGTGCCGCGTGGTCGCGATCTTCGGCGGCGTGCCGATGGGCGCGCAGATCCAGGGCCTCGGCCGCGGCTGCGACGTGGTCGTCGCGACGCCGGGACGGCTGATCGACCACCTGGAACGGCGCACGATCGACCTGTCGCGGGTGGAGATCCTCGTGCTCGACGAGGCCGACCGGATGCTCGACATGGGCTTCCTGCCGCCGCTGCGGCGCATCCTGGAATCGGTCCCGCGCGATCGGCAGACGCTGCTCTTCTCGGCGACGTTCTCGAAGCCGATCGTCGATCTGTCGCGGCAGTTCACGCGCGAACCCGCGCGGGTGGACGTCTCGCCGGCCGAGACGGTCGCGACGACGGTGTCGCACCACGTGCACCCGGTGTCGGACGGCCGGAAGAGCGAGCTGCTGCGGCACCTGTTGCGGCAGCCGCCCGTGGGCCAGGCCCTGGTGTTCTGCAAGACCAAGCGCGGGTCGAACCGCGTGGGCGAGGCGCTCGAGCGCGCGGGCCTGCGCGCCGCGGTGATTCACGGCAACAAGAGCCAGGGCGCGCGCAACCGCGCGCTCGGCGACTTCAAGTCGGGTCGCGTGGCGGTGCTCGTCGCGACGGACCTCGCGGCACGCGGCCTGGACATCCCGCAGCTGCCGCTGGTGATCAACTACGACCTGCCGCTCGTGGCTGAGGACTACGTGCACCGCGTCGGCCGCACGGGCCGGGCGGGCCAGGCGGGGCGCGCGGTGTCGCTCGTGTCGTCGGCCGACCGGGACCTGCTGCGCCAGATCGAGCGGCTGCTCCCGGCGGCTCTCGAGCACGTCGCGGTGGCCGGCTTCGAGATGACCGACGCGGAGCGGCACGCCCCGCCGCCGGCGCAGGGCCGGTCTTCGCACGGCGGCCGGAACCGCGGCTTCAACGCCGGCCCGGGCGCGCGGCGCAGTGGTCGCCCCGGCGCGGGCGGCGGTCGCCGCCGCGGGTCGCGCCCCTCGCGGCGACCGGGCGCCTAGCGTTCGCGGCGGCGGGCTGCGGCGCCGTGTCCGTTCCTTCCCGGAGAGCGTCCGGGGAGATCCCATGTCCCGCAGCGTCCGACCTGCCGCCATCCTGAGCCTCGTCGTGGCCGGCGCCACCCTGGTGCTCGCCTGGACCACGGTCATCCGGGTCTCGGGCGCCGGAAGTGGCGTCAAGGTCACCGTCACGAACGTCCGCACCGGCGAGTCGCGCGAGGCCGTCACCAACGACCGCGGCGAGGCGTCGGTCGATACGGGAGACGCGGACGACACCGCCGGGCCGATCTCCAAGGTGGAGGCCGGCGGCCGGCCGCCGCGCTACGCGGCCGTCGGCACCGGCGGCGACACGGCGGTGGATCTGCAGGGCAGCACCGCCGGAGACGACCCGCGCGGCATCAGGTCCTTCCGCAAGGCACTCGAGGACTACGCCCGCGCGCACGGACTGTCCGGCCCGCCCAACTGGTGGATCGAGCGGATCGAGGCGCGGACGGACCCGCACGCGCTGGATCCGCTCGAGGAATACCTGAAGCGGCTGCACCGCGCGGTCACTGGCGAGACCACCGACGGACCCGTGACGCCGCTCGACCCCGACTGGCGCCACCCAATCCCCGGCCCGGACCCGTACGACCGCCCGCCGCGGACCAGGGCGGATCTCACGGATCGCGATCGGGAAATCCTCGACGACGAGGTCCGGCGCATCGAGGCGCGGACGGATCTGACGCCCGATCAGAAGCAGCAACTCATCGACGAGGCGCATCGGGCCTTCCGGATCGATCCGCCTCCGCGGCCGCCGGCGGGGCCGGTGCAGGGCCCGCCACGCGATCCGGCGGGCGATCCGCGCGGCCTCCCGGGCGTGCGCGCGTCGGAGCGGAGCGCGATCGAGCGCGAACTCGACGCGATTGAGAAGAGCGACCTGACCCCCGAGCAGAAGCGCGAGGCCACGCGACGCGTCCTCGAGCGCAGCCGGACCGGGGCACCGGCCGAGCCGGAGCACCCGTTTCCGCCCGAGCCCTACGACGAGCGCGGGTTGCCGCGTCCACGCGACGAACGTGGCCAGCCGATGAACCCGCCGCCGCCGGATGCTCCGCTGGGCCTCGGCCCGATGCTGCCGGACGGATCGCTGTTCGCGTTCGAGAACGCCGGCGCGCGCCTGGTCGATCCGCCGGCCGCCGCCCTCGACCTGGCGGGGGCGATCGAGGTGCGCAACGTCGGGTTCCTCTCGGACGCGCGGACGGCGCCGGGCCTGCAGCTGATGGGCGGCGTACCGATCGGCGGCACGTCGGGCGGCAACGGCGCGGCACCCGGCGCCCCGCCGGCCGTGCGGCGCCCGGCCGCGCCGGACCTCGCTCTGCGCCTGCTGGCGCCGCCGCACGACGGGTTCCCGCCCGTGCACGGCCGTCCGACCGCCGTGCAGGTGCTGTTCACCAGCCTCGGCGAGTCGTCCGGGCCGGCCTTCACGATGACGGTCGTTCACGACGGCGCCGGCCCGTTGTCGCTGGCCGCCTCCGGGTTCGTCCTGGAGCCGCTCCGGAACGTCACGGCCGCGCAGGCCGCGCGGGCGATGACCCGGATCACAGGCGTCCGCGTCACCGAGACGATCGAGGCCTACTGCCTGGAGATGCCGAAGGCGCCGCCCGCGGCCGGCACCATCTATCGCCTGGCGCCGCGCCCGGTCCAGGATCGCTTCGCCAGCTTCGCGCGGCTGATGGCGGCGAGCCGTCTCGTCCGCGCGCGGGGTGAGCTGCACCCGGACACCGAACCGGAGGAGTACTTCCACGCGATCCGCCAATGGGCCGTCTGGAGCGTGACGCAGGGCCTCGACGACGAGGCGGCGTTCACCAGCGGCGTCCTGGCGCATGCCCGCAGGAACCTGGAGGCGTCGGGCCGCCGGTGGACGGGCGACCTCGAGGACGTCCTGCGCAGCCTGCTGCCGAATCGCTGGCGCGACGTCTCGCGCGTGGTGGCGCTGGCGCGCTGACGCGGCGTGCGGCCGGCCGGGCCTCAGTCGCGCGAGACCGCGCGCCGGACCTGGGTCGCGTAGGCGCGCGAGAGATCGTCGGCGGCCGCGAGGATCTCCGACCGGACCCGTTCCGTCACGCCCGGCTGGTCCGCCACCCGCCGCAGCAGCACGCTCGCATAGTGGTCGGACTCGATCTTCCGCGCCGCGGCGACCACGTCCAGCAGGTCCCGCTCGCTGGCGCGCTGCGAGTCGAGATAGGCCGTGAACGCCTGCACCGCGTAGTGATCGCTTCCGATGCGGCCGGCCGCGTCGAGGAAGTCGCGTCGCGACGCGTCGGTGAGCGGCCCGGCGCCGAGCATCGCCTCGAGGAACGCGGCCGCGTAGTAGTCGCTCTCGATCCCCGCCGCGAGCCGCATGACGCCCGCGCGCGACGCGTCGTCGATCGATCCGGCCCCGAGCATCGCCTCGAGCGTCTGCACCTTGTAGTAGTCCGACGTGATGCGGCCGAGCACCCGTGTCAGGACCGTCATCTCGTCCGCGCCGAGCCGGCGGCCGTCGACCAGGCTCTTGACGGAGGTCGCCCGGTAGTAGTCCGACGACATGCCGTCGATGAGCTCCAGCACGCCCTCACGCACGGCGCGGTCGTCGAACGCACGGCCGGCCCAGGCCTTGATGACCTGCGCGGCGTAGTAATCCGACTTCGTGAGCGCGGCGGCCTGCCGCATGAGCCGCGCGATCTCGCCGGTCGAGAGCTGCCGTGCCTCGGACAGCTTCGCGTAGTAGCGGCTGCGCGCGTAGTCGGACGTCATCAGCGCGGTCTCGGCGAGCACCGCGTCCACGCCGCCCTGCCGGAGGAGCTGCGGCAGCCGCACGTCCACGCCGACCGCCGTGCGCCGGTCGAGCTCGACGAGGAACGTCCCGAACCAGGCCTGCGCCGCCGCGTCGTACGGCCGCTCGGTGCCGTCCACGCGCCACGTGCGCGTCAGCCGGCCGTCGCGCGACTCGATGTCCAGCTCGCGCCGGACACCGTCGATCCGCGTGTCGAGGCGGAAGTAGCCCGACGGCGTGATGGCCCGGACGTCGGTGAACGTGTCGTTGAACTCGACCTTGCCTTCCGACTGCAGGTCGATGCGGCAGTCGTCGCCCTCGACCCTGAACGTCCATTCCTGCCGCTGGTCGTCGCTGTGCATCGAGTTCTGGCTGGACCGCACGCTGCGGCACAGGCCCGGCGCGGCCGCCTGCGCGTCGTCGTCGCTCGACCAGGACCAGGACGACGATGAGGACGACGTTGGGGTCGACGTCGAGGTCGATGCGGTCGCGACGGCGGTCGCCCCCGGCGCGACGGCGACGGCCGAGGCGGTGGTGGTGACGCCGGATGCCGGCGGCACGCGGGCGACGCCGGCACCGGTGGTCGCGACGGTCTGGGCCGAGGGCGTCGCCGCGGCGACCAGCGCGACGGCGGTCACGGCCACCGCGAGCACGCCGGCGGTCGCGGCGCGGCCCGGCGCGGTGCGGCGCATCGACGGATCGAGGATCGCCACGACGCGCTCGCGCAGGCGCCACGGCCGGGCCATGGCGAGCGTGGCTCGGGTCAGGCCGGGCGTGGCGCCCGTGCCGGCGAGGCGCGCCAGGCCGACGAGCGCGTCCGCGTATGCGGAGGGCCGCACGCCGGCCCGGATCACCACGTCGTCGCTCGCGCGCTCGCGCAGCGCGGCGGCGTCGCGCGCGGCCATCCACGTGAAGGGCACGAACCAGTAGACGGCGCAGGCGACCTGGCTCACCGCCTGTGCGAGCGCGTCGCGGCGCGCGACGTGGGCGAGTTCGTGGAGCGCCACGGCGCGGCGCAGGTCGTCCGGCCAGTCGGCGGCCTCGAGCGGCAGCAGCAGCACCGGCCGCCGGAGTCCGACGACGGCCGGCACGTCGACGGCGGGGGTGAGGCGCACGCCGACGTCGCGCCGGATGGCGAGCGCCGGTCGTTCGGCGTCCACCAGCGCGCGCCAGCGATCGACCTCGGCGTCGATCTCCGGGCCGGCCTCGTGGGAATCGCGGGTCGTGCGACGGAGCAGCCGCCAGGCGGCGACGTGCGCGCCGGCCAGGCGGCCGAACAGCGCGATCGTGATCAGGAGCGATCCGAGCCAGAGCACGGTGGCCGGCGAGGCGACGTTCGCGCGGTCGGCGGGCACCCGGTCGGTGTTCGCGCGCCGGTCGAGCGCCCGGCCGGCATCCGGATGGACGTCGAGCGCCGGAAGCGCCGCGCGCGCGCGGGCGGTCGCGCGCGGCGAGGTGGCGGTCGCCGCTCCCGCGTGGTCGGGCGGCGGCGCCGGCGAGGCTTCACTGGCGGTGCGCGCCAGCAGGCCCGCGATCCGCGGCCCCACGGCGAGGTGCCACGCCGGCACGACGCGCGAGGCAACCGGGAGGGCGAGGACGCCCGCGAGCGCGCTCGTCCAGATGGCGGCGCGCAGCGCGGCGGACCGGCGGCGCAGCAGCGCCACCAGGCCCCAGGCCGCCGCGAGGATCACCGTCGCGCGAAGCACGAGATCGAGATCGATCGGCATCGGCATCGCTATCGTCCTTCCTTGATCGCCTGCCTGACCAGGCGGGACAGCTTCGTGAGTTCGTCCTGTGACAGCCGGCGGTCCGGCAGGTCGAACAGCGCGGACGCCGCGTCGGCCGGCGACCCGCCGAAGAACGTCCGCACGACGTGCGCGAGCGCGGACCGGCTCGCGTCGGCGGGCGCGACGACCGGGAGGTACACGTAGCGGAGGCCGTCGACGACGTGACGCAGGTGGCCCTTCTCCTCGAGGAGGACGAGCATGCGCCGCACGGCGGAGTACGACGGCGGGTCCGGCAGTTCGGCACGGACGTCGGCGACCGAGGCGCGGCCGAGGCGGTAGACCGCCTCGACGATCTGTCGTTCGCGGCGGCCGAGCGTGGCGGGCGAGGGGCTGGTGCGTCGGGGGTGGCGTCCCATGTGTGCTAACACGCTAGCACGTGCTACTGGGTTAGCACAACGCGACCGGAACCGGACGCCGGCCCGTCCGATTCGACCTTCCCACGACCGGACAGTGCGGGAATAATGGGGCCCCATGACGCACGTCCGCCTGATGCGACGCCACCGGCGCCTCGTGATCCCCGGCGTCGTGACGCTGGCCCTCGCCGCCGGCGCGGCGCTGCCGCTCGGCGCGCAGCAGGGCGTCGTGCCGCAGGGCGCCGCGCGGCAGGGCGCCGCGCAGTTGGGTGCCGCGCTGCAGGACGCCGCGCTGCCGGGCGCCGCGCGGCAGGGCGCCACGCCGCAGGGCGGCGGCCGCGGTCGCGGCAACCAGCCACCCCCGCCGCCGACGCTCGGTCTCGACCAGGGGCTGCTCGAGTTCGACACGCCCGACTTCACGCTGCGCCTCGTCAAGGCCTCGCAGACGATCGCGGCGCTCGAGCCGAAGGGCGTCCCGACCTACACGCCGACGCCGCAGACCGGACGCGGCCGCGGTCGGGGCCGCGCGAACACGCCGCCGCAGCCGACCGGCCCGCTGGCCTTCGACTTCACGCCGGCCGACCGCCTCGAGTCCCGCGCGGCCGACGGCTACAACCACCTGGGCGACCTGACGCTGCGCCTGCGATCCGGATCCGGCGCGTGGACCGACTACGCCACGTCCACCGCGCGCCGGCCGGTGACCGCGCTGCCGCCCGCCGACGGCGCGCTCGCCGCCGCCGACCTCTCGCCCACGCTGCCCGCCGACATGCCCCTCGGGGTCACCCGATCGTGGCGCCTCGAGAACGGCCGGCTCGTGCTGCAGTTCACTCTCACGAACCGGTCGGGCTCACCCGTCGAAATCGGCGCGCTCGGGATCCCGGTCGTCTTCAACAACATGATCACGGGCCGGAACCTGGAACAGGCCCACGAGATCTGCTCGTTCTTCGACCCCTACATCGGGCTCGACGCGGGCTACGTCCAGGTCACGCGCCTCTCCGGCAAGGGCCCCGCGCTCGTCGTCGTGCCGCACGGGCGGACGCCGCTCGAGGGCTGGCGGACGATTCCCGACCGCACGCCGCAGACGCAGACCTCCGAGGGCGTGTTCGAGTGGATGGCGCACACGCAGGCGTACGCGGAGCACGAGTGGCAGGGCGTGACGCCCTGGAACGCGCCGAGCGAGGCGACGCTCGCGCCGGGCGAGTCGCGCTCCTACGGCCTCGAGTTCCTGCTGTCGCCG
>JAWKHR010000084.1:0-15167 GCA_041394725.1 Vicinamibacterales bacterium | reverse complement strand
GGGCAGCGTGACACCGCGAGGGAGGTAGCGCGCTTCCGGCGGCGGCGTGCGCATCGCCGCCGCGGTGGTCGGGTCGAGCGACGCGAATGCCGCCTGCTCGGCCGGCGTCATCCTCCCCGCGTACGTGCCCAGCACGACGTCGGACGCGACGTTCGCGTATGGCGGCGGCCCGATCTGCTCCAGCGCCGCGACGTCGGCCGTCCGGCCGGCGTCTCGCGCCGCCCGCAGCACCGCGTCGTACGCCAGCCGCTGCTGCCGGCCCCAGTGGACGACCTGGCCGGTGCCGACGTACGCGGCGAAGAGATCGGATCGCGCCTGCGCCATCCGCAGGCCGACGATCGTTCCCGCCGAGAGGCCGAGGAGCACGAGCGGCCGCGAGCCTGCGCGGCGGAGAGCCCACTCGGCGACCCCGACGCCGTCGCGCGCGAGCCGCTCGAACGAAAGTGGCCCCGCACCCACCGCGGCGTTCCGCGCGAACGTCGCGCCCGCCCCCGGCTGGTCCCAGTGCGCGAGCGTGAAGTCGCGCTCCCACGGCGCAAAGAACGGCGCCATCGCGCTGAGCGCCACGCCCGGGCCGCTGAGGATCAGCAGCAGCGGGTTGGCGTCGTCGGATCCGCGAAGGGCAACCCATTGATCGACGCCGCCGATCGACAGGTACGTGCCCTCGTCGATGGTCATGGACCGCTGATCCTATCGCCGCCAACCGGCCCCAGGGCGCCGAGATCAGCGCAGCCCGCCGATCGGCCGACCGCGCGACCGGTGAACGGGCGACCTGACCGGTGAACGGTCACTCGCGCACGGACGTCTGGACAGCAACACCCACCGCTGCGAGAATCGCCCTCGGCCGTGGCCTGGCTCCTCTACGCGCTCATCTGGCTGACGTTCGCGATCGTCTGGACGTTCGCCGGCGCGACGTCGTCAGGCAGCCGCGTCCGCGAGGCCGTGCCGTTCGCGCTGGCGGCGATGGGCTCGGCGGCCCTCATGGGCGTCGGCATCTGGCGCCTGACCGGCCGCGTGCCGCTCGACTGGAAGCGACGCCGGTTCTACGTCATCCACGGGCTCGGCCTCCTTCTCTTCTGCCAGGTCTACGCGACTGCCTGGATGTGGCCGGATCTCGTGACCTTCCAGTTCGCCAGAGCGTTCACCGAACTCCGCACGTCGCCCGTGATCGTCTGGAACGAGCTCATGGGCTCGTGGCTGTACCTGATGATCGCCGGCATCGCCTACGCCGTCCGCGCGCAGGAGCAGGTGCGGGCGGAGGCCGCCGCCGCGGCCGAGGCCCGGATGACCGCGGACCGCGCCAGGCTCGCGGCGCTGCGCGCGCAGGTCAACCCGCACTTCCTGTTCAACGCCCTGCACACGGTGGGCGCGCTCATCGCGACGGATCCGGACGCGGCGGATCGCGCGCTCGAACGGCTCGGCGAGCTGCTCCGCTATGCGCTCGACGGGCGCGACCAGGTGCCCCTGCGCGACGAGTGGCGCTTCACCACCGACTACCTCGCGTTCGAGCGGCTCCGCCTCGGCGACCGCCTGGCGATCGACGCGCACCTCGACGCCGGCGCCGGCGACGTCGAGGTGCCACCGCTGATCCTGCAACCCCTGGTCGAGAACGCCGTGCGACACGGCCTCGCCGACCGCCCGGACCGGGGCCGCATCAGCATCTCGGCCCGCGTGGCCGACGGCCGGCTGACCCTGTCGGTGCGGGACGACGGCGGCGGCCGCCCGTCACCCCGCGGGTCGGGCCTGGGCCTCGAGTCGATCCGGCGCCGGCTGGCGGCGACCTACGGCCCCGCGGCCACGCTCGACGTGGACGACTCGCCGTCCGGCTTCGCCGTCACGATTGCCTTGCCAGCGGACCCCGCCAGGAGTCTCGTCGCATGACGCGGGCGGACGCCGTGACCTCGATCACGTGCCTCATCGTGGACGACGAGCCGCTGGCGCGGGCGCGGCTCCGCGCGCTCGCGAGGGAAACGCCGTGGCTGCAGTGCGTCGGCGACGTCGCCTCGGCCCGCACCGCGATCGCGGCCATCGACGAGCTGACGCCCGATCTGGTCTTTCTCGACATCCGGATGCCGGGCATGTCCGGCCTCGAGGTGCTGGGCCGCGTCAGGCACGCGCCCGCCGTGATCTTCACGACGGCCTACGACGCGCACGCGATGACCGCGTTCGAGCTGGGCGCGATCGACTACCTGCTGAAGCCGTTCGGGCGCGACCGCTTCCAGCGCGCCATGGCGCGCGCCCGGCCGATGCTCGAACGCCAGGTCGGCGGCGCGGGCAGCGAGCGCGCCGCGGAGCTGCTCGGCGGCGGCGCGCTGACACGGGTGTTCGTCCGCGAAGCCGGGCGCATCGTGCCCGTGCCCGCGAGCGCGATCGAACGCTTCGAGGCGTGCGACGACTTCGTCGTCGTGCACGCGGGCGGCCGACGGTACCGCCTGAACCTGCAACTCTCGGACGTCGAGGCGCGGATGGACGCCCGCGCGTTCCTCCGGATCCATCGATCGCACCTGATCAACCTCGACCACGTGATCGCCATCGCGCCGTATGACGGCTCGCGCTACCAGGTGACCCTGCGCGGCGGCGGCACGCTCGTGGCGAGCCGGCAGCGATCGCGCGTGCTGCGCGACCTGGTGCGCGGCACGCCGCGCCCGGCCGACGGCTCACCGTAGAGGGCAGGGCCGCGCCCTCGCCGGAGACGAGCCTGGCGGGTGCGGCGACGGACGACGACATGACGGAGGCATCATGCAGCGGATCAGGTTCAGCGGCGCGGTGAGCCTGGACGGGTTCATCGCCGGCCCCGACCACGCAGCGGACTGGATCGTGCCGGATCCGGAGATGGACTTCGCGGCGTGGGCGGGTCAGTTCGACACGCTCCTCGTCGGCCGCCGGACGTTCGAGATCATGGCCCGCGCGAAACGGACGACCATGCCGGGCATGCGGACGGTCGTCGTGTCCACGACGCTCCAGCCGGCGGACCATCCGGAGGTGACAATCCTCGGCGAGGCGGTCGAGGACGCCGTCGGGGCGATGCGCGCGAGGACCGGGACGGAGAAGGACGTGCTCCTGTTCGGCGGTGCCGGGTTGTTCGGGCGGCTGCTCGCCGCGGGCCTCGTCGACGCGGTGGAAGTGGCGGTCCAGCCCGTGCTGCTGGGGAGCGGGATTCCGCTGCAGCCCGCGACGCCGCACCGGCGCGCGTTGCGGTTGACTGGTCACCGCGTCTCGGCGGTGGGCGTCGTGCGGCTGGAGTACGCCGTGGCCTCCTGACCTGACTGACCGTCCGCCGTGCCCCGCGCCCCGCGCCGCCGTTCACCGGTGAATCCGGCCGCCCGCAGGCGACGCGGGCCACTCACCGGCCGGCCGTTGAAGGCCTGCCCGCGGTCCACGTAGCGTCGGGCCCATGACGACCCGTCATGTCCGCCTCACGCTCGTCCTCGCGGCCGTCACCACGGCCTCCGCCGCTCTCTTCGCAGCCGCGCTCGTCGCGGGCAGCGCGGTCTCCGCCGTCGCGCGCGGCGGCGTTGCGGAGACCCCGTTCCAGTCCGACGCGGCCTCGATCGTCGCCGCGATCCGGCGCGCGGACTACGAAGGCGACCGCGACGCCCTCCGGCGACTCGAGTCGGACCTCGCGGCGCGTGACACGTCGCCGGCCGACGAGTCCCGCGTGCACTACTGGCGCGGCTTCGCGCTCTGGCGGCGGGCGATCAACGCGTTCAACGACGCGCCGGATCCGCGGCGATTCGCGACGACCTCGACGCCGCGATCCGGCAGTTCGAGGCGGCGCTCTCGATCGATCCGCAGTTCATCGACGCGACGGCCGGGCTGGTGGCGACGGTGGGATCGCGGCTGCTGGTCAGCCGGGACGATCCGCCGGCGCAGCAGACCCTGTCGGATCGCTATCGCCAGGTGGCCGATGCCGCAGTGAAGAACGCGCCCGACCACCCGCGGCTGATCTGGGTGCTCGGGGGCGGCCGCTGGTGGCTCGCCACGAACGGGCCGCCGGCGGATCGGGCGGCCCGGCAGGACGCGATCATCGCGTCGTACGAGCGCGCGCTGGCCACAGTGCGGGCCCAACGCGGCGCCGCGGTGGGACGCCTCGAGCCCGACTGGGGCGAGCCCGAGCTGCTGATGAGCCTGGCCTGGTCGCACCTGAACAAGGTCCGGCCCGATCCTGCCCACGCCGAGACGTACGCGCGGGAGGCACTCGCGCTCGTGCCGTCCTGGCACTACGTGAAGGACATCCTGCTCCCGCAGATCCTCGCGGCGAAGGGCGGGCGCGCCTGATGTCCGTCTGATCGTCCGCGGCCGGGCGCCGGACGCGCGCGGGGGCGCGGCTTTGCGGGAAATTTGGGCAAACCGTCCGCCCCCGGACCCTGGAAGCGGCTATTCTCGTCCAACGGTTCAGCCCGTCCATCCGTCCAGACCGAGGACCGCCCCCATGAAGACCTTCCTCCGGGACCTTCAGCTCGCCGTCCGCCACCTCCGCCGCGCGCCCGGCTTCTCCGGCGCCGCCATCCTGACGCTGGCGCTCGGGATCGGCGCGACGACGGCCATCTTCAGCACGATCAACGCCGCGCTGCTCGAGCCGCTGCCGTATCCGAACGCGAAGGACCTCTACGCGATCCGCACCGACCTGACCGACGGCCGCGTGACGACCGGCCTGCTGTCGGGCGCCGAGATCCACAGGCTGAACGACCCGAACCTGTCGATCGTCCATGCCGCCGGCCTCGTCCAGCAGGACCTGACCCTGCTGCCCGACGACGGCGTGCCGACGCACGTGACGGTCAACGGCGTGAGCGAGGGCTTCTTCGAGGTCTTCGGCCTGCCGATGACGCTCGGCGGGTTCACCGCGGAGCACTTCGCGGGGCCGAACTCGCCGCCGGTCGTCGTGATCTCGTACCGCGTGTGGCAGGACACCTACGGCGGCGACCCGAACGTCATCGGGCGGCCCATCCACTTCGCCGAGGCGCAGACGACGATCGCAGGCGTCGCGCCGAAGGGCTTCGACACGCCGCACGGCGCCAACTACTGGTTCAACCAGCCGCGGCCGCCCGACGACCCGAACCACAGCCTCGACGGCTATATGCGGATCAAGCCGGGCGCGTCGATCGAGCGCGTGGAAGCCGAGATGGAATCCGTGATGCGCGGCCTGGAGCGCGACTTCCCGGCCAGCGATCGCGCGCGCATCTACGTCGTCCGCCCGCTCGTCGAGCAGATCGTCGGTGACCTGGGACCGATCCTGATGGTCGTGCTCTCGGCGACCGCGCTGCTGCTCGGCCTGGCGTGCGTGAACGTGACCAACCTGCTGCTCGCGCGCGGCGCCGCCCGCGCGAAGGAGATGGCCGTGCGCGTCGCGCTCGGCGCCGGGCGCGGCCGCATCGTCCGGCAGCTGCTGACCGAGTCGGCGCTCCTCGCCGTGCTCGGCACGGTGGCCGGTCTCGTCGTGGGCTGGGCGGGCCTGCGCCTGCTGCTCGCGGCCGGCGCGACCGAGCTGCCGCGGCTGGACGTCGTGACGTTCGACGGCCGGGTGCTGGCGTTCGCGCTCGGCGTCCTGGTCATCAGCGGGTTCGTCGTCGGCTTCGCGCCCGCGCTGCGGCTGGCGCGCACCGACGTCCGCGCGCTGATGAACGAGTCGGGCCGGTCGGCCACCGGGGGCCGCGCGACCACGCGGTGGCTGGGCACGCTGATGGTGGCCGAGATCGCGCTGGCCGTGATGCTGGTCGCCGGCGCCGGCTGGCTCATCCGCAGCTTCGACAACCTGCGCGGCATCAACCCCGGCTTCGCCGCCGAGGGCCGCCTGGTGTTCGACGCGTCGTTCCTCGGCCCGGCCTACCCGAACAACGAGGCCGTGGACGCGGCGGCGCAGAACCTGACCGACAAGCTGCGCGCCATTCCCGGCGTGACCGACGTGGGCATGACGTCGAACCTGCCGCTCCGGTCGGGCCAGGAAGGATCGCTGCTGCTCGAGGTGGACGGCATCCCGTTCAACGCGGACAACCCGATGGGGTCGCGCCAGCGGCTGGCCAGCCCGGGCTTCTTCTCGGCGATGGGCGTGCCGGTGCTGGCGGGCCGGGAGTTCAACGGGTCCGACCTGCCGAACACCCAGGCGGTCGCCATCGTGAACCGCACGTTCGCCGAGCGGTACCTCCAGGGCCGCGACCCGCTCGGCACGCACTTCCGGTCCGGCTACCCGACCATCTTTCCGAACAGCGACGTGATGATCGTCGGCGTCGTCGAGGACGTGCGGCAGAAATCGCTGGTCCTCGAGGCGGAGCCGGCGTTCTACCTGTCGGACCGCCAGATCCCGATCCGCCGCCGCACGGTCGTCGTGCATTCGGACCGGCCGGACCCGGCGTCGCTGCAGACCGCCATCCGCGACGCCGTCCGCCAGGTGGACCAGACGATGGCCGTGGACATCACGGTCGTCTCGAACCTGGTCGCGGAGACGATGCTGCGGCAGAAGCTGGGGATGCAGCTGATGCTGGTCTTCGGCGCGGTCGCGCTCGCGCTGGCGGCGGTGGGCATCTACGGCGTGATCGCCTACGCGGCCTCGCAGCGCCGCGGCGAGATGGCCACGCGCCTGGCGCTCGGCGCGTCGCGCGGGTCGATCTTCCGGCTGATGCTGCGGCAGGGGCGCACGCTCGCCATCATCGGCGCGGCGGCGGGCCTCGGCGGCGCCTGGCTCGCGGGCCGCGTCGTCGCGAGCCGGCTCTACGAGGTGCGGGCGTCGGACCCCCGCGTGCTGGTCTCGGCCACGCTGCTCGTGGCCGGCCTCGCGATTCTCGCCACCGCGATCCCGGCCTTCCGGTCGTCGCGTCTCAAGCCGTCACAGGTGCTGCGACCGGACTGATTCCCGCCGTCGTCATGGCGGGTCGGGCGCCGGGCTTTCGCTTCTAGAGACAGATGCGAAGGTCCATCCCGCTCCGGAATCCGTCCGCGCTGCTGGCGGTCACCATCCTCGGCACCCTGGCCATGGCCGCCGGCTGTTCGGCCGATCCCGAGCCGGCCCCGGTCACGGCGACGCGCGTGTCGCTCGACTGCGAACGGCTCGGCTTCCCGTGCACCTGGAACGACGTCGCGCCCGAGACGGTGCGGTGGACGAAGATCCTGGCCGAACTGGCCGCGCTGTACGAGCGCTCCGGCGCCTCGATGCAGGACGTCGCGACCTTCCTGGGCAGCCAGCCCCGCGTCGTCCAGGTCGAGACCATCGGCACCGGCGTGCGCTTCCGGCTGGACGCGGGCCGGCCCGCGTGGGTCTACCCCGGAAACGAACTCGCGCATCATCGGGGACCGGCGGCCGCCAGGGGCGACGCCGGCCGTGACCTGACCGCGCCGCCTTCGGCTCCCGCGGCGAACGTTCCGGCCCGCCGGGGTGCGATGGCCGCGCGATTCCAGTCGTGGATGATGCCCGCGCTGCTTGCCGCGCCCCAGGAGGTTGCCGAGGGCGTGGCCGACGATGAGCCGGGCACGGGCAAGCAGGCGCTCATCCTCGCGCCGTACGAGTGGCAGTTTCCCGGCAATGGGCCCGGGGCCGTGCGGGAAGCGGAACAGATCCGGGACTATCAGCCCGAGCACGGCGGCGACGTCACGTACCACGCCGACCTCGACGAGTGGGGACCGAACCCGTCCGGGCCCCGCATCGGGGAACAGGGCGCCGGCGAGCGGCCGCTGCTCGACGGCGACGTGCAGTTCGAGGACTTCCTCCACTGGGACCGGTACAACCTGATCGTCCTCCTCTCCCACGGCACGATTCACTACTGCCAGTCGATCGCGCCGGCCGGCGGCGAGCGGCGGGTGTCGGGCCAGGTGCCGGACGTGTATCCGCCGTCCGAGGACTGTCCGCTCATCTGGGCCGGTCGGGCCAAGCAGGAGCGCTACGGCGCCTACGTCGGCGTGGAGATCGTCGAATACGCGGACCCGATGTACGAGACGCACCCGGGCCTGACGATCGTCGAGACGGTCGAGTGCGCCCGTCAGCTGGCGTCCATCGAGGCGCGCAAGGCGTTCGACGAACCCGAACCGAAGACGGCCGGCGGCAAGCCGTGCCGCCGGTACCTCGGCGCGCGCGATGGCGAGCGCCTCGCGCTGTGGACACCGTTCTTCCAGGCGCAGTACCCGAAGGGCCTCCAGAACACGTTCGTCGTCCTCGCCTCCTGCCGGTCCGCCGTCAACGGCTACCTGCTCGAGGCCCTCGCGCCGGACGGCAACCGGAACGTATCGGTCTTCGGGTTCGACAACAGCGTCGATGCCGGCGAGGGGCTCGCGCTCGGCCAGAAGCTGGTCGAGTACGTCCGTCGCGGGTTCGACGCGAAGGACATCGAGGACCTGCTGCTGCGGTGGGACGGCACGCAGTTCCTCGTCGGCCGGACGCTCGCGCTCGGCGACGACACGCCGGATCCGGGTCCCGCGAGGGTCCGGCTCGAGTCGCCGACCGCCACGCACGGCCGCGACATCGTGCTGCTCGTGGACCCGGCCACCGGCGAGGAGCTGAAGGACGGCGCGACGGTGCGTGTCGTCACGCGTGCCTCGGGCGACGGCGACCTGCTGCGTGTCCATCCCCAGTTGCTCGGCGTCGGGGACGGCCCGACGGCGGGCGATCGCATGTCGGTGCGCGTGGTCGGGGAGTCACCGCCCGGCGCGTCCTACCGGCCGGTGACGCCGGTCGAGGAGGGGGCGTTCCGCTACGACGGTCCGGTGACACTTGGGCGGGCGTTCCGCGAAGGCGAGACGGTCGATCTCGAGGTGCGCATCGACCTGCCCGGCGACGGCGTGAGCCGCTGGGTCTACGAGGACATCCACCTCGTCGGGGACGGCTTCACGCTCGACGTGAGCGGGGACGCGACCGGCTCGCAGGAGGGCTGGATCTGGGTCAGCCAGGTGACGTCGGCGTCGGCGGATCCGTCGAGCGGCGTCTGTCACGCGGTCATTCACTTCGAGCCGGCCGGTGAGGGCCTCGACCGCCTGACGACGCTGCCGACGTTCGGCCTGTCGATTGGCGCGCGCGGCGGCTTGCGCGCCGGCGAGTATCCGGTCGGCGCCGACGTCGTGTTCGGCAATCGCATCACCTACCGCGAGGCGCACCCGGATACGTTCTTCGCCGCGCTCGGCGCGAAGCTGGCCCATCCCGATCCGCAGGTCGCGGCGACCTTCAGCGGCGTCACCTTCTTCTCGAAGAGCGGCGTCGTCTCGATCGACTACATCGACGCGGAGCGGATCGAGGGCTCGTTCGTGGTCGAGGCCGAGGCCCTGATGCCGCGTGACGGCTGGGTGGACCGCGAGCGGTTCCAGGCGGGACGGGCGACGGTCCGGGGCGACTTCTCCGGCTCGTTCGCGCCGGATCCGTCGCGGCGGCGGGTGCGGTTCAATCGGTCTGTCGAGGACGTGTACGGGTGCGCGGCCGGGTCACCAGCTTCCAGAACGCCGCGTCGTTGAGCAGCGTGATCCGGTGTCCCTTCTTCCGCAGGCGCTTGATCTCCATCAGCTTCAGGCCGCCGTCACGCCCGGCCGCCTGCAGCGGGTTCGGCCGGCCGCGCACGACGACGGTCGTCTTCGCCGACGGCCCGGAGTGAACGATGGCACCCGCGCGTCGGGCGGCGGCGACGGCGTCCTTCCGCGGGCGGCTGAGGATGCCGGTGAACGTGACGTGCCGGCCCTTCAGTGACGTCAGCCGGCCCACGCCGAGGCGCGCCGGCGGGCTCGTCAGCGCCTCGATCAGCTCATCCGCGCTCTCGTAGCGCTTGCGCCGCTCGCCGATGCAGCGGTGGACGATCTCGCGCAACTCGTCGCTGCACGGCAGCCGCCGCACCTCGCCCGTCCGGACGCGCGCCCGCGCGTCGCCCTTGATGAGCATCGCCAGCAGCTGCCCGACCTGATAGACGTCGTCGCGCGCGCGCCACTTCGGCGCGTCGCCGCCCAGCATGTCGCTCGGCACCATCGACTGGTTCATCGTGCGCGACGTCACGCCGCGCCGGTTGCTCTGCTGGCGCACGATCCCGAAGTCGCCGAGCTTCAGGCGATGACGGTCGCAGACGAACACGTTGAGCGGCGTCAGGTCGCGGTGGAGGAGCTGGCCGCGGTGCAGGCGGCCGAGCACCTGCAGGATGCCGGCGATCTCGCGACGCGTCGCGGCCTCGGTCAGGCCGCGCGACCGCCGCGCGAGAAACGCGCTCAGGTCGCCGTGCGGCGCGTACTCGAGCGCGAGGCAGTAGAAGACACGGCCCGCCGCGTCCACGGTCGGGAACGTGTCGAACAGCCGGATCGCGCGCGGGTGATCCCGGAGGAGCTGGCCGAAATACGCCTCGCGCACCCAGCCGTCGAGGTGCGGGCTGATCTTGAGGCCGAGGACCAGCGGCACCGTCGAGGACCGGCCCTGCCGGCGCACGCGGTACACCTGCCCGTAGCCGCCGCGCCCGAGCAGCCGCTCGACGCGATACGACAGCCCGGACGTCGGGCTCGAGACGAGCTGGCCGGGCGCGAGCAGATCGCGCGGCGCATCATCCCGCCGGCTGGCACCGCCGGCGAGGCGCGTCGTCGCGTCGGGACGCGGGAGGCGGGTGAGTGAGGGCATGCGCGTTCCAGCCCCCGATTGTCTCACCTGGCCGGGCCGGCGGCATGCGGGCGTCCGGGGCCCGCGCGTGCGTGCCAGCCCCTGCGAGGCTCAGAGACGGAACGCCGTCGCCGGATCGACCCTGGTGGCGCGCCAGGCCGGGCCGGCCACTGCCAGCGCGCTCGTGACGATCAGCGCGGCGACGACGGCGGCAAAGGTCGCCGGATCGAGCGGCCGCACGCCGAAGAGCAGTGCCGCCAGCGCGCGGCCGGCAAGCGCCGCGCCCGCGAGCCCCACCACGACGCCCGCGACGATGACGCCGGCGGCATGCCGCACGACGAGGACGACGACGTCGCGCGTCGTGGCGCCCAGCGCGCGCCGGACGGCAATTTCCCGGAGTCGCTGCTGGACCGCGTAGGAGAGGATCCCGAACACGCCGACCATCGCCAGGAGCAGCGCGAGGACCGCGAAGGTCGCCACGAGCACGGCGCGGAATCGGTGCGCGCTGGTGGCCACGGTCGCGACATCGCCGAGTGTGGCGACGTCGCGCACGCTCACCAGCTGGTCGCGATCGACGCGCCCGATCGCCGCCCGTACCGCGCCCGCCAGCACGCCAGCGTCGCCGGACTCGGGCCGCACGAAGACGAAGATGTCGTCGGTCGGGTCCTGGCCGAGCGGGACGTAGATCTGCATGAACGGCTCGAGTTCGTCGGGCCGCGCCTTGACCTGCCGGGCCACGCCGACGATGCGGCGCAGCGTGACGGGCGCGTCCGGCGCGCTCGACGTGCGAATCGCGAGCTGCGCGCCCAGGGGCGACCGGTCCGGGAAGTGCCGTCGCGCGAGGGCTTCGTTCACCAGGCACACCGCCTCGGACGTCTCCGTGTCGTGGTCCGTGAACGCGCGGCCCTCGACGATCGGCAGATCGACGGCGTCGAAGTAGCCGGCGCTGGCGACCTGATAGTCGGCGGCCGGGCGCTGGCTCGCATCGGTCACCGGTGCGCCGACGACGTCGTAGGTCACGTCGCCCAGCGAGGACTCGCCCATCGGCTGCGTGCTGGCCCAGCCCACGCGCGCGACGCCGGGCACCGCGGCGATTTCGGTCTCCAGCTCGTCGTAGAACCCGACGAGCGACGCGACGGTCGGATACCGGCCACCCAGCGGATCCACCATCATCGTCAGGACGCTCCCGGCGCGGTAGCCGCGGTCCACGGTGTCCACGGCGACGAGCGTGCGCAGCAGGAGTCCCGCGCCGAAGAGCAGCAGCACGGCCGTCGCCACCTCCCCGGCGACGAGCAGGCCGCGGAGCCGGCTGCCGCGCCCGGTGGTGCCGCGACCGTCCGAGGCCATCGTCCGGGCCGATCGGGTCGTCGTGCTCTGCCAGACCGGCGCGAGCCCGAAGACGACGCCGACGACGACCGCCGCCATCGCGCAGAAGACCACGACGCGCGCGTCGAACGCCGGCGTCATGGTGGCGGGCAGCAGTTCGGGCGGCAGGAGCGACGGCGCCGTGGCGAGGATCGTCGCGCCGGCCCCGAGCCCGAGCAGGCCGCCGGCGACCGACAGCACGAGGCTCTCGGTCAGCAGCTGCCGGGCCACGCGGAAGCGGCCGGCGCCGAGCGCGGATCGGATCGCCAGCTCGCGAGCCCGTGCGGTCGCGCGCGCCATCAGCAGGTTCGCCACGTTGGCGCAGCAGATGAGCAGCACGAATCCCACCACGCCGAGGAACAGGAGTGACGTGACGCGCAGGTCACGGCCGACGACCGCCTCGTGCAGCGGCTCCAGCGACACGCTTCGTCCGGCGTTGGTGTCCGGGTGCTCGGCGGCCATCGCGGCGGCGATCGAGGCCAGGTCCGTCGCGGCGGCGTCGCGGGTGACGCCGGGCGCGAGCCGGCCGATCACGTGGAGGAACCGCGCCGAACGCAGGTAGGGATCGTTCCCGACCGGAAACAGCGCCCAGATGCTGCTGCGCCCGATGATCTCCGCCTCCCGCGGCATCACGCCGACGACGGTGTACGGGTCGCCGTCGAGGCGCAGCACCTGGCCGATGATCGCGGGATCGCCGCCGAAGCGGGCGCGCCAGAACTCCTCGCTCAGCACGACCACGTTCGCCCGCTCGTCCCGATCCCGAGGCTGGAAGGTCCGGCCGGCGACGGGCGTGAGGCCGAGCGCGTCGAAGATGCCGTGCGTGACCCACTGGCGGGGCACGGTCTCGGCGTTGCCGTCGGCACCGGCCATCACCATCCCGCCGACCGAGGGGATGTAGCCGCCGATGCGATCGAACGTGTGGTTGCGCGCGTCCCAGTCCGCCGCGTTGAGCGGCGCCACGCTGCCGCGGCTGGTCGAGTCGGTGCGTTCCCAGAGCTGGACGAGGCGATCGGGATCGGGAAACGGGAGCGGCCGGAGCAGCGTGGCGTCCACCAGCGCGAAGATGGCGCTGTTGGCGCCGATCCCGAGCGCCAGCGTGAGGACGGCGACGAGCGAGAAGGCCGGGGCGGCCGCGAGTTGACGGACGGCGAACCGCACGTCCTGCCGGAATTCTTCGAGCCACTGCATCAGTCGGATCCTCCGATCGCGCTTCGTGCCGATGTCCACGCACGTTTCCCGGACGGCCCGCAGCGCAGCGAGGCGACGCGTCGCCAGGGCGCGCGCCCGCTCGGGATCCATGCCCGCCGCGGTCAGCTCCCGCGTCCGCATCTCGACGTGGAACGCCAGCTCCTCGTCCACCTCGCGCTCGACGGGGATGCGCCAGAGCCACGATCGCAGCGAGCGTTTCATGGGGTCGTGTCGCTCATTGCGGGAACAGGACGCGCGCGACGCCGGCCGCGAACCGGCGCCAGGTGTCGGTTTCGGACGCGAGCCGGACGCGGCCCGCGTCGGTGAGGCGGTAGATCTTCGCCCGGCGGCCCAGCTCGGACGTGCCCCACTCGGCTTCCAGCCAGCCCTTCCGCTCCATGCGGTAGAGGGCCGGATAGAGCGAGCCCTCCTCGACGACGACCGCCTCGCCGGTCTTCTCCTCGATGGAGCGGGCGATGGCATAGCCGTGGCTCGGCCCGTGGGCGAGCGTGCGGAGAATCAGGGCGTCCAGGGCCCCGTGGAGGAGTGCGTTGGGCGTTTTTACGGGCATTTCCGCCATCGCCCGCTAGATTACCACGATAGTCTATGCAAAGAAATGCTGTGCTCACGCCCCAGGTGGGCCGAGCCGGCTCACCCCTCGTCGGCCCAGCCCCGCCGGCCCGGGCGGCCTTCAGCCGTGTGACCAAACGGACCGGGTGACGATCAGCCTTCGTCTGCCTGGAGCAGGGTCGACGCGGGGAGCCGGCGGAGGGGAAGGACGGTTCGGACGCGACGATGGCTCTTCAATCGCGGCGCCCGTCCGTCCCCGCCAGGAGACGACGCCGCGCTCCGCCGCCCGACGGGCGCCGCCGTTTCCGAGCGCTCGTGATGACGCCGCGCTGGAATGCCCTTTGCCTCCTTCCGTCCCGTATGACCGGGTCTTCATTCTCCGACTCATCTTCCGGCTCGTTCGTCCTCCGCTTCGGCGTGCTGTCCATGGCCGTCGTCCTCGCCGGCGCGATCGTCGCGTCCTGCGGCGGCAGTTCGCCGACTTCTCCGTCGAGCACGGCGGTCACCGTCACCGGCACCGGCGCGACGACGCTGACCTACACGGCTGACGTCAAGCCCATCCTCGACGCGAACTGCGTCGGGTGCCACCGGCCGTCGCAGCGCGACGGCGGGGTGGACCTCAGCACCTACGGCGCCGTGCTGGCGGTCGTGACGGCGGGCAGCGATACGTCACGGCTTGTCCGGGTCACGCAGCCGGGCGGGCTGATGTACGGCAACCTGTCGGGCGACCGCAACGCGAAGGCCGGCACGATCTACGACTGGGTCGTGAACAGCCACGCCGCGCAGTAGGCCGGACGGTTCGGCCCCGACGCGGGAATCCCGGCGCGGATTCGGTTGCGGCGACACCGCGTCGCGCGCACAATCAGCGCATGCGACACGTGTGCGCCCCGTCGAACACCCGCCCCGCGCGCCGGGTGAGGCCCGGCCTGCTCGTCGTCTCCGCGCTGGTCGTGGCCGCGGGCTGGGCACCGGCCGGCCGCGCGTCAAGTGCGGCGCCGGCCGCGCAGCTCGGGTCGCGACCCGCCGAGGAGTGGATCAAGACCCTCGACGGCACGACGCGCGTCTCGGCGCTCAAGATCGACGACGTCGTCGCCGCGATGAAGTTGCGGCCCGGCCAGATCGTCGCCGACATCGGGGCCGGGTCGGGATTGCTGTCGGTGCCGATGGCGCGCGCGGTCGGGCCCGACGGCCGCGTCTACGCGGTCGAGATCGACGAGGGCTTCTTCCCCGCGATCCGGAAGCGCGCGGCCGACGCCGGCGTTGCGAACGTCCAGACCGTGCTCGGAAAGTTCACCGACCCCGCGCTGCCCGTGAAGAACGTCGACGTCGCGCTCTTCCATGACGTGATGCACCACGTCCAGGGGCGCCCCGAATACCTGAAGGCCCTCGTGCCCTACCTCGCGCCGGCCGGCCGGATCGTCGTCGTGGACTACGAGGCGGGGAAGGGCCCGCATCGATCCGACCCCACGCTGGAGGTGCCGCGCGATCAGCTCGTCGGCTGGAT
>JAWKHR010000083.1:0-15868 GCA_041394725.1 Vicinamibacterales bacterium | reverse complement strand
CCGTCCGCGCGGGCACCGCCGTGACGATGCCCGCGAGCGCCGCCACCGCCGCGACCGCGCCGCCGCGGCCCGGCCAACGCTCCTGATTCATGCCTGCCCCCGTTGCCCGATTGGACGACGGCCCTCCGGCGGCGGCCGGTCCGGCTCCGGGCTAGAATCACGGCATATGTGGACGTCGGGCACGACCAGACTGCCGCCACGATCGCGGCGCACCGGAGCCGTGCGGTTCGGGCTCACGCTGGCCACGGGCCTCTGGATGCTCTCCGCCGCGGCCTGCGGCCGGACGGCCGAGCCCGAGGCCGCCCCGCCCGACGATCGGCTGGCGGTCACGACCGCGCTCGCCGAGATGCACACGCTGCGCGACACCGTCGCGAGCGCGGGCCTGGTGGTGCCGTCCACGCAGGGCGACGTGACGATCTACGCGTCCGAACCCGGCTCGATCGCCGAGCTGCCCAGGGCCGTCGGCGACCCGGTGCAGCCGGGCGACCTGCTCGTGCGGTTCGACGTCCCCGCCGTCACCCAGGAGCTGCAGGCACGCCAGGCCGCCATCGTCGACGCGAACCAGAAGGTCGGCCTCGCGCAGGCCGAGCTCGACAAGTTCAAGCCGCTCGCCGAACAGGGCCTGATCGCCCGCAACGAGCTCGAGGCGAAGCGTTCCGCGCTGCTCGCCGCGCAGGCCGCGGTGGCGCAGGCGCAGACGCAGCTCCAACTCGCGCAGCTCCAGGTCGAGCGCACGATCGTCCGCGCGCGGTTCCCGGGCGTCGTCACCGAGCGCTGGCATCAGGAAGGCGACTTCGTGCTGGCCGGCACCACCGATCCGGTGATCCGCGTCGTCGATCCGACGCAGCTGCAGATTGCGGCCCCGGTCGGCATGCTGGACTTCGAGCGCATCCGGCAGGGACAGACCGCGACCATCACGCTGCCGGCCGGCGAGGTCGAGACGACCACGGTGGCGTTCTCGCCACGGCCGACCGACCCGGCGGCGACCACCGCGGAGGTCCGGCTCTCGCTGCCGCCCGGATCGACCCTGGCGATGGACACCTCCGTCCGGGTCGAGATCCTCATCGAGGAACGGCCGGACGTCGTCACCGTGCCCGGCTCGGCCGTGCAGCGGGACTCGATCACGAACGCCGCCTACGTGATGGTGGCCGGCGACGACGGCCTGGCACACCGGCGCGAGGTGCGCATCGGGCTGGTCGTGCCGCCGCTGATGCAGGTCACCCTCGGCCTGGCGCCAGGCGACCGCGTGATCACCTCGTCGCTCGACGTCGTCCAGGATGGCATGCCGGTACGACCCGCGGACGCCCCTGGCGGCGGCTGATCGGGCAGCCTTCCGGGTTTTCCACAGCGGAGACCCGTCCCCCAACGGTTGATCCCCGGCGAGATTTCCACAGCCGAGACCCGTCCCCCTTGACACGTTTTTATACACCATGTATAAGTTCGTGTTGATGACGGACCGCGCCTATCGGGAGGCGCTCGATGCCGCGCTGCGGGAGTACGAACGCGCGCTGGCCGACCAGGCCGCGCTCGAGACGCGCATCGCGCAGCTCCGGCAGACGATCGGCACGCTGACGAAGCTCTGCGGCTACGAGCCCACCGTGCCGTGGGGCCTGACCGACGCGTGCCGGACCGCCCTCCGGTGCGCCGGCAAGCCGCTGACCGCCGTCGAAGTGCGGGACCGGCTGGCCGGCACCGGGTTCGACCTGGATCGCTACGCGAACGCCCTCGCCGCGGTGCACACGGTGCTGAAGCGCCTCGAGCAATCGGGCGAGGCCGCGCTCGTACCCGCCGACGAGACGACCCGCACGGCCTACGAATTCCTCCGGTCCGGCGTCATCGCGTCGCGCACCGGGTCGAGAGCCGAGATCGCGCCGGCGACGCCATCGCCGCAGAGGCCCCGGCGCCGAAAGCCACGCACGAGGACCCGATGAGCACGTCGCCCCTGCCCTCGCTGTCCGTCGAAGACACCCGCGCGGCGTTCGCCGAGGAGCTGCGCGTCGTCTGCGGCCTCAAGTCCGCGGCGCTCGTCGAGGCCATCGCGCGCGTCCCGCGCGATCGGTTCCTCGGGCCGGGACCGTGGCTCCTGCAGGGTGAGTACGACGCCGGCCGGCCGCGCATGACCGGGTCGGCCGATCCGCGCCTGGTGCACCACAACATCTCCGTCGCGATCGACCCGGCGCGGATGCTGTTCAACGGCCAGCCCGGCCTCGTCGCGACCTGGATCGACGGCCTCGACGTCCAGCCGGGTGACCGCGTCGTGCACGTCGGCTGCGCGACCGGGTACTACACGGCGCTGCTGGCGCACCTGGCAGGTTCGGCCGGTTCGGTGACCGCCTTCGAGGTCGACCCCGACCTGGCAGCACGGGCGCGGACGAACCTCGCGGACCTGCCCGTAGTCGAGGTCCGGCACGGCGACGGCCGGACGGCCCTGCCCGACGCGATCGACGTGCTCCTCGTCCACGCCGGCGCGACCCACCTGCTCGACGAGTGGATGGACCGCATGAGCGATCGCGGCCGCCTGCTCGTGCCGCTCACCTGCACGATGCCCGGCCCGCCCGGGACGCCCGGGACGCTCGGCAAGGGCACCATCCTCCGGGCCAGGCGCGACGCCGGCGGCGGGTGGAGCGCCTCGGTCGGGGGGCTGGTGATGATCTACTCGCTCGTCGACCTGCGCGATGAATCGCGCAACGGCGCCATCGGCCAGGCGCTCGGGGCCCTGATGCGCGGGGGCCCGGCGCCGGTGACCCGGCTGCGGCGCGATCCGCACGACGCCGGTCCCGGGTGCTGGCTGCACGGCCCGATCTGTCTTTCGGCGTGATCCTCGGCCCGCGCGGCGCGCGGCGGCGGCCGGGCACAGCCGCCGCGGATCGGACCTGCGCATCCGGCCCGGCCTGAGTGCCGGTTCCTCAGATGCAGAATTCCCGACCACCTGCCCGCGAGTTTTCCCGTCCCGCGTCCGTTGCCGGACGCGCGCGTGGCGTTTCCGCCGCGCACGCCGACCGGATGAGGCGGCAAGCAGCTTGCTACGTATCGCGTGGGGGGCCGCTATGGCAGTCAACTCGGCAGTCCCGACGCCCACCACGATTCCCGCCGGTCCGGTTCGACTGAAGGCAGACCTGGCCGTCCCGCCGCACGCGAAGGGCCTCGTGATCTTCGCCCACGGCAGCGGCTCCAGCCGGCTGAGCCCGCGCAACCAGCACGTCGCCGAAATCCTGCGCGCGCACGGCCTGGGCACGCTGCTCGCCGATCTGCTGACGACCGGCGAGGAAATCGAGGATCGCCGGACCGCGGGACTCCGCTTCGACATCGACCTGCTCGGCACCCGCGTGGCGCACCTCGTGGACTGGGCCCGGCTGGGACCGGAAACGGCGACGCTGCCAATCGGCCTGTTCGGCGCGAGCACCGGCGCGGCGGCGGCCCTGGTGGCGGCCGCGGCGCGCCCCGAGGTCGTCCGCGCGGTGGTCTCGCGGGGCGGGCGCCCCGACCTGGCGGACGACGCCCTGCCGCGGGTGCAGGCACCGACGCTGCTCCTGGTCGGCAGCCTCGACCCGGTGGTGCTGGACCTGAACCGCGAGGCCCAGAGCCGCATGACGACGGTGGCCACGCTGGAGGTCGTGCCGGGTGCGACGCACCTGTTCGAGGAGCCCGGCACGCTCGAACACGTCGCGGATCGCGCGGCGCTGTGGCTCGACCGGTATCTGTCCCGCCCGCCGGAACGGCATCAGCGCTCGCCTCCGTGAGCCCGGGCCGGCCCCGGCCGGCCTGCCGCCGCATCCGGATCGTCTGACCACCTGTCCGCTACCGAAGGAGTCGCATCATGGCCATGATTCGTTGGGATCCGCTGCGCGAGATGGAAGACCTCTCGTCGCGCCTGGGCACGCTGCTGGCGATGCCCACGTCCCGGCTGGCCCGGGAGAACGGCGAATTCGGCGACTGGGCCCCGGCCCTGGACGTCGAGGAAACCGAGAAGGAGTACCTCGTGAAGGCTGACCTGCCCGCCGTGAAGAAGGAAGACGTGCACATCAGCGTCGAGAACGGCATGCTCTGCCTCGAGGGCGAGCGGAAGCAGGAGAAGGAAGAGAAGAACAAGCGGTTCCATCGCGTGGAACGGTCGTACGGCAAGTTCGTGCGGCACCTCACGCTGCCGACCGACGTCGAGCAGCCGAAGATCGCCGCCGAGTTCAAGGACGGCGTGCTCAACGTGCACCTGCCGAAGTCGGCGACGGCGAAGCCCCGCACGATCGACGTGAAAGTCCAGTAGCTCCCCCGGAAGGCCGGAACGGACCCGGCCTTCCGTCCCCTTCCCCGCGAGGTGTCCCATGCGCCGCATCACCATCCTCACGCTGCTCGTGTCGCTGGCCGCCGGCCCGTCGATCGCGGCCGCGCAGTCGTCGCATCCCGTCTCGGCGGCGTTCCGCGCGGGCATCGTGCCGTCCGACGCGGGCACGAGCGCGGCGGTGGGCGGACTGGTGATGCTGGAACTGTCCGATCGCGTCGCGATCGAGGGCGAGGCGACGTACGTGACGCAGGCGCGGTGGTCGAGCACGGTCACGCTCGGCGCGTCCGCGCTCGTCGCGGTGTCCGGGCACTGGTCGGACGCCGTCGTGCCGTTCGTCGGCGGCGGCCTCGCCTACCACCGCGCGACCGTCACGCTCGCCGACCCGCGGCTGCTCGGCGCGATTCCCGCGGGCGTGCAGGCCGGCGATCGGTTCTGCGCCGGCCCCGGCGGCGGTGGCCCCCTCGGCATGGGACCGGGCAGCGGCATGGGCGTCGGCGGGAACGCGTGTGTCGCCGGCGCGGGCCTCGGTCTGTGGGGCGCGGGCGACCTGCCGGACTTCTACGCGCGCCGGCTCGGCGTGCTGGTCGTGCCCGGCGATCGGCGCTGGCCGGACCGCACGTTCGGCGACCCGGCGATCACGGCGTCGTTCGGCGTGCGGTTCAACACCGACGGCCGCTTCTTCGTGCAGCCCGAGGCGCGGCTCTGGATCGTGCTGGCCGACGGCCGGTCGCGAACCTCCGGCCTGTTCGGCGCGACCGCCGGCTACCGGTTCTGAGCATTCGGTCCTGGCGGCGGCGGTCACAGCCGGCCGGTGCCCGCCGGGGGCCGCCGTCACGCCGCCCGGCGATCGCGGTGCAGGAAGGCCCGCTCGATCAACCAGTGCCGCGTCATCCAGTCCGAGGCGAGCACGATTCGTCCGGCGGCTCGGGCCAGCCAGGCCGGCACGCCGGGCCCCGGCGCGCGTTCGCCGCGCCACGCGAACCGGCGCGCGACGGCCTCCGCATACGGCGCGAGCGCGTCGCGCGTGAACACGGGCCGCGCATCGAGGATCGCCTCGGCCGCCATCAGGCCCGACTCGACGGCCGGCAGAATCCCCTCTCCGCTCGGCGCGCGCGCCAGACCCGCCGCGTCACCCGCGATCAGCACGCCCGCGTCGTGCACCCGCCGGCGCGACGTGCGATCCAGGAGATACGCATGGCCCTTCCAGCGCCGCGGCGCGCCGGCCGGCATCACGCCGGCCGACTCGAGGAACGCCTGGAACTCGCGCACGGCCGATGGAAACGAGTCCGGCTGCAGCCGGCCGACGCCGATGTTCACGTAGCGGCCCTTCCGGACGCACCAGCCGTAGCCCGTCAGGTCCGGCCAGAAGTACAGCGCCGGCGTCCCCGGCGCCACGGGATGCCGGGCCGCCTCCCCGGCGTCGAGCACGAACTCCGTCTCCTGGGCGGCGACGACGACCTCGTGTCTCGCTCCGGGATTGAGCCATCGCGCGACGGGACAGAAATGCCCACCCGCGCCGACGACGACCGGCGCGCGCTCCTCGTTGACGACCCACAGATCGCCCTCGCGTCGCATCGCCTTCACGGGCTCGCCCGTCCTCTGGCGCGCGCCGGACCGGTCGAGCAGCCACCTGTCGAACTCGCAGCGGCGGATGCCCCAGGACACCACCTCGCCGAAGTCCACGAGCCGCGTGTCCCGGCCGATCAGCCCGATGCGGAACCCGGTGAACGCCTGCAGCGTGCGCGCGGCGGCATAGGCCTCGAGATCCAGTTCGAGGCGCGCGACCACCGCCGGCGTGATCCAGCCCGCGCAGGTCTTGTCGCGCGGGAACACCGCCCGGTCGATGACGACCACGTCCAGCCCGGCGCGTCGCAGGCGCCACGCACAGGTCGATCCGGCCGGGCCGCCGCCGACGACGATGACGTCCGCGGTCGGCCTCATGCGGGCGGGTCCTGATAGAACGCCCGTCGGGTGGACGGGGCGTCGCCGTCCAGCGGGCGACGGAAGAGGACCTGGAACAGCTGCAGGTCGCCGCTCGCGAAGCTGGCCTGCGCGCTGGCGAGATACAGACGCCACATGCGCACGAAGCGCTCGTCGAACATCTCCGCAATCTCGCGCGCGTGCCGCTCGAACCTGGCGAGCCACTCGGCGAGGGTGAACGCGTAGTGCAGCCGCAGGTTCTCCACGTCCTCGACCGCCAGATCGAACGGCTCGAGCGCGCGGGGCAGCACCTCGCTGAGCGCGGGCGCGTAGGCGCCCGGGAAGACGTACCGCTCAATCCACGGGCTGAAACGCGCCGGGTAGTTGCGTCCGATGAAGTGCAGCAGGCCGCGGCCGTGCCCCGGGTGGATCGCCCGCGCGATCACCTCGCCGAGCTCGCGGTACCGCCGGACGCCGACGTGCTCGACCATCCCGACCGAGACGAACGCGTCGCACCGGCCGCGGATCTCGCGGTAGTCGCCGGCCACGAACTCCACCCGGCCGGCCAGCCCCTCGCGCCACGCGCGGGCCCGCGAGTACTCGAGCTGCGCCTCGGAGATGTTGTACGCGCGCACCGTCACACCGTAGTGACGGGCCATGTGGATGGCCAGCGCGCCCCAGCCGGATCCCGCCTCGATGACGTGCTCGCCCGGCCGCAGGCGCAGCTTCCGGCAGACGTGATCCAGCTTCGCCGTCTGCGCGTCCTCCAGCGACGCGTCCGGGCGCTCATAGTACGCGCACGTGTAGACCATCGCGTCGTCCAGCCACAGCCGGTAGAAGTCGTTGCCGAGGTCGTAGTGCGCGTGCACGTTGTGCCGGGCGGCGGAGCGCGACGCGCCGGTCGCGCGGTGCGGCAGGATCGGACGCGGCCATCGACCGGCCATGTGGCGGAACACCGTCTCGAGCGTCCCCTCGAGATCGCCGTGCACCGTCAGGCGGCCGTCCGCGTAGGCCTCGCCGAACCCGATCTCCGGTCGCAGCACGAGGTCGCGGAGCGTTCGCCGATCCGCGATCCCGATGGCGGCCATGGGCGATCGCCCGAGCGTCGCGGTCGTGCCGTCCCACAGCACCAGCTGGATCGGCGCGCCGGCGAAGATGCCGGCGAGCCGGCCGAGCACCCAGCGGTCCAGGCGCGTGGACGACGACGCTCCCGGTCGTCCCAGAGATCCGCCCGGTGGCAGTCGGCCCGTGCGACCGCGCGGCGTGGCGGATTCGGTCTCACGCGCCGACGGGACGACGGATGGCGTGGGCTCAGGAGCGGGCATGCGTGCCTCCCTTCATCGCCGGGTCGGGACGGGTGCGCGGGCCCTCGCGCGGGCGGACACGCGTCAGCCGGCAGCCTCGGCTTCAGGCTCGGTGAGGAACCGCACGAAGTCCGCCTCGGTGAGGATCCCGGCCAGGGTGCCCTCCTCGACCACCGGCAGGCAGCCGTACTTGTTCTCGAGCATCGCCTGCGCGGCCACCGAGATGTCCTCGTCCACGTCGATCGTCTCGACGTCCCGCGTCATGATCTCGCGCGCGCGGATCGCCTCGTACAGGTCGGTGCGCGCCGAGATCGGCAGCGCCTCGGTCTCCGCGAGGACCTGGCGCAGCAGGTCACGCTCGGAGACCAGCCCGACCAGCGTGCCGTCGTCCTCGACGACCGGCACGTGCCGGATCCGCCGGTCGATCATCAGGTCGCGGACCTCGGCCAGCGGCGAGTCCGGGCGCACCGACATCACGTGATCACTCATCAGATCGCGGACGCGAAGCCTGGTCATGGCGTACCTCCGATGGGGCGGTTCCCCCGTTGCCTTGCTGGAGCACAAGCGGTGCCAGGTCGTGGCGCCGCCTCGCGGCCCCGTCGCGCGGACCAGCCGACCGATACGGCGCGATTCTGCCCGCCGGCCCGCGCAGTCCTCCAGGCTCCCTGATGCCTGGACCCGGCGGCCTGGCTCGCCGGGTCGTCGCGCCCGGCCTCAGAGCCGGCCCGACCGCAGCACGCCGATCGCCAGGCCGATGCCGAGGAAGCCTGCGACGAGGAAGCCGCCGACGCCCAGCACGGGATAGCCGAAGACGAACGGCCCGACCCCCGCCTGGATCACCACCGACGACCCGACGACGATCGCGCCGATGACGATGGCGAAGCTCAGCCGGTTGCTCGACCGGTCCATCTCGCGCACGAAGTGGTCGAGGTTCCGGTGCACGAAGCGCACCTCGAGCCGGCCGTCGCGCACCTTGCGCGCGATGGCGTCGAGGTTCGCCGGCGCGGCGCGCATCGCCGACATCGCGGCCCGGGTCGCCTCGCCCGCGCGTGCCGCCAGCGCGACCGGGGAGAACTCCTGCCGCCACAGCCGATCGGCGAGCGGCGCCGCATGCCGGACGATGCGGAAGGTCGGATCCAGCTGCCGGCCCACGCCCTCGATGGTCATCACGGTCTTGATGAGCAGCATCAACGTGGACGGAATCCGCAGCTGGTGACGCGCGGCGGTGCCGATCACCTCGGTGAGCACCTCGGTCATCGACAGCTCGCCGAGCGGGACGTCCGCGTAGGCGTCGAGCAGCCCGCCGAGGTCCTGCTCGAGCGCCGGCACGTCCACGTCGTGCTCGGGCCGGGTGATCGCCAGCGCCACGGTCGTGAGCGCCGGCGCGTCGCGCCGCCAGACCGCGCGGATGACGCGCGCGATCTGCCGCCGGTGCCGCTCGTCGAGCCGGCCGACGATGCCGAAGTCGAGGAAGCCGATGACGGGCCCGTCCGGCCCGTCGAGCACGAGCAGGTTGCCCGGATGGGGATCGGCGTGGAAGAACCCGTGCACCAGCACCTGGGCGAGCACGGCGTCGGCGCCGCGCGCGGCGACGAGGCGCCGCACCTCGACCGGCACGCCCGTGGCCGCGAGATCCGCCACCCTGGCCCCGTCGAGGAACTCCATCGTGAGGACCCGCGGCGTCGTGAGCGGCCAGTGGACCCACGGCACGCGCACCGTCGGGTCGCCCGCGAAGTTGCGCGCGACGTGCTCGATGTGGCGGCCCTCGCGCGCGAGGTCCAGCTCCGCGCGAATCGTGCGCGCGAACTCCTCGACGAGCTGGACCGGCCGGACCACCGCCGCCGCCGCGAACGACCGCTCGACGAGGGCCGCCAGCTGGCGGAGGATCTCGACGTCGCCGGCGATGACGCGCCGGATGCCGGGCCGGCGGACCTTCACGGCGACGATCTCCCCCGTCGGCAGCGTCGCGCGATGCACCTGCGCCATCGACGCGGCCGCGAGCGGGACCGGGTCGAACGTCGTGAACAGTGCCTCCACCGGCTGGCCGAACTCGCGGGCGATCACCGCCTCGGCGACGCCGGGCTCGAGCGGCGACACGTGCTCCTGGAGCGTCGCGAGTTCCGCCGTGAACGCCGGCGGCAGGACGTCGGCCCGCACGCTGAGGGCCTGCCCGAACTTGATGAACGTCGGGCCCAGTTCCTCGAGCGTCAGGCGGAATCGCGCCGCCCGGGAGAGCGACGGATCGACCCGGGCGCGTCGAGGCAGGAGGCGCGTCCCGAGCGCGAGGTAGGACCCGAGGTGCAGCGCGTCCACCACGTCCGCCAGCCCGTGGCGGACGAGCACCGAGGCGATCTGCCGGTAGCGACGCAGCCGCGAGGGCGGCGCATCGACGAGCCCCGTGTCACGGTCCAGGGTCGCGGACATCACGTCCCGCCAGGGTGCAAGAGGCGGGCCGGACCGCCGCGTCTCCCGACGGGCGCCGCGGGCCAGGCCGGGGCGCGACGCCGCCCGCGGCGGGGCGCCCGGTGGGGGATCTTCCCCGGCCGTCGTTGCCGCGGCTCGCCGCCGCGCCGGGGACCGTCCTACCGGAGGCGGTGCACGGGCGCGCCGACGTAGACTCCCGGCTCCAGCCGGCTGTGCTTCGGCACGAGGCTCATCGCGCCGATCTGCGCGCCGTCGGCCACCTCGACGTCGATGTCCACCACGGCCCCGAGGCCCACCGTCACGCCGCGCCCCAGCCGGACCCGCCCGGTCCGGACCACTCCCGCCTCCACCGTATGCCCCGACAGGTGCACGTCCGATCCGATGACCACGTCGTCGCCGAACTCGAGCAGGTTGTGGTCGCTGACGAAGAGCGAGTTGACGTAGACGCGCCGGCCGAGCCGCGCGCCGTTCAGGCGCAGGTAGAACGTCCAGAGCGGCGACCCGCAGAAGAGCGACCCGGCCAGGACGCGCACGACGTGGTACGCCGCGCCCTGGCGCGCCCAGCGGAGCAACGAGCGATCGCACGCGGCGATCGGCATGACCGCGTCGGCCGGCGCGCGCCAGCCGACGAGACCCGTGACGATCGCCGACAGCGGCATCAGGAGCAGCGCGAACGCGACGTAGGATGGAACCAGCGCGAGGCTCACGATCGCCACGCGCCAGGCGCCGGCGGATACCCGCGGCCATGCCCAGGCCCACGCGGCGACGACCGGCAGGGCCGCCAGCCCGGCGATCGCGATTTCCACGACGAGGAAACTGGCCACGGCCCACGTCAGTCGGAGCCAGGCTCCCCGGGACGGCCGACGCGGGGCGGCAGGACGGTCGGTCATGGCGACCGCCGCCACGATAGCATTGGCGGAGGCACGGGGGGTTGATGATGGACGGCTACGACGCCCGCCTGTCGATCGCGGGAACCGGCGCGCCGCTGGTGCTGGTCCCCGGCATGGACGGCACCGGCGCGCTCTTCTACCGGCAGGTGCCGCACCTGAGCGCGGCCGGCTACCGGGTGGCCACCTGGGCGCTGCGCGACGAGGCGCCGAGCATGGACGTGCTCGTCGGCGATCTCGACGAGGTCGTGCGCGCGGTGTCGGCGCCCGGGGGCGCCGCAGGGGCGACGGCCACGCGCGGGGACGAGGGCGCGATCGTCGTCGGCGAGTCGTTCGGCGGCGCGCTCGCGCTCAGCTACGCGCTGGCCCATCCGGAGCGCGTGCGGCGGCTCGTGATCCTCAACTCGTTCCCCTGCTTCGAGCCGCAGTTCCGCCTGCATCTGGCCATCGCCGGCCTGCACGCGATGCCATGGGGCGCGATGCGACTCGTCCGCCGGGTGACCGGCGCGCGGCTGCACTCGCGCCACACGCACGCCGACGACATCCGGGAGTTCCGGCGGCTGATCGCGCGGGCCACGCGCCGCGGCTACGTCGGGCGCCTGCGCATCCTCACGCAGTACGACGTGCGCGATCGCCTGGCCGACATCCGGGTCCCGACGCTGTTCCTCGCGTCCGATCAGGATCACCTGGTGCCCGCCGTGGCGCAGGCGCTCGAGATGAGCGCGCGCGTCCCGCACGCGAGCATGCGCGTGCTGGCGGGTCACGGCCACATCTGCCTCATCGCGCCGGACCTCAACCTGGCGACGATCCTCTCCGACTGGGCGGACGCACCGCGCGCGGTGCCGTCCCCGGCGGCCGTCCCGTCGGGTCCGGCGGCGCCGCTCACGGCGCCGCCAGCTTCTTCCACGTCAGGATGAACGGCGGCTTGCGCCCGCGCGGCGCGGGCCGCTCGGCCGGGACGCCGACGACGATCGCGGCCATTACGGTCAGGTCCTCCGGCAGGCCCAGCTCGGATCGCACGGCCCGGTCCTGGAAGGCCGGCAGCGCCGAGCCGATGCAGCAGGTGCCGAGGCCGAGAGCGTGTGCCTCCAGCATCAGGTTCTCCGCCGCCAGCCAGCAGTCGCCGACCACGAACGGGCTGGTCTGACGGCAGGCAATCAGGATCACCGTGCCGGCGTTGTAGAAGACGTTGAAGTCCGGCCGCGCCAGCGCCTTGAGGAACCCGCCGTTCTTCGGCGTCACCGAGGGGTCGTGCAGGTCGCGGTAGAGGTCCGCCTCGCGCACCATGGTGGTCTTGGCCACGTCGGAGTACCGCTTGAGCGCGGCGCGATCCTGGATGACGAGGAAGACCCAGGGCTCCACGTGCATCGCCGTCGGCGCCTGCACGGCCGCCTCCAGCAACGCGCGCACCTGAGCCTCGTCCACGGGGTCGGGGGTGAAGGACCGGATCGAGCGTCGCGTGGCGATCGCCTCGGTCGCGGTCATCGAAGTGCGTCTCGGCTCGGTCATCGTCATGGCGCCCGTCCTTCCCTTGCGTCGCCGGTCTCACCCGTCCCTCTGTGAGCGGGTGCAGCCCCCGTACCAGCGGCGCCCGTCCGGACCGCGGGCGGGCCGGCCGCCCCGGCCGCGCGGACCCGGCGCGAATGATTCCCCGCGACTGCCGAAATCCCGGCAGTTTTCCAGGCCTCCCGCCCCCCGGCCACCGGATTCCATCGGGCGGGCGCCCCGGGCGAACGGCAAGTTCGTTGCACACGGATCCAGTGGAGATTCGTCATGCGTGGTCAGAAGCACTACACGAACGTCGGCTTCACCAAGCGGGTGGACTACGACGGCGGCGCGCATCGACCCGGCCGAGCGGGCGCCGAGCCCGCGGTCTGCGAACGATGCGGGGCCCTCCGCCTCCGCCGGCGCTGGATCCCGGCCTCGGACGACCGGGCCACCGTCCTGGCCCCCTCGGCGCGACGGGTGGTCTGCCCGGCCTGCCGGCAGATCGCCTCGGGCCTGCCCAACGGTCACCTGCGTCTCGGAGGCGCGTGGCTGGCGGGACATCGGGACGAGGTCGAACGGCTGATTCACAACGAGGCGGAACGCGCGTCGGCCGACAACCCGATGGCGCGGCTGATGAGCTGGTCGGAACCCGAGCCCGGCGTGCTGGAGGTCACCACGACGACGGTGCACCTCGTCGAGCGGCTGGGCCACGCGGTGCAACGCGCCTTCGGCGGGACCGTCGACTACGGCTTCTCGCACGCGAACCAGCTGGCACGAGCCACCTGGCGGCGTGACTGAGCCCGACGGCGGTGGACGGCCGGCGCGAATCCCGGGAGGACATCATGCAGCAGCCACCGGAAGTGACGTTTCGAGGCGTGCGGCGGTCGGACGGCCTGACCGCGGACATCGAGCGGCGACTCGCGAAGCTGGAGACCTTCTACCAGCCGATCATCGGGTGCCGCGTGCAGCTTTCGCTGGCCGAACGGCGCCACAACTCGGGCAATCGCTATCGTGTGCGCCTGGACCTCGGCGTCCCCGGCGGGCACATCGTCGTCTCCCACGACGCGAGCCACCGGCCCGAGGCGCGTCGCAACGGCACCGGACGGTTGACGCGGCAGCTGGAAACCGAGGCGGACCACCGGTTCGCGCGGGTGGCCATCCGGGAGACGTTCGACATCGCGCGACGGCAGCTGCAGGACTTCGCCCGGCGCCAGCGCGGAGCCGTGAAGGCGCGCACCGGGCGTCCCTGAGGACGGCAACCGGAAAGGACGGTGGGCCATGACACGGGCCGCACTGATTCGCTGGACGAGCTGGCTGCTCATCGCGGTGCCGCTGCGCGCGAACGCGCAGGTGCCGCTCACGACGGAGTCGCCGATCCGCTGCGCGACGGGCGCGGTGGTGACCGGCGTGGCGACCGGCGGCGAGACCGGGCCGCTCGTGGGCGCGGCCGTGGGCTGGTCGGTCGCGCCGCGGGTGACGTTCGAGGGCGCCGCCAGCTGGATCGATCGCGGTCCGGGGGCGACCGCCTTCACCGCGGCGTTCACCGCGCTGATTGGCGAGCGTCTGCCGCATCGCGCCGCGCCGTTCGTCAAGGCCGGCCTGGGTCTGTACTCCGCGACGTTCGACACGGCGCGGGCGGACATCCCGGACTTCTACGCAAGGCGCCTCGCGGCGATGGGGCCCGCGCGACGCCGGTTCACCGATCCGGCCGTGTTCGCCGGAGCCGGCGTGAACGTGCTCACGACGCGGCGCCTGTCGCTGCGGCCCGAGGCCACCGCGGTCATCGCATGGCGTGGCGCGCGCACGTCGGTGACGTCGCAGGTGAACCTGCACGTGATCTTCCACTTCGAACGCCACCCCGTGACGCCTGACAGGAGGACCCCGTGACCGCCACCCACCGCGCCGCCACCTGCCGGTTCGCCGCGCCCACGCTGACGCTGAAGCACCCCGACTGGCTCGACGCCCACGCACGGCCGTGGAGCTGCGTCCGCGACGCCACGCCCGCGCCGCTGGAGACGACCGAGGTCTGCCGGACCTGCACGCACTGGGAACCCGACCGTGCGGTCCGCCTGACCCCGGCCCGTCCCTGAGGACGCGGTCGTCATGACCGCACGGCCCGACAGGTCCCACGCGCCGGAACCGCCGCGCGAGGGCGCGCGGCCCGTGGCGCGACCGGATGCGGAAACCGTCCGGTTCAACGGGTCGGTCGCGAGCCGTCTCGAGGAGGCCGGCGCGCTGCTCCACCAGCAGGGCGCCAACCCGTACCGGGTGCGCGCGTACGAGCGCGCCGCGCGCGTGGTACGGAGCCTCGACGTGCCGGCGAGCGAGGTGCTGCGCGTCGAGGGCCTCGAGGGCCTGGAACGCCTGCCGGGCATCGGCCACACGCTGGCGCTCGCCATTCGCGACGTCGTCCGACTCGGCTACCTCCCGATGCTCGAACGCCTGCGCGGCGACGCGGATCCCGTGAACCTGCTCCGGTCCGTGCCGGGCATCGGCCGTACGCTCGCGGTCCGGCTGCACGAGACGCTCGGGCTCGAGACGCTCGAGGACCTGGAGGCCGCGGCCGAGGACGGCCGGCTGGTGGCGCTCAAGGGCTTCGGCCGCAAGCGGCTCGACGCAATCCGCACGACGCTCGCGCAGCGGCTGTCGCGCGTGCGTGCGCCCGCCGCCGGCCTGGCGCCGGCCGTCACCGAGCTGCTCGACGTCGATCGCGAGTATCGCCAGGAGGCCGCGGCCGGCCGGCTGCCGACCATCGCCCCGCGCCGGTTCAACCCGAGCCGCCGGCGGTGGCTGCCGATTCTCCACACGGCCCGCGGCGGCCGCCACTACACGGCGCTGTTCTCGAACACCGCGCTGGCGCACCGCCTGGCGCGCACCGGCGACTGGGTCGTCATCCACGCCGACGATGGCGCGCTCGAGGGCCAGTGGACGGTCGTGACGGCGACCTCGGGACCGCTTCGCGGGCATCGCGTCGTCCGGGGCCGGGAAGCGGAGTGCCTGCACCTGCAGAATCCGGCGGGAGTGGAGCGTGACGAACCGACCGGCGCCTGAACGGCGACGCATCTCGCGCGTGGTCCCGGCCGTCCTGCTGGCCGCCACGGCGATGGCCGCGTGCGGCCGCGCAGGCGCAATGGACGCGAGGGCGGCACAGGACGCAACGCCGCCACAGGACGCCGCAGCCTCACAGGACGCGGCGGGCCGGCAGGACGCCGGCATCCTTCAGACCGCGCGCGCGGCCATCGTGATCCTGGAGTCGGCCGGCACCGACGGGCTCGACCCTGCCGACTACGACGTCGCCGGGCTGCGCGCGCGAGCCGACGCGCTGGCCGCGGCCCCAGCGCCGGACCCGACGCAGGCCGAGGCCCTCGACGCCGCGGTCTCGCACGCGATGACCCGGTTCCTCGAGGACCTGCATTCCGGCCGCGTCGATCCGCGCACGCTCGGTTTCCGGCTGACGCCCGCGCCCGAGCGGCACGACGTGCCCGCTCTGGTGCGCGGGGCGATCGCGAACGGGCGACTGCCCGACCTCGTCGCGCGCCTGCGCCCGTCGCTCGACCAGTACGGCC
>JAWKHR010000082.1:0-17716 GCA_041394725.1 Vicinamibacterales bacterium | reverse complement strand
GCTCGAACGGGTGGATCCGGTATCACCCCGGCCTGACGCTGCCCGAGGTCTTCGCCCGGGCGCTCGACGTGCTCGGGCCCGGGCGCCTGCTGTTCGGGACGGACTCGTCGTTCTTCCCGCGTGGCTGGCAGCGCACGGTCTTCGAGGCGCAGCGCGCGATCACGACCGATCTCGGCCTCGAGGGCGAGGCCGCGGCCGCGGTCTTTGGTGGTAACTTGGGGCGGGTTTTCCCGCTATGACCATGACGACGACACGCTCACGCTCGAGTTTCGTTGCGGTGGCCCTCGTGCTCACCGCCGCCGTCCTCGGCGCGGTCCGGGTGGCCACGCAGGCCGCACCGGACGGCCAGGCCGCGGGCCAGGCCGCCGCCGCGCCCGCGCTCGCCCAGCTGCAGCCGGCCGACCTCGTCCTTCGCAACGGCACGATCGTCACGCTCGACGACCGCACGCCCAACGCGCAGGCGCTCGCCGCGCGCAACGGCGTCATCGTCGCGCTCGGCACGAACGAGCTGGTCGCGCGCTACGTCGGGCCCTCCACGCAGGTGGTGGACCTGGCCGGCCGGCTCGCGATTCCCGGGTTCATCGAGGGGCACGGTCACTTCACCGGGATCGGCGAGGCCAAGCTCGGCCTGGAGCTGATGAACACGACGAGCTGGGAGCAGATTGTCGCGATGGTCGCGCAGGCCGTCGAGACCGCGCGTCCCGGCCAGTGGATCGTCGGCCGTGGCTGGCACCAGGAGAAGTGGACGTCCACGCCGGAGGGCGCCGTCGAGGGCTTCCCGATTCACGACGCGCTCTCGCGCGTGTCGCCGAACAACCCGGTCGTGCTGACGCACGCCAGCGGCCACGCCTCGTTCGTCAACGCGAAGGCGATGGAGCTCTCGAACATCACGAAGGACACGCCGAACCCGAACGGCGGCGAGGTCCTCAAGGACGCGAACGGCAACCCGACGGGGCTGCTCCGCGAGACCGCGTCACGCCTCGTGCGCCGGGGCGCCGGCGAGCCCGACCCGACCCCGGCCGAGATCGCCGCGCGCGACCGGCAGGTGCTGGCGCTGGCCGACCAGGAAGTGATCTCGAAGGGCATCACGTCGTTCCAGGACGCCGGATCGAGCTTCGCCGTGGTGGACCGCATGAAGCGGGCGATCGACGAGGGCTGGATGAACGTCCGGCTCTGGGTGATGATCCGCGGCGGCAGCGCCCAGAGCCTGAAGGCCGGCCGCGTGGTCGGCTACGGCGGCAATCGCCTCACGGTGCGCGCGATCAAGATCACCGCCGACGGCGCGCTCGGCTCGCGCGGCGCCTGGCTGCTCGAGCCCTACGCCGACAAGCCCGACAGCACCGGCCTGGCCACCACGCCGGTGGAGGAGATGGCGCGGCAGGCGCAGGTGGCCATCGAGAACGGCTACCAGGTCTGCATCCACGCCATCGGCGACCGCGCCAACCGCGAGGTGCTGAACATCTACGAGGACACGTTCCGCCGCAACAATCGCGACGGCCGCGACCTCCGGTGGCGGATCGAGCACGCGCAGCACATCAACGGCGCGGACATCCCGCGGTTCGGGCAGCTCGGCGTGATCGCGTCGATGCAGGGCATCCACTGCACGTCGGACGCGCCGTGGGTCGAGCCGCGCCTGGGCGCCGCGCGCGCGGAAGAGGGTGCCTACGTCTGGCAGAAGCTGATGAAGTCCGGCGCGGTGGTCACCAACGGCACCGACGCCCCGGTCGAGGACGTCGATCCGATCGCCGGGTTCTACGCGTCGGTCACCCGGAAGAGCGCCAACGGCATGGTCTTCTATCCCGACCAGCGGATGAGCCGCATGGAGGCGCTGCGGTCCTACACGATCAACAACGCCTTCGCCGCGTTCGAGGAGGACATCAAGGGATCGCTCAGCCTCGGCAAGCTGGCCGACGTGACCGTCCTCACCGCCAACATTCTCGCGGTACCCGAGGAGCAGATCCGGGACGCGAAGGTGGCGATGACGATCGTGGGCGGGAAGGTCGTCTATCAGCGATAGCGCATCGGCGGTCGGGGCATCGGGGGCCCCGGAGACACCAATCGGGGAATCACGCTCGGCGTGATTCCCCGATTGATCCATGCGCGCCACGCATCATGGACCGTGAAGAGCGAGTCGACCCCAACCGACCCCTGTGGCATCGTCCGGTTCCGTCAAATTTAGACTCAGCCAACCGCCTGCCTGGCAACACGCCCGACAAGCCTTAGCCAGAACCGACCCGCTCTTCCCGATCCAGGCGTCAGACGGCGGCCGCGGTGGTGGTCCGTTGGGACCGCCGCGGTGGGCCGGCATGACGCCGTGCGTGTTCGTTCACTTTCCGGCACGCGTCCCGGAACCTGGGTTCCAGGTCGCGCGCGGCCTCGCCGGCAATCGGGGCGAGGCGCTGCCATGAGGCCTGCGCGTCGCGCACGGCTTCCGCCGCGGCGCGCCACTTGCCCTCTTCCGACGATCGTCCGCCCATCGCGTTGGAGGCGAGCGCGGACCGGAGCTTCTGGGCGAGCAGCTCGGTCTGCGACACGCCCTTGGGCGCCGAATCCCTGACGTCTTCCGCGAAACCCTCGACGCGCGTCACGAGCTTCTCGAGGCGCTGCCGCACGAGCTGCGGGTCGAACTCGGTGCCCTTCAGGGCGTCCGGCCAGCGCGTGGCGACGGCGGCGAAGGCCGTGTGCCAGCGCTCGGTGAGTTCCTTCATGCCCGGCACGGGCACGGGGACGCCGCGCGTCCAGCTGCCGCGCAGCTGCTGGACCTTGTCGGCGAGATCCGCCGGCGCGTCCTCGAGCGCGAGCAGCGCCTCGAGATCGACCACGAGCGCTTCGCGCTCGGCCAGCTTCCCGGCGAGGGCCAGGTTGTGGCGGTTGTGGTAGCGCTCGAAGAACGTGTCGGCCGCGCCGCGGAACCGGGTCCAGATGGTCTCGGACTTGTTGCGGCGCACTGGGCCGATCGTCTTCCACTCGGCCTGCAGCCGCTTCATCTCGCTGGCGGCCGCGTCCCAGTCGGTGGACTCGGCGAGGGCCTCGGCGCGCTCGCACAGGGCTTCCTTGCGCGTGAGGTTCTCGGTCCAGGTCTTCTTCCGCGAGGCCATGTCCTCGCGGCGCCGTGCGAAGAACGTGTTGCACGCCGCGCGGAACCGCTGGGCGAGCTGCCGGCCGGCGTCCTTGGAGGTGGGGCCGATGGCCTTCCATTCCTCCTGCAGGGCCTGGAAGCGCGCGGCCGCCTTCGCCCAGTCGCTCGACTGCGCGAGCGTCTCGGCCTCTTCGGTGATCGCCTGCTTCCGATGGATGTTCTCGACGCGCTCGGCGCGGAGCTTGACGAAGTAGCCCTCGCAGCGGCCGCGGATGGCATCGGTGGCCGTCCGGAACCGCTCCCAGAGGCGCTGCGCGGAGTGCCGAGGCGCCTCGGCGACCTCCTGCCACTTCGTGTGCAGCTCGCGCAGCGCGCGCGCCGTGGCCGCGAGGTCGGATTCCTTGCCGGCCTCCTCGTCGGCTTTCAGCGACGCGACGATGGCCTCGGCCATGGCGATGAGCTGTTCCTGGCGCTGGGCGTTGGCGAAGCGGCGCCACTCGTCCATCTCGCGCAGCTCGCGCACGCGGGGGGCGACCTTCTCCTGCAGGCCGTGCAGGGCCTTCACCGCGTCGTCCATCTCGCTGGTGGACTCGGCGGCGGTCGCGGCGTCGAAACCCGCCTTGATGTCGCGCATCAGGCGCTCGCCCTCGCGCAGGGTGATGTTTTCGGCTTCGGCCACGCGCGTCGCCCGCTCGACCAGCCGCTGCAGCTGCTGCAGCACGTGCTGCTGGGCCTTGAGGCCGGCTTCCTGCGCGTTCAGGGCCCGCGCGGCGAACACTTCCTCGACGACCTTCCAGCGCGCGGCCAGGTCGGTCGCCGGGCGCGAGGCCGCGGCAAGGGCGGCGGCCAGACCGCGTGCCTCACGGCTGAGCGCCTGCCAGCGTTCGGCGGCCGCGCCCGCGTCCTCGAGGGACGGCAGGCCTTCCGCCTCGGCGACGAGCCCGGCGAGCGTCTCGCGGGTCTCGGCCAGCTGGGCGCCCATCTCGTACCGTGTGCGGCACGCGGCGACCGCCTGGGCGAATCGCTCAGCCAGGCGGTCGGCCTCCGGGCCATCACCGACGAGGGGCATGAGCGATCGCCATTCTTCTTCGATCGGAACCAGTTGCGCGAGCACGTCGTCGCCGTCGAGCGTTTCCACCCGCTGGCAGAGCGCGTCCCGCGTCGCGATGGCCTCGGCGCGCTGCCGCGCCAGGTCCGCCGCCGCTTCCGCCTCGACCTCGAGGCGCGCGACGGTTTCACGGGCCGCCGTCACGGCGGCCGTGAAGCGGGTCAGGGCCGCTTCGTCGGTCACCTCGAGCCCGCGCCACGCGGCGTCGAGCCGATCGAGCTCGGCGAGCAGCGCCGCGCGGTCCGTCTGACCGGCCAGCCGCTCGACGTCCTCGCAGAGCGCCGCCTCGCGGCGCTGGCGATCGGCCGCCGCGGCGGCCCGATCGGCCTCCGCCGCCTCGATCGCCTGGATCATCGTCCGCGCCCGGCGGGCCACGGCCTTCTGCTGGCTGCGCGACTCGATCGTCCGCAGCACGTCGAGCGCGTCCGCGCCCGCGTCGGCCGGCACCGCCCGCTCGAACGCCGCCAGCGCCAGGTCCTTGTGGTCCCCGTTCAGCGCGACCTCGAGCAGGTCGTCCCGGCCGCCCAGCCGCGACAGGGCCACGGCCGCCGTCGATTCGTGATGGGCATGACGCGCGATCGCGCCGAGCGCCCGGTCGTCGGTAATCCGCGCCAGCGCCTCGGTCCGCACCGCGTCTGCGACGTCGCTCTTGGCCACCGTCGAGAGCTGGCGGGGATCGGTGAGCCCCCGGAGCGCCACCAGTGCCGCGGCCTCGCTCCCGGTCGTCGCCAGCGCCAGCAGCTTCTCCGTGGCCCGCTCGCGCGCCTCGGCGTCCGTGTCGCTCGTCGCCACCCGGACCAGGACGTCAGGGTCGTCCACCCGGGCCACCGCGGCCCGGCGCACCTTGGCCTCGGCGTCCGACTGCGCCAGATCTGCCAGTTCGACGGGATCGTCGAGCTCGCGGACCGCTTCGAGGCGGACCGCAGGATCGACATGCCTCCATCGTGGCTGAGGCTTGAGCTTGTCCAGAAAACCCATAAGCCGGGAAACGCCACCTGTATATGAAAAGGCCGTGCCGTACTCAGACAGCGTGGATGTGTTGGCTGTGACTGTTTAGAATCAACAGTTTACAGGCTGCAATCCCACGCCGTCCCCGTACTGGGTATATGCCCGATCCGACTGGCCGGATTCGGGAATCCAACGTGATGGGAAAACCCGGATCCGGCCCCGAATCAGATGAGGCCTTCGAGGCGCGTCACCAGACGGTCCAGCTGCTGGACCACGGCCTCGATCGTGGAGGGCTCGCTCAGGTCCACGCCGGCCCGCTTGAGCAGCACCATGGGGTGGTCGCTGCCGCCGGCCGAGAGCAGGTCCAGGTACCGCTTCCGGGCCGCCGTGCGCGTGGCCTCATCCGCCGACGTCAGCTCCTCGGTCAGCCGGGCGGCCGAGGCGAAGCACGTGGCGTACTGGTAGACGTAGTAGGGCGTGTTGAAGAAGTGCGGGATCCGCGCCCAGGTGATGGCGGTGAGGTCGTCCATGTCCACCGCGTCGCCGTAGTACGCCGCGAAGCGCTCCTTGTACAGGGCGTTGAGCACCTCGGCCGTGATCGGCTGATCCCGCTCCACCCGTTCGTGCGCGGCCAGCTCGAAGTCGGCGAACAGGACCTGCGTGTAGAACGTGCTGGTGATGTTGTCGATCGCGTGCTGGAGCAGGACGATCTGTTCCTGCGTGTCCGTCGCGCGCCCGAGCCAGTGTTCCAGCAGCAGCGCCTCGCTCAGCGTGGACGGCACCTCCGCCACGAAGATCGTGTAGTCCGAGTAGACGAACGGCTGGTGCTCGTGCGAGAGCATCGTGTGCATCGTGTGGCCCATCTCGTGGGCCAGCGTGAACACGTCGTCGAGCGTGTCCGCCCAGTTGAGCAGCATGTACGGGTGGACGCCGTAGACCGGCGCGGAATACGCGCCGCTGCGCTTGCCGTCGTTCTCGTAGACGTCGATCCAGCGCGCGGAAAACCCGCGTTTCATGCGCGCCTGGTACTCCGGCCCGAGCGGCGCCACGGCCTCGACGATGCGGTCGAGCTCGGCGTCGTACTCGTAGCGCCGGTCCCATTCGATGATCGGAATCGAGAAGTCGTAGGGGTAGTACTTCTCGAGCTTCAGCGCCCGGCGCCGGAGCTGGTGATACCGGCGCAGCGGCCCGACGCCCGCCCGGGTGCTCTCGATCAGCGTGTCCACCACCGACCGGGGGATGTTGTTGCCGTGCAGGGCGGCATCGAGCGTCGTCTTGTAGCCGCGCGCGCGCGCCTGGAACCAGTCGCGCTGCATCACGCCGTGATAGAGGGTGGCGTAGGTGTTCAGGGACGCCTGGTAGGTGCCGTAGTGGCCGAGAAAGGCCGCCCGGCGGTCCGCCTGATGGCGATGCGTCGCCAGCACGGCCCGGTACTGGCCGTACGACATCGTCACCGTCTCGCCCGTCTCGAGCGTGACTTCCGGGAACCGGGCGTCGGCCGTCGACAGCGACTGGTAGGCCTCGCCGGGCGCGCCCGACAGGCGCGTGGACAGTGACATGAGGCGTTCGCCCTTCTCGTCGAGCACGTGCTCCTGCTGGCGGAACACCTCCTCGATGGCGAACCGGTAGACGGCCAGGTCCTTGCTGGAGTCCATCCACTTGCGGATCGTGTCGAGCTTGATGGTCAGCAGCTCGGGGTTGAACCACGAGGTGGCCTGCTGCCACCGCGCGACCAGCGCCTGGATCTGCTGGCGCCGGGCGTTGACCGTGTTGTCCCGCTGGTCCTCGTCGTAGCGGAGGGCCGGGTAGAAATAGACTTTGTAGGCCAGTTGACCGAGCTCGTCGTTCAGCAGGAACGCCGCCAGGATCCGGTCCGGGCCCTGCGCCAGGGTGCCCCGCAGCTCGGCGTATTCCTCGATCCGCTGTTCGAGGCGGTCGCGGGCCTTCTCCCAGGCCGCCCAGTCCGGGTAGATGTCGGCGAGGTTCCACTTGTAGCGGTCGTCGATGGCGGCACGGTTGCGCGTCCGCGGCTGCGCGAGGCTCATGGCGGAATCATACCGGTGGCGGTGACCTCCGAGGGACGGTCGTAAATGTCCGGAGCTCCGCGCCAGTATTGGGGGACAGCCCCGCCAGCCGGGGCGGCTCCGCCTGAATCCCGCGTATGATTGGCCCCTGTTCCGGAGGATCCATGCTCAGGCAGCTGCGTTTTCTCACCCTCGTCGCCATCGTCGTGGCCGCGGCATTCACGGGCCTGCCGGTGGTTCAGGGCCGGACGGTCCAGGACATGCCCGTGGCCGGCCAGTTCGACGGCCTGCACTTCCGGTCGATCGGACCGGCCACGATGTCCGGTCGGATCGCGGACCTGGCCGTCTACGAAGCGAATCCGGCCCTCTTCTACGTGGGCTCCGCGCATGGCGGCGTCTGGAAGACGACCAACAACGGCGCCACCTTCGAGGCCCAGTTCCAGGATCAGGGCCTGATGTCGATTGGCGACGTCACGGTCTCGCAGACCAACCCGGACCTGGTCTGGATTGGCACGGGCGAGTCGAACAACCGCCAGAGCACCTCGTGGGGGGACGGCGTCTACAAGTCCACCGACGGCGGCAAGACCTGGCAGCACATGGGCCTGCCCGAGTCGCGGCACATCAACCGGATCGTCATCCATCCGACCAACAACAACGTCGTGCTGGTGGCCGCGACCGGTCCGCTGTTCGGCCCGGGTGGCGACCGCGGCATCTACAAGACGACCGACGGTGGCAGCACCTGGAAGCAGGTGCTCAAGGTGGACGACGACACCGGCGCCAACGACCTGGTGATGGCCACGGCGGACCCGGACGTCCTCTATGCGTCCACCTATCAGCGGCGCCGGACGCAGTGCTGCATGAACGGTGGCGGCCCGGGGTCCGGCGTGTGGAAGTCCACCGACGGCGGCGACACCTGGACCCGGCTGCAGGGCGGCCTGCCCACGGCGCCGATGGGCCGGATCGCGGTGGCCGTCTACCGGCCGACGACGTCGCTGGTCTACGCGCTCATCGAGGGTGAGAGCACGGGCGGCGGCGGTCGTGGTGGTGGCGGGGGCGGCGGTGGCGGTGGCCGTGGTGGCGGCGGCGACACGGGCGACACCGGGCTCTATCGCTCCGACGACGGCGGGGAATCGTGGTCGAAGGTCTCGGGCGTCAACCCGCGGCCGATGTACTTCAGCCAGCTGCGCATCGACCCGAACAGTCCCGACCGCATCTACCTGGGCGGCGTGGGCCTCCACATGTCGATCGACGGCGGACGCAATTTCGTGACCGACGCGGCGCAGGCCATCCACGACGACATCCACGCGATCTGGATCGACCCGTCGAACTCGAACCACCTGATCATCGGCGGCGACGGCGGCGTGGCCACCACGTACGACATGAGCAAGACGTGGATCCAGTACCCGAACCTGCCGCTCGCGCTCTTCTACCACGTGGGGTACGACATGGCGACGCCGTTCAACGTGTGCGGCGGCCTGCAGGACAACTACAACTGGTGCGGTCCGAGCGCGGTGCGGTTCACGCGCGGCATCCGCAACAGCGACTGGTACCAGGTCCAGGGCGGCGACGGGTTCGTGGCGATTCCCGACCTCGAGGACCCGCGCTACATGTACAGCGAGTCGCAGGACGGCAACATCACGCGGCGCAACGTCCAGACCGGCGAGGGCACCGGCATCCGGCCCAACTTCCAGAACGTCGATCCCGAGCCCGGCGAGGGCGCGCTGCCGTACCGCTGGAACTGGGACACGCCGATGATCTTCTCGCCGCACGACGCCGGCAAGCTGATGGTGGCGGCCAACAAGGTCTTCACGTCCACCGACCGCGGTGACTCCTGGTCGGTGATCAGCGGCGACCTGACGACCAACGCGGATCGCGACGAGATCGAGGTCATGGGCAAGCGCGGCGACGAGATCCGCATCGCGCGCAACGACGGCATCTCGAACTGGCCGTCGATCGTCGCCCTGGCCGAGTCTCCGAAGCAGGCCGGCGTCATCTTCACCGGCACCGACGACGGCGTCGTCAGCATGACGCGCGACAACGGGAAGACGTGGACGAACGTCACCGACCGGCTGCCCGGCTTCCCGAAGGGCGGCTGGGTGTCCGAGGTCGTGCCGTCGCGCTACGACGCGAACACGGTGTACGTGACCGTGGACGCGCATCGGCTGAACGACTTCAACACCTACATGTGGGCCAGCACGGACGCGGGCCAGTCGTTCCGGTCGATCAACAACAACCTGCGCGGCCAGGTGGTCAAGACGCTGACCGAGGACCAGAAGAACGCCGACGTGCTCTACATCGGCACCGAGACCGGCATCTTCCTCTCGCTCGACCGGGGCGCGAGCTGGCAGCGGCTGAAGAGCAACCTGCCGACCGTCCGCGTCGACGAGATCACGCTGCACCCGCGCGACAACGCGATGATCGTCGCCACGCACGGCCGCGCGGTCTGGATCCTCGACCACCTGGAGCCGATCCAGGAGTACGCCGCCGCCCAGGCGGCCGCGTCCGGCGCGACGCTGTTCTCGATCCCGACCGGCTACCAGACGCGCGAGTGGGACAACCAGAACGACGAGTTCTGGGGCCACCAGTTCTTCATCGGCGAGAACCCGCCGACCGACGCGGTGATCCAGTTCCACCTCAGGCAGAAGGTCGGACAGCTGGCGCTGCGGATCTCCGACGCCTCCGGGCGCGCGATCCGTACGCTCGACGTGCCCGCGGACCGCAACGCGCCCGGCATCCAGACCGTGTGCTGGGACATGCGCGTCGAGCCGATTGAGCCCATCGCGGCGGCCGGGGGCGGGGGCGGCCGCGGCGGTGGTCGCGGCGGGTTCGGGGGCGGCGGCGGCCGCGGCTCGGCCGTGCCCGGCGTGCCCTCCCCGCAGCCCGACTCCGGCGTGGACCCGGTCAACGTGTGCGGCGGCGGGGGCGGCGGCGGCCGTGGCGGCTTCGGCGGCGGGGGCGGCGCGAGCGCCGGTCCGTGGGTCCTGCCGGGCACCTACACCGTCGCGTTGATGGTCGACGGCAAGGCCGTCGACTCCAAGCCGATGCGCGTCGCGCTCGACACGGCGTTCCAGATGACCGACGCCCAGCGCAAGCGCTACTTCGATACCGTCAGCGACCTGCACGAGATGCAGCGCCGCGGCACCGACATGGCCCGCGCGCTGAACGACCTCTACCCGCAGATCGAGGAGATCAAGGGCAAGATCGGCGGCATGTCCAACGTGCCCGACGCGGTGAAGGGCCAGTTCGCGTCGGCCGTCACCGACTTCGACGCGATTCGCGAGAAGTTCGGCGTGCCGGTGCAGGCCGGCGGCGGCGGTCGCGGCGGGCGTGGCGGCGGCCGCGGAGGCGGCGGCGGCAACGACAACAACGTGCTCGCCCGCGCCGCCGGCGTCAAGGGCGACATCATGTCGTTCTACGACACGCCGAGCGACTCGCTGATGCGGCAGTACACCGCCGTGAAGAACGACCTGCCGAAGGCCATCACCGACGGCAACGCGTTCCTCGGCCGCGCCGCGACGTTGAGCCAGGCGCTCGGACGCTACAACCTGACGCTGAACGTGCCGGGGCAGGTCAAGTAACAGGAGGGTCCTGAGGGTCTCAGGGTCTCAGGGGCCTGGGTCCCAGGGTTCGAGGAGGGGGCGATGCCTGTCGGCATCGCCCCTTTCGTGTTTCCGGCGCCGGCCCTGGTCGTGGGTCAGTTCGACTTGTGTCGGCGCCTGGTCAGTACGCGGAACACGAACCTGATCGGACGCTGGCCGCCGAAATTCCATTGCCACACCAGCGAGAGCGCAGCCAGCGCCGCAATCGTTCCCAGTCCGATGAGGTAGCTCTCCATCATTCAGTCCTTCGGAAGACCGACGATCTCCTCGATGCTCCAGACGTGATCCGCGATCCTCGCTTCTACCCTTTACTACTGCCGATGGTAGTAGTTGTCACAAGTTTCTAGAGTAAATCACTTATGCGTTCACTCGCCTTCATTGCCAGTGCTGCCTGTGTGGCGGCCATCCTCGTGCCCGGCGCGGCCGGGGCCCAGACACAGTCTTCCGGGTCGTCCCAGAGGCCCGTGGTCAGCGAGACCGTCCAGGTGGTCGCCACCCGGCTGCCTGAAGCTCCCCATGACGTGCCCACGTCGGTCGAGATCCTGACCGGCGAGGACCTCCGCAACCTCGGCGCCACGTCCCTCAAGGACGCGCTGGCGCTGGCCGCCGGCGTGGCCATCGCGCCGGGCGGAGATGCCGGGCCGGCCGGCGCGGTGCCCGAGTTCTGGGGGCTGCGCGAGTTCGACGCCTTCCTGCTCGTCGTCGACGACGTGCCGTGGGGCGGCGCGTTCAATCCGGCGCTGACCTCGCTCAGCCTGCGCGACGTTGCGCGCGTCGAGATCCTCCGCGGGCCGGCGCCGGTGACCTTCGGCGCCACGTCGTTCGTGGGCGTCATCCACGTCGTGCACACGGCGGCGGCGGCGACCAGCCGGTACGCGTCGCTCTACGGCGGCAACTACGGCACGGGCGGTCTCGCCGTGGACGTGCCCGTGCCGACCGGCGCCAGCTGGAAATCGCGGCTGAGCGCCGATTTCGACCGGCAGGGCTTCAAGGACGACCGCACGTCGTTCGGCCGCGGCCACGTGCTGTGGCGCACGGCGAAGACCGACGGCGACAACCGCACGTGGTTCATGGCCGACCTGAACATCCTGCGCCAGGATCCGGCGAGCCCGCATCCGCGGCAGGGTACCTCGCTTTCGCCGCTCGTGCCCATCGACGCGAACCACAACCCGGAGGGCGCGTTCCTGAACCAGAACCGGTTCGCGGTCAGCTACGGATCCGAGCGGTCGATTGGCACCGACAAGCGCCTCGGCATCACCGCGTCGTTCTCGCACACCGGCAACGACAACTTCCGCGGCTACCTCGCCGAGGTCGCGCCCGGTCCGGACAACGCCGTCGGGTTCCGCCAGAAGATCGATCAGACCGATCTCTACGTGGACGCGCACCTGGCCTGGCCCGAGCGGCACAACGTCCGGTTCGTGGCCGGGGCGGACTGGCTGCACGGCAACGGCGACTCCAAGGGTGAGGTGTTCGACTACACCGTGCCGCTCAGCGGCATCGTCGCCACGTCGGTGACGCAGCCGACGGACCTGCCGATCGGATCCGACGACCGCCGGGACTTCTTCGGCGGCTACGGCCTGGTCGAGTGGCGGCCGACGACGAAGGTCACCGTGTCCGGCGGCCTGCGCCTGAACATCACGAACGAGGAACGCGAGGAGGGCGAGGAGGAGGGCGCCGCGCCGAAGGACGAAGGCCAGGACACGCAGACCAACGTCCGGCCGAGCGGCAGCGTCGGCGTGCTGGTGTCGCTCTGGGAACAGGGCACGAACCACGTCCGCGCGTTCGCCAACTACCGCAACACGTTCAAGCCGGCCGTGTTCGACTTCGGTCTCGGCGAGGGCGAGGAAGAGGGCGGCCTGCTGGATCCCGAGACGTCGCAGAGCCTCGAGGGCGGCGTGAAAGCGCGGATGATGGACGGCCAGGTGGACTTCGAGGCCAGCGTATTCCGGATGAACTTCACCAACCTCGTCACGTCCACGGTGGTCAACGGCCTGCCGGCGCTGCTCAACGCCGGCGAGACCCGGTTCCAGGGTCTCGAGCTCGCGACCGACGTGCGGATGCGGAATCACGTGTCGGGCCGGGCGACCTACAGCTTCCACAACGCGCGGTTCGTGGACTTCGCGCAGTCGTTCGACGGCGTGGTCACCCAGCTCGCCGGCAACCGCTTCGAGATGTCGCCGCGGCACCTGTTCACGGTCGGTGGCTTCTACACGCCGGCCGAGGGCGTGTTCGGCAGCATCGTCATCAAGTACACGGGCGACCGGTACATGGACAAGCGCAACCGGGCGCTGGCCGATGCCTTCACCACGCTCGACATCGGCGTCGGCTACCGGTTCGACCGGTACGAGCTCCGGCTCGACGGCCGCAACCTGACCGACGCGCGCGACGTGATCTCCGAGAGCGAGGTCGGCGACGCGCAGTACTACCGGATGACGGCCCGCGAGGCCCGGCTGACGTTCGGCATCCGCTTCTGACGCCGGAACGTCCGGCCGGCTCGGCCGTGATGCCGCAGTGTCGTAAGCTGTCGGCGTGACGCGCACGCTGTCGATCGAGACTCCCATCCACGGCCGCGTCCTCGTCGAGGACGCGGCCGTGGCCGTTCCGGACGGATGCCTGGTCCTCTTCCACGGCTACGCGCAGGACGCCGCGCAGATCCTCGCCGACGTCGCCGGGATTCCCGGCATCGACCGCTGGACGCGGGTCGGCGTCCAGGGCCTGCATCGCTTCTACACCCGGGACCAGCACGTCGTCGCGAGCTGGATGACGCGACAGGACCGCGACGCGGCGATCGCGGACAACGTCGCGTACGTAGACCGGGCGCTCGACGCGGTGGCGCCCTCGGCCGGTCGGCTCGTGTTCGCCGGGTTCTCGCAGGGGGCCTCGATGGCCTACCGCGCCGCTCGGCTCGGCCGGCGCGACGCGCACGGCATCATCGCGCTCGGCGGCGACCTGCCGCCGGAGCTGAGGTCGGCCGGCGTGCCGGCGCGCCTCTGGCCGCCCGTGCTCATCGGCGTTGGCGATCGGGAACACTGGTACACGCCCGACAAGGTCGCGGCCGACCTCGCCGCGCTCACCACGATGGGCGCGCCGCAGGAACTGGTGCGGTTTGCCGGCGGCCATGAGTGGACCGGGGAGTTCCGCGCGGCGGCTGGCCGCTGGCTGGCCGCGCTTCCGGTCGCGCGCGCCTAGCTAGGCGGACGACGGACCCCGACCGGTCACCCGCAGCATCCACGCCGCCGCGACGTCCAGCGCGCGGTCGAGCAGCCGGCCGTCCGGATCCTGCCGCTTCCGCGCGACGAGCGAGTGGTCACCGTCCTCGAACAGCGCGAGTGTCGCGAGCGGCAGCGTCGAGACGAGCGCCTGCATCTCCTCGGGAGTGCCGAAGGGATCGCGCGTGCCGTGCAGGAAGCAGAGCGGCGCCGTGATCGACGGCAGATGGCGATCGCGGCGCTGCGCCGGTCGTCCCGGCGGGTGCAGCGGATAACCGAAGAAGACGAGGCCCGCCGGGGCGGGCACGAGGGCGCCGCCGGCCGCGGCCTGTGACGCGATGCGCCCGCCCATCGACTTGCCGCCCGCCAACAGCGGGACGCCCGCGGCGCCCGCCGCCACCTCGCGCCAGGCCGACGCGAACGCCTCCTCGAGGACCGGGCCCTTGTCGGGCAGTTTCCGGCCCTCGGCGCGGTACGGGAAGTCGAACGTCGCCACCGCGATGCCACGCGCGGCCAGGCCGGCGGCCACGCGGCGGATCCACGGGTGATCGTGTCCGGCGCCGGCACCATGGCCGAAGACCAGGACGGGCGCTCCGGCGTCGGCCGCGGGATGGTGCCGGATCGGGCCGTGCGCCATCGCCGATGTCACCGGCGAGAGAAGAACTCGCGCTGGAGTCTCAGCAGCAGCGGAATCGACCCGAGGACCGCGATCAGGTTCGGGATGGCCATCAGCCCGTTCAGCGTGTCCGCGACGTCCCAGATGAGGTGCAGCGACCCGGTGGCGCCGAGAAAGATGAACACCAGCCAGGCGAGCCGGTACGGCAGCGCCGCCCGCGCGCCGAGCAGGTACACGATGCCGGTCTCGCCGTAGTAGCTCCAGCCGACCAGCGTCGAGAACGAGAACAACAGGATGCCCGACGTGACGACAATGTCGCCCCACGCGCCGGGCAGGCCGGTCTCGAAGGCCTGGGCCGAAAGAGCCGCGCCCGTGGCGCCGGTGGACCAGGTGCCCGTCACGAGGATCACGAGGCCCGTGGTCGTGCAGATGAGCAGCGTGTCCACGAACACCTCGAAGATGCCGTAGAGCCCCTGGCGCACCGGGTGATCCGTGTCGGCCGCCGCGTGCACCATCGGGGCGCTGCCGAGGCCGGCCTCGTTCGAGAACAGGCCGCGCGCGATGCCGTAGCGCAGCGCCATCGCAATCGTGCTGCCGGCGAAGCCGCCGACCGCCGCGCTGCCCGTGAATGCCCCCTCGAAGACCAGGCCGAGGGCCGCGGGGATCTCGCCCGCGTAGCGCAGCAGCACGAACAGGCCGCCGCCGAGGTACAGGATCGCCATGAACGGCACGAGGAACTCGGTGACCTGTCCGATGCGGCGGATGCCGCCGAGAATCACCAGCGCCGTGATGGCCACGAGGACGAGGCCGGTCGTCGAGGGCGCGATGCCGAACGAGGCGCGCAGCGAGTCGGCGACCGAGTTCGCCTGCACCATGTTGCCGATGCCGAACGCCGCGAGCGACGTCAGCAGCGCGAAGATGGCCCCGAGCCACGGCAGCCGGAGGCCATTCTTCAGGACGTACATCGCGCCGCCGCGCATCGTGCCCGAGGCGTCGCGCGCCCGGTAGTGGAGCGCGACGACGATCTCCGCGTACTTCGTGCACATGCCCAGCACGCCGGAGACCCAGAGCCAGAAGAGCGCGCCCGGGCCGCCGATCGAGATCGCCGTGGCGACGCCCGCGATGTTGCCCACGCCGACCGTCGAGGCCAGCGCGGTGGCCACCGCCTGGAACGGCCGGACGCTGCCCTCGCCGCCGCCGCTCTGGGTCAGCCGCCCGAGCACCTCGCGGAGCGCGCGGCCCAGGTAGCGCACCTGCACCACGCCGGTGAGCACCGTCAGCAGGATGCCGGTGCCGATGAGCAACGCGATCATCGGCAGGCCCCAGACGTAACCGTTCACGAGCGAATTGAGGTCGGCGAGGGTCGTCATGGCGCTGGCGATTGTAGGCGAGGCGATGCCCGTCGTGCCGGGAAACCGACCTGGCGGGCTCGTCGCCCGGGTACGTCCCGGTGGCCCGCGCACCGGACGCTCGCGAGGGCCGATCTTGCATCAATCCATCCGTATATATAGATTTATGTGATGTCCGTCGCGCCGCTCCTCCGTCTCCTCGGGGACGACACGCGCCTGCGCCTGCTGCGCCTGCTGGCCCGGGAGCCCCTGAACGTGTCGGAGCTGACCGCGGTCCTCGGGGTGGCGCAGTCGGGCGTGTCGCGTCACCTGGGCCTGCTCCGCGAGGCCGGGCTCGTCGTCGAGCAGCGCGCCGGCGCGTTCACCTGGTACCGCCTGTCCGACCAGGTCGAGGCCGGCGGGGCGGCCGACGACGGATTCTGGGCCTGGCTCCGGCGGACGTTCGACGCCGGCGGACCGGAACGCCGGGCCGATGACGCGCGGCTGGAGGAGATCCGGCGCCTCCGGAAGGAGAACTTCGCCCAGCACGGCGCGGGCGACGAGCGCCGGCAGCTCGTGCCCGGCCGCAGCTGGGCGGCCTGGTCGCGGGCGATGGCGTTCCTGCTGCCGGCCGTCGACGTGGCCGACCTGGGCTGCGGCGAGGGCTACCTGACGCTCGAGGCCGCCCGCTGGGCCCGCCGCGTGATCGCGGTCGACCGCTCGGCCGACGTCCTCGCGCGGGCACGGGCGCTGGCGCGTCGCCGACGGATCCGCAACGTGACCTGGAAGCGCGGCGAGCTGGAGCATCTGCCGCTCGGCGACGCGACCGTGGACGTCGCGCTCCTGTCCCAGGCGCTGCACCACGCCGAGCACCCGGACCGCGCGCTGGCCGAGGCCCGGCGCATCCTGCGACCTGGCGGGCGCCTGGTGGCGCTCGACCTGCGCGCGCACGAGGAAGGCTGGGTCGCGCAGAAGCTGGGCGATCGCTGGCTCGGCTTTGGCGACGACGAATTGCGGGCGCTCGTGGCCGGCGCCGGCTTCACCGGCGTGGACGTCCGGGTCGGCACCCGGCGCGCCGGCGACCCATTCACCGTGCTGATTGCGAGCGGCACCGCGGGCGAGTCCCCCGCGGGCCGGCCGGCCCCGCGCCGGCGCCGCCCGCCCACCGAGGAGACCGCGTGACCCCCACCGAACGCATCGACGCCCTGCTCGCCCGCCGCCTGCTGATTCTCGACGGCGCGATGGGCACGATGATCCAGCGTCACCGGCTGGACGAGGCCGGCTTCCGCGGCGAGCGCTTCGCGTCGCACCCGCACGACCTGAAGGGCAACAGCGACGTGCTGGTCCTGACGCAGCCGGGCATCATCGGCGGCATCCACCGCGAGTACCTGGCCGCGGGCGCCGACATCATCGAGACCAACACGTTCAACGGCAACGCGGTGTCGCAGGCCGACTACGCGCTCGAGCCGCTGGTCTACGAGATCAACGCGGCCGGCGCGCGGATCGCGCGCGAGGCCGCCGACGAGCAGACGGCGAAGACGCCGGACCGCCCGCGCTTCGTCGCCGGGTCCATCGGCCCGGCGAACCGGACGCTGTCGATCTCGCCCGACGTCAACGACCCGGCGCGCCGGGCCATCACGTTCGACCAGCTGCGCGCCGCGTACGCCGACCAGGTCCGGGGGCTGGTGGACGGCGGCGCGGACCTGCTGCTGCTCGAGACGATCTTCGACACGCTGAACGCGAAGGCGGCGATCGTCGCGATCGAGGAGGTCCAGGCCGAGAAGGGCGTGTCGCTGCCGCTGATG
>JAWKHR010000081.1:0-19311 GCA_041394725.1 Vicinamibacterales bacterium | reverse complement strand
GGGGGGGGGGGCGGGCCGGGTATCCGCGTGTCGTGCCTGGTCGCGATCGCGGCGGCCTCTCTCTCGCTCGCCGGCCAGGCTCAGGCCCCGCGTCCCCTGTACCGCGATCCCGCCCAGCCGGTGGAGGCTCGCGTCCGGGACCTGCTCGGCCGGATGACCCTCGAGGACAAGTTCTGGCAGCTGTTCATGATTCCCGGAGACCTCGACGATCCCGGGAACGACTACTCGCACGGCATCTTCGGTCTGCAGATCTCGACGGCGCCGGCCGGTGACGGTGCCGGCGGCGCGGGTGTCGGTGAGGCCGACGCGGTGGGCTCAGCAGCGGTCATCGCTCGCGCCCACGCCGAGCGCATCAACGCCATCCAGCGCTACTTCGTCGAACAGACACGTCTCGGCATCCCGATCATCCCGTTCGACGAGGCGGTCCACGGCCTGACCCGCGATGGGGCGACGACGTTCCCGCAGGCGATTGCGCTGGCTGCGACGTGGGACCCGGCGTTCGTGTCGCGCGTCTCCGACGCCATCGCTGCCGAGGTCCGGAGCCGCGGGATCCGCCAGGTGCTGTCGCCCGTCGTCAACATCGCGGATGACGTCCGGTGGGGGCGGGTGGAGGAGACGTACGGCGAGGACCCGTATCTCGTCTCGGTGATGGCGCGGGCCTTCGTCCGTGCCTTCGAGTCGACCGGCATCGTCGCGACGCCGAAGCACTTCGTGGCGAACGTCGGCGAGGGCGGGCGCGACAGCTACCCGATCGATCACTCCCTGCGGCTGCTGACCGAGCGCTACTTTCCGCCGTTCGAGGCGGCGATTGCGGCCGGCGCGCGATCGATCATGACGGCCTACAACTCCGTGGACGGGCTGCCGGCCACGCAGAACGACCGCCTGCTCAACGACATCCTCAAGGGCCAGTGGGGGTTCCGCGGGTTCGTGATTTCCGACGCGGCCGCGACGGGCGGGGCCACGGTTCTGCACATGACCGAACCGGACACGCCGACCGCGGCGGCGCACGCGCTCCGGTCGGGTCTGGACGTCATCTTCCAGTCCCGGTATGGCCAGCAGCGTCCGTACCTCGACGCCTTCCGGCGCGGCCTGATCCCCGACACGGTGATCGACGCCGCCGTGGCGCGGGTGCTGCGGGTGAAGTTCGAGCTGGGGTTGTTCGAGCAGCCATACGTGGACCCGGACGTGGCGGCCCGGACGAACGGCAACGAGGCGCACCTGGCGCTGGCTCGCGAAGCGTCCGCGCGATCGATCGTGCTGCTGCGGAACGACGCCGGGCTGTTGCCGCTCGACCCGGCGAGGGGCACGATCGGGGTGATCGGCGTGGACGCGGAGGAGGTGCGGCTCGGAGGCTACAGTGGGTTCGGGACGACGCGGGTGTCGATGCTCGACGGTGTGCGACGACTCGTCGCGCGCGAGGGCGCCGTGCGCTTCGCTCCGGGGCCGGGCCGGCGCGTGCCCGACCTCGTCGTCGTGCCCGAGGACGCCCTGGCGTCGACGGATGAGAGCGGCGACCCGGTGGCGGGGCTGCGCGGCGAGTACTTCGACAACATCACGCTGGACGGGACTCCACGCCTCGTGCGGACCGATCGCCGCCTGGACTTCCGCTGGACGCTGAACTCGCCTGGGCGGGGGATTCCGTTCGACTGGTATTCCGTCCGCTGGACGGGCACGATCACCGCGCCCGCCGACGGAGTCCGCCGCATCGCGGTCGAGGGCAACGACGGGTACCGGCTCTACCTCGACGGCCGGCTGGCCATCGACAACTGGACGAAGCGCGGCTTCGGGCGTCGCGCGGCGGAGGTGGTCCTGCGCGCCGGCGTGGCACACGACGTCCGCCTCGAATTCTTCGAGAGCACGGGCAACGCGCGCGTGCGGCTGTTGTGGGATGCGGGCGTGGTGGACGACTCGGAGGCGCGGATTCGCGAGGCTGTCGCGCTGGCCGCCGCGAGCGAGGTCGCGATCGTGGTGGCGGGCGCGGAGGAGGGCGAGTTCCAGGACCGCGCGCATCTCGCGCTGCCGGGGCGCCAGCCCGAACTGATCGAACGGGTGGCGGCCACGGGGACGCCGACCGTGGTGGTGGTGATCGGCGGGAGCGCGATCACGATGTCGCCCTGGCTCGACCGCGTGGGCGCGGTGCTCGACGCGTGGTATCCCGGTGAGCAGGGCGGCACGGCGGTGGCGGATGTGCTGTTCGGGCGCGTCTCGCCGGCTGGCCGGCTGCCGATCACCTTCCCGGTCTTCGAGGGGCAGCTTCCGTTGCACTACGACCACAAGCCGACGGGGAGGGGCGATGACTACGTCGACCTGACCGGCATGCCGCTGTTTCCGTTCGGCCACGGACTGAGCTACACGACGTTCGAGTACTCGGACCTGCGCGTGGCGCCGGATGACGTCGCGCCGGACGGGCAGCTGACGGTGCGCTGTCGGGTGCGCAACTCCGGACCTCGAGCGGGCGACGAGGTCGTCCAGCTCTACCTGCGGGACATCCTGGCGTCGGTGGCCCGGCCGGTGCAGCAGCTGCGCGGGTTCACCCGGATCCACCTGAATCCCGGCGAGTCGCTCGACGTGACGTTCACACTGGGACCGGAGGACCTCCGGCTGCTCGACGCCAACCGCCAGTGGGTCGTCGAGCCCGGAGCATTCCGCGTGATGGTCGGCGCGTCGTCCGAGGACATCCGCCTCCGCGGCCAGTTCACTGTTCGTTGAACGACACCCCCGGAAACGACACCGGGAGTCTTTTTCGCTTTCACCATCCGGCGGTGGACGATCGGTCGACGGAATGCCGACTTGGTTGTCCGGACGTCCAGTTCGTGCCCCGGATTGTTAAGTGGACGCAAAAAAGACTCCCGGTGTCCTCAGCGTGTACTATTGGCGGGAGTTTTCGGCCCCGCCGCGATATTCGGAGGATTTCGATGATGCGACCCCACCGCCTGCTCGGGATTGTGCCGGGCCTGGCCATGATCTCGCTGCTCGTCTCGCCCGGATCGACGACCCGCGCGCAGGACAACGTCACGGTCAACCCCGCCTTCTTCGAGGGCCTGCAGTACCGCCTGGTCGGTCATTCCCGCGGCGGGCGCGTGACCACGGTCACCGGTGTCCCGTCGCAGCCCGAGACCTTCTACATGGGCGTCGCGAGTGGGGGGCTGTTCCGCACGACCAACAGCGGCCGGTCGTGGGAGCCGATCACCGACGGCAAGGTGCCGCTCGGATCCAGCGGGTCGGTCGCCGTGGCCGACTCGGACCCCGACGTCATCTACTACGGCACGGGATCCGACGGCGTCCGCTCCAACGTCTCGACCGGCCGCGGCGTGTACAAGACGACCGACGGCGGCACGACCTGGACGTTCGCTGGGCTGCGCGAGGCCGGCCAGATCGGCGCCGTCCGCATCCACCCGACCAACCCGAACGTCGCGTGGGTTGCCGCCTACGGCGACATCTTCAAGGCCAACGCCGAGCGCGGCATCTTCAAGACGACCGACGGCGGCGCGACGTGGAGGAAGACGCTCTACCTCACCGACCAGATCGGCGCCATGGACGTCGAGCTCCAGCCGGGCAACCCCGACGTCGTCTACGCCTGGATGAACCGCATCGAGCGCAAGCCCTGGACCATCATCAGCGGCTCGCGGGAGGGCGGCTTCTACAAGAGCACCAACGGCGGCGACACCTTCACCAAGATGATGACTGGCGGGCTGCCGCACGAGCTCGTCGGCAAGGGCAACATGGCCGTCACCGCGGCCAATCCGAACCGCATCTACGCGCTGGTCGAGGCGAAGCCCGGCGGCGGCATGTACCGCTCGGATGACGCCGGAGCCACCTGGCAGGCGCTGCCGTCACCGGCGGGCATGATCCAGCGGCCGTTCTACTACACGACCATCGGCGCCGATCCGAGCAACGCCGACGTGGTCTACGGCGGCGCCGAGAACTTCTGGCGGTCCACCGACGCCGGCCAGACGTGGCAGAGCCTGCGGACGCCCCACGGCGACAACCACGACATCTGGGTCAACCCGCACGACGGCAACATCATGGTCCAGTCGAACGATGGCGGCGCGAACGTCTCCACCGACGGCGGCCGCACCTGGTCCACGCAGAACAACCAGCCGACCGCCGAGTTCTACGGCGTGTGGATGGACGACGAGTTCCCGTACAACCTCTACGCCGCCCAGCAGGACAGCAGCACGTTCATCATCCCGAGCGTCGGCGATCCCTACGACGTCGACGCGCTCGACGGCGGCCCCGGCTGCGAGACCGGGCCGATCATGCCGCACCCGCTGGACCCGAACGTCGTCTACGGTTCGTGCAAGGGCCAGTACAGCTGGCTCAACCGCAAGACCGGGCAGGAGAAGAACTACTGGGTCGGCGGCCAGTCGCTCTACGGCAACGACGGCCGGGACCTCATCCTCCGCTTCCAGCGCGTGTCGCCGATGTCCACCGATCCGAAGGACCCCGAGGTCCTGTACTACGGCTCGCAGAAGCTCCACCGGACGCGCGACAAGGGCGTGACGTGGGAGACGATGTCCGGCGACCTGACCGCCAACCCGCCCGAGGCCCAGGGCGGCAGCGGCGAGCCGATCACCCGCGACGTCACGGGTGAGGAGTTCTACAGCACGCTCTACGCGATCACCCCGTCGCCGACCGAGCGGGGCGTCATCTGGGTCGGGTCGAACGACGGACCGTTCCACATCACGCGCGACGACGGCAAGACGTGGACGGACATCACGCCGAAGGACCTGCCACCCGGCGGCCGGGTGGCCTGGATCGACGCGTCGCCGCACCGCGCCGGCTCCGCCTACTACGCCGTCTACCGCTACCTGCTCGGCGATTACCAGCCCTACCTCTATCGGACCGACGACTACGGCGCGACGTGGACGCGGCTCACCACGGGATCGAACGGCATTCCGGCCGATACCCCGACCCGCGTCGTCCGCGAGGACCCGACCCGCGAAGGCCTGCTGTACGCCGGCACCGAGTTCGGGATGTACATCTCGTTCGACAACGGCGCACACTGGCAGTCGTTCCAGCTCAACCTGCCGAACGTGCCGATCAACGACATCCGCGTCTACAAGAACGACCTCATCGTCGCGACGCAGGGCCGCGCGATGTGGGCGATCGACAACATCACGCCGCTCCAGCAGATCGGCGCGCAGACCGCGACGACCGAGCCGAAGGTCTTCGCGCCGCGCGACGGCTACCGCACGCGGGTGAGCCCGGGCACCTACGGGCCGACCCTCGACTACTTCCTGCCGGCGGTGCCGTCGGGCCCCGTGACGATCGAGATCAAGAACGCGAGGGGCGAGACGGTCAACCGGTTCAGCAGCGACGCGCCGGCCGGTGGCGGCCGGGGCGGGCGTGTGGGCGCGGGGCCGCGGGGGCGGCCGCGGCGCGGCGCCGGCCAACCCGGACGATCCTGAGGCGGCCATGATGTTCATGCCTGCGCGGCGGCGGGGCGCGGGACGCCGACCAACGTCGTGACCAAGAAGGCGGGCCTCAACCGGTTCGTCTGGGACGTCCAGCACGAGAACGGCCTGGGCGCGCCGCCCGGATCCTACGTGGCGACCCTCGTCATCGACGGCCGGACCTTCACGCAGCCGTTCACCGTGCTGATCGACCCGCGCGGCTCGCCGAGGAGGGGCCTACTGGTATGATCTCGGTGCAGGAGCAGTTCGACCACAACCGCATGCGCGAGCTGACCGCGCGCGACGGCGCTGCTCAACCGCGTGCAGCAGACGGCGACAGCTCCAGTAGATGGGCGACACGTCGAAGGCCGCCGACGTGCAGGGGGATCCTGAAACCAGCTCGCTGACGAGCCGGTGCGCTACGGTCGGCCCGGCCTCCAGACCCATATCCGCACCTGGCCGGCATGACGTCGCGCGTGGATCAGAAGGTCGGCCGGGTGACGCCATCGAACGCGCCAACGTGCTCACCAAGGAGCTCGACAGATCGATGTCGCGTTCAACAAGCTGGCTGGCGGCCGGAGCTGGCCAGGCCGCCCGGCGCTCCCGCCGGCGATCCGGCTGGGCGACCGTCCGCGCACGGACCCCGTGCGCGGCGTGGCCGGCGCCGCCCACGACGAACGCCCCGTCCGGTGAGGCGAGGTCACCGCACGGGCGCCCGCGTCGGCGGGTTCCTCAGGACTCGCAGCGCGGCGAGCGATCCGCGGTCGTGGCGGCCCGGCTGGCAGCCGGGGCGACGCATCGTCGCGGCGAACAGCAGCACCGCCCCGCCGGACAGCACCCACGGATCTCCCGCGGTGACCGCGAAGAGCTGCGACTCGAGGCGCGGCCGGCGAGGCGCGCCAGCACGCGCCAATCCCCGTGGCCACGACCGCCAGCGCCACTGTCTCGCTCAGCACCTGGGCCAGAATCTGACCCGCCGGGCGCCCGATGGCCAGCCGAATGCCGAACTCCCGGCGCCGCTCGGCAACCGAATAGGACACCACGCCGAAGACCCCGGCCGCCGAGAGGCCGAGCGCCAGCACCGCGAGCACCGAGACGAGCACGGCCGTCAGCCGCGGCTGGGCTTCGGTGTCGCCGATGCGCTCCGCCAGGGTCATCACCCGGTCCACGGGCACGTCGGCGTCGAAGTCGCGAATCGCCGCGCGCGTCATCGCGGCGGCCGCGAGCGGTTCGCCCGCCGTGCGGACCACGAGCACGTACTCCAGCACCCGGTCCTGCGCGATGGGGAGGTACACCTCCGGCTGCGGCGCCGACCGCAGCGACTGGCGGATGTTGCCGGACACGCCGATCACGGTCGCCCAGGGGACGCGCCCGTTCGAGGACCCCAGGATCTGGCGGCCGATCGGATCCTCGCCGGGGAAGAACCGCTCGGCGGCGGCGCGGTTGATCACGGCCACGAACTCGCCGCGCGGCTCGTCGGCGTCGAACATCCGGCCCCGCTCGATCGGCACCTGCAGGGCATCCAGGTAGCCGGACGTCGTGACCACGTAGCTCACCGGCGGGATGTCCGGAGTGGGCACGGGCCGGTCACGGATCGTGAAGCCGTTCATCCAGCCGCTGTCGTCCACTGGTCCCGTCAGCGTTGCGCCCGCCCGCTCCACGCCCGGCAGCGCCTCCAGCCGTTCGACCAGGGCATTGAGCGCCCGCGCCGTGGCCGGGCCGTCCGGGTAGGAGGCGGCCGGCAGCTGCAGGTCCATCGTCAGCACGTGGTCCGCGACCACGCCGGTGTCCACGTGCTGCAGCGCGTCCACGCTCCGCGCGAGCAGACCGGCGCAGGCGGTCAGCACGAACGCCAGCGTGAGCTGCGCCGTGACCAGCACGCGGCGTGCGCGCGCGGCGCCCCGGCCCGCGGACAGCCGCACGGACGGCAGGTCGGTCGACGCGGGCGCGCGGCGGGCGGCGCGCCACGCCGGCAGCACCGCGGCGACCAGGCCGCACGCGAGCGCGGCGCCCAGCGCGAACGCCACGCGCGTCGTCGTCAGCGGCACGACGTCGAGGCCGGCCGGCATCCACACACCCGCGGCGGCGACGAACGCCGAGACGCCGGGAATCGAGAGGCCCAGCCCGAGCAGGCCGCCCGCCGCGGCGATCACGATCGACTCGGCGACGACGGCCCACGCGAGTCGGCCCCGCGACGCGCCGAGGGCGGCCCGCACCGCGCTCGTCCGCGCCTCGCGCAGCGACCGCGCGAAGAGCAGCGACGCCAGGTTGGCCGCGGCGACGAGCAGCAGCGTCCACACCGCGGCGGTCATCGCGACCAGCGCCGGCCGCCGGCTCGCCGTCGCATCGTCGGCCAGCAGCCGCGGTTCGAAGAAGTTGTCGTGGTTGTCGTCGGGATGCTCGCGCTCGAGGCCGGCGGCAATCGCGTCCAGCCGCTCGCGCGCGGCCGCCGGCGTCACGCCCTCGGCGAGGCGGCCGACCATGTTGTGCCGGTGCCACCGGAAGCGGCCCGACGCGTCGCGCACGGGCGGCAGGGGATACCAGCCGTCGGCCAGGCTCGGGAAGTCGAAGCCCGGCGGCATCACGCCGACGACGTCATAGGGCTCGCCGTCGAGCCGCACGGTCCGGCCGACGGGATTCCCGCCGCCGAAGACGTCGGTGGCCGTGCCGTGCGCCAGCACGATCACCGCCGCGCCGTCCGTTTCCTCTTCCGGCGTGAACCAGCGGCCGCGGTCGGGCGCGACGCCGAGGGTCGCGGCAAAGCTGGCCGACGTCCCGCGTGTCCGGATCGCGCGGGCATCGCCGGCGCCCGTCAGGACCTGGGTGTCGAAGGCCCAGATGGCCAGGTGATCGAAGACCTCGGTGTGCGTGCGCAGGGCATCGTAGTTGCCGTAGGCGACCATGCGCGCACCGGGATTGTCGCGCTCGCGTTCATACACGCGGACGAGCCGATCGGCCTCGGGATAGGGCAGCGGCGCCAGCAGGACGCGATCGACGATCGCGAAGACGGTCGTCACCGCGCCGATGCCGAGCGCGAGCGTCAGCACGGCCACGCCCGTGAACCCGGGCTGTCGTCGGAGCCCGCGCGCGGCCTGGCGCAGGCCGATCGCGGCTTCCGCGAGCCGGAATCGGAGGCCGGTGCCCCCACCGCCTGGGCCCGCGTGTCCGGCGGCGGCGTGGCCGTCGTCCGGGCGCCGAGCGTCGATGCTCGTCCGGACCAGGTCCCCGACGACGTGGCGCCAGAAACGCACGACGCCCGCGGGGCCCCGGAAACGGGGCCGGACGCGATCGCGTCGGAACGACTCGACCAGTTCCTGTCCGTAGCGGGCGCGGAAGGACGAGGGGTAGAGGCGCAGCAGGACGCCGAAGAGCCGTTCGCCGCGGACGCGAGGACCGGGATCGCGCGGCGTCATCACGACCGCTCCGGGCCGATGGCGAGGCGGCGGCGCCGCGCGTGGCTCACCAGGCGCTCCATCCGGCCGAGTTCCGCGGCGAGGACGCGCCGCCCGGCCGGCTCGAGGCGATAGACGCGGCCTCGTCGTTCGTCCGGCGACGGGGCATCGACCGCGGCCACGAGGCCGCGCCGCTCCAGCCGCTGGAGGGCCTGGTACAGGCTGCCGGAGCCGAGTACGAAGTCGCCGCCGATGCGGGTCTCGATCGCCTGCTTGATGGCATAGCCGTGGCGCTGGCCGTCGGCCAGGGTGAGCAGCACCTCCACCGCGACGCTCGAGAGCGTCGCATCGTCGGGCACGGCCGGGGGGCGGGATCGGGCAGTCATGTCACCTTGTAACATGTCACGCTGTGACGTATCAACGCGCCGGAAGGTTCCGCGGGACCTGGCGTGGCCCGACCGGGGCGTTGCGCGGCGGCGGGCCAGCAGGTAGCCGCGCAACGCCGTTCGGCTGATGCGGGCCGATGCGGGTCGGCGACGGGTCAGCGACCGGCGATGCCGTGGAAGAACCGGACGCCGCCGCTCGTCGTGCCGGCGAACAGGTCGAGCGTGCCGTCCCCGTCGATGTCGGCGAAGGCCGGGGCCGATGCCGGCGGGAGCCGCACGTCCAGTTCGCCCGCGAGGGCGAACGACGGCGCGGTGCGGGTGCCGCGGTTGCGGTAGATCGCCGGCGCGCCGGCCGTCTCGCGGCCGATGACGAGGTCGAGCAGGCCGTCGCCGTCGACGTCCACCAGGGCCGGCGCGCTGCGGCGCCCGACCTTGATGTCGTCGAGCGCGTCGGTCACCAGGTCGAACGCGGGCGTCCGCGCGCTGCCCGTGTTGCGGTAGAACACGAGCGCGCCGTTGGCCTGGCCGAGCAGCAGGTCCAGGTCGCCGTCGCCGTCGAGATCCGCCAGCACCGGCATCGCGTGGCTCACGCGCGGGGGCTTGATCGTGCGCGATTCGTCCTGCACCCAGCGCGGCGCCGTGCGGCTGCCGTCGTTGCGGAAATAGAGCACGTCCTGGTTCCAGGTGCCGAGGAGGAGGTCCAGGTCGCCGTCGCCGTCGAGGTCGCCGAGGGCGGGCGAGAGATTGTAGGCGTCGCCCAGGGCCAGCGTCTCGGCGAGCTGGAACCTGGGCGCCGTCCGCGTGCCGTCGTTCCGGTAGATCGTCAGCTGGCCCTTGCCGCCAGGGGTCGGGGCGATCTTGCTGCCGACGAGGAGGTCGAGGTCGCCGTCCGCGTCGATGTCGGCCAGCGCCGGGACCGCGTCGCTGCCGACGTCGATGCCGTCGAGGAACCGCTTCGTCCGCAGCTCGAACGCGTGCGGCGCGGTGCGCTCCCAGAAGTAGAAGTTGTCCTCGGACGTGAAGATCGGGTTGAAGGCGCCGCCGATGACCCCCATCAGGAAGTCCATGTCGCCGTCGCCGTCGATGTCCACGGGCGCCGGCGCGTTGTAGCCGCTCGTCGCCGTCTCGCTCGCCCACGGCAGCACGATGGGGTCGACCTGGTACGACGGCGTCGAGCACGTCCGCCCGACGTTCTCGATGAGCAGCACGGCCGGCTCGAAGAAGTCGCCCCAATACAGGTCCTGGTCCCCGTCGGCGTCGAAGTCGGCGAGCGCGAGCGCGTTCGCGCCGTGTCGCGTCGGCCGCGGGGCGTCGCCAACACGGCCGATGATCTCGATCCCCTCGAAGTGGTCGGTGACGAAGGCGAACTGCTCGGCGTTGGGCGCGACCGCTTCGAAGTGATCGACCACGCCCTCGACCCGGCCGACCAGCAGGTCCAGCCGGCCGTCGCAGTCGATGTCGGCCAGCGTCGGGATGTTCTGGCGATCCATGAACAGCGGTTCGCCCGCGCCGTCCTTCAGCTGCCCCTGGTCGGTGAGCCTCGGGCGGCCCTTCGTGCCCGTGTTCCGGTAGTAGCGGATGTGGCTGGTCGGGAACTCCGAGAGCAGGTCCACCAGGCCGTCGCCGTTGAGATCCACGAACCGGTACCACTCGCCGATGTCGAGATCCTGGAAGCGGTCCGTGCGCCACTCGTAGCGCGGGGCCGTCGCCGTGCCGGTGTTCTCGAAGAAGGCCAGGTCGTTCGAGTACTCCTGCACGAACGCGTCGCCGTCGCCGTCCCCGTCGATGTCCACGATCTGCGGCCGCGGGACGTCGAGGCCGCCGAGGAAGGGAAGGGTATGCGCGTGGCCGTCGGCGGCGCGCACCTCGAAGGGCGCCACCACGCGTTCGAACCGGACGCCGGCAATCGAGGGCGCCGGCGGGGCCTGCCCGAACGCCCCGGCCGCGGCGGCCGCCAGCGCCGCCACCAGCCAGGGAGACCGGGAACCCGAAAAAGACTCCCGGTGTCCTTCACGAGAGTTCCTGTGGTTTTCGCCTGACTCAACGGCGGGACCGGGTGCCCATCCCGGTCAGGTTCTTGCCCAGCGGAATCGTGGACGCGACCTTCCGCGTCGCCACGTCGATGACCGCCAGCGCCGCCGTGCCGTCGTCCATCCCCGCCATGTCGTGGCCGGCGTGGGCCGGATCGGCCATGTGGTCCATCTTGTTGTTGTTGGTCAGGAACGCGGTCCGGCCGTCGGCCGAGAACACCACCTGGTGCGGCTGCTTGAACGACGGGTCGCTCAGGCGCGCCGTCACGGTCCACGTGGTGGTGTCGATGACCGCGATCTCGTTGTTCATCTTGACCGGCACCCAGACGGCCTTGCCGTCCGGCGTGAACACGGGGTCGAAGACCATCTTGCCGAGCGCGATTGTCTGGCGAATCGCCGGCGTCGCCAGATCGGCCAGGTCCCACACCATGAGCTCACCGGAGACCTCGGTCGCGCCGACCAGCGTGCGGCCGTCCGGTGAAACCGCGAACTGCACGAACGCCCGCGTCGGCGCCGGGATGTCGATGATCTGGACCTTCTCGTCCGGCAGGTGGATGCTGGCGATCTGGTTCACGCCGAGGCTGCCGGTGTAGGCGTAGTCGCCGGCCACCGCCATCGGGTGCGGGCGGGGGAACAGGATGTCCACCTCGTCGCCCTGCATGGTCTGCCGGTTCATCAGGCCGACGCGCTTGGGCGGGTTGACGGCGCTCATCGACCGGCTTGCGATCAGCCGGTCCGGCCCGGCGAACGCCATCATGCCGGGCGTCTCCATCTCGAACTGGCCGACGATGCGGTCCTGCCGGTCGAACTTCACGACCCGGTTCGCGCCGATGAGCGACGCGTACCAGTGCTGGCCGTCCGGCTCGACGACCACGTAGTGCGGCTTGGCGGTGGCCGTGAACCCCAACGCCTGCAGGTCGATCGTCCGCAGCAGGCGCTTCGCCCGCATGTCCACGACGGCGATCTTCGCGTCGTCCTGGATGCAGACGTAGAGCAGTTCGTCGTTCTGGGTCGTCGCGGGCCGGGGCGCCGCCTCGGCGGCCGCCGGCGCGCGGTCGGTGGCGCCGGGACCGGCCGCCGTCACCGCGAGCGCGGCGAGGACGGCCCCGGCGAGCTGTCGAACTCGAAGCACGGGCATTTCTCCTACCGGCGGATCGGCCGGTCGCTCGGGCGGACCAGGAACAGTCCCTGCTCGATGCTGTTCACGATGATCACGCCGCTCTTGAAGAACGGATACACGCTCCAGGCGCCCGAGTAGCCGGCACTGTTGTCCGTGTAGGGCGCCGTGTCGAAGAAGGCGACCTCGCGCGGGTTCTCGGGATCCGAGATGTTCAGGATGCGCAGGCCCGACTTGTAGTTGGCCTGGTACATGTAGTTGCCCTGGACGTACAGGTTGTGGTCCGACGACGGCTCGACGCCCAGGTGCTCCTTGGCGAGCTTGGGATTCTCGAGGTCGCTGAGGTCCCACACCAGCGTCCGCGTCTTCTCGACCAGTCCGCCGGTTTCGTCGCCCTCGTCGTTCATGAAGAAGTACTTGTGGTCGTCGGTGAACCAGCCCTGGTGCGCGTAGGACACGTTCGGGTAGCCGGCCCGCGACAGCGCTTTCGGGTTCTTCTTGTCGGTCACGTCGGCAATCGAGATCTGGCGCTCGTTCGAGCCGATGCAGATCTCGTGGCCCTTGTAGCGCGCGTCCGGGCCCTTGTAGGTCACGCACTGCGCGTCGTGCGAGTAGCCCGTGCCCGCGCGGCCCGTCTGGTCGTCGGCGAAGCAGCCCGCGAACGTCGGGTGCACCGGGTCGTGGATGTCGATCATGTGCAGGCCGCCGCCGCAGGTCGTGCCGCCGGCGCTCGAGCCCACCGAGTAGGCGAACCCGCTCTCCTCGTTGATGACGATGTTGTGCGCGCTCGCGATCTCGGTGTAGAGCGCGTCGTAGTTCGTCAGGACCGGCCGCCCGTTCGCCTGCGGCCGCATCGACCGCAGCCGGCCCAGGTCGAAGACCTGCATGCCGTGCGGGCCGGCGCCGTCGGAGACGATGAACGCGTGGTCCTTGTAGACCTTGATGTCGCGCCACGCGGCCGGACGAGCGCCGTCGGTCAGCGGCAGGTCGGCCACCGGGACGGGCTTGGTCGGGTCGCTCATGTCGACGAACGTGGTGCCGTCGCGACGGCCGACCAGCGCCCATTCCTTGCCGGTCTGCGGATCGGTCCAGCCCCAGATGTCGTTCATCTGGATGTAGTGGCCGTCGTGGGTCAGCTTCGACGGCGGCAGGAAGGCCGTCAGCTCGGTGCTCGCGCAGTCGAACTCCTCGACCTTGCCCTGGCTGCTGCAGCGGCGCTCCTCGCCGGTCAGCTCCGGCAGCTCGTCGAGCGCCGGCGAGAGCAGCGGCTGCTCGTGCCACGCGCCCGCGCCGTCGCGCTCGTAGATCAGGATGCCGCCGAGCCCGCGCTCCACGCCGGTCGCGCCCACCACGGCGAGGGTGCCGCGGATCGACACCGACTGGCCGGCTTGCGCGGCCGTGACGTCGGCGCCCGGTGCCAGCCACCGCAGGCCGTCGATCGGGAAGCCCGTGTCGTCGCGACGGAAGACGAACACGCCGCCCGCGCCGCCGGCGCGCGGCGCGCCGACCCAGACCTCGCGGTCGTCGGCCGTGACCGACGCGCCGAAGCCGCTGCCGCGGCTGCCCGCCGGCTGCGTCAGCCGCGTGAGTTCCTGCCACGTGAAGTTGCCGCCGGCGGCGTTGGCGCCGCCCGCGTTGCCGCCCCCGCCGCCACGCCGGCCCGTCTGCTCGACCTTGCGCAGCACGTACACCGCGCCGTAGCCGCCCGCGTCACCGGGCGCGGTCACGAACGCCTGCGCGTCGCGCAGCAGGATCTCCGCGCCGAACTGCTCGCCGTCGCCCACGCCCTGCGGCGCGAAGCTCCGCGCGTGCGTCCAGGCGCCCGATCCGTCCAGGTCGAACTCGTGCACGACGCCGGCCCGGTTCGTCTGGCCGCTTGCGCCGATGAGCGCGGTCGTGCCCGACAGGGCGATCGCCGAGCCGAATCCGTCACCGGCGTTGTCCTGGTCTGGCGACGCGAGCGTCGCCTGGTAGGTGAACGCGGCGCCCGTGCGCTTGAAGGCGTAGACCTTGCCCGCCGGCGGGGGCGGCGCGTTCTGGCCCCCGCGGCCGCCGCGCCGGCCGCGGCCGCCGCCGGCGACCTGCTGGCCGACGAGCAGCCAGTCACCCGACGCCGCCACGGCGCCGAACTGCACATCGGTGCCGCCGCTCACGGCGGCCGTCGTCACGGCGCCGGCATGCGTCCATGTCGATCCCTGGCGGGAGAACACGTGCACCGCGTCGGTGCCCGCCCCGACGTAGAGCGAGGTGCCGTCGAGGGCCAGCGACGTGCCGAAGCGGTCGAGGACCGCGGCGTCCGGCTTGCGGAGCGCCTGCGCCTCCTGCCAGGTGCCGCCCGTCTTCCGGTAGACGTACACGGTCCCCGGCCGGAACTGGTTGGCCGCCTCGGCCACGAAGACCTCGCCATCGCCGGCGAGAACCGCGCCACCGAAGCCGTTCATCAGGGCCGCCGTGTTCGGGGCGGCCGACATGCCGGCACGGCCGCCAACGATCGCGAGCGCGAGCACCGCGCCGCACGTCACGAGTCTCTGCACAGAGCGCATCAGGGGTCTCCTCGGAACCTGTCGGGAACGCGCCGAGTCTAGCACGGGCCCGGAAAACGGGGAGTTTCGAGGGCTGTACGGCCGTCGGGGCGGGACGAGAGGGCCGGCCCACGGGCCCACGGACGCGCCGCGACTTGCCCGTGCCGCCCGGGCGGGGCAAGATCGATTCTTTCCCGGCGCGTGCCGCACGGCGGCGGAAGGAGTCGCACGGATGAACTGGAGCTTCGATCAGATGCCCGAATGGGGTTACCCGCTGCTGCGCACCCTCATCACCGTCGGGGGCGGCTACCTGCTCGGTCACCTGGTCAACGCGCTCTTCGTCAAGCGACTCCTGAAGATCGCCAGCCGGACCTCGAACCACTGGGACGACATCCTCGTTTCCGAGCTGAAGAAGCGGATTCCGTTCTGGATCCTGCTCGGCGGCGTGTGGTTCTCGCTCGCCTACTGGGTGTTCGACCCGGACATCGAGACGTTCGTCAAGCGCGCGGTGATCGTGCTGCTCGGCGTGTCGGTCTCGCTGGCGGCCGCCTCCACCGTCAGCCGGATGATCGTGCAGTACCAGGCCGAGGTCGCGCCCGAGGTGCCGGTCACGGGGCTCACGCTGAACCTCGCCCGGCTGTTCGTGCTCGGCATCGGCCTGCTCGTCGTTGCCAACACCGTCGGGTTCCAGATCACGCCCATCCTCACCGCCCTGGGCGTCGGCGGTCTGGCCGTGGCCCTGGCACTCCAGGAACCGCTGTCGAACCTGTTCGCGGGGCTGTTCATCTCGCTGGCGGGACAGATTCGGGTGGGCGACTACATCAAGCTGCAGTCGGGCGAGGAGGGCTACGTGATCGACCTCGACTGGCGGGCGACGCGCGTCCGCATGCTCGCCAACAACGTCATCATCGTCCCGAACTCCAAGCTGTCGCAGGCCATCGTGACGAACTACGGACTGCCGGAGAACGAGATGTCGGTGCTCGTGCAGGTGGGCGTCGAGCACGCCAGTGACCTCGAGAAGGTCGAGCGCGTGACCGTCGAGGTCGCGCGACGTCATGCTGACCGTGGAGGGCGGCGTGAAGACGCACGAGCCCTTCATCCGGTATCACACGTTCAACAGCTCCAGCATCGACTTCTCGGTGATCCTCCGCGGCCAGGAGTTCACGAGCCAGTTCCTGCTGAAGCACGAGTTCATCAAGCGCCTGAAGGCCCGCTACGACCAGGAAGGCATCTCCATCCCGTTCCCGATCCGCACGCTGTCGGCGCGCGACCCGATTCCGGTCGTCGTGCAGGCAGGCGGAACCGGCCAGGCCGCCGGGAGCGCCGCAGGGAACGCCGCCCCGGGGGGCGGGGAGGGCGGCGCTTGAGGAACTTGGCACTGCGAAGTTCGAACTTCGAATCGTCGTGGCCGGCTTCGCCGGCGACTTTCTGGAAGATCGTCGCCGAAGGCGACCACGATGGTGCGACGTTCGAACTTCCAGGTTCGAAGTGTGGCGCTATTTCTGGACTCCGAACGTGAAGACCGTCTGCGACCGGTATTCCTCGCCGGGCCGGAGCACCGTGGACGGGAAGTCGGGGTGATTCGGGGAGTCGGGGAAGTGCTGGGTCTCGAGGCACAGGCCCGAGCGGTGGGCGTAGACCTGTCCGCCCTTGCCCGTGAGCGTGCCGTCGAGGAAGTTCCCCGAGTAGAACTGGAGCCCCGGCTGCGTCGTCGCGACCTCCAGCACCCGGCCGGTCGTCGGCTCGACGAGGCGGGCGGCCGGCTGCAGGCCGTCGCCGGTCCGGTTCAGCACCCAGTTGTGGTCGTACCCCAGGCCGCGCTTCAGCTGCTCGTTGTCCTGCTCGATGCGCGCGCCGATCGCGGTCGGCTGCCGGAAGTCGAACGGCGTGCCCTCGACGCTCGCGATCTCGCCGGTCGGGATGAGCGTCGGGTCCACCGGCGTGTAGCGGTCGGCGTCGATCATCAGCTCGTGCCCGAGGATGTCGCCCTGGCCGGCGAGGTTGAAGTAGCTGTGCTGCGTCAGGTTGATGATCGTCGGCTTGTCGGTCGTCGCGTGGTAGTCGATGATCAGCCGGTTGTCGTCGGTCAGCGTGTAGGTGACGTCGGCGGTGACCGTGCCCGGGTAGCCCTCGTCGCCATCCGGGCTGACGTGGGTCAGCTTCACGCCGCTGCCAATCTCCTGGTTGAACGTCTCGGCCTTCCAGACCGCCTTGTCCCAGCCGCGGGTGCCGCCGTGCAGGTGGTTCTGGTCGTTGTTCGTCGCGAGCTGGTAGGCGGTGCCATCCAGCGTGAACAGCCCCTTCGCGATGCGGTTGCAGTAGCGGCCGATCAGGCAGCCGAAGTACGGCGACTGGTCGAAGTAGGGTTCGAGCGTGTCGAAGCCGAGGACGATGTCGCCGAGCTGGCCGTTCCGATCCGGGGTCCGGAGCGACATGATCACGCCCCCGTAGGTCAGGACCCGCATCTCGAGGCCGCGGGCGTTCCGGAGCGTGATGAGGTCGACGACCTGGTTGTCGGCCGTGCGGCCGAAGGGCGCGAGCGTGAGCCGGGGGCTGGTGTCTGCCACGGGGCTGGATGATCCGCCACCGGTGCACCCGGCGACAAGCGCGGCGGAGACGACGAGCGGAACGATGGCGTGGCGGACGATCCTCATGATTCTCCCCTCGAATGAGCGCGGGCCGACGCGCATATCGTATTACGATGGCCCGGCATCGCCAGCCCGGCGCCATTAGCGGCGCCTTGGCGCGCATAAGCGGCGCCCGACGTTCCCATGGCTTCAGGTCCCCGTCTCCAGGATGCCGTCGTCATCGTCACCGGCGGATCGCGCGGCATCGGCCGCGCGATCGTGCGGAAGGCGCGCGACGAGGGCGCCACCGTCATCCCGTTCGACGTCGCGCCGCCGCCCGAGGCGGATCCGGCCTTCCTCCGGGCCGACGTCACGGCGGAGGCCGAGGTGGCCGCGGCGGTCGCCGCCGTCCTCGATCGGCACGGCCGGATCGACGTCCTGATCAACAACGCCGGCGTGAACGCCTATTTCGACGCGGCCGCGATGACCGAAGCCGAATGGGACGGCGTGTTCGCCGTGGACCTCAAGGGCGCGTGGCTCTGCGCGAAGCACGTGCTGCCCGGCATGCGCGCGCGCAGGCGCGGGGCGATCGTCAACATCGCCTCGATCCACGCGACCCTCACGATCGCCGGCATGTTCCCGTACGCGGCGGCCAAGTCCGGCCTGGTCGGCCTCACGCGCAGCCTCGCCCTGGACGAGGCCCGCCACGGCATCCGCGTGAACGCCGTGGCGCCCGGCTGGACCCGCACGCACCTGGTGGAGGAGTGGTTCGCCCTCCAGCCCGATCCGGCCGCCGCCGAAGCCAGCATCATGAAGGTGCACCCGCTCGGGCGGATCGCGACGCCGGCCGAAGTGGCCAACCTGGTCTGCTTCGTGGCGTCCGACGAGGCGTCGGCGATCACGGGCGCCTCGCTCGCCGTCGATTGCGGCCTGGGGGTGCAGTTCAGCACGTAGTTCATGCCCGAGAGCCGACAAGAATCCCCATGACCGATGCCCGCGAAATCCTGAAACGACAGGCGTTGCCCGAGAGCGACGCGCACGCCCTGCCCACGTCGGCGAAGCGGTTCGCCGACGCCGGGGAGTACCGCGTGGAGATTCCGTCCTGTGAGGGCCCCGCCGCGATGCGGGCGGTCGTCGAGGAGGCGAAGGCGCGCGGCGTGCCGGTGCACCGGGTGAGCCAGGGCAGCGGCATCATGCTCCAGACGGGCGAGGAGATCGCGGAGATGCTCGCGCTCGGCCGCGAGCACGGCATCGAGGTCTGCCTGTTCGTCGGCCCGCGCGGCAACTGGGATACCGGCGTGCAGGCCGCGTCGTCGTCGGGCAGGGTGCTCGGGTCGTCGCTCCGCGGCGCCGATCAGCTGCGCCATGGCCTCGACGACGTCCTGCATGGCGCGTCACTCGGCCTGCGGTCGATTCTCGTCGCCGATCTCGGCCAGCTCCGAATCCTCGGGCGGATGAAGGAGGACGGCGACCTGCCGGCCGACTTCGTGCTGAAGGTCTCGGTCACGCTCGCCGCGGCGAACCCGGCGACGGCGCGGCTGCTCGAGGACCTCGGCGCGACCTCGATCAACCTGCCGGTGGACCTCTCGCTCGCGCAGATCGCGGCGATCCGGCAGGCCATCGACGCGCCGATCGACTTCTACGTCGAGAGCCCGGACGATTTCGGCGGCGCGGTGCGGCACTACGAGGTTGGTGAGCTGGTCCGCGTGGCCGCGCCCATCTACCTGAAGTACGGCCTGCGCAACGCGCCCGGCCTGTATCCGAGCGGGCAGCACCTGGCCGGCACCGTGGTGGCGCTCTCGCGCGAGCGGGTGCGGCGCGCGGCGCTCAGTCTGGCGATTCTCGAACGACAGCGGCCCGGCGCGGTCGCCTCGCCCGGAGGGGGATCATGGCGTTGAAGT
>JAWKHR010000080.1:0-19406 GCA_041394725.1 Vicinamibacterales bacterium | reverse complement strand
GGCAAGCCCGCCTCTTCACGAGGCACCCACTTTCGCCCGGCCCAATCCTGTTGGCGCCTGCGCCGGACTTGATCCAGTCTCGCCATGCACGAACATGAATGCTCATGCAGCAACTGAGAACCCTGTGGTCCGTATCTTCGTAGAGCGCGTTTCCTCATCGGCCGTCCAGGCAAACTGCACTCGACCTCGAGAGCGCCATCATCAGCGGCGCGTTGCCAGCGCGCCTGGGCGCGCCGCAGCGAAGCCCGCGTCCAGAGGTCGCCAGTGGGTTTCGGGGGGCCGCCCCGACCCTGTCAAGGGCTGACCACAGCACGGCCGCAAGCGCGGCGGCGATGTGGTCGCGGCCATGTCACGGACGAGCTCGCCGGGCTTTGGCTACCGCCCGCGCAACGCCGATGGCGCCTGCGCCTGGATGGACGATGGCGATCTGCGGAAAATGCTGACCAGTCACCCGAAACGAATCTGGCCAGGCCCGCGCTTTGCGCGAGCCTGGCCAGTGTGCGTGCTCTGCTTTCCGGTGGCGCCGCGAATGGACAGCGCCGTGTCCCAGGCGGCAATCGTCAGTCGCCTGACCGGAGTTCCTCGATGATGGCCTCGAGCGCGGAGATGACCTCCGTCTTGTCCACGTCGCTCTTGCGGAACTGCAGCTTCAGGTTGAAGGCCTTGGTCGGCGGCCGATACTGGAAGACGAACGCCTTCGGCCGGCCGGCCTTCGGTTTCGCGGCCACCTTCCTGGCCTTCTCGCGAGTCACCTGTCCATCGCGCGTCAGTTGCTCGATCAGCGCGACCATTTTCTCGGGCTTCTGCTGCCTAACTATCTGCAGGAGCAATGACTTGGAGGAAATGTCGGCCAGCCGACAAAGATTCCGAATCTCGGCCGGCATGTCAGCCAGGGCCAGCGACTCGGTAATCGACGTCCGCGATTTGCCCAGCCGCTTCGCCAGGTCCTCGTGGGTGTAGCCGCATCGGTCGGCCAGGCTCGCCAGCGCCTCGGCCTCTTCGAAGGCCCCGAGGTCCTTGCGCTGGATGTTCTCGACCAGCGCCACCTCGATGATCTCCGTGTCGTCGACCTCACGGATCACGACGGGCAGTTCCTGGATGCCGGCGCGCACAGCGGCCTGGTAGCGACGCTCCCCCGCGATGATCTGGAAGCGCTCGCCCCGCTGCCTGACGATCAGCGGCTCGATGATGCCCTTCTCGGTGATTGAAGCGATGAGCTCGGAGAGATCGCCCATGACCTGCCGCGGCTGATCCGGATTCGGATCGACCTTCTCGATCGGCACCAGGCGGCCGATGGGCGTGCCGGCGGAATTCGTCAGCGAGTCGACGTAGTGCTCGTCGTGTCGCATCTTCAGGGAAACTGGAAGTCCGCGCTTAGACACGGTCGATGACCTCCTCGCAAAGCCGGTAGTACTCGGTCGCGCCGGACGAGTCAGGAGCGAACTTGAAGATCGACTCCTTGTACGCCGGGCTCTCCTCCAGGCGAACGCTCTTCGTGATCACCGTGCGGAACACCTTCTTGCCGAAGACCTTGTCGATCTGGGTCCGGATGTCCCGCGCCAGTGCCGTGCGCTTGTCGTGCATCGTGATGACCACGCCGAGGATCCGCAGGTGCGGATTGGCGCGCGCGCGGACCTTCTCGATCGTCTCCAGCAGGTCGTCCGTGCCCTCGAGCGCGAAATACGACGACTGGATGGGGATCAGGAGGTGCGAGGCCGCCACCAGGGCATTCACGGTGAGCAGTCCAAGCGCCGGCGGACAGTCGATCACCACCGCCTCGAACCGGTCCATGACCGGCGCGAGCTTGTCCTTCAGCTTGAAGTGCGCGTCCAACTCCCCCACGAGGCGCGCTTCGAGCTTGGCCAGGGCAATCCGCGACGGAGCCACCCACAGGTTCTCCTGACTGGACTGCCGGATGACGTCGCCGAGGGCCAGCGAGGGATCCACGAAGACGTCGTACATCGAGCGATCGACGGCCATGATGTCGAGGTACGACATCGTGGAGTTAGCTTGAGGATCAAGGTCGATCAGGAGGGTTTTCTTGTTGCGAAGTGCCAGTGCCGCCGCAAGATTGATCGCCGTGGTCGTCTTGCCAACGCCGCCCTTCTGGTTGGCGACTGCAATAACCATGGTCTGGGTCGGCCGGCGAATTCTGTCATCGCCGACCGGGCCATTCTAGGAACGCCCTTGGGGCGTGTCAAGGAAGACCACTACATCTTGTAGCCGAGATCGTCGGGATCGAGGCTCTCGAGCCAGCGCTGGAGGCGCTCCTGGTCTGCTCGTTCGGTGGACACCTCGGGCGTCTTGGCCTCTTCGAGGACGTGCGACTCGACGAAGATCGGCGTGCGCGACCGCAGCGACAGCGCAATCGCGTCGCTCGGGCGCGCGTCCACCAGCAGCGTCTCGCCATCCCGCCTGAGCTCGAGATACGCGTAGAACGTCCCGTCGCGCAGGTCCCAGATGATGACGCGCTCGAGCGTGGCGCCGAACTCCTGGATCATGTTCCGCAGCAGGTCGTGCGTCATCGGACGCGGGGGCGCCACGTTCTCGATCTGGAGCGCGATCGCATTGGCCTCCACCGGGCCGACCCAGATCGGAAGGACGCGCTGCTGCTCATCGTCACGAAGCAGCACGATCGGCATGTTCGTGACGGGATCGACCATGAGGCCCTTGATGGACACTTCGATCAGCATGGAGCCTCCCTCAGCCCCGCGCGAGCTCGCCGCGCAGGCTGTTCGGTCCGTAGCCGGTGATGCGGACGTCGCGCAGTTCGCCCAGCAACCCTGGCGCGCCGGGCAGGTTCACGACCGTGTTGCCGGACGTCCGCCCGGCGACTTCCCAGTCCCGCCGCCGGGACGTGTGGTCAATCAGGACCTCGCACGTCGTCCCGACGGCCCCGGCAAAGAGCGACGTCTGTACGTCGCGCTGGAGCGCCTGCAGCGCCATGATCCGGCGCGTCTTTTCCGCCTCGGTCACGTCGTCCGGCATCCGCTTCAGGGCGAGCGTATTGGGCCGGGGCGAGTACTTGAAGCTGTACATCGAGTGGAATCGCGAGCGCGCGACCAGGTCGAGCGTGGCCTCGAAGTCCTCCGCCGTCTCGCCGGGAAACCCGACGATCATGTCCGTCGAGAGCGCGATGCCCGGCACGGTGTCCCGCAGCTCGTCCACCAGCGCCAGGTAGTGCTCGCGCGTATGCCGCCGCCGCATCGCCGCCAGTATCCGATTCGATCCGGACTGCACCGGCAGGTGCAGATGCTTGCAGACCTGGGGCACGTCGCGGATGACCTCCATCAGCCGACGGCTCACATGGCGCGGATGCGGGCTGGCGAACCGCACGCGCGAGATGCCGGGCACCGCCGCGACACGCTCGAGCAGCGTCGCGAAGTCGCACGCGGCCTGGTCGGGCGCCTGGTAGTGGTTGACGATCTGACCGAGCAGCTGGACTTCCCGATGCCCCGTCCGCGCCGCCTCCCCGACCTCCGCGAGGATGTCGGCCACGGGCCGCATCCGCTCGTGGCCGCGGGTGTAGGGGACGACGCAGAACGCGCAGAACTCGTTGCAGCCTTCGATGATGGTCACCCGGGCGCGAATCGGATCCGCGCTTCGAGCGACGCCCAGCGGAAACGAGACGTCCTCGTGTGGATTGACGTCGATGCGCCGGTGGCGCGACTCGAGCGCGTCCTGCACGAGCACCGGCAGGCGCTTGACGCTCTGCGTGCCGACGACCACGTCGATGCCCGGGTGACGCGAGAAGAGCGAGTCCCCTTCCTGCTGGGCCACGCACCCCGTCACCGCCACGATCGGTTTTTGGCCGCGTTCCTCGGCGGCAACGCGCACCTCACCGAGGCGGGTGTAGAGCTTCTCCTCGGCACGCTCGCGGACGCTGCATGTGTTGATGACCACCAGGTCCGCGTCGGCATCGGACGAGGCGGGCGCGTAGCCCTCCGCCTCGAGGAGGCCGGCCATCCGCTCCGCGTCGTGAAGGTTCATCTGGCAGCCGAACGTATCGATCAGGTACCTACGCGCCACGCGGCTGCCCCTTCGCTTTCGCCTTCTGGCGCCTTTCGCTTTCGCCTTTTGCTTTTGTTTCGCCTGCTCCGCTTCCCCTCACGCGGATCATCTCTTCGGCCGACGCGACGACCTGCGCCGAGACTTCGGCGCCGGCGATCATGCGCCCGACTTCCTGCACGCGCCCGGCCGGCTCGAGCCGGGTGAGCGCGGTCTCCGTCCGGCCGCCTCGGATGCGCTTGCTGATCTGGAAGTGGGTGCCCGCGCGGGCGGCAATCTGCGGGAGGTGGGTGATGCAGAGCACCTGGTATGTCCGCGCAAGTTCCTGGAGCCGCGCGCCCACCGCGTCGGCGGCTTCCCCGCCGATGCCGGCATCCACCTCATCGAACACGAGTGTTCTCCCGGGCTCGTCGGGCGCGGCGAGCGTCCGGAGAGCCAGCATCACGCGCGAGAGCTCGCCACCGGACGCGATGCGCGCCAGCGGCCGCACCTCTTCGCCCGGGTTCGGCGACAGGTAGAACTCCACGGCGTCGAGCCCGCGGCGCGTCCACGTCTCGGGATCGGCCTGCGGCTGGACGCGGAGATCCACGCGCGACTTCGGCATCGCCAGCTCGGCGAGCGCCGTTTCCAGGGCCCGGGCCAGGCGCTCGGCGGCGGCGACGCGCGCGCCGGAGACGCGCCGTGCGGCCTTCTCGAACGCCCTCCGCGCGTCCTCGGCGGCCTTGCCCAGCTCGGCAATCCGCTCGTCGGTGGCGCCGAGCGCGGAGAGTTCGTCCATCAGCGCCTGGCGCTTCGCCCGGACGTCGGCCAGCGTCGGACCGTGCCGGCGCTTGAGGCGTTCGAGCGCCGCGAGGCGATCCTCGACGGCCTGCAGGCGCTCCGGGGACGCGTCCAGGCGCGCCAGGTACTCGCGCAGGAAGTACGCGAGGTCTTCGAGGCCGGACTTCAGCTCGTCGCGCTGGGCGACGTAGGGGGCGAAGGCCGGGTCGATGGCGGCGAGGTCCCCCACGCGTTTCCAGACCGTGCCGAGCGTCGCGAGCGCGGCGCCCTCCCCTTCATAGAGCGTCCCGAACGCCTCGCCGGCGAGCCGGCTCAGCCGATCGGCATTGGCGAGCACCGTGCGCTCGGCGCCGAGCTGCTCGTCCTCGCCGGCAACCGGGTTGACCTTGTCGATCTCCTGGAGCTGGAACGACGCCATCTCCATGCGCGCCCGCTTCTCGCGGTCGTCGAGGGTGGTGCGCTCGAGCGCCTGGGCGGCGGCGCGCCAGGCGTCGTAGGTCTCCCCGAGGGCGGCGACGTCGGCCGTCAGCCCGGCAAACCCGTCGAGCAGGTCCACATGCCCCGCCGGGTCGAGGAGCGTCTGGTGTTCGTGCTGGCCGTGCAGATCGACGAGCGTGCCGCCGAGGTCCCGGAGCGCCGAGCTGGTCGCAAGGGCGTCGTCGATGAAGGCACGGCTGCGGCCCTGCGCGGAGATTTCGCGGCGCACGATGACCTCGCGGCCGTCGGGCCGGTCGAAGACCGCCTGAATCGTCGCGTGCGCTTCCCCGGTGCGGACGAGATCCGCGCTGGCGCGACCGCCGAGCAGCAGGTCGATGGCCTCGACCAGGACCGACTTGCCGGCGCCCGTCTCCCCCGTGAGCAGGTTGAGGCCCGGCTCGAACTCGACCTCGAGGTGATCGATGACCGCGAGGTGCCGAACGCCAAGAAAACGAAGCATGTCGAAACCGGAACTCCCATGATATCAGCTCTTTGAATCCACCATTCCGCATGCTACGCTCTTGTTTCCGCGCTGTTTCCCAGCGGCGCATTCCCGGACCGGGGGCGGAGTGTGCCTTCGGCTGCTGCGGAGGTTGTGTGCGCGCGCTCGGACTGTTGATCCTGGCCCTGCAGGATCCGACCGCGGGATCCGTCCCGCAGAATCCCGTTTCCGATGTCGCGACCGACGTCAGCGTGCTCACGCTGGTCACGAACGCGGACTGGGTCGTCAAGCTGGTGCTGCTGACGCTGCTGCTCTTCTCGGCGGTCTCGTGGGCGATCGTCTTCTACAAGCAGGCGCAGCTGCGGCGCGCCGCCCGGCAGTCGGCGACGTTCCTCGGCGTGTTCCGCAAGAGCAGCCGGTTCTCCGAGGTGCAGGCCGTGTGCAAGAGCCTGGCCGGCAGCCCGCTCGTGGGCCTCTTCCAGTCGGGGTACACCGAGCTCAACGCGCAGCTCAAGTCGGCCGGCGCCGCCACCGATGCCGAGGGCCGGCCGGCGGCCGCCGGGGGCCGTCCTACTCTCAGGAGTCTTGACGCGCTGGATCGTGCCCTGCTGCGTGCGTCGACGGCCGAGGTGGCCAAGCTCGAGCATCGTGTCTCGTTCCTGGCGACGACCGCCTCGATCAGCCCGTACATCGGATTGTTCGGCACGGTCTGGGGCATCATGGCCGCGTTCCAGAACATCGCCTCCGCCGGCTCGTCGAGCCTCGGCGTCGTGGCAGGCCCCATCGCCGAGGCGCTGATCGCGACCGGCGCGGGCCTGTTCGCGGCCATCCCGGCCGTCTACTTCTACAACGACATCACGAGCCGGATTAAGGCGTTCGCGAACGACATGGACGACTTCTCCATGGAGTTCCTGAGCATCGCCGAACGGAACTTCATGTAATGCCGAAGCTCGAGCCGATGCAGAACGGGTCGGGACGCGCGGGCGGGCGCCGCGGCCGGGCGTCGCGCGTCTCGAGCTCGCTCGCCGAGATCAACGTCGTGCCGCTCGTCGACGTCATGCTCGTGCTGCTGGTCATCTTCATGGTGGCCGCGCCGATGATGACGCAGGGCTTCAAGGTGGACCTGCCGCAGTCCCGCCGCGCGCCGGCCGTGGATCGGGAGCCGGTGACCGTGTCGATCCCCCGGTCGTTCGCGAAGGACCATCGCGTGCTGCTCGGCACCGAGTCGGTCCCGCTCGACGTGCTCGGTGAGCGCGTCAACCAGGCGCTCGAGGGCCAGGCGCGCAGGAGCGTCATCCTCGCGAGCGACGGACAGGTGATCGTCCAGGACATGCTGACGGTCATGGACGAGCTCAAGGCCGCCGGCATCGACGGCGTGGCCATCCCGACCCAGCCGCCGACGCGGAGGCGGGTGCCGTGAGCCAGCCGGCCGTTCACGTCGGCTACGACGTGCAGGACGACGTCCAGTTCGGCCGGATGCTGAAGTGGTCGTTCGGCCTGCACGTGGGCCTCGTCGTGCTGGCGTTCGTCGTGCCGCGCGAGTGGCTCTCGACCGACCGGACGCCGCCGACCTACATGACGATCAACTTCGGCGGCCCGCAGGGCCCCGAGACGACGGGCACCGCGTCGATTGGCGGCCGGCCCGTGAACGAGGTCACGCCCCCGCCGAAACGGCCGGAGCCGGTGCGGCCGGTGACCGCGAAGCCCGAGGTGGCCATTCCGCCCACCAAGCCGGTGACGATCAAGCCGCCGCCCGAGCCGCCGAAGAACGCGCAGCCGGCGTCGCGGACGACGCCGCCGGCGACCGGGCGGCAGATCTCCGAAGGCAACGCCCGCGCCGAGACGGGCGCGGCCGGACAGGGCGCCGGGCTCACGACGTCGGGCCAGGGCGGACTCGAATCCGATCTCGACGCGACCTTCTGCTGCCCCGAGTGGGCGGCGATGATGAAGACGCTGATCACGCGCGAGTGGGCCTCGACGATGCCGGGCCGCGGGACGACAATCGTGGAGTTCGTGGTCCAGCGCGATGGCACCATCACGAATGCCCGGGTGGTGCAGAGCAGCGGGTCACCACTGCTCGACACCGAGGCGCGTCGCGCGCTGGCCGTGGTGAAGCAACTGGAGCCGCTGCCTGACGCCTACACCGAGCGCACCCTCACCGTGCGCCTGAGATTCCCGTATGGGGGTGATTGACGTGTTTGAGAGAACGCTTCCAGTGGCGGCCCTGGCGTGCGCTGGCGCCGTCGGCCTCGCGGCCGTCCTGATTCCCGCGCCGCTCGCGGCGACGGCGGCCCATCGCCTGGATCCGCAGCAGCGCACGGTGCTCGACGACACGCTCGTGGGCGCGGGGACGCGCCCCCGGCTGGGGATCCCCGACTTCATCGTTCCGGGCAGCGAACCGGCGCTGGTCGCGGCGGCGAAGACGGCCGCCGACGTGCTCTGGGCGGACCTCGACTTCGAGCGCGAGTTCTACATGGTCGATCGGGCGCGCACGGCCGCCATTCCCGTGACCAACGACCCGATGGCGTTGAACTTCACGCGCTGGCAGGAGCTCGGCGTCCAGTTCGTGGTCCTCGGGCGCCTGGTCCCGACCTCGTCGGGCTTCGACATCGAGCTGCGGCTCATCCAGGTCGGTGGCGACGCGCCGGGGTCGATGTCGTTCGGCCAGCGCTACTCGCCGTGCACCACGGAGAACCCGCGGGCGTGCGCGCACTTCATCGCCGACGACATGCACAAGCAGATTCGCCGGCTCGACGGCGTCGCGCAGACGCGGCTGGCGTTCGTCTCGGATCGATCCGGCGCGCGGATGGCGGGTCGCCCGACGGCCAACGCGGGCGGCGCGAAGGAGATCTACATCTCGGACTACGACGGCGCGAACGTGCGCCAGGTGACCGTGAACCGGTCGCTCGCGCTCAACCCGGCCTGGTCGCCCGACGGCACGGCGCTCGCCTACACGCTCTACCCGCTCGTCGGGGCTCCGGCGCCGAGCATCTTCATCAATTCGCTCGACGGCCGCCCGGTGCAGCGCGTGATCCCGCCCAAGGGCGACGTCCACGCCGCGGTGCCGGCCTGGTCGCCTGACGGCACGAAGGTCGCCTTCGGCTCGACGCTCTCCGGCAACTGGGACATCTGGGTGTGCAACCGCGACGGCAGCGACCTGCGCAACCTGACGCCGGGCACCGAGCGGTCCATCGAGCAGGCACCGACCTGGTCGCCCGACGGGTCGAAGATCGCGTTCATCTCGACGCGGTCGGGCAGCCAGCTGCTCTACACGATGAACTCGTCCGACGGGCTGAACCTGAACCGGGTGCCGACCAACTCGACCCAGATCGACCGGCCGACGTGGTCGCCGCTGAACTTCATCGCCTACACGGCGGGCAACGGCCCGGGCCACGTCATCGGCATCTACGACTTCACGACCGGCACGGCGTCGTTCGTGACCGACGCGGCCGGCGACAACCAGAGCCCGTCGGTCGCGCCCAACGGCCGCCACATCGTCTTCGAGACGACGCGCTGGGGGCGTGAGGAACTGGCGGTCATCGACCGGCGGGGCGAGAACCTGCGCCGGCTGACCAACACCGGCAACAACAAGAATCCCAGCTGGTCGCGCACCCGCGGCCGCTGATCGGCCGATACACTCCGGAGAGGCATTGCCCATGCTGCAGAAGACGCAGAAGACCCTGATCGCCGGCATCACCCTTGGCCTGATCGTCACGGGCGCGGCCTGCGCCAAGAAGGCGCCGATCACGCCGCCCCCCGTGGACCCGTTCCCGCAGGGCCAGCCGACCACCCCGGCGCAGACGCCCGCGGAGACGCCGCCCCGGCCGCCCGACATCGTGCCGCCGGAGCCGGCGATGACGGGGTCCGATCTCTCGGCGGACCCGTACGCCAGCTTCACGGTGGACGAGATCAACGATCCGGCGACCTCGCCGCTCAAGCCGGCGTTCTTCGCCTACGACAGCGACGTGCTCGACGACCCGGCGCGGCAGGTGCTCGACCAGGACGCCCAGGTCCTGAAGGACCACCCGACCTGGATCATCACGATCGAGGGCCACTGCGACGAGCGGGGCACGTCGGAATACAATCTGGCTCTGGGGGATCGGCGCGCCCTCGCCGCGAAGAACTACCTGCAGTCGCTCGGCATCGCCGCCAACCGGCTGAACACGGTCAGCTACGGCAAGGAATTCCCGTTCGACCCGGGCCACACCGAGGCGGCCTACGTGATGAACCGGCGCGCGCACTTCATGGTCACCGCCAAATAGCCCGACGCGGACCGGGCAACCTGCGAGATGCCTGCAATGAGAACACGCCTGCTGCTTCCCTGCCTTGTGGTGCCCGCGCTCCTGGCGCTGCCCGCGCCCGCGCGCGCCCAGAACAACACCGACCGCCAGATCATGGCCGACATGCGGATGCTGCACGAGGAACTGCAGCAGGCGCGCCTGCTCATCGCGACGCTGGCCGATCAGCTGAAGGCCACGACGGCACGCCTCGACGCGGTGGAACAGACCGTCGTCAAGGGCTTCGCGAACCAGAAGCTCGACATCGACGAGATGACGAGCACGACCACGCGCCTCTCCGACAAGGTCAGCGAGAACTCGGTGCGCGTCGGGCAGTTCGCGAGCGAGTTGACGTCGATCCGCGAAGGCATCGGCATCTCGAACACGATGCTGAACCAGATCCTGCAGCTCATCCAGCCGCCGCCGACGATGATCGATCCGGCGACGGGTGAGCCGGTGCTCCCGACCAACCCCGCGAATCCCACCGGGCCGCCTCCGCCGACGCCGCTGCCGTCGCTCACGACGCCGCCCGCCGGGGCGGCGCAGGCCGCGCCGGGGACCACGCCGCAGTCCGCGATCCAGGCCTGGAACCAGGCCAACGGGCTGTACTACGGTGGCCAGTACGACCTCGCGACGGAGGCCTACCAGAACTTCGTGACGAACTTCCCCTCCGATCCGAACGCGCCGCACGCGCTCATCTCGATGGGGCTGTCCTACTACACGCTCGGCCGTTACCGCGAGGCGCTCGGCGCCTTCGGCCAGGTCATCCAGAAATACCCGACGGCCGAGAAGGTGCCCGAGGCGCACTACAACCAGGGGCTCTGCTACCAGCAGCTCAAGGACCTGCCGAACGCGCGCAAGGCCTTCCAGACCGCGATCGACACGGCGCCGCCCAACTCGTCGGTGAGTCTCCAGGCGAAGCAGTTGCTGCAGAAGATTGGCGGCATCGACTAAACTGGCCGGCGGAGCCGATCCTTCCGGCTCCGGACAAGGACCGGACAGACATGGGCAGCGTGAACAAGGCGATCCTGGTCGGCAACCTGGGCCGGGACGCCGAGATGAGATTCACCTCGGGCGGCACGCCCGTGGCGACCGTGAGCCTCGCGACGACCGAGCGGTTCACCGACCGCGACGGCCAGAAGCGCGAGGACACCCAGTGGCACCGCATCGTCATCTGGGGCAAGACGGCCGAGTCCCTCCACGAGTACCTGACGAAGGGCAAGCAGATCTACGTCGAGGGCCGCATCCAGACGCGCGAGTGGACGGACAAGGAAGGCAAGCCGCAGAAGACCACCGAGATCCGCGCCGATCGCATCGTCCTGCTCGGGGGCGGCGGCGGAGGCGGAGGCGGCGCAATGGGCGGCGGACGCAGCCGCGAGCGCGATCGCTACGCCGAGGTCGGCCACGACGCCGGCCAGGATTCGGGCCACGTCGACGCGCCGAACGACGACGACATCCCGTTCTGATCGGGGCATCGGCCATCGGGAATCCTGGCCTGGTCTTCCTGGATTCCCGATGGCCCGATGGCCGCGAGTCCGCCCTCCCCTAGCTCTGCCGCCCGTAACGATCCTGGATCCGCACCACGTCGTCGAGTTCCGGGGTGGACACCTCGAAAATGTCGCAATCGGTGACGGCCGTCATGCGGTGCACGGTGCCGGGCGTGATGTGAATCGCCTCGCCGGGCTTCATCTCGCGCTCGACGAGCTTGCCGTGCTCTTCCATCTCGAACAGCATCTTCCCCGTCCACAGGAAGATCGTCTCGTCCTTCTGGTTGTGGTACTGCAGGCTCAGGGCGTGGCCCTGTTCGACATGGATGAGCTTGCCGACGTATCGCTCCGTCACGGCCCAGTGCAGCTCGTATCCCCAGGGCTTGTCCACGCGCTTGATCGGGTTCAGGTTCATCACGACTCCTTGACAGACGGGACCGTGGCGGCGACGGCCGCCCGGTGCATGGCTTCGGCCACCGGCTCGAGCATCCGCTGGACGTGTTCGGCGTCGGCCGCGCGCAGCGCCTGGCGCGCCACGCGCGCGGCCTGACGGCTGTCGAGCGTCGCCAGGCTGCGCTTGACGACGGGGATCGCCGCCGGCGTCATGCTGAAGGTGCGGAAGCCCAGGCCGACGAGCAGGGCCACCAGCAGCGGGTCGGCCGCCATCTCGCCGCAGACGGCCAGCGGGAGGCCGGCGCGGCGCCCCGCGCCCGCGACGATCCGCAGCAATCGGAGGACGGCCGGGGCCATCGGTTCGTAGTGGCCCGACATTCGCTCGTCGGTCCGGTCCACCGCGAGCGTGTACTGGATCAGGTCGTTCGTGCCCACGCTCAGGAAGTCGGCGTGCCTGGCGAACTGGTCCACGGTGAGCGCGGCCGCGGGGACCTCGATCATGGCCCCGACCGGCACGGTCGTGTCGATCCCGAGGTCCCGGCGCTCGGCGTCGATGTACTCGCGCACCTGCTGCAGTTCGAGCGCGTTGGTCACGAACGGCAGCAGGATGCGGAGGGTCCCCGCGCCGCCGGCGCGCAGCAACGCCCGCACCTGCTGGCGGAACCGCGCGTCGTGCAGAAGCGCGGCGCGCACGCCACGGATGCCGAATCGCTCGCGGTGCGACCCCGCGCCGGAGGGGACCCGCGAGCGTTCCTCCCCCGCGTCGAACGTCCGGATGGTCACCGGCATCGGCGCCATCGCGGTCAGCAGCGCCCGGTAGGTCTCGCACTGGGCGTCCTCCGAGGCCGCGTCGGGATGCAGGGCGTCGAGCAGGAACTCGGAGCGGTAGAGGCCGATGCCCTCGGCGCCGGCGTCGCGGACGCGGCCCACCTCGTCGGCAATCTCGAGGTTCGCCTCGAGCCGGATGCGCACGCCGTCGGCGGTGGCGGCGGCCACGTCGCGCAGCTCCGCGAGGGCGCGCAGGCCGGCCTCCGCGATCTCGGCGCGCTGCGTCCAGCGATCCACCGCCTCACGGCCCGGATCGACCACCACTTCCCCGGTCGTGCCGTCGAGCGCGACGGTCTGTCCCGGCGCGATGAGCTGCGTCGCGCCGCCGAGCCCGACGACGGCCGGCACGCCGAGCGATCGCACGAGGATGACCGTGTGATGGGTCGGGCCGCCGACGTCGCTGACGAGGCCGCGCACCCGCGTCCAGTCGAGCTGCGCCGCGGTCGACGGCGAGAGCTCGTCGGCCACGAGGACGAGCGGCGGGTCCAGCTCCTGGATCAGGTCGACGAGCGGGTCCCGGCCGGGCCGCAGGTTCCGCTGGAGGCGGCCGCCGACGTCGGTCAGGTCGCCCACGCGATCGCGCAGCCAGGAATCGCCCTCGCGGACGAACACCTCGCGCAGTTCCTCGATCGCGCGGTCGAGCGCCCAGTCGCCGTTGATCCGCTCGGCGCGGACGAGTTCGTCGGCCCGGCTGACGAGCAGCGGATCGTCGAGCATCAGGAGCTGGGCGGCGAAGATGGCGGCCTGGGCCGGCCCCACGGTGCGCGAGACCCGCGAGGAGATCTCCTCGAGTTCCAGCCGCGTCCGCTCGCGGGCGGCGCGCAGGCGCTGCCGCTCGCGCTCGACGCCGCTCGCCGCCAGCCGGTACCGCACGTGCCGCGCGTCGCGGACCGCGACGACCGCGCGCCCGAGCGCGATGCCCGAGGCCACTCCCCGTCCCGTGAGGCGCGTCGTCACGATTCCCCGAATCCCTCGGCCACCAGCCCGGCCAGCGCCTCGACGGCGTCCGTCTCGTCGTCGCCGTCGGCCTGGATGGTGATGTCCACCCCGCGCGCCGCCGAGAGCAGCAGCAGCCCGAGGATGCTCTTGCCGTCCACCGTGCGGTGCGCGCGGGTCACCTGCACCCGGCTGCGGAACCCGCTCGCCACGCCGACGAACCGGGCCGCCGCGCGCGCGTGCATGCCGAGCGCGTTGACCACCCGCACGGTCCGGCTCGTCACGCCGGCTCCCCGGCCTCACGGTCCGACCGCAGCAGGTCGGACGCCACCCGGATGGCGGCGCGCCCGTGGTCGCACAGGTCGCGCGCCAGCATCAGCAGGTCGGTCGTCCGGGGCGTGCGGCCCAGCTTGATCAGCATCGCCAGGTTCACGCCGGTGATGACCTCGATCCGGCCCGCCTCGAGCAGCGAGAGGCCCAGGTTGGACGGCGTGCCGCCGAACATGTCGGTCAGGATCAGCACGCCCTGGTCGCGCTCGACCTTCGCGATCGCCTGCTCGATCGCGGCGCGCGCGACGTCCACGTCGTCGTGCCAGCCGATCGACACCGCCGTGAAGCGCGGCAGGTCGCCCACGATCATCTCCGCGGCGTTGAGCATCTCGGTCGCCAGCTGCCCGTGCGTCACCACGACGACGCCCACGCCGGATTCGCCACTGGCCACGTGCCCTCCTCAGGATTCCGCCACGTCGCGGTGCCGCACCCGGACCTTCGTGCCCGTCACCTCCGCGAGCCGGCGGCCCAGCGCCGCGGCGATCGCCACGGACCGGTGCCGGCCGCCCGTGCAGCCGATCGCGATCGTCAGGTAGCTCTTGCCCTCCGCAATGTACTGCGGGAGCAGGAACCGCAACAGGGCCTCGGTCAGCGACAGGAACTTCGTCGCCGCCGCCGACTTCAGCACGTACGACGCCACCTTCGCGCTCCGGCCCGTCCAGCGACGCAGCGACGGGACGAAGTGCGGGTTCGGCAGGAATCGCACGTCGAACACCAGGTCCGCCTCCGGCGGCACGCCGTGCCGGTACCCGAAGCTCATCAGCGTGACGGCCAGCGGCCCCCGCCGGTCGGATCCGCCGGCGGCTTCGAGCATCTGGCGGCGCAGCTCGTGGACGTTGAGCGTCGTCGTGTCGAGGATCGTGTCCGCGAGACGCCGGATCGGCCGCAACAGGCGCCGCTCCTCCTTCAGGCCGCCCGCCACCGAGCCGCCGCGGCCGGCCAGCGGGTGCGGCCGGCGGGTCTCGCTGAACCGGCGCAGGATCGCCCCGTCGGCCGCCTCGAGGAACACGAGGCGCATCTTCCCGCGCAGGCGGCGCTTCAGGCGCCGGTAGGTCTCCGGGAACTCGGCGAGCGCCGGCCCCTCGCGCACGTCGACGACGACGGCGGCGCGGCGGCGCTCGCGGCCGGTGAGCGCGAGGTCGGCAAACGTCGGGATCAGCGCGATGGGCAGGTTGTCCACGCAGAAGTAGCCGAGGTCCTCGAGCGCGCGGATCGCGTGCGACTTGCCGGCGCCCGACAGTCCCGTGACGACCACGAACGGCGCCGCCGCGACACGGTGGGCCCGCGTCGGACGAGGGGCGGCCGGCGTCACAGGTCGTCTCCGTCGGCCGGCGTCACAGGTCGTCTCCGTCGGCCGGCTCGGCGTCCCGGTCGGCCAGCGCCTCGAGCCGGCGCTCCAGCCGGCCGGCGAGCAGCCGCGCCGCGTTGCGCCCGCGCGTGCGCAGGAGCTGGTTGCGCGCCGCGACCTCGACCAGCATCGCGACGTTGCGGCCGGGCGCCACCGGCATCGTGACGAGCGGCACGGTCACGCCGAGGATCTCCACGGTCGCCGTGTCGAGCCCGAGCCGGTCGTACTCCCGCCCGGCTTCCCACCGCTCGAGCTGCACCACCAGTTCGATCCGCTTCGACGATCGGGAGGCCGCCACGCCGAACAGGTCCGTGACGTTCACGAGGCCGAGGCCGCGGATCTCGACGTGGTGCCGCGTCAGCTCGGGACAGGTGCCGATCAGGATCGCCTGGGCCCGACACCGGATTTCGACCGTGTCGTCGGCGACCAGGCGGTGGCCGCGGCCGATCAGGTCGAGCGCGCACTCGCTCTTGCCGATGCCGCTCTCGCCCGTCAGCATGACGCCCAGGCCCAGGATGTCGAGCAGCACGCCGTGCTGGATCTCACGCGGGGCCAGCCGGTCCTCGAGCACGGCGGTCAGCCGCGCCAGGGCCGCGGGGGTGGCGAGCGCCGTGCGCAGCAGCGGCACGCTCGCGCGCTCGGCTTCGGCGCGGAGCTCGTCCGGGCCGTCGAGGCCGTCGGTGAGCATCACGCAGGGCAGGTCGCGCTGGAAGAGCCGGCGCAACACCGGCATGCGCTCCCCCGGCGGCATCTGCTCGAGGTAGCGCACCTCGCTGTCGCCGAAGACGAGCACCTGGCTCGCGCGCAGGTATTCGTCGAAGCCCGCCAGTGCGAGGCCGGTTTTCTGGACGAAGGGGCTGGTGATCCGGCGGTCGAGGCCGGCGGCGCCGGCCAGCAGGTCCAGGTCCAGGCCGTTTCCGGCGCCCCGCGCGCCGAGCAGCGTACCGACACTGACGCTGGCCGTGGCGCTCATCTCACTCGCCGGGATCGATGAGTCCGTACCGGCCGTCAGGCCGCAGGTAGATGACGGCCAGCGTCTCGCCGGGCGTGATACGGAAGACCAGGCACGGCTCGCCGGCGGCCTCGAGCGCGAGGACGGCGTCGTCGAGCGTCATCGGCTTCACCGCGTAGCCGCGCCGCCGGATCACGCGGGGCCCGGCCGGCGGCGTCGCGCCGACCTCCCCCGTCGCCCCGGCCGCGCCGCGCCCCCGGCCGCGGGCCGGACCGGCCTTCCGCCGGTCCTTCCAGCGCCCGGCCAGCCTGCGGGCCTGCTGGCGCGCCTTGTCGACGGCCTCGGCGACCGCGGCCGGCAGGCGTGGGTCGCGACCGGCCGCGTGGAACCGGTGGTCGCCGCGGGCGTGCACGGTGATCTCGCAGACGAAATCGAGCTTCTCGCGGCTCACGACGCACTGGGCGGAGACGACGGCGTCGCCGAGCACGCGTTCGAGCCGGGCGAGCCTGCGGGTGATGTCGGCGCGGGTCGCGGCCGGCACCTGGACATGACGGCCGGTCAGGATGAGCTGCATGAGCGGGGGAACCCGGGTTGCGTCAGAAGAGGACTTTCCGCTGGTTCGAGGTCGGGATCCGGAGTTCCTCGCGGTACTTCGCGATCGTGCGTCGCGCCAGGACCAGTCCCTCCTTCTGCAGGATGTTCATGATCTTCGAGTCGCTGAGCGGGCGCCGCTGGTCCTCGGCCTCGATGATCTTCTTGATCCGCTGCTTGATCGTGACCGACGACACGCTTTCGCCGAAGGCGCTGCTGATCCCGCTGTGGAAGAAGAACTTCATCTCGTACACGCCCTGCGGTGTGTGCATGTACTTGTTGTTGACCACGCGCGAGACCGTCGACTCGTGCATGCCGATGTCGGTCGCGACGTCGCGCAGCACCAGCGGCCGCAGGTGCTCGACGCCGTGATCGAGGAAGCCGCGCTGGAAGTTGATGATGCTCGTGGCGACCTTGAGGATCGTCTTCTGCCGCTGGTCCACCGACTTCAGCAGCCAGAGAGCCGACCGGAACTTGTCCTTGACGTAGGCCCGAGTCTCCTCGGACGCCTCGCCGCCCTTGTCGAGCAGCCGGCGGTAGACGGGGCTGATCCGCAGCTGCGGCAGGCCGTCCTCGTTGAGCACGGCCTTGTAGCCGTCCTCGGTCTTGATGACGTAGACGTCCGGGATGACGTACTGCGACTCGGCCGGGCTGTAGCGCGCGCCGGGCCGCGGGTCGAGGCCCTTGATGACCTCGATGTGCTGCTTGATCTCCTCCGGCTCGAGCGAGAGCGCCTTCGCGAGCTCGGGAATCTTGTGGTTCTGGATGAGCCGCAGGTGGTCGCGCACGAGCGTCTCGGCCGGGCTGCCGTCGAGCCCCAGGTGCCGGAGCTGCAGCAGCAGGCATTCCTGCAGGTCACGCGCGCCGACGCCAATCGGGTCGAACGTCTGCACGTGCTCGAGCGCCCGCTCGACGGTCGAGACGTCCCAGTCGCCCAGGGCGGCGATCTCGTGGACCGAGGCCACCAGATAGCCGTCCTCGTTGATGTTGCCGATGATGGCCGCCCCCGGCTCGCGGAGGGCCTCGTCGCTCGTCTGCAGGTTGAGCTGCCACATCAGGTGATCCGGCAGCGATCCGCGCGTCGAGAGCGTGTTCTCGATCGGCGGCAGCTCCTTGACCTCCTGCGGCTGCCGCGGGCGATAGCCCTCGTCGAGGTACTCGCCGAAGAAATACTCGTAGTCCTGGTCGTCCCAGGTCTCCTCGCGGTTCTCGGCGGGTTTCTCGGGCTCGGCCGGGGGATCGGTCTGCGTCGAGGCTTCCTGCGGGGTCTCCTCCTCCGGGAGCTCCTCCAGCATCGGATTCTCGACCATTTCCTGGTTCAACAGCTCCGCCAGCTCGACCGTCGTCATCGGCAGCAGCTTGATGGCCTGCTGGAGCGACGGCGTCAGAATGAGCTTCTGAACGAGCCGGGCGGAAAGTCGCTGCTGAATCGCCATGTCTACGACACTGGTCCCTGAACAATCTTAGTCCAGCCGGAAATCGGCACCGAGGTAAATCCGCTTGACGTCCTCGTCGGCCGCGAGGCTGGCGGGCGTGCCGCTGCGAAAAACTATGCCATCGTGGACAATGTACGCCCGATCGGTGATTTTCAGCGTCTCGCGCACGTTGTGGTCGGTGACGAGCACGCCGATGCCCCGATCCTTCAGGTGGAAGATGATCTTCTGGATCTCGGCCACCGCGATCGGGTCGATGCCGGCGAACGGCTCGTCGAGCAGCATGAACTTCGGCTGGTTGACGAGCGCGCGCGTGATCTCGACGCGGCGCCGCTCGCCGCCAGACAGCGTATAGGCCCGCGACTTCGCCAGCGGCGCGAGCCCGAGCTCCTGCAGCAGCTCGGCCAGGCGCGCCTTGCGCGTGGCCGCGTCGAGCGGCAGCGTCTCGAGGATCGCCAGGATGTTGTCCGCTACCGTGAGCCCGCGGAAGATCGACGATTCCTGCGGCAGGTACCCGATGCCCTTCCGCGCGCGGACGTACATCGGATCCCCGGTGACGTCCTCCGCGTCGAGCAGCACGCGCCCTGCGTCCGGCCCGGTCAGCCCCACCACCATCCCGAACGTCGTCGTCTTGCCGGCGCCGTTCGGACCGAGCACGCCGACGACCTCGCCCGACGACACCTCCAGGTGCACGTCGCGCACGACCGTGCGCCCGTTGTACGCCTTGGTCAGGCCCTGCGCCCTGAGCGTCGCCATCAGCGGATCGACTTCGAGCAGTCCCAGGTGGGATCGTGGCGGATCTGGCGGTTGGCCGCGATCGTCGGCCAGACCACCGTGCGCGTCCGTGCGTTGATTTCCGCCAGCTGGCCCCCGGTCGTGTGCACGCAGCCTCCCCGCTCCCGGTCGGGCGCCCGCATCTCCACGGGCCGCCCCTCGAACACCCACAGGTCCGTCGCCGCATCGTACCGCAGGGTGTCGCTCTTCGCCTCGTAGTCCCCCTCGAGGGTCGCATACACGCCGGTCGAGGCCTCGAGGTGCTCGAGCGTCTTCGACTCGGCCTTCAGCCGCACGACGATGCGCCGGGCGTCGATGTGGCGATCGGTCGATTCGAGCGTCGCCGGCGC
>JAWKHR010000079.1:0-20431 GCA_041394725.1 Vicinamibacterales bacterium | reverse complement strand
GCGGATGGTGAACGCGGTGAACCGGGTCACGCGGTCCACGCGATCGAGCGTGCCGTCCACGTCCACGGTGAGCGACGTCCACGGCATCTTCGAGGCCGAGGCGATGGCGCGGAAGGTCAGCACGAAGCAGTTCGCGACGGTGCCCACGAGCATCGTCTCGGGCGACCAGCGCGTGCCGGGGCCGCCGAACTCGGCGGGCGCGGCCGTGGGCAGCGGCGGCAGGTGCGGACTCGCGAGGACGACGTCGCCGCCGGGGTGCACGGCGGTCGACACGGCATAGGTGTGGGGAAAGGCCTGCATGCCCCTGCCCTTCGCACAACCCGTGCCGGATTTCCGGCGGCCCGGACCGCCGGTTTCCGCGCGTCCGCGGCCGCCGCCGGCTGCGGACAAATCGGCCGGCGCGGGGGAAGAATCCGCCCCGCCTACCGCTTCTCCGGGAACAGGCTGACGCGCACGTAGCGGTCGGCGTTCAGGTAGTCGACGGCCGCCTGCCGGATGGCCGCGGCGGTGAGCGCCTGGTAGTAGTCGCCGACCTTCAGGAGGCCCTCCACCGGCTCGCCGGACTCGATCCGGTAGGCCAGCTGCGCGACGAGGTACCCGTTGGACTGCATGCTGGTCTCGAGCTCGCGCATGAGCGTCTCGCGCACCGTGGCGAGTTCGGCGGGCGTCGGGCCGTCGGCCTGGAACGCCTTGATCTGCTCGAACACGGTGTCGGCGAGCGCGTCGGTGCGCTCGGGCCCGCTGCCGAACCCGATCGACACGGCGTATTCCTGCCGCGGGATGCGCTCGTAGCTCGCGTTGACGCCGACCGAGTAGGTGCCGCCGAGATCCTCGCGGAGCCGCTCGCGCAGCCGCGTCTGCAGCACCAGGGCCATGGCGCGGATCGCGACGCGGTTCTCCTGCGTGTAGGCGAAAGGCCCGGTGAAGACGATCGACGTCCGGCTCTGCGGCTCCACGCCCTTCTCGACGCGCCGGGTGACGACGCCCTCGGGCGCGTGGATGCCGACGTCGCGCCACGTCTCGTCGCGATGGGTCGCGGGCAGCGAGGCGAGATAGCGCGTCACGAGCGGCTCGATTTGGTCGGGCGTGAAGGTGCCGACGAAGACGAACGTGAAGTCGCTCGCGTCGGAGAACCGGTCCTTGTAGAAGGCGACCGAGCGCTGCAGATCCATCTCGTCCACCATGGCGGCCGTGAGCAGGCGGGCGCGCGGGTGGTTCTGGCTGAGCGCGCCGGTGAGTGCCTCCTGGAACGCGAAGCCGGGCTGCGCGCCCTGGTTGGCGAGCGCGGCCTTCGCCTGGCTCGTCATCACGCCGAAGATCTCGGCGTCGGCCCGCGGCTGCGTGAACTTCAGGTACAGCAGCTGGAAGAACGTCTCGAGGTCCTTGGTGGAGGCCGAGCCGGAGACGCCCTCGCTCGTCTCGTCGATGAACGGCTGGACGGCGGCGACCTTGCCGGCCAGCGCCTTGCCGAGATCGATGCCGTTGAACGCGCCGAAGCCGCTCGCGCCGACGACCTGCGTCGCCGTGGCGGCCGGGACGAAGTCCGCGTCGCTCGCGAGCGACGTGCCGCCGGGGCTGAAGGCGCGCAGGACGACCTCGTCCTGCTTGATGTCGGTCGGCATCAGGTACACCGTCGCGCCGTTCGAGAGCGTCCACTCGGTCAGGCCGAGCGCCGGCATCGCGCGCCGGGCGACGATCGTGCCGGCCGCGGGGACCGGGTCGAGGAGCGGCAGGTTGGTCGCCGAGTCCACCCAGGGCGTCAGCTCCTTGTCGGCCGCGTCGGCCATCAGCTTCGCCAGCTCGGCCTCGGTCGGCACCGTGATGCCGGGCTTCGCGGGCGCGCTGACCAGCACGACGCGGTTGCCTTCCGGCGCCCATTCACGCGCCAGGCCGTTGACGTCGGCGAGCGTGATCGCGGGGACGAAGCGCTGCGCGAGCGCGTACTCGTAGTCGATGCCGGGGATGGGCTCGCGCTGCGTGAAGTGGCGCAGGTACTCGTCGGCGAGGGCCGCCGACTGGCGGTTCGCCTTCTCGGTCACGGCGCGCTCGAACGACCGCAGGATGTTGGTCTTCGCGCGATCGAGCTCCGCCGCCGTGAACCCGAAACGCGCCACGCGCTCCGCCTCGACGAAGAGCGCCTCGAGGCCGCGGCCGATGTCCTCCGGCCGGACGATCGCCCCCAGCGTGGAGGCCTCCTTCGTCCGCACGAAGAGGCCGCGTCCGGCCGACGCGCCGAGGAACGGCGCGTCCGGCTTCCGCGACAGCTCGCCGAACCGCGCCGACAGCATGCCGCCGAACAGCCCCTCGACGAGCGACTGCCGGTAGGCGCCGATCGACGTCGGATCCCGCAGCGCCATCTTGCTGTAGACCTGCACGCTCGCGCCCGCCGCCTCCGGGTCGGTCGCCACCGCGAACAGCGTCCCGGGCTGATCGGGCACCTCGGCCTCGGGGCGCGGCTTCGGCGAGGCCGGCATCGGCAGCGACCCGAAGTGCTGCTCGACCAGGCCCCTGACCGCCGCCACGTCGAAGTCGCCGACCGCGACGACCGCCATCAGGTCGGGCCGGTACCAGTCGCGGTAGAACTGGCGCAGGCGATCGTGCGGGAACGTCTCGAGGATGTCCTTCGTGCCGATCGGCAGCCGCTCGGCGTAGCGCGAGTCCTTGAGCAGCGTCGGGAACTGCTGGTCACGCATTCGTGCGTCGGCGCCGCGGCCCAGCCGCCACTCCTCGATCACGACGCCCCGTTCCTTGTCGATCTCCGCGTCGTCGAACGACACGTCGTGCGCCCAGTCCTCGAGGATGAGCATCGCCCGGTCGAGCACCTCGGGCCGGTCGGTCGGCACCTCGAGCATGTAGACCGTCTCGTCGAAGCTCGTGTAGGCGTTCACGCTCGGCCCGAACTGCATGCCGATCGACTCCATGAACGACACGATGTCCTGCTTCGGGAAGTGCTTCGTGCCGTTGAACGCCATGTGCTCGACGAAGTGCGCGAGCCCGCGCTGGTCGTCGGCCTCGACGATCGACCCGACGTTGACCGCGAGCCGCAGTTCGGCGCGCTGCTCGGGCCGGCGGTTCGCGCGGATGTAGTACCGCAGGCCGTTGTCGAACCGGCCGGTCGCGATGTCCGGATCGACGGGCACCGTGGTGGTGAGCGGCGCGGTTCGCGCGCCGGCCACGTAGACCTGCTGGCCGGCGGCGGCCTGGTCCGGTCTGGTCGCGGCCTGGTCCGGCCGGCCGTGGGCGACCAGCGTGGCGCCGGCGATGACGGCCGACAGCAGGACGGCGACGGGCGTGCGCGCGCGATCGATCATGAGTGACTCCCCCGCTCAGTTATGGGCCGGGACGCGGCCCGCGTCAACCCGCGTCAGCGCGACGGTGACCGCTGGCGGACACGCGGGATCGTGATCTCCCGGACCACCGCGCCGTCACCGCCCACGACCACCACGTGAATGGCGTCCGTGGCGGCCTCGACGCGGGCGACCTGGTCCTGGCCGAGCACGAGCAGGTGGTAGGCGTGCGGCACGCCCGGGCCGGGCGGCGTGTAGGAGAACCGGTGGGTGTGCCCCGCAATCACGAGATCCACGCCGGCGTCGTTCGCGAGGCGGATCCAGCGGTCGGGGCCTTCGGCGAGCCAGCCCCAGCGCGGCTGGTGCATGACGATCACGCGAAAGGGCGCGGCCGCGTGGTGCGCGTCGGTCGCCACGTGATCGGCCAGCCAGTCGTACTCCGCGTTCCGGTACGGCGTCGTGCGGTTCAGGTGCGCGTAGACGTTCGTGTCGTCCGGCTTGTCCTCGCCCGTGTCGAGCACGATCAGGTGGATCGGCCCGGCGTCGCGGGCGTAGTAGAAGCGGCCCTCGACGGTCGGCACGTAGCCGGCCAGCTCACGCGCGAACGGCCCGCGCAGCTCGTGGTTCCCGCGCGCGTAGACCAGCGGCTTCTCGTGCGAGAGCGCGGCCGTGATCGGCGTCAGCCACCGGCGGAACAGCTGGTCCTCGGTGTCGAGCCAGTCGAACGCGTCGCCGGTATGGACCAGGAAGTCGGTCGCGCCCCAGTCCACCTGCTTCATGAGCCGGTTGATGCGGGCGACGTCCTCGTGCGTGTCGGTGACGACGGCGAACGACACGTGCGTCGCGCCCGGGTCGAGCGTCCGGAAACGATGGACGTCGCTCGTCGTCGCGAGGCCCTTGTCCGGCCAGTAGGCCTTGAGCTTCACGACGCGGGTGGACTGGACCTGGTAGCTGTACTCGGTACCGGGCGCGAGGCCGATCAGGTGGACGACGTGCCGCGTGCCCACGGGCACGAGGCCATCCACCTGGGGCTCGACGCGCGAGGTCAGCGCGCCGGCGGTGTCGTGACGCCCGGCCGCGAAACGCACTTCGGAGTGACTGGGCGTGTCGGTCATCCAGACGATCGTCGTGGACGTCGCGCCGGTGGCCATCAGGTACGGCCCCTCGGTGATGACCGGTCTCGTGTCGTAGACCGTGAACGGCTCGGACTGGGCCGAGGCGGACGGCGTGAGGCCCGGCAGCACCCCGAGCAGCACGGGCACGACGGCCCAGCGGGCGACGGCGCGAGGGCGAGTGGATGGCATGGCGGAGCCATTGTGCAACACCGGGCGCCGGGCGGCGACTGAACGCCGGTCCACCGCCGGCCGTCGCGGACGCTTGACCCTGTAACGGTTCCAGGGTCTAGAGTGACGAGTGCGGGCTTGCGATCAGGCCCGGACTGGAGACCTCGATGCTCGCGCTCTTACTCGTCGTCGCGCTGTCGCTCACCCCGCTGCCGCAGGCGTCCGGCGCCCCCGCCCAGGATCCCCTGGCCACGCGCGGCGCGCAGGGCATGGGCTTCGACCAGGACAAGACCACGCATCACTTCCGGCTCTACGAGGATGGCGGGGCGATCGAGGTGACGGTGAAGGAGGCCGCCGACGAGACGAACCTCGCGGCCATCCGATCGCACCTGCCGCACATCGCGATGCTCTTCGGGCAGGGCCAGTTCGACCTGCCCCACTTCATCCACGCGACCGACGTGCCCGGCACGGCCGACATGACCCGGCTCCGCGAAAAGATCCGCTACCGGTACGTGGAGGCGCCGCAGGGCGGCCGCGTGGACATCGTGACGACCGACCCGGACGCGCTGCGCGCGGTGCACGCGTTCCTGGCCTTCCAGATCAGCGACCACAAGACGGGTGACGCGACGACCGTGGGCCGGCGTCCCGGAGGTCCCCCCGCGCCGTGAGCGATCGCGGCGCCCTCCGCATCGGCGCCCTGGCGCGGGCCGCGGGCGTGAGCCCCGACACGCTGCGGCACTACGAACGGCGTGGCGTCCTCGCGCCGGCCGGCCGCTCCGCGTCCGGCTACCGGCTCTACGACGCGGAAGCCGTCACGCGCGTCCGCCTGATTCGGCGCGCCCTCTCGATGGGGTTCTCGCTCCGCGAGCTCGCGGCCATCCTGCGCGAGCGCGCCCGGGGCGGCGCACCGTGTCGCGCCGTCCGCGCGCTGGTCGCCACGCGGCTCGAGGAACTCGACCGCCGCGTCGCCGAGCTGATTGACCTCCGACGGGACATGCGCGCCCTGCTCCGCGAGTGGGACGGCCGTCTGGCCCGGACGCCGGCCGGACGCCAGGCGCGTCTGCTCGACACGCTCGGCGGCCGCCAGCCCCGCCGCTCACGGCACTGACGCCGCCAGTTTTCCCTTCGCGAAAAGATCACGCGCGCCTTTTTCTCCCCAGGTACACGATCTGCGCAACCGGCCAGGTTTTTCGCTTCAGTTAACTCACTTCTCGCTAGAGTAAACGGGAGAGCCATGGCCTCCCCTGTCCTCGCACCGCACGCCGGGTCGGCGGGCCTGACCCGCCCGGCGACGCTCGTCTGGCTGGTCGTGCTCTGCCTGGCCGTCGGCGGCGTGGGGGGCTGGGTCACGAGCGACGCCGTGCGCGAGTGGTACCCGACGCTCGCGAAGCCGGCCTGGACGCCGCCGAACTGGCTCTTCGGCCCGGTCTGGACCGCGCTCTATCTGTGCATCGGCGTCGCCGGCTGGCGGGTCTCTGCCGTCGCCGCGCGGTCCGGCGTTCGGGCCGCGTGGCGGACGTGGTGGGTGCAGCTCGGCCTGAACGCGGCCTGGTCGCCGCTCTTCTTCGGCGCGCACCGCGTCGGCGCCGCGGCGCTGGTCATCGTCGCGCTGTGGATCGCCATCGCGACGTTCATCGTGCAGGCCTGGCGCGGCGCCCGGCCGGCCGCGTGGCTCTTCGTTCCCTACCTGGCGTGGGTCTCCTACGCCTCGGCGCTGAACCTGGCGATATGGCAGCTGAACCGTTGATCCTGGTCACGGGCGCCACGGGCTACGTCGGCGGACGCCTCGTCGGCCTGCTGGAACAGCGCGGGGCCCGCGTGCGGTGCCTGGCGCGGCGTCCCGACTTCCTGGAGGGACGGGTCTCGCCGGCCACCGAGATCGTGGCCGGGGACGTCCGCGATCGTGCGAGCCTGCGCGAGGCGCTCCGCGACGTGCACACGGCGTACTACCTGGTGCACGCGATGGGCCGCGGGCGCGACTTCGCCGCCGCGGAACGCGAGGGCGCGATCAACTTCGGCGCCGCGGCGCGCGAGGCCGGCGTGTCGCGCATCATCTACCTCGGAGGCCTGGCGGACCCGACCGCGGATCTCTCGCCGCACCTGCGGAGCCGGCTCGACACGGGCATGCACCTGCGCGCGTCGGGCGTGACGGTCGTCGAGTTGCGGGCCTCGATCGTCATCGGCAGCGGGAGCCTCTCCTTCGAGATGATTCGCGCGCTCGTCGAACGCCTGCCGGTCATGGTCACGCCCGCCTGGGTGCGCCAGCCCGCGCAGCCGATCGCGATTGACGACGTGCTGCGCTACCTGGTCGCCGCGCGGAACCTTCTCGCCGAGGATCACGCGGTCGTCGAAATCGGCGGCCCCGACGTCGTCTCCTACCTCGACCTGATGCGCGAGTACGCGCGGCTGCGCGGGCTGCGACGGTGGTTCCTGCCGGTGCCCGTCCTCACGCCGCGGCTGTCGAGCGCGTGGCTCGGCCTGGTGACGCCGCTCTTCGCACGCGTCGGCCGGCACCTGATCGACAGCATCCGGCACCCGTCGGTCGTGCGTGACCCGGCGGCCGCGGCGCGCTTCGACGTGCGCCCCGTCGGGGTGACCGCCGCCATGCGCGCGGCGATCGCCGACGACGAGCGCCGGATGCCCGGCACGCGCTGGTTCGACTCCATGGCGGCCTCGGGGACCGCCCCCTACGGCGGCCGCCGGCTCGGCAACCGGCTGGTCGATTCGCGGACGCTGCGCGTCCCGGTGCCGCCCGACCGGGCCTTCGCGCCGATCGAGCGGATCGGCGGCGAGACCGGCTGGTACTACGGCCAGTGGTTGTGGCGCCTCCGCGGCGCCATCGACCTGCTGGCCGGCGGCGTCGGCCTGCGCCGGCGCCGCCGCGACCCCGAGCGCCTCCGCCCGGGCGACGTGGTGGACTGCTGGCGGGTGGACCGGGTGATCCGGGGCGAGCGCCTCCGCCTGTCCGCCGAGATGCGCCTGCCCGGTCATGCGTGGCTGGACTTCCACGTGAAGCCGGACGGCGACGGCGCCCGCATCACGCAGACGGCGACGTTCGACCCGCGCGGGCTGGCCGGTCTGCTCTACTGGTACGGCATCTGGCCCCTGCACGCGCTCGTCTTCCGCGGACAGCTGCGCGGCATCGCCCGCGCCGCCGCGCGCGAGGACGCCCGGCACGGCGCCGGCGCCGTGGACGACGCGGCAACGCCCGCCGGTCCGACGGCCGGGGCGGCGGGCCGGCCGATCTCGAAGCACCCGGCCGGCTGACCTCGGCGATCAGGACTCGCGCAGCGCCATCGACGCCGCGATGCGCAAGGCACGCCGCGCCGGCACGAGGCACGCCACCACCGACACGATCAGCACCATGCCGGCAACGCCCGCGTACGTCGCCGCATCGGTCGGCGACACGTTGAACAGCTGCGCCGCGATGGCGCGGCTCGCATACCAGGCGGCGGCCAGCCCGGCGAGGGTGCCGGCGGCCACGGGCACCAGCCCCTGGCGCAGCACGAGCGCGAGCACCGCCCGCGAGCTGGCGCCGAGCGCCCGCCGGATGCCGATTTCCCGCGTGCGCCGGGCGACCGTGTAGGCGATGACGCCGTAGATGCCGGTCGCGCCGAGCACCAGCCCGATGGCCGCGAACGTCGCGAAGAGCGACGTGGCGAACCGATCCCGGGCCAGCGACTCGCGGCGGGTCTCCGGGAAGGACGCCACGCTGTAGAGCGCGAGCCCGCGGTCCGCGTCCCGCACCACCTGCCGGAGGCCGCTCGCCGTGGCCGCCGCGTCGCCCGTGCCGCGGATGACGATCGTGAGGTAGCGCGAGGTGAACGCGGCGGATCGCTCGCCCTGGACGTAGGGAATGAAGTACATCGGCTGCGCCGGTGTCTGCACCGCCTGGTCGCGGTAATCGCCGACGATGCCGACGATGGTCATCCACGGCAGGCTGCCGTCGTTGGTCTCGATCCGCAGCCGGCGGCCGATCGGGTCGCGGCCGTGGAAGAACTTGCGGACCAGCGCCTCGTTGACCAGGACGACAGGCTCGGCGGTCGCCGTGTCCGCCGCCTCGATCGACCGTCCCCGCACGACCGGAATCCGCATCGTCTCGAGGAAGCCCGGCAATACGAAGCCGGTCGCGGCGTTCCAGGCCGGCTGCCCCGGCCCCGGCGCCGGCTCGCCGTCCAGCTCGAAGTCCCACAGCCCGGTGCCCGAGTACAGCGGCACGGCCGTGGAGGCCGACGCCCGCACCACGCCGGGGAGCGCATCCAGGCGCGCCACCAGGTCCCGGTAGAAGGCACGGACCCGCGCGTCCGTGTCGTAGGTGGCGGCGGGCAGCGACAGGCTGGCGAGCAGCACGTCGTGGGCGTCGAATCCGGGGTCGACGTGCCGCAGCTGCTGCAGGCTGCGCAACATCAGGCCCGCGCCGATCACGAGCACGAGCGTGAGGGCCACCTCGCCGGCCACGAGCCCGCGGCGGAACCGCAGCCGTGCCCGCCCCGCCGTCGGCGCGCGGTCGCCGGCGCCCGTGCCCGCCGTCGCCTGCGCCGCGGTCCCGCGGACCGCGGGCACGAGCCCCACGGCCAGCGCGGCCACGAGCGTCGCGGCGAACGCGAAGGCGAGCACGCGCCAGTCGATCGCGACCGACTCGAGCCGCGGCAGGCCGACCTGGTCGAGCGCGCGCACCGCGCGCAGGCCGACCGCGGCCAGGCCGACGGCGATCACGCCGCCCGCCGTGCTCAGCAACAGGCATTCGACGAGGACGAGCCGCATCACGCGCGCGCGGCCCGCCCCGAGCGCCCGCCGGATGGCCATCTCCGGCAGCCGCAGTTCGCCGCGCGCGAGCACGAGGCTCGAGACGTTGGCGCAGACGATCAGCAGCACCAGTCCCGTCGCGCCGAGCAGGGCCAGCAGCATCGGCCGCACGTTGCCGACCAGGTCGTCGAGGATCGGGGAGAGGTACAGGAAGTGGCCGGTGTGCACCTCCGGGTAGGCACGCTTCCAGCCGTCCATCAACACCGACATCTCCGCCGACGCCGACTCGAGCGTCGCGCCGGGCGCCAGCCGGCCGATGGCGAAGATCCCGTGCGCCGCCCGCCCGCCCGGGTTCGCCGGGTCGATCACCAGGGGCAGCCAGAGATCCGCGTTCGCGAACTCGAAGCCGGCGGGCGCGATGCCGACGATGGTGGTGGACCGGCCGTTGATGAGGACCGTCCGGCCGACCGTGTCCGCGGCGCCGCCGAAGTGGTCGCGCCAGAACGCGTGCCCGAGGATCACGACCCGGGCCCCGCCCGGCGCCCCCTCGTCCGGCCGGAACGACCGGCCGTTCGCCAGACTGACCCCGAGCGTGTCGAGCAGCGCCGGCGCGATCGAGGCCGCCGGCACGCGTTCGGGGTCGGCCTCGCCGACGGCCAGCGTCACCGTGGAGCGGGCCCACGCGGCCACGCCCTCGACCTGCGTGGCCGTCGCCCGGTAGTCGAGATATTCGGGCCCGGACAGCGAGAAGCGCGCGAAGTCGAATCCGCTCTCGGGCAGGAACCGGCCCCAGACGCCCACGACCCGGTCCGGATCGGCGAACGGGAGCGGACGCAGCAGCACCCCGTCCACCACCGAGAACACCGCCGTCGTCGCCCCGAGGCCGACGGCCAGGGTGAACACGACGAACGCGGCGTAGCCGGGCTGTCGCCGCAGCACCCGGAAGGCAACCCTGACGTCGTCGCCCACGCCGTGGACGAAGCCGGGGACGGCCGACGATCGCGGCCGGGCGCCGAACCCGCCCGGGCGCGCGGGCCGGAGCGAGCTGCGGCGCCGTTCGGCCGCCGCGGTCCTCGTCACGTCGAGCAGCGTGCGTCCCCACAGCCTGAGCGAGGCGCCGTGGCCGGCCGCCCTCGCTTCGGCGCGACGGTCGGCGAACGTGGCGGCCATGTCGGCCGCGTAGCGGCGGCGGAATTCCCGCGGCAGCAGTCGCAGCAGCAACCGGAAGCCGATCGGTGCCGGGACCCGGCTCATGACGACCGCCGTCCGGGCAGGAGGCGCCGGCGCCGCGCGAGGTCGAGCACGGCGCGCAGGCGCGCGGATTCCGCCTCGGCCACGCGGCGCCCGAGCGTGGTCAGCCCGTAGTAGCGCCGCTGCCGCTCGTGGCCATCGCCGGCGCCGGCCTCGGTCCCGGTCTCCGCGATGAGGCCGAGCGTGGTCAGCCGGGCGAGCATGCGGTAGAGCGACCCGATTTCCAGGCGGACGGCATCGGACTGGGCCTCCACCGCCTTCGACAGCCCGTAGGCGTGCGCGGGACCGGCGGCCAGGCTCAGCAGGACCTGGAAGTCGTGGGGCGGCAGGGGCAGAAAATCACGGGGGTCCGGTTTGATGTCTGTCATTGACTTATAAGTAGCATACAGATATTTGCCGCGGTTCACCACCCCGACGTGCGGAAGGCGTCCTCGAACACCCGGACCTGCATCCGGTCCGTCCCGATCCCGTCGATGGCGACCACGTCGAAGCGGCAGCGGGCGTCGAGCCGGCCGATCCAGCCGAGGTAGTCGAGCGCCATCGCCGCGACGCGGCGCCGCTTGCGCGGCGTCATCGCCTCCGCCGCGCTGCCCCGCCGCGCGTGCCGGCGCGCCTTGACCTCGACGAACACGATCGTGCCGCCGTCGTCGCAGACGATGTCGATTTCTCCAAAGCGGGAGCGGTAGCGGGTGGCAAGAATGGCGTACCCCCGGCGCTCGAGTTCGGCGCGGGCCACGCGTTCGCCCAGTTTTCCGAGTGCGACCGCGGAGGGAGCGCCACCCATGCGGCCATCGGGAGCAAGCCGCGTGCCGGATGGCGGGCGCGCGATCAGCCGACGCGGGACGGGCGCGAGGGCGCGACGAGCGCGCGCAGCAGCAGCGCCCCCGCCAGGCCGAACCCGACGACCGGCAGGTAGTGCGCGAGCAGCAGGTGTCCGGCGCGATTGCTCGGACAGACGAATTGCGTGGCCAGCGCCCCGCCCGCCAGCGCCGCGACGGCGGCCAGGCCGGCGGTCCAGGCGGGTCGCAGCGGCGCCGCGCGCCGCAGCATCGCCACGAGCAGGACGGCCGGCACGGCCGCGAAGCCGATGACCTTCACGATGCAGAGCGGGAGCGGCCAGCGCATCGCGCCGGCCAGGACACCGCCCTGCAGGCCGACCAGCGCCAGCATCAGCGCGCCCCAGAGAGCCGTGAGCGCGACACCCGTCCCCCTCCAGCGCGCGTGGACCTCCCGGCCGGGCACCGAGAGGACGAGCGCGGCGGCCGCCGCCGCGACCATGGTCGCCACCGCGACGGCGCCGACCGCGAGGAAACGCCAGTCCACGACGGCCCGGGCCAGATTGGATCGCGGCCCGAGGACCAGCACGCCGGCCGCGAGCAGCGGCAGCGCCAGGGCCAGCCAGGTCAGCAGCCGCGTCCACGGCGAGGCCAGCCGCCGCACGGGCGTCAGGTCACGCGCGAGGCCGGCGATCAGATCCTCAGTCTTCATGATGCTCACGGTCGCGGCCGAGCAGCCGCCGCAGCGCCCGGTAGCCGCGATGCGCCGTCACCTTCACGGCCGCCTCGCTCATCCCCAGTCGCGCGCTCACCTCGCGGACGGACTGGTCACCCAGCTTGAGCGCCCGGACCACCTCGCGCTGCTTCGGGGGCAGGGCGTCGAGCGCGCGCAGCACGGCCTCCAGATCCACGGACGATCGGGCGTCGGAGACACCCGACGGCGTCGGGCCGACGAGCACGTCGCTGCCCTGCTCGCGCTGCCCCACGCGCCGTTCGCGGCGGAACACGTCGATGAACCGATTCGACGTGAGCGCGTAGAACCAGGGCGCGAACGGCCGTCCCGGATCGTAGGTGTGCCGCGCGCGGTGCAGCGCCAGCAGCGCCTCCTGGACGACGTCGTCGATCCACGGCACGTCCCCGGCGCGGCCACGGGCGTACTGGCGAATCACCCCGGTGAGCAGCACGAGCAGCTCCGCGTACGCCCGGGCGTCGCCGCCCTGGGCGCGAGTCATCAGTTCCGTCGAGTGACGTTCCTGTTCGGGCGTCACGGCCGTCTCAGCCTACTACGCCGGATTCCGTCCCGGCCGGCGGCTGCCGGCGCGCGCACGCGTCCACCGGTCCTACGGCGGCGGTGGCGGGGTGGTTACCGTCGGGGCGCGGCCACGGCGGCGAGGGCCTCGTCGAAGACCTGGATGACCTCGTCGGCCTGGCCGGTGGTGAGCACGAGCGGCGGGGCGAAGCGGACGGCGTTGCGACCGGCGCCGAGCGCCAGCACGCCACGCGTGAACATCTCCTGGATGACGCGATCGCGCTCGGTGGTGGCGCGTTCCTTCGTGACCCGGTCGCGCACGAGTTCGACGCCAATCATCAGGCCCTTGCCGCGCACGTCGCCGATGAGCGGGTGCCGATCGGCCAGGGCACGCAGGCCCTCGAGCAGGTGCGCGCCGACGACCTCGGCGTTCTTCACGAGCCCGTCGGTCAGCAGGCGAATCGTCGCCAGCGCCGAGGCGCAGCTCACCGGATTGCCACCGAAGGTCGAGGCGTGCGCGCCGGGCGGCCAGTCCATCACGTCGGCGCGTGCGGCGGTCACGCTGAGCGGCAGGCCCGACGCGATGCCCTTCGCCACGGTGACGATGTCGGCCTCGATGCCGAAATGCTCGCAGGCGAACATGCGGCCGGTCCGGCCCATCCCGCTCTGAACCTCGTCGGCGATGAGCAGCATGCCGTGCTGCTGTGTCAGCGCGCGCAGCCGCTGGTGGAACTGCGCCGGCGGCACGAGGTAGCCGCCCTCGCCCTGGATCGGCTCGACGATGACGGCGGCGACCTCCTCGGGCGAGACCAGGTGCACGAGCGTCTGGTCCTCGAGGAAGGCGAGGCATTCCGCCTGGCAGCTCTCGGGCCGGAGGCCCACCGGGCACCGGTAGCAGGTGGCGTACGGCGCGTGATACATCCCCGGCATCATCGGGCCGAAGCCCGAGCGCTGGACGTACTTGCTCGACGTCGCGGCGAGCGCGCCCATCGTGCGGCCGTGGAACGATCCGAGGAAGGCGATGACGTTGACGCGCTTCGAGTGGTACCGCGCCAGCTTCAGCGCCGCTTCCACCGCCTCGGCCCCCGAGTTGCCGAAGAAACAGCGGACGTTCCCGCCGGCCCGATCGATCGGCACGAGCCGGGCCATCTGCTCGGCCAGCTGCACCTGCGGCTCATAGTAGAAGTCCGTGCCGGACATGTGCAGGTACTTCTGCGCCTGCTCGACGATGGCGCGGACGACGTCGGGGTGCGAGTGTCCGGTGCCCGTCACCGCGATACCGGCGGCGCAGTCGAGGAACTCGTTGCCGTCCACGTCCTCGACGACGGCGCCGTGGCCGCGGGCCATCACGAACGGGTAGTCGCGGGTGTAGGAGGGCGACACCCGCGCGCGGTCGCGCTCGATGATCGCCTTGGCGTTCGGCCCCGGCAGGGGGGTGCGGATCTGGGGCATGGCTTCACTTCCTCTTCCAGCGGGTGCCGCCCGGCGTGTCCTCGAGGACGACGCCGCGGGCCTCCAGGGTGTGGCGGATGCCGTCGGCGCGCGCGAAGTCGCGGGCGCGCCGCGCCTCGCGCCGCTCGGCGATGAGCGCCTCGAGTTCCTCGACCGGCATGGGGGGCACGGCATCCTCGGCGCGGCGCAGCGCCAGCACGCCGAGCACGCGATCGAACTCCTGCACCGCGTCGCGCACCTGCACCGCGTCAGGCGCGCCGACCTCCCCCGCGTCCAGCCGGGCGTTGACGTCGCGCACGAGATCGAAGACGACGCCCAGGGCGCCCGGCACGTTGAGGTCGTCGCGGACGTGCGCGCGGAACGCCTCGCGCGCCTCGGTCACGCGGGCGGCGACCTGGGGATGCGCGGCGCCGGCGGCCACGGTCTCGATGCGCGCGACGAAGTCCGCCAGGCGGCCCACGGCGGCCTCGGCCTGCGCCAGGACGTCCCAGTTGAACGTGAGCTGCTTGCGGTAGTGCACCGAGATCAGCAGGTAGCGCAGCGCCGACGCGCGGTAGCCCTGGTCCAGGATGTCGCGCACGGTGAAGACGTTGCCGAGCGACTTCGACATCTTCTCGTTGTCGAGGTTCAGGAACTCGGTGTGCATCCAGAACCGCGAGAACGGCTTGCCGGTGGCCCCCTCGGCCTGGGCGATCTCGTTCTCGTGGTGCGGGAAGATCAGGTCGATCCCGCCGCCGTGCAGGTCAATCGGCGGCTCGCCCAGCAGCCGCAGCGCCATCGCCGAGCACTCGAGGTGCCAGCCCGGCCGGCCGGGGCCGCAGCTGTAGTCCCAGGTCGGCTCGCCCGGCTTCGTCGCCTTCCAGAGCACGAAGTCGCGGGCGTCCTGCTTGGCGTAGGTATCCGCGTCCACGCGCGCCCCGGCCTGGATCCCCTCGTGGTCGAGGTGCGCGAGCTTGCCGTAGCCGGGCAGCGTCGAGATGCGGAAGTAGATCGATCCGTCGGACGTGTAGGTGTGGCCGCGCGCCTCGAGCGCCTTCACCATGTCGACCATCGCGCGCATGTTGGCCTCGTCGGTCGCGCGCGGCCGCTCCTCGACGTCCTCGAGCCCGAGCGCCGCCGCGTCCTCGAGGAATGCCGCGATGTATCGATCGGTGTACTCGCGCAGCGGCACGCCGGCCGCGTGCGAGGCCTGGATCGTCTTGTCGTCCACGTCGGTGAAGTTCATGACGTGGCGCATCTCCCAGCCCTCGACGTGGCGCAGCACGCGGCGCAGCAGGTCCTGGCTGAGAAACGTGCGGAAGTTGCCGATGTGCCCGCGCGCGTAGACCGTCAGGCCGCACGTGTACATCCGCACCGTCCGCCCGTCGGCGGGCGCGAAGTCTTCTTCCTTCCGCGTGAGGGTGTTGTACAGGCGCATGGGGGCGGGCTACGGATTCCGGGCCGGCAGCGGGTGATGCAGCGCGGACGAGCCGTCCGCCCAGTGCAGCGTCACGTCCACGCCGGACGGATCCGCGCGGAACTCGACGCGGATGTCGCCCTCCCCGGCCTCGCCGGCCGCCTGGTCCACGGCGCCGGCCACGGCCGCCGACAGCGCCGTGGCATCCGCCTCGGTGCCCCCGGCATACTCCGCGTACTTCCGGGCGATCTCTGACGCCAGCCCGCGGTACCTGGCGTCGGCTGGCAGCGAAAGCGTGAAGCCGTCCGACATGAGTTGACAGCGATTCTATCAGCCGGCCGGCCCCGCGCCGTCCGCCGGCCCCCCGGGTCGCCGCCCGGGACACCCCGGCGCCGCGCCGGCCTCCCGGGTCGCCCCGCGGGGCGCCCGGGCGCGGGGCCGGGGCCTGTCCCTGACCGGGACCGGACGTTCCGATGGAGATGGCGTCGAACAGGGTCCGGGCGCGGCGACAGTCCCGTCCGATGGCCTCGGTCAGCGCGTCCAGGCTGTCGAACCGCTCCTCCGGACGCAGGAACTTCACGAAGGCCAGGCGGAGCCGGCGATCGTACAGGTCGGCCGGACCGTCCAGCAGGTGAGCCTCGATCGTGGCCGGTCCCCCGCCGATCGTCGGCCGGACGCCGAGGCTGCTGACCGAGGGGTGGCAGACCTCGTCCACGATGGCCAGGGTGGCGTAGATGCCGTGCGGCGGGACCAGCTCGTTCTCGGTCCGGAGGTTCGCGGTGGGGTATCCCAGCTCGCGTCCGCGCCCGTCGCCGTGCACGACGGTCCCGTCGATGAAGTAATGGTGGCCGAGCAGCGCGCCGGCCTCGTCCACGCGTCCCTCGCCGACGAGGTGCCGGATCCGCGAGCTCGAGACGACGAAGTCCTTGAAGCGGACCGGGTCGATCTTCTCGACGCGGAATCCCAGGTCCTCGCCGAGCGTGCGCAGCAGGGAAAACGTGCCGGCCCGGTCGCGGCCGAACAGGAAGTTCGCGCCCACCCGCACCTCCGCCACGCGCAGCCAGTCCACCAGCACGGTCTCGACGAACAGCTCCGGCTCCCAGCGCGAGAACTCCGGCGTGAACCGGACGATGGCCACGCCCTTGAGGCCCGCGCGTTCGAACGCCTCGAGCTTCTGCTCGAGCGTCATCAGCAGCGGCGGCGCCTTGTCCGGACGCAGGACGCGCGGCGGGTGGGGATCGAAGATCATCGCGGCGGGCGTGCCGCCATGCTCGGCCGCCTGCCGGCGCACGTCGTCCATCAGCCGCAGGTGGCCGCGATGCAGACCGTCGAAGTTGCCGAGCGCGACGACCGGCCGGGGCCAGTTCGGCCGGGGCGAATCCGGGAAGTGGACGACCTGCATGGATCAGGCGACCTCGACGACCAGGCCGTCGTGGGCCAGCGCCATGCCGTCCGGCAGGCTCGCGCAGGTCTCGGCGTGTCCGAGCTCGTGCGCGATGTGGGTGAACCAGGTCCGGCGCGCGCCGATCCGCCGCGCCATGGCCGTCGCCTGCGCCAGGTTGAAGTGGGTCGGGTGCGGCCGGTGGCGCAGCGCGTCGAGGACGAGCGTGTCGAGCCCGTCGAGCCGCGCCAGCGACGCCTCCGGAATGCCGTTGCAATCGGTCAGGTAGGCGAACCGTCCCAGGCGGAACCCCAGGATGGACCACGGCCCGTGCTGGATCGGCACCGGCACGACCTCCTGGCGGCCGAGACAGAACGGGCCGCCGCCGATGGTCCACAGCCGGAGATCCGGCACGCCGCCCCCGCGCGGAGCGGCCGGATGAAAGATGTACGAGAACGCGCGCTGGATCGAGGCCAGGGTCGGCGCGTCGCCGAAGATCGGCATCGGGGTCCCGCTGAGCACGTTGAACCGCCGCACCTCGTCCAGGCCCATGACGTGGTCGACGTGGGCGTGCGTGTAGAGGATCGCGTCCACGCGACGCAGGTCGTGCCGCAGCGCCTGGGTCCGCAGGTCCGGCGTCGTGTCCACGAGGACGCGCCGGTCGTCGTCGAGTTCCAGGTAGATGGACGGTCGCGTCCGGTTGTCGCGAGGATCGTCGGACCGGCAGACCGGGCAGTCGCACCCGATCATCGGGACACCGTGCGACGTGCCGGTGCCCAGGAACAGAACACGCACAGGCCAAGATGCTAGCATTTCGACGCGATGAGCACGAAGAGCGCCCGGTCGAAGCGACCCGCGAAGCCGGCGGTACCGAAGGCGTCCGCGCGGCCGGCCCGGGCGGTCGCGACGGGGTCGCCTCGGCGGCGGTCGCGCGCCGCCGCAACGACGTCCGCGAAACGGCGGTCGCGCGCCGCCGCGACGACGCGCCAGCCGCACGTGGACGCGACGGCCCGGCGCGCGGCGTCGGGCTTCGCACGCCTCGTGCGGATCATGGACACCCTGCGGTCCCTCGCCGGCTGTCCGTGGGACCGGCGGCAGACCCACGAGACGCTGCGGCCGTTCCTGCTGGAGGAAACGTACGAGGCGCTCGACGCGATCGACCGCGGCGATCTCGACGGCCTCGCCGGCGAACTGGGCGACGTGCTGTTCCAGTGCGTCTTCCAGTCGCAGCTCGCGGCCGAGACCGGGCGCTTCGACATCGCCGATGCCGTCATGGCCATCACCGCGAAGCTCATCCGCCGTCACCCGCACGTCTTCACCGCCTCTGGGCGGCCCCTGCCGCTGGCCGGCCGGGGCCGGCCGGGCCGGTCGGCGGCCGCGGTGGTCGAACAGTGGGAACGGATCAAGGCCCGCGAGCAGCAGGACTCGAAGGACGCCGCGGGCGTGCTGTCCGGCATTCCGCGTGCCCTGCCCGCGCTGCTGCGCGCCCACGAGATCGGCACTCGCGCCGCCGCCGTCGGGTTCGACTGGCCCTCGGCCGCCGACGTCCTCGACAAGGTCGAGGAGGAGGTGGCCGAACTGCGTGCCGCGCTCGCCGAGGGCCCGGCGCGGGCGGCCGACGAGATGGGCGACCTGCTCTTCTCGATCGCCAACCTGTCGCGGCAACTCGGCGTGGAGCCCGAGTCCGCGCTCCGCGCCGCGAACGACAAGTTCTCGGCGCGCTTCGCGCAGGTCGAGGCGCACCTCGCCCGCGCGGGGTCGTCCGTCCACGACGCGGACCTCGCCGCGATGGAGGACGCCTGGCAGGCCGTCAAGCGCGGGGAGCCTCGCGCGCGGCGGCGCGCGCGTCACAGATCGCCCTCACGGGTCCGGCCACGCGAGCACCCGGAACCGTCGTCCCATCGCCGTACGGACGTCGATCACGCGGCCGTCGGTCTCGAGCGCGACAGCCCCGTCGCGGTCCGTGCGGAGCACGATCGCCCGGGCCCGATCGAGACGCCCCAGGACGTCGGGCACCGGATGACCGAACAGGTTGCCCCGCCCGACGGACACCAGGGCGAGATCCGGGCGAACTCGCGCGACGAAGGCTTCGCTCGTCGAGGTCCGGCTGCCGTGATGCCCGACTTTGAGGACGCGCAATCTCGCGTGGTCCTCGTCCGGCAGTCCGGCCGCCTCGAACTCCGCGCCGGCATCGCCAGTGAGCAGGAGGCTGACGTCGCCATACGTCACGCGCAGCACCACGGAGTCGTCGTTTCGCACGCGCGGCCGCTCCCAGTCGGGCACCGGCGGATGCCGGACTTCCAGCCGGACGCCGGCCAGGCGTAGTACGTCGCCGCGCGTGACCTGTCGCCAGGGAATCCCCAGGCCCGCGGCCTCCGCCACGAGCGCCGCGCGAGACGCGTCGGGCTCGACCGGCACACCGTCCCAGATCTCGCGCGGGCGCAGCACCCGGACCACCTCGCGCGCGCCGCCGATGTGATCGCGGTCGGCGTGCGTGATCACGAGCCAGTCCAGGCGCCGGACGCCCGCCGCCTGGACGGCCGGCACCACGACCCGCGCGCCGATCCCGGCGTCCCCGCCGCCGGCATCGACCAGCATCGACCGGCCGGTCGGCCACTGCAGCAGCAGCGCGTCCCCCTGCCCGACGTCGATCGCGGTCAGGCGCAGCCGATCGGCCGGAGGCACCGCGCGCCCGAGGGCGGGTGCCGTGCACAATGCGATCGCCCCGATCACCACGCCGCCTGCGGCGGCCCTCCGGAGGCCCGGCCGATCCGCCAGGAGCCACCCGATGCCGCCACCGTAGTAGACCGCCGCCCACGCCGGCGAGGCCGGCGGCGTGCGCCAGACGAACCACGGCGCGGCGTCGGCGATCCGCGCGCTCTCGACGAGAAGCGTCGTCCCGGCGTGCGCGCCACCGGCCGCGATCCAGGCCAGGCCGGGGGCCCATGGTGCCGCGACCACGGCGACGGCGCCCGCGGCCTGCACGACCGTCATCGCCGGCACCGCGATCAGGTTCGCCACCAGCCCCACCAGGCCGACCCGTCCGAACACCAGCGCCTGCACCGGCAGCACGGCGAGTTCCGCGGCCAGGGTGGCGGCGACCATCGCCGCCAGCACCAGGCCCGCCCGCGCCACCAGCCCCGGTCCGGCGCGACCGCGGGCCCACGCCATCCAGCGGGGCGCCGCCAGCACGAGCCCGGCCGTGGCACCGAACGACAGCCAGGCGCCCACGTCGATCACCTGCAGGGGATCGACGATGGCGATGCCGCCGGCCACCAGGGCGAGCACGGGCAACGCGCCCGGCCTGAGGCCGGCCAGGCCGAGCACCAGGTAGATGGTCGCGGCCGTGACCGCGCGCGTGACCGAGGGCTCGCGCCCGACGATCAGCCCGTAGGCGACGACCGCCGCCAGGGCCAGGAGCGCCGCCGGCCTCGCCCCGCGCACCACCAGCCGCGCCAGCACCACGCACAGCACGACGACGATGGCGACGTTGCCGCCGGAGATGGCCACCACGTGGTACGTGCCCGCCGCGCGCATCCGATCGAGGACCATCTCGTCCAGCGCGGCCCGGTCGCCGATCAGGATCGCCGTGACCATCGCGGCCGAGGCC
>JAWKHR010000078.1:0-21090 GCA_041394725.1 Vicinamibacterales bacterium | reverse complement strand
GAAGACGCGCGCGCCCGCGGGCGTCCGCACCTCGACCTCGTCCCCTTCCTGCCGGCCGGACAACGCCCGACCGATCGGCGACGCGACGGAAATCAGCCCCTGCTCCGGGTTCGCGTCCTCGGGCATGACGAGTTCGTAGACCGTCTCCTGGTCGTGTTCGACCACGGTGAGGCGCGAGCCGAACCCGGCGCGGTCGTGCGGGATGCGCTCCAGGTTCATCAGCTGGATCTCGCTGACGCGCTTGCGCAGCATCGAGATGCGCGCCTCGACGAAGCGCTGGCGTTCCTTCGCCGCCTGGTACTCGGCGTTCTCGCGCAGGTCGCCCAGTTCGCGCGCGCGCTGGATCTCCTTCGGCAGCTCGTGCTTCAACTCGCGATCGAGGATCACGATCTCGTCTTCGAATCGTTTGATCAGTTGCGCCTTCATGGCCAGCGATGAGGCTAGCACAAAGGCCCGCGGCGGTTCACGGACGCCGCGCGGCGTGCGGGCGGCACGGTACAATGACGGCCCCGTGCCGGATCCGCCGCGCCTGACCAGTCGCCAGCATCCCGCCGTCAAGCGGTGCCGCCGGATCGCGCGCCGGCGCGAACCGGACGACCCGGTCCTGCTCGACGGCGAGCACCTGGTGCTCGAAGCGCACCGCGCCGGCGTCCCCCTCGACCTCGTGCTGACCGCCGGCCCCGCGCACGGCCCGGTGGCCGCGGCCGCGCGAGCCGCGGCCGAAGCCTGGGAAGTCTCGGCGGCCGCGCTCGAGGCCGCCAGCCCCGTCCGATCGCCCTCCGGCATCGTCGCCCTCGCCCGCTGGCGTCCGGCGCCGCTCGAGGCGGTGCTCGGTCGTCCCGGCCTGATCGTCGGCCTCGTGGACGTCCAGGATCCCGGCAACCTCGGCGCGGTCATCCGCAGCGCCCACGCCCTCGGCGCCGCCGGGGTCGTCGCGCTCGACGCGACGGCGGACCCCGGCGGCTGGCGCGCGCTCCGTGGCGCGATGGGCAGCACCTTCCACCTTCCGGTCGCCCGCGGCGGGCGCACCGAAGCGCTGGCCCTGGCCGCGAGGGCCGGTGCCGCCGTGACCGCCACCGCGATCGCCGGCGGCACCCCTCTCGCGGGGCACGCGTTCGGCGCGCGCACGCTGCTGCTGCTCGGCCACGAGGGCGCCGGCCTCCCGCCAGACGTCCTGGCCGCCGCGTCCGGGCGCCTCACGATTCCGATGCGGCCGGGCGTGGACTCGCTCAACGTCGCCGTCACCGCGTCGCTCGTGCTGTACGAGGCGACCCGTGCCCACGGGGTCTCCCGATGACGTCCCGCTCCCTGTTCGATCCGGACGACGAGCCGCGCGGGCCCGGCGACGCCGGCCGGGCCGGCGACGAGGCGGCGTCCTCGGGCGCCACGCCGCTGGCCGAGCGCATGCGGCCGCGCACGCTCGACGAGTACGTCGGGCAGACGCACCTGCTCGGCGCGGGACAGCCGCTGCGCCGGGCCATCGACGCGGGTGCCCTGCACTCGATGATTTTCTGGGGCCCGCCCGGCACCGGAAAGACCACGCTCGCCCGGATGCTGGCGTCGCTCACCGGCGCGGAGTTCCGCGCGCTGAGCGCCGTCACGTCCGGGGTGCGCGACATCAAGGATCTCATTGCGCGGGCCGACCTGGCGCGGTCCCACTCGGGACGCCGGACGCTGCTCTTCGTGGACGAGATCCACCGGTTCAACAAGGCGCAGCAGGACGCCTTCCTGCCGCACGTCGAACGCGGCACCATCGTGCTCGTCGGCGCGACCACCGAGAACCCGTCGTTCGAGGTGAACTCGGCGCTCCTCTCGCGCGCCCGGGTGTACGTGCTGCAGCCGCTCTCGGTCGCCGACGTGGCGGAGATCCTGAGCCGCGCCATCGCCGACGCGGATCGCGGCCTTGGCGGCACGGGCCTCGAGGTGGACGAGGCGGCGCGGACGGCGCTGGCGGTCTACGCGAACGGCGACGCGCGCGTCGCGCTGAACCTGCTCGAACAGGCGGCCGCGTCGCTCCCCGCCGACGCCGAGGGACGTCGCCGGCTCGACATGGCGGCGCTCTCCGCGCTCGTCGAGCGCCGGGCCCTGCTCTACGACAAGTCGGGCGAGGAGCACTACAACCTGATCTCGGCGCTCCACAAGTCGCTGCGCAACAGCGACGCCGACGCGGGCATCTACTGGCTCGCGCGGATGCTCGAGGCCGGCGAGGACCCGCTCTACGTCGCGCGCCGTCTGGTCCGGTTCGCGTCGGAGGACGTCGGCAACGCCGATCCACGCGCGCTCGAGGTCGCGATCGCCGCCCGGGACGCGGTGCACTTCCTCGGCATGCCCGAGGCGAACACGGCGCTCGCGCAGGCCGCGCTGTACCTGGCCGCCGCGCCCAAGAGCAACGCGGTCTACCTGGCCTACCAGCGCGCGGCGCGCGACGCGACGCAGGACGTCGCCTCGCCCGTGCCGCTGCACCTGCGCAACGCGCCCACCCGGCTGATGCAGGAGATCGGCTACGCCGAGGGCTACCAGTACTCGCACGACGCGCCAGGCGCCGTCGCGCGAATGTCCTGCCTGCCCGACCACCTGGCGGGCCGTCGCTACTACGAGCCGACCGACCGCGGGATCGAGGGCCGGATCCGCGACGCCCTCCGCCGGGCCCGCGCCGCGCGGGGCGAACCGGCCGACGAGCCGGACCCGGGCCCCGGCGGCCCGGACCGGCGCTGATCGCCGATCGCGCTTCTCAGATCCGTTCGAAGTTCCGCTCGATCTCGCGGCGCGTGAGCCGCAGGACGACCGGGCGGCCGTGGGGGCACACCGAGGAGTGCGCCGTGCGGCGCAGCTCGTCGAGGAGGTACTGCATCTTCTCGCGGGTCAGCGGGTCGTTCGCCTTCACCGCGGCGTGACACGCCATGGTCGCCGCCACGCGGCGCAGGATGTCGTCCACGCCCGCGGTCGGACTCAGGCCGTCGAGGTCGCCCGCGACGGCGCGCAGCGCCTCCTCGATGCGATTCCAGTCGAGCAGCGCCGGCACGGCCGTCACCTGCAGGGCGCTGCCCCCGAAGTCCGCGATCTCGAACCCGAAGTGCGACATCCGGTCGCGGTGCTGCAGCAGCGTCTGGTGTTCCCCGGGCGAGAGATCGAGCACGACGGGCGTCAGCAGGCGCTGCGCGTCGAGCGGGCGTCCCGTCAGTCGCTCGCTGAACTGCTCGAAGAGGATCCGCTCATGGGCGACGTGCTGGTCGATGATGGCGAGCCCCTCGTCGTCGATGGCGATGATGAACGTGTTGCGGAACTGGCCGAGCGGCGTCATCGGCCGGATCAGCGCGTCCACGCCCTGACGGCCCGCCGCGGTGCCGACGCGCGGGTCGGTCCAGGCCCCGGGCGCGGCCGACTCGATCGCGTGCGCCAGCGCCGCCTCATCCGGCGCGGGACCCGACAGGGCGCCGTCGGGCACCGGCGCGCCCGGGCCCGCCCCCTGGCCCGCGGCGGGTGCCGCGCCGCCGAACCCGAGCGGCAGCCGCCCGAACCCCACCGGGCCCGTCGCCTGATCGGGCGTCCGCAGGATCAGTTCGGGCGCCGGCGTCGCGCCGAGCGCGTCGACCACGGCGCGCCGCATGATCTCGTGCATCAGCCCCTGGTCGAGGAACCGCACCTCCGCCTTCGTCGGGTGCACGTTGACGTCCACCCGCTCGGCCGGCAGCGTGATGAACAGGTGCACCTCGGGGCTGCGCTCCTTGATCGTCGCCACCGCGTAGGCCTGCTGGATGGCGTGGGCAATCGTGCGGTCCTTCACGACGCGGCCGTTGACGAAGACGTGCTGAGGCCCGCGCACCGGGCCCTGCTCGGCGAGCGCGGCCACGTAGCCGGACACCGACACGCCCGCGGCCTCCTTGCGGACGGCGACCAGGTCTGGCCGGTCGCCGTAGATCTGGTAGAAGCGCTCCTCGAGCGACCCGGCCGGCGCGGCCTCGACCAGCACGCGCGGTCCGCTGCGCAGGACGAACCCGATCTCCGGGTAGCCGAGCGCGAGCTGCGTGACCAGCCGCGACACCTGCGCCGACTCCGCGGTATCGGCCTTCAGGAACTTGCGGCGGGCCGGCAGGTTGAAGAACAGCTCGCCCACCTCGACCAGCGTGCCCTCGGGCGCGCCAGCCTCCCGGACCGAAACGGTCCGGCCCGCCTCGATCCGAATCTCCGTGCCGGCCAGCTCGCCCCGGGCACGGGTCCGCAGGCGGAAGCGCGACACCGACGCGATCGACGGCAGCGCCTCGCCCCGGAACCCGAGCGTGAGGATGCCCGCGAGGTCGGTCGCCGTGCGGATCTTGCTCGTGGCGTGGCGCTCGAGCGCCAGTTCGGCGTCCTCGCGCGACATGCCCTCGCCGTCGTCCTCCACCGTGACGAGCTTCTTGCCCCCGAACTCGATCCCGACGCTGACGCGCCGTGCGCCGGCATCGATCGCGTTCTCGACCAGCTCCTTGACCACCGAGGCCGGCCGCTCGACGACCTCGCCGGCGGCAATCTGGTTCGCCAGGTCCGGGGGCAGCCGGTGGACGCGCGTCACAGCCAGTCCATCCGGCGGAAGCCCCACAGCATGACCGCGGACACCGCCAGCATCAGCCCGCCCAGCCACCAGAACTGCGCGCCGTCCCCGCCCGGAAACGCCGGCAGCGGCACGTTCATCCCGTAGATGCCGGTCAGCACCGTGAGCGGCATGAAGATCGTGGCGATGACGGTCAGCACCTTCATCACCTGGTTCAGGCGGTTCGACTGCACGGACAGGTACGCCTCGAGCAGCGTCGTCACGCGGTCCTGGAACAGGGTCGCCTCGTCGGCGAGGCGGACGAGGTTGTCGTACACGTCGCGGAACCCGTAGGCGAGCGTGTCAGGAATCTGCGGGAACTCGCGGCGCGCCAGGCGCGCCAGCGCGTCCCGCTGCGGCAGCACCACGCGCCGCAGCGAGGCCAGATCGCGCTTCAGTCCGAGGATCTCGCGCAGGGGGTTCGCCCGCGGATCCTCGAAGACCCGCCGCTCGAGGACGTCCAGGCGATCCTCCACGCCGTCCACCTCGGGCCGGTAATGGTCCACGAGGCGGTCCACGACGCGGTGCAGCACGACGGCCGGTCCGTCGGCCAGCACGGGCCGGTGGAGCGCGCAGATCGACCACTCCTGCTCGATCGATCGGCTCGGGTCGTGGTGCACGGTGACGAGGAAGTTCCGTCCGAGGAAGAAGTCCACGTCGAGCGTGACGAAGCCCTCGTCGCCGGCCCGGCCCGCCGCGATGCCGTGGAGGATCAGGTAGAGGAACGTGTCGTACGCCTCGATCTTCGGGAAGTGGATCTCGGAGAGCGCGTCCTCGACAGCCAGCTCGTGCAGGCCGACCACGTCGAGCAGGACGGCCCGGTCCGCGTCGGTGGGCGCGCCGACGTCGGCCCAGAACGTCTCGGGCGCCCCGGGCCGGAGCCACGCCGGGTCGATGGCGGGGGCCTCGACGGTTCGACCGTCCCGGTGCACGAGGACACGAACCATGGTGTGCGCGACGCGCCGGCGACGGGGCGCGGGCCCCGCCGCCGGCCGCCGGTGCTAGTCGAGGGCGTGCTGCTTCAGCGCCGCCTGCGCCGCCGCCAGCCGGGCGACGGGCACCCGGAACGGCGAGCAGCTCACGTAGTCGAAGCCGGTCTGCTCGAAGAAGTGAATCGAGGACGGATCGCCGCCGTGTTCGCCGCACACGCCGACCTTGAGGGCCGGCTTGGTCTCGCGCCCCTTCCGCGTGCCGATCGCGACGAGCTGGCCGACGCCCGCCACGTCGAGCGACGCGAACGGGTCGCGCTCGAGAATCCGCCGCTCCTGGTACGCGCCCAGGAACTTGCCGATGTCGTCGCGCGAGAACCCGTACGTCAGCTGTGTCAGGTCGTTCGTGCCGAAGGAGAAGAAGTCCGCCTCCTTCGCCACCTCGTCGGCCGTGAGCGCCCCGCGCGGGACCTCGATCATCGTCCCGACGAGGTACTTCACCTTGACACCCGTCTCCTTCATCACCGACTCGGCCACCCGGACCACGACCTGCTTCTGGTCGCGCAGTTCGCGGACGTCGCCGACCAGCGGGATCATGATCTCCGGGACCGCCTTGCCGCCTTCCTTCGTCAGCCGGCAGGCGGCCTCCATGATGGCGCGCGCCTGCATCTCGGTGATTTCCGGATACGTGATGCCGAGGCGCACGCCGCGATGGCCGAGCATCGGGTTGAACTCGTGGAGCTGTTCCACCCGGTGCAGCAGCCGCTTCTTCTCGGCGAGCACGTCGCCCGTCTGGCCCGTCGCCTCGAGCCGCGCGATGTCCACCATGAGGTCCTCGCGCTTCGGGAGGAACTCGTGGAGCGGCGGGTCGATGGTGCGGATCGTCACCGGCGATCCGTGCATCGCCTTGAACACGCCGTAGAAGTCGCTCCGCTGGAGCGGCAGCAGCTTCGCCAGGGCCGCGCGGCGGTCCGCCTCGTTGTCGGCCAGGATCATCTGCTGGACGATCGGGATGCGGCCCTCGCCGAAGAACATGTGCTCGGTCCGGCACAGGCCGATGCCGCGCGCGCCGAAGCCGTACGCGATGGTCGCCTGGTCGGGCTGGTCCGCGTTGGCGCGGATCCCGAGCCGGCGCTGCTTGTCCGCCCAGGAGAGCAGCTGGTTGAACCGGCGGAAGATGTCGGACGTCTCCGGCTTCATCCGGCCGTTGACGACCTGCAGGATCTCGCTCGGCTGCGTGGCCACCTGGCCCGCCTTCACCTCGCCGGTCAGGCCGTCGAACGACAGCCAGTCGCCCTCCTTGAGGGTCACGCCGCCAATCTTCAGCGTGCGCGCGCGCTCGTCGATGTCCAGCGCGCCGGCGCCGACCACCGACGGCTTGCCCATCTGCCGGCCGACGACCGCGGCGTGCGACGTCATGCCGCCCGTGGCGGTCAGGATGCCCTGCGCCACGTACATCCCGTGGATGTCGTCGGGCACGGTCTCCTTCCGGACCAGCATCACCTGCCGGCCCTGCCGCGCCCACTCGACCGCGTGGTCGGCCGTGAACACGACCTGCCCGGACGCGGCGCCCGGGGACGCCGGGAGGCCCTTCGTGACGAGCGGCAGCCCCTGCCACTCCTTCGGGTCGAAGATCGGCGCGAGCAGCTGCGACAGCGCCTCCGGCTCGACCATCAGCACCGCGTCCTTCGGCGTGACGAGCCGCTCGGCCACGAGGTCGGTCGCGATGACCACGGCGGCGTAGCCGGTGCGCTTGCCGTTGCGCGTCTGGAGCATGTAGAGCTCGCCATCCTGGATGGTGAACTCGAAGTCCTGGATGTCGCGGTAGTGCTTCTCGAGCCGGGTCGTGATCGTCCGCAGCTGCCGGTACGCCTGCGGCAGGATCGTCTCGAGCTCGGTGATCGGCCGCGGCGTCCGGATGCCGGCGACGACGTCCTCGCCCTGGGCGTTGATCAGGAACTCGCCGTAGAACTCCTTCGCGCCGGTGGCCGGGTTGCGCGTGAAGCCGACGCCGGTGCCCGACTGGTCGCCCGTGTTGCCGAAGACCATCGCCTGCACGTTGACCGCGGTGCCGATGTGGTCGGGGATCCCGTAGATCCGGCGGTACTCGCGGGCGCGCGGGTTCTGCCACGACCGGAACACGGCGTCACGCGCGAGCCGGAGCTGCGCGAGCCCCTCCTGCGGGAACGCGTGCTTCGTCTTCTTCTCGACGACGCCCTTGTAGCGCTCGACGACCTGGCGCAGCGCGGCCTCCGAGAGGTCCGGGTCCTGCGCCACGCCCTCGGCCTTCTTGACCGCCTCGAGCTCGTGCTCGAACGCCTCCTTCGAGATCTCCAGCACGACGTTGCCGAACATCTGGATGAAGCGGCGGTAGCTGTCGTAGGCGAAGCGGCCGTTGCCGGTGCGCGCCTTGAGGCCCTCGACGGTCTCGTCGTTGAGCCCGAGGTTGAGGATCGTGTCCATCATGCCCGGCATCGAGAACTTCGCGCCCGAGCGGACGGAGACCAGCAACGGCTTCTCGGCGGACCCGAGCGTGGCGCCGGTGGCGGCCTCCAGCTTCTTCAGGTGGGCGAGCATCTCCTGGTCCACCGCCTTCGGCGTCTTCCGGCCATCGGCATAGTAGAGGCCGCACGCCTCGGTCGAGATGGTGAACCCGGGCGGCACCGGCAGGCCGGCGTTGGTCATCTCGGCGAGGTTGGCGCCCTTGCCGCCGAGCAGGTCGCGCATCGTGCGGTCCCCGTCCGCCTTGCCGCGGCCGAAGAAGAACACGTGCGGCTTCGCCTTGGCCGGCCGCCTGGCCGGCCGCTTCGCCGTCGCGCGGCGCGCGACGGCGGCCTTGCGCGGACTGGCCTTCGCGCCGCGCGCGGCGGCCCTCTTCCCGGTGCTGGATGCGCTCTTCTTCCCTGGCTTCTTCTTCATGTGCGTCATGACTCCGCTGCGACGAGCTCGGAAATGTCCCCGAGCTGCAAGATGACGTGCTCCAGTCGTTTCATCAATCCCAGCCGCGCGCGCCGGAGCGCCGCGTCGTCGGTCATCACGAAGACGTCGTCGAAGAACCGCGCCACGGCCGGCTCGAAGCCGGCGGCGCTCGCGTACGCCTCGTGGTAGCCGTGGCCGTCGCGCGCGGCGGCCTCGATGGCCTCGCGGCGTTCGGCCAGGTCCTTCAGGAGGGCCTGCTCGGCCGGCTCCTTGAGCTGCTTCGCCAGGTCCGCCTCGGACGGCAGGTCGCCGTCGGGCAGTTCCCGGGCGATGTTGCGCACGCGCTTGAAGGCGGTCGCGAGCTGCCGGAACTGCTCGGACTTGGCGAACGCCGCCAGCCCCTCGAGGTTGCCCGCCACGTCGGCGACCGGCGCCGGCCCCCCGTCGCGGCGCGAGGCGAGCGCGCACCGCACGCTGTTGCGCTCGTGGCCGCGGGCGATGAGCACGGACTCCAGCCGCTCGCCCATGAATCGCGCGAGGTCCGCCGGAGCGTCCCCGGCCTCGCGGTCGTACCCCGCCTGCGCCCGTGCCATGAGCGCGTCGAGCGGCTGCCGGATCGGCCGGTTGGCCAGAGCCTGGGCGTCGAGCAGGATGCGCAGCACGCCGTGCGCGGCACGACGCAACCCGAAGGGGTCGCGCGACCCCGTCGGCCGCTCGCCGGCCAGGAACAGGCCGACGAGCGTGTCCAGCTTGTCGGCGAGCGAGACGGCCGCCCAGGACACGCCGGCGGCGCCGAGCGCCTCCGGGCGCGGCGACGCGTTGGCCTCAATCGCGATCGGCAGGTAGTGGTGATAGATCGCCCGCCACACCGCCTCGGGTTCGCCGGCCTCACGCGCGTAGATGCCCCCCATCTGCCCCTGGAGCTCCGTGAGCTCGCGGACCATGTCGGTGGCCAGATCCGCCTTCGCGAGCCGGCCGGCGCGCGCGGCGGCATCCGCCTGATCCGGCGAGTCGAGCACCTCGGCGGCGATCCACCGGGCCAGGGCCTCGAGGCGGCGGGCCTTGTCGCCGTAGGAGCCGAGCTTCTTGTGGAACGTCAGCGTCTCGAGCCGGCCGAGCCGGGCCTCGAGGCCGATCGCCCGGTCGGCGTCCCAGAAGAAGCGCGCGTCGCGCAGGCGCGCCGCGACCACACGCTCGGCGTTGGTCGCGATCGCGCGATCGTTGGCCGGCTGCGTGTTGGTGACCGCCAGGAACGCCGGCATCAGCGCCCCCGCGGTGTCGGTGACCGGGAAGAAGTGCTGGTGGTGAATCAGCGTGGTCGTCAGCACCTCGGACGGCAGCGAGAGGAACTCCTCCGGGAAGGCGCCGGCGACGACGCCGGGATACTCGACGAGATCGGGCACCTCGTCGAGCAGCGCCTCGGCCGCCGCGTGGTCCTGCAGGAGCGCCCGGCCGCCGATGCGCCGGGCCTGCGCCTCGAGGTCGCGCATCACGCGGTCGCGGCGCTCGATGCGCGACAGGATCACGAAGTTCTCGGCCAGCTTCTTCTGGTACTCCGCGAAGCTGCGGACCTTGATCGCGCGGCCCGCGCGGCCGCTGGTCGCCAGGAACCGGTGCCCGTAGGTCACCGCGCCCGACGCGACGTCCTGGACCCGCGGGCTCGACGCCAGGCTCTGGCGCACGATCGTGAACGGCACCACGCGGCCCCCGTACAGCAGGAGCAGCCAGCGGATCGGCCGGCCGAACGGGAACGCGCCGTGCCCGTCGTCGAGCAATGCGTCCCACTGCATGTGCTTCGGGAACGACAGCGCCCGCAGCACGCGGCCCACCACGGCCGGCAGCACGTCCACGGTCGCGCGACCGCGCGTGTGGCGCTGGTAGGACAGGTACTTCCCGCGCGGCGTGTCCATCGGCACGAGCGCGTCGAAGTCCACGCCGAGCTTGCGCGCGAAGCCGAGGCCCGCGCTGGTCGGATGCCCCTCCGCGTCGAAGGCCGCGCTGACGGGCGGGCCCGTCAGCGTCTCGTCGCGGTCCTCCTGGCGATCGACCAGCTCCGGCACGCAGGCGACGAGGCGGCGCGGGGTCGCGTGCGCCTCGATCGCCGTGCGCGTCGGCAGGCCGTCCGCCTCGAGCTGGCCGCGGAGGACCTCGGCGAGCTGCGTCGCGAGCGCCGGCAGCCAGCCGGCCGGCAGTTCCTCGACGCCGATTTCCAGAAGCAGCTCACGATCCATGGGCCGCCTCCTCCGTCTCGCTCACGCCGAGCCAGGCGCGCGCGATGGCCACCGCGAGCTGCCGGACCTTCAGGATGTAGGCCGTCCGCTCGGTGACGCCGATGCTCCCCGACGCATCGAGGACGTTGAACAGGTGCGAGCACTTCAGGCAGTAGTCGAGCGCCGGCAGCACCAGCCCCGAGTCGAGCAGCGTCCGCCCGAAGTCGTAGCAGCGCGTGAACTGGTCGCGGTGGAACTCGGCGAACGCGCCTTCCGGCATCCGCACCTGCCCGAACGCGTACGTCGACTGCTCGATCTCGTCGCGCAACCGCACGTCCCGGTAGGCCACGCCCGGTGCCCACTGCAGGTCGTAGACGTCGTCGACGCCCTGGAGGGCCATCGCGAAGCGCTCGAGCCCGTAGGTCAGCTCGACCGAGATCGGCGACAGGTCCAGGCCGCCGGCCTGCTGGAAGTAGGTGAACTGGGTGATCTCGAGGCCGTCGTAGAGCACCTGCCAGCCGATGCCCCAGGCCCCCAGCGTCGGCGACTCCCAGTTGTCCTCCTCGAACCGCACGTCGTGCGCGCGCAGGTCGATGCCGCACGCCTCGAGGCTCTGCAGGTAGAGGTCCTGCACGTCGTCGGGCGCGGGCTTGAGGATGACCTGGAACTGGTGGTGCTTGAACAGCCGGTTGGGGTTCTCACCGAAGCGGCCGTCCGCCGGCCGGCGCGAGGGCTGGACGTAGGCGACGTTCCAGGCCTGCGGCCCGAGCACCCGGAGGAACGTCTCGGGGTGCATCGTGCCCGCGCCCATCTCGATGTCGAGGGGCTGCTGGATGAGGCAGCCCTGCGTGGCCCAGTAGTCGGACAGTTTCGATATCAGGTCCTGCAGCGTCACGATGGCGGTCTCAACTCCTTCACGATTCGGGCCGACCGCAGCTCCTTCTCGAGGTGCATCGCGATCAGCCGGGCATGGACCTGCTCGAGCACGCGCAGGGCCCGGACGTCCTCGTCGGCGGCGGCGGCCTCGATCGGCGACCAGCGCCCGGCGCGCCGGAGGAACGCCAGCGCCCCGGCGGGAATCCTCGTCCCGCCACCGGCGCAGTCGCCGCACACGTAGGCGCGCTCGGCGGCCAGGAACCAGGCCCCGGACTCGAACGCCGGCCGTCCGCACCGCGGACACGCGTCGATCGCCGGATACACGCCCTCGAGCCGCAGCAGCCAGTACTCGAAGTACCGCGCCAGCGCGTCCACCGACCCGCCCTGGCCGAGCGCGTCCACCACGGCCGCGCCGAGGCGGAACAACCGCTCGTTCGGGGCCGCGTCCGGGGCCCACTCGTCGAGCAGCTCGGCGAAGTAGGCCGCGTGGCCCAGCACGTGCGCGGCGTCGTCCTCCCGCCGCCCGGTCACCGCGCCGAGCGGCGTCGTCCGGGGTTCCACCCGGTCGAGCCGCACGAGTTCGCGCGTCTCCCGCTCGACGTAGGCCACCCGGCCGCGGGTCAACGGCTCGAGCCCGGCGCCGAAGCGCCGGCGCGAGTTCGTGGCGTTCTTCGCCACTCCCCGCCGCTTGCCCCGGTCCTCGGTCAGGAAGACCACGATTCGATCGGCCTCGCCGTAGCGGTAGGTCCGGAGAATCAGCGCGTCGGCGGAGTAGGTCCGCATCCCGGGTGGGCCGCAAGCCGCATCCGGACACCGGACGCGACCCGACAACGGTCAATCATACTCCGGGCTCCGGCACTCTTATTGCAAAAACCGGATGAACAGCGTCGCGAGCCCGAGGAACGAGAAGAACCCGAAGACGTCGGTCAGCGTCGTGATGAAGACCGACGACGCCAGGGCCGGATCGACCTTCATCGCCCGGAGCCCGAGCGGAATCAGGGTGCCGGCGGTGGCCGCGACGAACATGTTGATGATCATCGCGAGGGCGAGGATCAGGCCGAGCACGGGGTCGCCCTTGAGCGCCCAGGCCCCGAGCGCGGCCACCAGGCCGAGCACGACGCCGTTGCCGAGGCCGACCAGTGCCTCCTTGGCCAGCGCGCTGCGGGCGTTCGCCCAGGTCAGCTCGCCGAGCGCCAGCCCGCGCACGATCACGGCCAGCGTCTGGGTCGCCGCGTTCCCGCCCATGCCGGCGACGATCGGCATCAGGACGGCGAGGGCGGTGACCCGGGAGATCGTCCCTTCGAACAGGCCGACGACAGAGGCGGCGACGAACGCGGTCACCAGGTTCACCCCGAGCCACGGCAGCCGCCGGCGGAGCGACTCGCGGGACGGGGTCAGCACGGTGTCGTCGGCCGAGACGCCGGCCAGACGCAGCACGTCCTCGGTGGCCTCGTCCTTGATGACGTCGATGATGTCGTCCACCGTCACGACGCCGACCAGCTTGTTCTCGCTGTCGACGACGGGAATCGCGAGCAGGTTGTACGACGCGACCTGCTGCGCGACCTCCTCCTGGTAGGTGTCCACCCGGCAGGAGTAGACCTCGGTGGTCATGATCCGCTTGAGCGGGGTCTCCGGCGTGACGAGGAGCAGCCGGCGCAGCGAGACGACGCCGACCAGGTGCCGGCGCTCGTCCACGACGTAGAGATAGAAGACCATCTCGACGTCGCGCGCGCGCTGGAGCGCGGTGATGGCCTCGCCGGCCGTGAGGTCCTCAGGCAGGGCGAAGACGTTCGGGTTCATCAGGCGCCCGGCCGTCTTCTCCTCGTACTCGAGAAGCTCGCTGACGCCGCCGCCCGGTTTCGGGTGGATCAGTTCGAGGACCGCGCCGCGCAGGTCCTCGGAGAGGTGTTCGATCAGGGGCGCGGCGTCGTCGGACGGAATCTCCTGGACGAAGCGGGCGATTTCCTCGGCCGGGCGCAGGGCCAGCAGCTCGGCGCCCTTCTCGGGTCCGAGTTCGGACAGCGCCTCGAGCGCGAGCCGGCCATTCTTCTCGACGAGCGTGTTGAAGGTGGCGTGCCGCTCCTTCTCGGGAAGGGCGGCGAAGATCTGCGCGAGGTCGGCCGGATGCTGCTTCTGGAGCAGGTTGAGGAGGTTGGGGGTGGCCCCCATGCGCAACAGGCGGCGCACCGACTCGAGGCTGAGGTCGATTCTGCGCTGTGCCGGCATGGCGCTCCTCGCGATCGTCGGACTATCAGGCCATCGGTTCCCTGCGCGTCCGTAGCCGGGACGCGCAAACTTCTATTTGTAACATGAAAACGCGGCCATCGGGACGGGTGCGGGCCGCCGCTCGGCCGTCACGGCCGCCGTCCGCCCAGCCCCATCTCGTCGAGCAGCCGCTCGTTGTCGCGCCAGTCCGACCGGACCTTCACGTGCAGCTCGAGGTGCACCTGGCCGCCGAGCATCTGCTCGAGGTCGCGTCGCGCCTCGGTGCCGATGCGCTTGATCATCGCGCCGCCCTTCCCCACCACGATCGGCTTCTGCGAGTCGTGGTCCACCAGGATCGACGCGAAGATCCGCGTCAGGCCGCCCTCGCGCTCCGGCTCCTCGAAGCGGTCGATGACCACCGCCGTGCTGTACGGCAGCTCGTCGTGCGTGTGCCGCAGCACCTTCTCGCGGACGAGCTCGGCCGCCAGCGTGCGCTCCGTCTGGTCGGTGAAATACTCCGCCGGATAGAGCGGCTCGCCCTCGGGCAGCGCGGCCAGGATCTCGGCTTCGAGCACCGGGACGCCCTCGCCCTTCGCCGCGGAGACCGGGACGATCGCCCGCGCCTCGATCGCCCCGTAGTACGCCATCAGCGGCAGCAGCGCCGGCTTGTGCACGAGGTCCACCTTGTTCAACGCCACGACGACCGGCCGGGCCGACCGCCGCACCAGGTCCGCCACGAACTGGTCGCCGCGGCCGGGACGCTCCGTCGCGTCCACGACGAGGACGATCACGTCCGCCTCGCGCAGCGCGGCCGTCGCCGCCTCGACCATCCGCTGGTTCATCCGGTGGACCGGCTTGTGGATGCCGGGCGTGTCCACGAAGACCATCTGCCCGGCAGCGGTGTGGCGCACGCCGGTGATCCGGTGCCGCGTCGTCTGCGGCTTGTCGGAGACGATGGCGATCTTCTGCCCGGCGAAACGGTTCAGCAGCGTGGACTTGCCGGCGTTCGGCCGGCCGACGAGCGCGACGAAGCCGGCCTTCATGCGGTCAGGGTGTCCGTCGCCGGCAGCCGGCGCACACGCACCTTGTGGATGCGGCGGCGCTCGGCCTCGAGAATCTCGACCTCGAGGCCGTCGAACCGCAGGTGCTCGCCCGCCGCCGGCACCCGGCCGGCGTGGGCCAGCACGTAGCCGCCGACCGTCTCGAAGTCGCCTTCCTCGATCTGGAGCTGCAGGCGCTCGACCATCTGGTCGATGTCCACCTTCGCGCTGAACACGAACGCGCCGTCGGGCTCCTCGACGATGGGCTCGGCCTCGAGGTCGTACTCGTCGCGGATCTCGCCGACCAGCTCCTCGACCACGTCCTCGATCGTGACGAGACCCGCCGTCCCGCCGTACTCGTCCACCACGATGGCCAGCTGGAAGCGTCCCTGCTGGAACTCCCGCAGCAGGTCGGCGACGCGCTTCGTCTCGGGCACGAACGCGGCCGGGCGCATGAGCGTGGAGACCGGCGCCGCGCCGTCCACGGGCTCGGGCGTGTAGATGAGGTCCTTCACGACAATCAGCCCGACGATGTTGTCGAGGTTCTCCGTATAGACGGGCAGCCGCGAGTACTCCTGCTCGCGCACCAGGCGCCGGAGTTCGTCCACGGTGGACGTGGACCGGATGGCGACGATGTCCGGCCGGGGCGTCATCACCTCGCGGACCAGCGTGTCGCCGAAGTCCACGACCGACCGGAGCAGCCGGCTCCCGTCGTCGCGCTCCGCGTCGTGATCGCCGCCCGGCGCCGCGTCGCCCGTCGCCTCGTTCCCCAGATCGCCGTTCTCGCCCCGCCGCTCGACCGGCCCGAGCCAGCCGATGATCCGCACGGTGAACGGCCCGAGCAGGTTCGCGACCATCGTGAAGGCCGGCAGCAGCAGCTCGAGCACGCGCTCGGGCGACCGCCGCACCAGGATGGCCGGCAGGATGTGCCCCACGAGCACGGCGATGCCGAAGCCGGCCCCGAAGAGCATCATGGCGCGCGACAGCCCGGTGCCGATGGGCTGCGCCAGCAGTACGAGGAGCAGCACCAGCAGCAGGCCGCGCAGCAGGCGCGCCGGGACGAAGAACTTCAGCGGGTCGTCGAGGTAGGTCGCCAGGGCGCCGCCCTCGGTGCCGCGCTCGGCCTCGAGGCGCTCGGGCAGGCGCATGAGCAGCGCAAACGCCGTCTCGACCAGCGAGAAGAACAGCAGCGCCGAGGCGGCCACGAGCACCAGGAACGGAATCATCGTCGTCGGCCGAAGGGGCTGGACCCGCGCGCGGTCAGGCCCGAAGGCAGGCCGGCCCGGCGGCGGAGGCGTTCCTCCACCCGGCGCATCCGGCCCTCGTCGGCCTCGTGATCGTAGCCCAGAAGGTGCAGCAGGCCATGCAGGGCCAGTACGCGGAACTCCACGCCCAGGCCGTGGCCGTGGGCCCGGGCCTGGCGCGCGGCCACGCCCCGGGCAATGGCGATGTCGCCGAGCACCGAACGTCCGGCACGCGCGCCCGGCCCGGACCGCCCGGCGACGGCCCCGCCGGCGGGAAACGACAGGACGTCGGTCACCCGGTCCACCCGCCGGTAGGTGCGGTTGAGGCGGCGCATCGCCGCGTCGCTGACGATGGCGACGCCGACCTCGCCGCGGGCGGACCGCGGCCCGGCGCGCTCGAGCCAGCGACCGAGGCCTCGCGCCGCCGCGCGCCCGGACGGCACGCTGGCGACGACCTCGACCGTCAGGCCCCGCGCCGGGGCCTCACGGCGTCTTCCCATTGCCGTAGGTTTCGTAGGCGCGGACGATCTGCTGCACGAGCGTGTGCCGCACGACGTCGCGCTCGTCGAACATCACCGTGGCGATGCCGTCGATGCCGCTCACGACCTTGAGCGCCTCGATGAGGCCGGACACGCGACCGGCCGGCAGGTCGATCTGCGTCACGTCGCCGGTGACCACCGCCTTCGATCCGAACCCGAGGCGCGTGAGGAACATCTTCATCTGCTCGGACGTCGTGTTCTGCGCCTCGTCGAGGATCACGAACGCGTCGTTGAGCGTCCGCCCGCGCATGAACGCGATCGGCGCGACCTCGATGATGCCGCGCTCGAGCAGCCGGGCCACGCGCTCCCCGTCGAGCATGTCGTAGAGCGCGTCGTAGAGCGGGCGCAGGTACGGGTTGACCTTCTCCTGCAGGTCGCCGGGCAGGAACCCGAGCCGTTCCCCCGCCTCGACCGCCGGCCGCGCGAGGATGATCCGCGTGACGCGCTTGGACAGCAGGTACGCCACCGCCTGCGCCATCGCGAGGTAGGTCTTGCCGGTGCCGGCCGGGCCGACGCCGAAGACGATGTCGTAGCGGTCGATCGCGTCGAGGTACTTGCGCTGCGTGACGCTCTTCGGCACCACCTGCCGGCGCCCCACCGCGCGCGGCTGGCCCTTCGTGAAGTACTCGCGCAGCTCGACGTTCGGGTCGTCGGTGAGCAGCTGCGCCGCCGTCTTCACGTCGCCGCGCGCGAACCGGTACCCATCTCGGAGCAGCCCCGCCAACTGCTCGAGGACGCGCTCGGCGTCGGCGACCGCGTCGGCGGGACCTTCGGCCACCACGTCGTGGCCGCTGGTCCGCAGGCGCACGCCGAGGGCCTGTTCCAGGTGACGCAGATTCTCATCGATGGGGCCGAACAGCGTCTCGATGCCCTCGTCCGGCATCGAAATCCGGCGCATGACAGAGGCAGGCAACGAGGCAAGCGTAGCACGACCCGGCCGGCGCGGGGCGACACCGGATCGTCACCGGCCCGCCCTCTCACCCGCGCCCGGCCAGAGCCTCGCGGCGCCGCGGACGCCGCTGGCGTCGCCATGTGCCGCGGGAACGAGTCGCGTGTCCACCCGGTCCGAGAACACCCAGCGCCCCCAGCGCTCCGGCACGCGCGAGTAGATCGACTCGAGGCGCGAGAGTCCCCCGCCGACGACGATCACGTCGGGGTCCAGGATGGTGACGATGACGGCCAGGCCGCGCGCCAGCCTGTCGTGCCAGCGATCCAGCGCCGCGACGGCGTGCGGGTCGGCGCCGGTCGCGTCCGTGGCGCGGCGAACGACCTCCTCGGGCGCGAGTCGCGTCCCGGCGGACCGCGCGTGGTCGGCCGCGAGCCCCGGCCCGGACAGGAACGTCTCGAGACAGCCCGCACGGCCGCAATAGCACGCCGGCCCCGGCCGCTCGTCGTCGGCGGGCCAGGGCAGCGGCGTGTGCCCCCACTCCCCCGCGACCGCGTTGGCGCCGGTCCAGGGCTGCCCTCCGACCACGATGCCGCCGCCGGCGCCCGTTCCCAGGATCACGCCGAACACCACGTGTGCCCCGGCGGCCGCGCCGTCGGCGGCCTCCGACACGGCGAGGCAGTTCGCGTCGTTGGCCAGGCGCACGGGACGGCCGAGCCGCGCCTCCAGGTCCTCGCGGAACGGCCGGTCATTGAGCCAGGTCGAGTTGGCGTTCTTCATCCGGCCCGTGGCCGGCGAGACCGCGCCTGGCGTGCCGAGGCCGACCGAGCACGGGCCGCCAACCGCGCCCTCGCCTTCCGCGACGACGGCGGCGATGGCCGCCAGCGTGGCGTCGTAGTCCTCGCGCGGCGTGGGCCGCCGCGCCTCCCAGGCCACCCGGCCGCGATCGTCGAGCACCACGGCGGCAATCTTCGTCCCGCCGAGGTCGATGCCGAGGCGGAACCGGGTCGGGAATCCGGCCATCGGAGCCCGCGGGCGGCCGCGCCTACGCCTTCTCCGGCGGCGGGGTGATCGTGCGGATGCTGAGCTCGCGCAGCTGGCGGTCGTCGACGACCGACGGCGCGCCCGACATCAGGTCCACCGCCTGGGCCGTCTTCGGGAAGGCAATCACCTCGCGGATGGACGACTCCCCGCAGAGCAGCGTGATGATCCGGTCGAGGCCGAACGCGATGCCACCGTGGGGCGGCGTGCCGTATTCGAGCGCCTCGAGGAAGAAGCCGAACCGCGCGCGCGCCTCCTCGTCCGAGATTCCGAGCAGCGAGAAGACGCGGCGCTGCACGTCCGCGCGATGGATTCGGATGCTGCCGCCGGCAATCTCCGAGCCGTTGAGGGCCAGGTCGTATGCCCGCGCCCGTGCCTGATCCGGAGCCGAGTCCAGGAGCGGCACGTCTTCCGGCCGCGGCGACGTGAACGGATGGTGCATCGAGTCCCAACGGTTCTCGTCCGGGTTCCACTCGAACAGCGGGAAGCCGGTGACCCACACGAAGCGGAACACGGCCGGATCGAGCAGGTTCTCGCGCCGGGCGACCGCGAGGCGGAGCGTCCCGAGGACGCGCGCCACGAGCGCGGCTTCGCCGGCGGCGACGAGCATCAGGTCCCCGTCGGCGCCGCCCGCCGCCTCGAACGCGGCCGCCAGCGGCGCCTCACCGGCCGCCTTGAGCGCCGAGCTCTGCAGCGCGCCGTTCGCGCGCCGAATCCACACGAGGCCGCTGGCGCCGAGCTGCTTCGCCTGATCGGCGAGGCCGTCGAGGTCCTTCCGCGAGTACCCCGCGGCGCCCTTGACGACGAACCCGCGGACCACGCCCCCGCCCGCGACGGCGTCACGGAAGACGCCGAACGACGAATCGGCGAACGTCGCGCCGACGTCGGCAATCTCCATGCCCGGCCGCAGGTCGGGCTTGTCGGACCCGTACCGCAGCATGGCCTCGTCGTAGCTCATGCGCGGGAACGGCGCCTCGATCTGGACGCCGGCCGCACCGAACATCGCCTGCACGGCGCCCTCGACGATGCCGAAGACGAGGTCCTCGTCGGCGAACGACATCTCGACGTCGATCTGGGTGAACTCCGGCTGCCGGTCCGCGCGGAGGTCCTCGTCGCGGAAGCACCGGACGATCTGCACGTAGCGGTCCAGGCCCGCGATCATCAGGATCTGCTTGAAGATCTGCGGCGACTGCGGCAGCGCGAAGAACTCGCCCGGGTGCACGCGGCTCGGGACGAGGTAGTCGCGCGCGCCTTCCGGCGTGGACCGGGTGAGGATCGGCGTCTCGATCTCCAGGAAGCCCTGCGCGTCGAAGTACCGGCGGGCGGCGAGCGCGACCCGGTGCCGCAGGACCAGGTTGCCCTGCAGCGACGGGCGCCGCAGGTCCAGGTAGCGGTAGCGCAGGCGCGTGTCCTCGGCGACCGCCGCGTCCTCGTTGATCGGGAAGGGCGGCGTGCGCGCCTCGTTGAGGATCTGGATCGTGTCGGCGACGACCTCGACCTCCCCCGTCGGCAGCTTCGCGTTGCGCGCCTCGGACGCGCGGGCCTCGACGTGGCCGGTCACCGCGACGACGTACTCCGAGCGGACGCGGTCGGCGGCCTCGGCGCCGGCGCTCCCCGTGCGGACCACGACCTGCGTCACGCCGTAGCGGTCGCGCAGGTCGATGAAGACGAGGCCGCCGAGATCCCGCCGGCGGTGCACCCACCCGAGCAGGACCACGGACTGGCCGACGTGCGCGGGGCGGAGTTCCCCGCAGGTATGCGTGCGATACGAAAACGTGCCTGCCGTCATGACTCCATCACCGTCCGGGCGGTCGCGACCGCCTCGGCGCGCGCCACCGCGCGCTGCTCGCCCGTGCGCATGTCGCGCAGGGTGACCTCGCCGCGCGCCAGTTCGTCGCCGCCGACGATCAGCGTCACGCGCGCCTGCGCGCGATCCGCGCGCTTCATCTGGGCGCGCACCCCGCGCGCCTCGAACGCCATCTGCGCCGCCAGCCCGGCCTGACGCAGCTCCCGCAGCAGCCGGATGGCCTCCGGCCGGCCTTCCTCGCCGATCGCGACGACGAACGCCCGGGGTGACGCCGCCTCGCCCGCGCCCTCGGGCAGCGCCAGCACCAGCCGCTCGAGGCCGGCCGCGAACCCGATCCCCGTCCGATCCGGCCCGCCCAGCTGGCGCACGAGGCCGTCGTACCGCCCGCCCCCGAGCACCGCGTTCTGCGCGCCGAGCGCCTGCCCCAGGATCTCGAACGTCGTCCGCGTGTAGTAGTCGAGCCCGCGCACCAGCCGGTGCGAGATGCGCCACGGGATGTCCCACGACGTCAGGTGCCCCTGCACGGCCTCGAAGTGCGTCCGGCACGCCTCGCAGAGGTAGTCCACCGCGTGCGGCAGCCGGTCGATGATCGGCTGGTCCTCGGGCACCTTGCAGTCGTAGATGCGCAGCGGGTTGACCGCCGCACGGCGCTGGCAGTCCGCGCAGAGCTTCGGCAGGTCGTCGCCGAGCGCGGCGAGCAGCGCCTCCTGGAAGCGCGGCCGGCACGCGGCGCAGCCCACGGAATTGATCACCAGGTCGATGTCCGCGATGCCGAGCGCCGCCACGAGGGTCCACGCCAGGTCGATGACCTCCGCGTCGATCGC
>JAWKHR010000077.1:0-21321 GCA_041394725.1 Vicinamibacterales bacterium | reverse complement strand
CTGGACCACCAGGTCCCGCTGCAGTTTCGCGGCTACCGCGTGCGCGCGGGCACGGCCGAGACCTCCGGGCTCCGCGCCACGCCGATTCTCACGTCAGGTGGCGCCGCGCCGGTGGCGGTCGCGGTGCCGGACTTCTGGCAGAATTTCCCGCGGGCGATTGAGGGGACTGACACGCCCGATGGGACCGACGGGCGCGACGCCCGCCACGCCGGGCGCCTCGTCGTGCGGTTCCTGCCGCGACAGAGCGCCGACCTGCACGAACTGCAGGGAGGCGAGCAGAAGACCCACGTCTGCGTGATCGCGGCCGGCGCCGACCCGGTGACCGCCCTCGCCCTCGACTGGTGCCGCAATCCGCTGGTCGCCGTGCCCGATCCCGCGTGGACGTTCGCCGCCGGCGCCGTGCCGTGGCTCGCGCCCGACGAGCCCGGTCATGCCGCGCTCATCGGCAGCGCGATCGCGGGCCCCGACACGTTCGTCCACAAGCGCGAGGTCGTCGACGAGTACGGCTGGCGCCACTTCGGCGACATCTACGGGGACCACGAGGCGATCCGCCACCAGGGGCCGGATCCGCTGGTCTCGCACTACAACAACCAGTACGACCCGGTGGCGGGCTTCCTCTATCAGTACCTGCGGTCCGGCGACCCGCGCTGGTGGTCGATGGCCGACGAGCTGGCCGCGCACGTCATCGACATCGACGTCTACCACACCACCCGCGACAAGTCGGCCTACAACCACGGGATGTTCTGGCACACGTACCACTACGGCGACGCCGACACGTCGACGCACCGCACGTATCCCGTGGCCTCGCGCGGCATCACGCACGGCGGCGGGCCGTCGCCCGACCACAACTACACGACCGGGCTGATGCTGCACTATCTGCTGACCGGCGACGAGGCCTCGCGCGAGACCGTGCTCGGTCTGGCCCGGTACGTGGTCGACGTGGACGATGGCGGGAAGACCGTGTTCCGATGGCTCAGCCGGGCGCCCACGGGCCTGGCGACCGCGTCGGGGTCGTACGCGTACCACGGTCCCGGACGGGGACCGGCCAACGCCGTCAACGCCCTGCTCGACGGCCACCGGCTGAGCGGCGACCCGGCGTTCCTCGCGAAGGCCGAGGCGCTGATCGCGCGCGTGGCGCATCCGGAGGAGCCCATCGAGCGCCTGAAGCTCGACGAGCCGGAACACCGCTGGTTCTACCTGATGTTCTTCCAGTCCCTCGGGAAGTACCTCTGGTGGAAGGCGGTGATCGGCCAGCGCGACGAGCGCTACGCCTACGCGCGCGCGACGCTGCTCCACTACGCGCGGTGGATGGCCGACCACGAGTACCCGTACCTCGACCGACCGGAGAAGCTCGAGTTCCCGACCGAGACCTGGGCCGCGCACGAGGCGCGCAAGAGCGACGTGTTCGCGATGGCGGCCCAGCACGCCGGGGGCGACGAGCGCGCGCGCTTCGTCGAGCGCAGCCGGTTCTTCTTCCGCTACGCGGTCGACACGCTCGGCGGCATGGCGACGCGGACGCTGGCGCGGCCCGTCATCGTGCTGCTCTCGTCCGGCCTGGTGCTGCCCTGGCTCGAGGCGCATCCGGACGCCGCCGCGCCGCCGCCCGAGCGCACGCCGGCCTCGTTCGGCGTCAAGCCCGTCTTCGTGCCGCAGAAACAGATCGCGATGCGCCGCGCGAAACGGCTCGCGGCTGGCGCCGCGCTCGCCGGCCTGGCGGCCGCCGCGGCGCTCGTCTGGTCGCTGTGGGTCTGCTGCGGGTGAGGTCCGGCGCCCCCGGTCGGGGCCGCCGGCTCGGGATCGATCAGGACGCCAGCAGGCCCTTGACGCGCCGCGCCGCGTTGAGCACCGGCGCGGGCAGCGACGTCGCCGTCCAGTACCGGCGGAGGCGCCGGTCGTCCGGCATGTGCCGCAGCCCCTCCTTGAACCGGTCGCGCGCCACGTCGTACTCGCGCCGCTCATAAGCCGACCACCCGTAGAAGAAGAGGTGGTTACGCAGTGCCTCGTCCACCTCGGCGCGGTACCGGCGGTACCAGTCGCCGTTCTTCGCGCGATAGTGGATCAGCGCCTGGCAGAACGCGAGCTGCATGCGATCCTGGTTGTTCGTCAGGTTGTCGTCGTGCCGCGTGTAGATCGCCAGCGGATCGGGCCACCAGGCGAACGGCATCAGCGGAATCAGGCGGAGCCACAGCTCCCAGTCGCCGGTGCCCCGCAGCGTGCCGTCGAACAGCCCCGCGTCGAGCAGGAGCTGGCGCCGCTGGACGATCGCGCCCGTGAACACCGCGTTGCGCCGGATCATCAGCCGGAAGAGCGCGTCCGAGTCGAGCAGGCGGAGTCGCGGCTCGACCTCCTCGTAGGGAATCCGGTCGAACGCGTCGGTGCCCGCCGACGCCTTCCACGAGTGGTAGCCCTCGGCCGGGTTGCCCACCTGCGCGTCGGTGAAGATCGCGCCGATCCGAGGATGCCGGTCGAGCATGTCGAGCAGCGTCGTCGCCACGCCCGGCAGCCAGAAGTCGTCCGAGTCGAGGTAGGCGACGTAGGGCGTCGTGGCGGCCTGGATGCCCGTGTTGCGCGCGGCGCAGTCGCCGCCGTTGGCCTGGCGGATGTACTCGATGTCGTCGCCGAGCGATCGGACGACCTCCCCGGTGTCGTCCTGCGACCCGTCGTCCACGACGATGATCCGCAGGTCCGGCACGCCGGCGGCCCGCAGCGACCCGATGCAGCCCGGCAGGAGGCTGGCGCGGTTGTACGTGGCGATGATGACGCTCAGGCGGGGCTCGGGCATCGGTTCCAGTCCATCATATCGGCGGCCCGGCCGCGGGCATCACCCGTCACGTTGTTCACACAACTGCAACAATTTGAGGACGGCGCACACGGGGCTGCCCGGCCCCGGTCACCGGGCCCGAAGCGGCGGGTATGATAGCTGGATGGGCCCGACGGCGGTGGCAGGCCGCGCGAACGTGAGCGTGGTGATGCCCTGCTACAACGGGGCCGCCTACATCGGCGAAGCGGTCCGCTCGGTCCTGGCCCAGACGGTTCCCGTCCTCGAGATACTGGTGATCGACGACGGGTCGACCGATGAATCAGTCAGGATTGCGGAGGGATTCGGTCCGCCGGTGCGGGTGCTGCGCCAGGCCAATGCGGGCGTGGCGCAGGCCCGGAACCTGGGGTTGGAACAGGCGCGGGGCGAATGGGTCGCCTTCATGGACGCCGACGATGTCTGGCAGCCGGTGAAGCTCGAGCGGCAGCTGGCGGCGTGCACGGGGCAGCCGGACGTGGTCTGCTGCTATACGGACTACGTCAAGCGGTACGAGGACCTCGACGTCCCGGTGCCGTCGAACCCCGTGGACCAGCCGACGCTCGGTGACCTGTTGCGGTACTTCCTGATCCTGCCGTCGAGCGCGCTGGTGCGGCGGGAGGCGCCGACGCGGTTCCCGGCGTGGGCACGGGAGGGCGAGGACCTGATCTACTTCGCCGAGCTGTCGGGGGCCGGGCGTTTCGTGCGGGTGCGCGAGCCGCTGGTGGCGTGGCGCCAGCACGGGTCGTCGCAGACGCACCAGCCGGAGAACCTGGTCCGGGCCCGCACGGCGTGCCTGCGCTGGCTCGAGGAGGCGCCGGGCGTCAGCGACGAGATGCGCGCCACGATCACGCGCGGGATCGTCGAGGACCTGCTGACGGAGATGGAGAACTGCAAGTGGAAGCGAGACTGGGAGCAGTACTGGGTCATCCGGCGCTACCTGGCGGCGTTGCCCGCCGCGCCGCGGGACCATCCCCTGCTCCAGGAACGGATTCTCCCGCCGGTCTTCTACGCGGTGCGCGACTGGGTCGGCCGGTCGCGCGCGGGCGCGCGGTCCTGACGGCGCGATGACGCCTGCCGATCACGACGCGCACGCCGCGCCCTGGACCACGGTCATCACGCCGAGCCGGGGCTGGCTGGACTGGCGGCTCCGCGAGCTCTGGCGGTACCGCGACCTCGTCGCGCTGTTCGTCTGGCGCGACTTCACCTCGGTCTACAAGCAGACGATCCTCGGGCCGCTCTGGCACGTGATCCAGCCGCTCCTGGCGACGCTCACGTTCATGGGCTTCGGCAGCGTGACCGGCCTGTCCACCGACGGCACGCCGAAATTCCTGTTCTACCTGAGCGGCACGGTGCTCTGGACGTACTTCGCGGCCACGCTCACGCAGACCTCGTACGCGCTCGTGGTCAACGCGAACCTGCTCGGCAAGGTGTACTTCCACCGGCTGGTGATCCCGGTGTCGATCGCGCTGTCGAACATGATCACGTTCGGGATCCAGTTCGCGATCTTCCTGATCGCCCTCGGCTACTACCGGCTGAGCGGCGCGGACGTGCACTTCACCACCTGGGCGTTCGTCACGCCGCTCTGCCTGCTGATCCTGGCCGGGTACGGCCTGGGCTGCGGCATCATCGTCGCCGCGATGACCACGCGGTACCGGGACCTCGGGCGGCTCGTCACGTTCGGCGTGCAGCTGTTCATGTTCGTCACGCCCGTCATCTACCCGCTCTCCACCGTGCCGGCCGCCCTGCAGCCGATCGCGCGGCTGAACCCGCTCGTGCCGATCATCGAGGGCTGCCGGAAGGGCTTCCTCGGCGCGGGCACGGTCACGCCGCAGGACCTGACGGCCAGCGCCGGCGTCATGCTGGTGATTCTGGTCATCGGCGTGATGCTGTTCACGCACATCGAACGCACGTTCGCCGACACGGTCTAGGGGAATCGGAGCCTGCGCGCAGACATGTCCATCGCCGTTTCCGTCGAGTCCGTCAGCAAGGCCTACCGCCTGGGCAGCATCGGCAGTGCCACCCTGCAGGAGGACCTCGCCCGCGTCTGGGCGCGCGTGACCCGGCAGCCGGATCCGCACGCCAAGATCGGCGAGGAAGACCGCAGCCGGCTGCGCGGCCAGACGTTCTGGGCGCTCGACGACGTGAGCTTCGACGTGCGCGAGGGCGAGGCGCTCGGCATCGTCGGCCGCAACGGCGCGGGCAAGAGCACGATGCTGAAGGTGCTCTCGCAGGTCACCGCGCCGACGAAGGGGCAGATCCGGGTGCGCGGTCGCATCGCGAGCCTGCTCGAGGTCGGCACGGGCTTCCACCCCGATCTCACCGGCCGCGAGAACATCTTCCTGAACGGCGCGATCCTCGGGATGACCAAGGCCGAGATCCGCCGGAAGCTCGACGAGATCATCGCGTTCAGCGGCGTGGAGCAGTTCGTGGATACGCCGGTCAAGCGGTACTCGTCGGGCATGTACGTCCGCCTGGCGTTCGCCGTCGCGGCGCACCTGGAGCCCGAGATCCTCGTCATCGACGAGGTGCTCGCCGTCGGCGACGCGGAGTTCCAGGCGAAATGCCTCGGCAAGATGGGCGAGGTCACGCGCGGCGGCCGGACGGTGCTGTTCGTCAGCCACAACATGGAGGCGGTCGCCACCCTGACCCAGCGCGCGGTCCTGCTCGTGGACGGCCGCGTGGCGAAGGCCGGGCCCTCGCAGGAGGTCATTTCGGCGTACCTCGGGCACGGCGCGGCGACGAACCTCGAGTACACCGGGAGCGTGGCGCCGGATCGCAACGGCGTCAGCCGGCTGCGCCTGCACACGTCGTCGCCGCACAACGTCCAGCAGCACGGCGCGCCGATGACCCTGGAGGCGGACCTGACGGTCCACCGGCCGCTCGACAGCGCACGGTTCGAGGTCACCGCGTGCGACGCCGACAACCGGCGCATCATGCACCTCTGGCTGTACGACTCGGACGACACGCCCCTCTGCCGGACGCCGGGCGTCCACACGCTGCGCTGCGAGATCCCCCGCCTGCACCTCTACGCGGGACGCTACACGCTCTCGATTGTCCTGGTCGGCGGCATCGGCAGCACGCCGAGCTGGTCCGAGGACGGGCTGTGCCCGTTCGAGGTGCTGATGGACCGCACGCGGGAGGGCGGCTGGGACCGCGGCGAGGCGACCTACCTGGAAGACGCGCACTGGGCGGTGGCCGCGCCCGTGGCCGACTGAAGCGGCCGAGGCCGACGCCGACGACCGGCGGCTGACGACCGATTGAAGCCGTCGCGGCCGATGGCCGATTGGAATGAGGGACCGTCCGTCGACGGCCCGACTGCGTTGATCGCGGGAGTTGCTGCATGAACGTGCTCGTGACGGGAGGCGCCGGCTACGTCGGCTCCATGGTCGTATCCGGCCTGCTCGGCGCCGGACGGCGCGTCCGCGTGCTCGACAGCCTGGCCCACGGCGGCCGCGGGCTGCTCGGGCACTGGTCGCATCCGGACTTCACCTTTCTCAAGGGCGACGTCCGCGACGCCGAGGCGGTCCGCCGCGCGCTCGAGGGCGTCGACGCGGTGGTGCACCTGGCCGCCATCGTCGGCGACCCGGCCTGCGCCCGGCAGCCCGAGCTGGCGACGGCCGTCAACCTCGAGGCCTCGCAGGCCCTGCTCGCGGCCAGCGAGGCCGCCGGCGTCGGCCGCTTCGTCTTCGCCTCCACCTGCAGCAACTACGGCAAGATGAAGGACCCGGACGCGCTGGTCGACGAGACCTCGGAGCTGCTGCCCGTGTCCCTCTACGCGCGAACCAAGGTCGCCGTCGAGGAGCGCATCCTCGCATGGGACGGGCCCATGTGCGCGACGAGCCTGCGCCTCGCGACCGTCTTCGGCGTGTCGCCGCGCATGCGGTTCGACCTGACCGTCAACGAATTCACCATGGAGCTGCTCACGAAGGGGCGGCTGGTGGTCTTCGGCCGGCAGTTCTGGCGGCCCTACGTGCACGTCCGCGACGTGGCCCGCGCGATCCTCACGGTGCTCGAGGCGCCGGAGGACCGGGTACGCCGGCGGGTGTTCAACGTCGGCTCGACCGCGGAAAACTACACGAAGGAGATGCTGCTCGCGCTCATGCGCGAGCACGCGCCGGACGCCGAGGTCGAGTACGTCCACAAGGACGAGGACCCGCGGGACTACCGCGTCTCGTTCGAGCGGATCGCCTCGGAGCTCGGGTTCACGATCACGCGCACCGTGCCCGAGGGCATCCGCGAGGTCGCCGACCTCGTGCGGTTCGGCGTCATCACCGACGCGGACTCGCCCGCGTACCGGAACTGACCGATGCGGGCGGTGATCCTCGCGGGCGGCAAGGGCACGCGGCTGCGGCCGTTCACGGCCAGCTTCCCGAAGGCCCTGGTGCCGCTCGGCGACACGCCGGTCCTGGAGGTGCTCATCGAGCACCTCGCGCGGCACGGCATCACCGACGTCACGCTGACCCTCGGCCACCTCGCCACGCTCGTGCGCGCCTACTTCGAGCAGCGCCAGCCCGTGCAGGGCCGCGTGACGATGCGCTACGTCGAGGAAGCCGAGCCGACGGGCACGGCCGGCTCGCTGTCGCTCGTGCCCGGCCTGGACGAGACGTTCCTCGTGATGAACGCGGACCTGCTCACCGACATCGACTTCGGCGACCTCGTGCGTTACCACCGCGAGCAGGGCGCGATGCTGACCATCGCGACGCACACGCGGACGGTCCGCATGGAGCTCGGCGTCATCGACGTGGGCGACGACGGCCAGGTGCGCGGGTATCACGAGAAGCCGGAGACGTCGCACCAGGTCAGCATGGGGATCTACGTCTACGAACCGACCGTCCTGCGGCACATCGAGCCCGGGAAGTACCTGGACTTCCCGACGCTGGTGCTGCGGCTGCTGGAGCGCGGCGAGCGCGTGGCGGCGTACCGGACGGACTGCCTGTGGCTCGACATCGGCCGGCCGGACGACTACGCCCGGGCACAGGACCTGTACGCGGAGAAACGGGAGCCCATCGACCTTGTCTGAACGGCGCATCGCCCTGAGCGACCTCACCTACGACGCGGCCGAGGAACAGGCCGTGCTGGACGTCCTGCGGAGCAAGTGGCTGTCGTCCGGCCCGCAGGTCCAGGCCTTCGAGGCCGAGTTCGCGGCCCGCGTGGGCGCCGCGTCGGCCCTGGCCGTGTCGAGCGCGACGGCCGCGCTCCATCTCGCGCTGGCGGGGCTGGACATCGGCCCCGGCGACGAGGTCATCCAGCCGGCGATCAACTTCGTCGCGGCGGCCAACATGACCGTCGCCACCGGCGCGACGCCGGTGTTCGCCGACATCAGCGCGCTCGACGAGCCCGTCATCGACCCGACCGCGATCGAGCGCCTGATTACGCCGCGGACGAAGGCCGTGGTCGTCATGTACTACGGCGGCTACTTCGGCCGGACGCCGGAGATCGTGGACCTGTGCCGCCAGCGCGGGCTGCTGCTGATCGAGGACGCCTGCCACGCGGTGGGCGCGCGCTGCACCGCGCTCGACGACCGCCCGGCGGGCGGCATCGGCGACGTCGCGTGCTTCTCGTTCTTCAGCAACAAGAACCTGGCCACGGGCGAGGGCGGCATGGTGACGACGAGCCGGCCGGACCTGGCCGAGCGTCTCCGCCTCCTCCGGTCCCACGGGATGACGACGATGACGTGGCAGCGTGACCGCGGCCACGCGAGCAGCTACGACGTCCTCGTGCACGGCTACAACTACCGCCTGGACGAGATCCGCGCGGCGCTCGGTCGCGTCCAGCTCGGCAAGCTGGACGCGAACAACGCCCGCCGGCGGGCCGCGGTCGATCACTACCGCCGGCGGCTGGCCGGCCTCACGGGATGGACGGTGCCTTTCGCGAACAGCACGGGCGACAGCGCCTGCCACCTGATGGTGGTCGTCGCGCCCGACGCCCTTGCCCGGGCCGCCGCCGCCGCCGCGCTGAAGGCGGCCGGCGTCCAGACCAGCCTCCACTACCCGAGCGTGCCCACCTTCCAGGCCTTCGAGCGGTTCGCGCACGCGGACCTGCCGTTGAGCGACCAGTACGGGCGCCTGACGCTGACGCTGCCGCTGCACCCGGGCCTGTCGGCCGACGACCTCGACTACGTGTGCGACGTGCTGCAGGAGGCGGCGGCCGCGCGGCCGGCGAAGGTCCCCGGCGGCACTCCGTGACCGTCCTGATGCTCGCGCCGGGTGCCAGCGTGCACTCGGTCCGGCCACTCGACTGGCTGCTTGCGCGCGGGTGTCAGGTCCGGTTCGTCGACGACAGGCGCCCGCGCCCCGCCACCCGTGACGGCTTTCGCTGGGCCCCGTACCCGCTCGGCGCGGGCCGGCACCGCTGGCTCGGCTGGAACCTCAGCCATCGGGTCGCGGACGCCGCGCTGCGCCGGCTCGCCCGCGGCGCCGACATCGTCCACGTCCACTGGGTGGACCATCGCGCGTACGCCTGCGCGCGGCTGGGCCTGCGTCCGCTCGTGATCACCGTCTGGGGATCGGACGTGAACCTGCTGCTCGAACCCGGCGCCGACGAGACCTGCCGGCAGCAGGTGGGCGCGGCGCTGGCCGCCGCGGACCTCGTCCTCGCGGACTCCGGCGACATGCCGGCGAAGATCGCGCGGCTGGCCGGGCGCCCGGTGCCGACCGCGCTGCTGCCGCTCGGCATCGACACCGCCCGGTTCCAGCCCGCGCCGCCCGAGGCAATCGCCGACTGGCGCCGCCGACTCGGCGCGCCGGACGACGCCGCCGTGTTGATGTCGGTCCGCGCCTGGGGCCGGCGCTACGGCCACGAAGAGCTGCTCGAGGCCTTCGCGCGGGCGCGCCGCGACGCGCGGCGTCGTGCCGTGCTCGTGTTCAAGATCTACAACGTCGGCGACTACGCCGAAGGGCCCGCGCTGCTCGAGCGCCTGCAGGCGCGCACGCGCGAGCTGGGGATCGACGACGACGTCCGATGGCTGTCCGACGTCCCGTTCGACGCGCTGCCCGCGCTCTACGGCGCGGCGGACGCGGTGCTCAACTACCCGGTGATGGACGCGTTCCCCGTCACGTTCATGGAGGCCGCCGCCTGCCAGTGCCCCGTCGTGACGGTGGACCTGCCGGCCTACCGGGACACGTTCGTCCACCGGTTCTTCCAGGTCGTGCCACCCGGCGACGCGGCGGCACTGGCGGCCGCCCTGCGCGCGGCGATCGACGAGGACCCGGCGGCCGCGCGCGCCCGGCTGCGCGAGGCGCGCGAGCTGATGGTGCGCGAGTTCGACGAGTCGGTCACCGCCGATCAGCTCCTGGCACACTACCGCCGGCTGGCGGGCGACGGTGCGACGGCCGGCGGCGAGGCGCCCGGAGGCGCGGGGACGCGCTGAGCCATGGCGTACGCGAGCCTGCGCGAACGGCTGACGACGTACAAGCGTCTGCTCGAGCTGCCGCGCCGCGCCTACCTGCTCGGCGGCACCAGCCGGCTGTCGGACATCCCGCGCGTCCTGCTCGCCGCGCGCGAGGCCCCCGCGCAGGTCGACGCGTATCACGACGCCATCCGCGCCGCGCTGGGCGTGCGCCACGTGTTCTCGTACGGCAGCGGGCGCATGGGCCTCTACGAGCTGCTCCGCGCCCTGGACGTCCGGGCCGGCGACGAGGTGATCCTGCCCGGCTACACCTGCGTGGTGATGCCCGCCGCGATCCTCAGGCTGGGCGCGCGCCCGGTGTACGCGGACATCGACGAGGCCACGCTCAACGTGAAGGTGGACGCCGTGGCCGCGGCCATCACGCCCCGGACCCGCGTCATCCTCGCGCAGCACACCTTCGGCATCCCCTGCGACCTCGACGCCCTCCAGGCGCTGGCCACGCGGCACGGCCTCCACCTGATCGAGGACGGCGCGCACGCGCTCGGCGCGTCCTACCACGGCACGCCCTGCGGGCAGTTCGGCGTCGCGGCCCTGTTCTCCACCGAGAAGTCCAAGATGATCTCGACCGAGAAGGGCGGGCTCGTCACCACGAACGACGATGCGCTGGCCGCGAGGCTCCGGACGTCGTGGGAGGCGCTCCCGCAGGACGACCCGGAACGCGTCCGTCGCGCGCTGGGCCGATGGATCCTCTTCGACGTCGAGCGGCTGCCCCGCCTGGGCGAACTGGCCGAGTTCGTCGACCGGCACGGGCTTCGCCGGTTCGGCCGCCTGCGAAACGCCCTCGAGGCGATCGAACACTACGATGACGTGGAGTACGCCGAGGCCCTTCAGGTGAAGCTGCGCGAGCCGTTCCCGGCGCGGCTGGCGCCCGCCCTCGCGCTGGTCGGACGCCTGCAGGCGGGGCGGCTGGCCGCCGACGTCGCGCGCCGCAACCGCCTGGCGCGCCGCCTGGCCGCCGCCGCCGAACGCCACGGCTGGACCGTGCCGCGCATCGACTGGGAGGGCACGCAGCCGTCCTTCATCCGCTTCCCCTTCCTCGTGGACGGCCGGCGGGGCTGGATGAAGGCGCTGCGCCGCGCCCGGATCGAGCCCGGCACCTGGCTGAACCACCCGATGCACCCGGCCGGCAGCGACTTCGAGGCGTGCGGCTACCGTCCCGGCCTCTGCCCCACCGCGGATCGGGTGGCCGAGCGCATCGTCAACCTGCCGCTGCATCCCCGGGTCGGAGACTGGATGGTCGAGGCGGTCGAAGGCCTCGGCGGACCCATCCCAGACGACGGGCCGGCGCCCCTCAGGAACGAGGAGTCCTAGCCATGCCGCTCGATGCCTGGCAGCCCGCACGGGTCATCCGGACGCCGGGTGGCTTCGCGCTCGACACTGAACGCGTGTATCGCGGCTCGCGGTACATCGCGTCGGTGCAGTTCCGGCAGTACCTGCCCGTCTTCCAGCAGTACCTGCGCGGGGACATCCTCGACGCCGGCTGCGGTCCCGTGCCGTACTACGGGATCTACCGGGACGCGGCGACCTCGGTGACGTGCCTGGACTTCGTCGACGCCGAACACCCGAACCCGTATGTGGACGTCAGCCACGACCTGAACGAACCGCTGCCGTTCGAGGACGCGCGCTTCGACAGCATCCTGCTGTCGGACGTGCTCGCGCACGTCTACGAGCAGCGCCAGCTGATGCGGGAATGCGGCCGGTGCCTCCGCCCGGGCGGCCGGCTCGTGCTGACGACGCCGTTCATCTACTGGATTTCGGAGTTTCCCCGGACGTACTTCCACCCGACGGCCAGCGCGCTCGAACGGATGTGCGCGGAAGCCGGACTGGAGATCGTCACGCTCGCGCCGTACGGCACGTACGTCGACGTCCTCCTGGACACGTTGAACAAGGGCATGACGGGGCCCTGGAACCACCACGTCTTCCGGCTGCTGGCCGCGGTCCTGCCGCGGACCGCGTGGATGCACCGGGAGTCGAGGCGCAAGGGCCAGTCCTATCCGCCAGGCTACATCCTGGTCGCCGAGCGCCGCCGCCCGTGAACCGACCAGGCCGTCGAAGGAGAGCAGCAGCGATGTCGAACCGCCCGTCTCCGCGTCGTTCCTGATATGGCGGCACTGGAACGTGAGACAAGGATGGATAGGATGAGAACGAAGGTTGCTGCGTCTCTTTTTCGTTGGCGTTCGCGCTCGCGATTGCCGAAGTCGGGTCGAGATTCCTCCCGCCGGCTCCAGGCTTTGTAGCTCGGGAAGCGCCGCTCTGGTCTCCTAGTGCCTCATCCGACCAGAGGCTACGTACGCCCCCGGCTTCGACGGCACCATGAAGAGCAGTGACTACGAGATTCACATCAAGATCAACTCGCTCGGACTTCGCGACGACCCGATTCCACTCGGGAACGCGAACAGACGTCCTGGCGACCGGCGATTCCTTCACCGTCGGCTTCGGAATCGAAGCTGCCGATGCGTGGCCTGAGAAGCTTGAAGCCTATTTGAACAGAAGCACAGGGTCAGAGAGGCCGGTCCGTGTTGTGAACGCTGGTGTTTCGGGCTATAGCATTGCCCAGATCCGAACGGCGACGGTTGAGCTGTTGAGCCTTCGGCCCCGCTTGGTGGTTGTCGGTCTTTATCCGTCGCGATACTGGCGTCTGTCAAATCCTTATACGTACTTCGAAGGCGATGCCGTACTCCGAGATGCGGCTCCCAACTTGAGTGCCGACCCGGCGGGGTTTATAAGTTCACCGATTAACCGCCCGAGAAGAACTCGCATTTGGCTGGCACGGCATTTCCACTTCGGCGCGTACCTTCTGATGGGTGGGCCGAGCCTAAGGAGTGGGTGAATCGGCCAAGTCGGTCGGCCGCCAGCGAAGCGCCCCCACCAACGCCTGGAACAACTCCTCACGGGCCTTTTGGACGAACTGGGACGCTTGTCCGAGCAACTGCGAGTGCAGCAACGTGTCGCTCGTCGTCCTTCTGGTCAACGAGCAGCAGCCCGACGGGCAGTTTGCTCGGGTGAATTCACAACGCGGTCGTCGAACAGTACTGCGACGAACACGAGATCATTTACTCGATCCCTTCTGACCGACACCTTCCGCGAGGCGATCGCCCACGGCACGCCGGGGCCGCTCAACTTCCATCTGGACGAACACTGGACGCCGGCGGGGCACGCGGTCGCCGCGGAGGCCATCGACGCCTGGCTGGAACACCACGAGGTCTTTCCGTTCCTCACGGTGCGCTGACCGCGCGGCATCACCAGCCGACGATCTCGCGCTCGAACTCGTCGCGCACGCTCCGGTCGTCGGCCGGGATGCGGCGGAGCTGCAGGTCACGCTGGACGTTCAAGCCGCCGTTCGAGGTGATCAGGTCCACGTCGAGGTCGAACGCCGTGCGCGCCAGCGTGACGTCCCAGTCCATCGGGCGGCCGAACGGGATCGCGAACAGCGGCGTGTAGTTCGGCAGGTCGCGCAGCACCTGCATGTTGCGTTCGATGTTCTGGCGCTGCCACGCGGCCGGCATCATCGAGTGCCGCTCGTGCTCGTGCCCGTGCAGGCCCACGGTGAACTGCTGCGGGTCCAGCGTGCCGAGGAAGCCGGGATCCACGAACAGCGGCCGGCTGTCGTCCACGAGCGGCGACAGCGCCTCCACCTCGCGCCGCGTGCGGTCGTAGAACTCCGCATCGTCGGTCGCGCGCAGCTGGCCGGCGCGCTCCAGGAGCCCGTTCGCCGCACGCGCCCGCACCTCGGGCGCGGCGTGCGAGAGGTAGTTCGTGACCGTGTACCAGACGTAGCCCCGGCCGTGCCCATAGGCCGTGTTGAGGAAGAACGTCGCCGGCAGTCCGCGCCGCTGGAGCGTCGGCACGATGTGGTCGCGGACGCTGATGTCGCCGTCGTCGAAGGTCAGGGCGGCCTGCAGGCCGCGCACGCGGTTCGACTTCCACCGGGCGACGGCCTCGGGCAGCGGCAGCACCTCGAAGTAGTGGCGGATGAAGTCGAGTTGCGCCTCGAACCGCGACAGACTGGTCCAGTCGCCCCGCAGGTGAAACCTGGGATCGAACTCGGGGGTCACCTGGTGGTACGTGAAGACGACGAGGCCGTGAAAGCGCCGCCGCTTCCACATCGCCGCCACCAGGTGCCGGACCGTCCGCTCGAACATGGTCTTGCCCACGCCGCCTCACCCTTTCCAGCCCGGCATCGCCGGTCAGAAAAACGTGAGGCAAGGTGCGTGCCAGCGATCAGAATACGTCAGATCCGCGCCGGCCGGCAGGCCACCCGAGGCCGCTTCGGGGCGGTGTCGGACGACCGTCAGCGAGCCTCTGGACGGACCGGACCGGGCGACTCCGGCCCCCGGATCAGCGCCGGGGCCGGCCGCCGAGCGACAGGCGTATCCACTCGAGGGCCTGGACGTACCGGAGGCAGAGGCTGAACGCGTAGTAGGACAGCGCCTGGCCTCGCCCGTGCACCTGCGGGTGCTGCCGCATCGAGAACCAGATCGACGGGTAGAGCGGGAAACCGTTGAGCAGTTGCCAGAGGGACGTCGGGTGGTGCGGAAGAGCCGGTGTGGACCGGAGCGCGAACCAGCCGCCGAGCAACCGCCGATGCAGCGCGATGATCTTCCACACCGACCCTCGCGCCCGGTGGGCGACCACCGCGTCGTCGGCGTAGGCCTGCGGAAAACCGGCCCGATGCACCCGGGTTCCCCACTCGGCGTCGCCGCTCGAGAACAGGTCCGCTCGGAATCCCCCGACCCTGTCGAACACCGCACGGGTCGCGAACATGTTCGCGGTGGCCGCGAAATGCTGCCGCTCGACGTAGTGCTGCTGCCGGAGGTAGGTGACCGCGTCGAAGCGCTCGGCGAAGTTGGGCGTGCCCTGGCGGTCGAACACGCACTCGAGCCGGCCGCCGACCATGCCGTCGCCTTCGAGGGCCCCCAGCCGCCTGACGCCGTGCTCCAGCCAGCCCGGCTCGGGTCTGGCGTCCGCGTCGGTGAAGGCGAGCACCTCCCCCTTGGCCCTGGCCAGGCCGGCGTTCCGCGCGGCGTAGGACCCGGGCCTCGGCTCACGGACGCAGACCGCGTGGGCGTGCGCCGCGACGACCGACTCAGGCCGGTCGGTCGACCCGTTGTCTACTACGACAACTTCATACCTGTCAGCAGGATAGGTCTGTTGTTCGAGGGCATCGAGACACCCGCGCAGCCGTCTGGCGTCGTTGAAGACGGGGATGATTACCGAGACGAATGGGCGGAGCACGCCGGAGGGGTCGGACGCCATCTTGGCGGATATGGCGAACAGTCTCGCCTCTCAGCGGCGCTTTGGGCAAGAGGCAACCGACCGGGCCGGCGAGTTCGACCGCAAGCCTTACAATTCACGTAAGATCGGCTCCGGATTGTGTCGTTGCTGCCCTGAGCGGGCCGGGCCGCGGGCCGCGGGACGCCCCTTCTTCGGGTACCGGAATTGGCATGGACCCTGCAATTTGGTGACTGGCGGGCTCGGATGGCCCGTCAGCTTCCAACAACTGAAAGACGCGCGCGAACGTTTTCCAAGGCCCGACTATGACCTCGAAGCGATCTGGTACTCCGTCCGACGCACCGCGTGAGACCCGCACGATCGACCGGCGCCGGTTCCTGACCGGCCTGGCGGCCGGCGCCGGCCTGGCGCCGCTGGTCTCTCCGTTCGGTCGTCCGCTGTCCGCGGGCGCCGGCGCCTCCCAGACCCCCGACCTCTGCTATTCGACGCAGAAACCCCTGCTGAGCGCGAACGACTTCACGTATCAGGGTTACTACGACGTCCAGACCAGCGGCAACGACACGACCTACGCCCAGGGGCTGACGCACCGCTACGTCAACGGCGAGGTGCGGCTCCTGATGGCGCAGCTTCACGGCCGCCTGCACGAGTTCAGCCTCGGCGGGCAGTCGTTCGGCTCGACCATCCGCACCGTCACCAACGACTGGCCCCTCACGGGCGCGACCAACTTCATCGGCCTGTGGTTCGACCAGGCCAGCGACCGGTTGTGGATGACGACGTCGTATGACTACTTCGCCGATTACAGTTCGGCGCAGATCACCACCCGCACGCTGAACAGCAACGGCTCGGTGTCGAACATCCGCGGGCCGGTGGGGCTCGCCGGCATCACGCAGAAGCGCATCTACGGCGGCGCCCAGGCGATTCCGGCCTGGTTCCAGAACCAGTACGGCGTCGGGCCCTACGCGGTGGGCTGGGGCGGCTACACGTCGCTCGTCTCGTCCGGCGGCGTCGCCTCGATGGGACTCACGGCGTACGCGATTCCGGACCCGTCCAGCTTCCCGGCCAACTCGGAGATTCCGGCCTCGCAGTTCCGCGTGATGGCCGACCACGTCTCCGGCACGACCGGCAGCAGCGGCGGCGCCGGCTCGTCGTACGATCGCGGCTGGCGCCTGACGCCCGCGCAGAACTACTACGACGGCGGCGACCCGCGGTCGAACCCGAGCACGCCGCCGACCTCGCCGCCGCAGGCGAGCGGCCAGTGGCTGATGCCGCTCTCGGACGGCAAGAGCCGGTTCATGTGGGGCGACAGCTACTACAACACCGGCAACTGGGTGGAGACGCCCACGCGCCAGGGCTTCATCGCGGTGGCGTGTCTCGGTGGCGGGAAGGGCTACTACGCGAACTCGACGCTCAACTCGGACTACCGCCTCGCCGAGCTGCACGTGTTCAACCCGACGCACTTCGGCGAGTGCATCACGGGGGCGCGGCAGCCCTGGGCCGTGCAGCCGGCCTCGATGAAGCTGCTCGACCTGCCGGGGCTCGGCAACGGCTTCGGCCTGAGTGGCAACTGGCCGCCGCAGAACGCGGCCGGCGCGACCTACGACCCGATCGGGCGCAAGCTGTACATCGCGGGCTTCGCGGTGAACACGTTCTACGCCCGGATCTACGTCTTCTCCGTCGCCTGACGACCTGACCGCGTCGAGGCGATCAGCGCCTCGTAGATCGCCTCGACGCGGTTCATCCTCACCTCGAACGACAGTTCCGTTTCAATCCGCCGACGCGCGTGGGTCGCCCGCGCCCGCGCCGCAGGCAGGTCCGCCACCGTGCGCGCCATCGCGTCGGCCAGCGCCGGCACGTCACCGGGCGGCACGATGAAGCCGTCCACGCCGTCCTCGACCATGTCGCGCGTGCCGCCCACGTCGGTCGCCACGAGCGGCGTCTCGAGCGCCATGGCCTCGAGCACGACGTTCGGCGACCCCTCGCCGTCCGACGACTGCACGAAGACGTCGAAGCCGTGGTGCAGCCGCGGCACGTCCGCCTGGTGCCCCAGCAGGACGCACGACGTCGCCAGGCCCAGCCGCGCGTGGCGCTCCGCCAGGTCGGCCTTGAGCCCGCCGTCGCCGGCGATGAGCAGGCGCAGCTGCGGGTGCGCCGCGCGCAGCGTCGCGAACGCCTCCAGCAGCAGGTCGAACCGCTTCTGGTGCTCCAGCCGGCCCACCGCGCCGATCGCGACGTCCGTGTCGGCCAGGCCCAGCTCCCGGCGCACCTCCGGCCGCAGCGCCGGCTGCCGGACGAACCGGACGTGGTCGATGCCGTTCGGAATCACCTGCACCCGGTCTTCCCGGCTGCCCGTGCGGACGAGCTCCGCCTTGAGGGCGCTCGACACCGCGATCAGCCGGGGATAGCGCGCCAGGATCCGCTTGTCGGCCCCGTAGTAGAGGGTCTCGCGCCACGTATCGCGACCGAACCAGCCGTGGACCGTCGACAGCGGGATGATGCCCTCGGCCTTCGCCAGCAGCCACGTGAGCAGGTTGCTCTTGTACTCGTGCGCATGGACGATGTCGATCTGCCGCTCGCGGACCAGCGCGCGCAGGGCCTTCCAGATCGACGGGTCGAACGAGTGACGCTCCTCGATTTCGACGTAGTCCACGCCGAGCTCCCGGGCCCGGCCGTCCATCAGGAAGTCGCGGTCGCGCAGGTCGCGCATGTAGCACACGGTGACGGCGAAGCGGGCCGGGTCGGCGCGTTGCGCGCCGAGCAGGATCGTCTTCTCCGGCCCGCCGCCGGTACCGCGGACGCTGCGCAGCTCGAGGATGCGGATGGGCGCCATCACCCCGCCCGCCCCGCCTCGGCCGCGACCCGGCCGCGCCGCGCGCGCCGGTGCCCGGCGGGCAGCAGCAGCGAGACCGCCCGACCGAGGTCGTAGGCGCCCGCGACCGCGATCGCGCGCAGCCCGTCGATCGGCGACGTGAGCCGCCCGCCGACGACCATCCGCGCCGCGCGCAGCAGCATGAGGCCGACGACGACGGTCAGGGCCGCCGCCGCGGCGACGATCGCCGGCGTCCCGGCCCACGGCGCCGCCACCATCGCGAGGACCGTCACGGCCAGTCCCGCCGCCTGGAGGATCGGGATGACGATCGACGGCAGGCCCCGGAGGTCCGGAACATGGCGGAGGCTCACCTTCAGGTTGTCTCGGCCGCGCCAGCGCTCCGACAGGAACAGCTCCCCGAGCGACCGCGGGTCCCCGTGATGGACGCTCATGAGCCCCTCGTCGGCCACCACGCGCACCCCGGCCGCGCGCGCGCGCTCGCAGAAGTCCACGTCCTCGCACGTGACGAGCCGTTCGTCGAATCCGGCGAGCGCGGCGAACACCTGCCGCCGGACGATCAGGTTGCCGCTGCCAAGCCACTGGGCGTCGTGCCGGCCGCGCGTCCGGCCGCGCAGCACGCCGAACATCCGCTGCACCCACGTCCCGTCCGGGGGCGGCGTGTAGTGCGCGCCGGCCACGCCGACCGACGGATCGGTGAACAGGTCGAGCGCCGCCGAGGTCCAGGCGGGCGCCAGTTCGTGGTCCGCGTCCACGAACGCCAGCAGGTCGGCCGAGGCGGCCTCGGCCGCGCGATTGCGCAGGCTGGAGACGCGGAGGCCCGGCAGCACGAGCACCGCGGCCCCGGCCGCGCGGGCGACGTCCGGGGAGGCATCCGTCGAGCCGTTGTCGGCGACGACGCACTCGACCACCCGATCCGGCACCTTCGTCCGCGCGATCGACCGCAGGCACACCTCCAGCCGGCGGGCATCGTCGCGCACCGGAATCACGAACGAGACCGCCGGCGCCTCAGCGGGCACCACTCGAGATCCTCTTCGCCGGCTGGTTCGCCGGGTGGAACCGCGATCGCAGCCCGATCGGCGGCGCGGCGGGCGTGGCCACGACGGCCTTCTCCGTCTGCTCCTGCAGCGCCAGCTGGAACGACCGTTCCAGCGCCACGCCGAGGCCGACGAAGTGCCAGAACATCTCGCTGTACTGCCCGTGCAGGAACGTCATGCCGACGACGTAGGCGACGAGGGTCGCCTGCATCGCCCGCGCGTACGAGCGGAAGTCCAGCAGCGCGGGATCGCCGCGTGCCTTCCGGCCGATCCGCCAGGCGGACCCGAGGCCCCCGACGATGATCGTGACCATCAGGATCAGGCCCGGGTAGCCCATCTCGGCGAGCACGCCGAACCAGGCGCTGTGCACCGCGCGGTCATCGCCCCACTCGCCCTGCGGGTCGTACCGCCCGAACGCCCGGCGGAACGCGTTGAACCCGACGCCCGTGAACGGCTTGGCGTTGGCCATCCGCACCGCGACCGTCCAGAAGTGCAGCCGCCCGGCGCTCGAGCTGTCGCGCGCGTCGTCGCTCGCCGTGATCGTCTCCATCCGGTCCCAGAACGACTGCGGCATGGCGAGGCTGATCGTGTAGGCCAGGATGACCGTGCTGAGGATCATCCGGATCTTCTTCGGCGAGTACCACAGCAGCACGAGGCCCATCGCCCCGGCCGCGAGGAACCCGCCACGCGAGTACGTCGAGATGCCGCGATAGAGCACGCCGACGATGAAGAAGTTGTGGAGGTAGCGCTCCCAGCGATGGCGTGCGGTCTGGTTGAGCGCAACGAACACGGGGATGAGCATCATCATCCCGACCGCCACGCCGTTGTTGTCGCCGAGCAGCGGGCTGGTGTTGTTGTTGGTCGCCCCGGGATTGAGCAGGAGCTGCGCCCAGCCCTGCTTCGCGGTCTCGAGGCCCAGCGAGTAGGCGATGACCACGAGCGTGAGCCGGTACTTCTTCCGGTCGTTCACGAGGAGGGTGATGAGCAGCGTGACGACCTGAACCTTCGCGAACTCGATCCACCACAGCTGTGACCAGGCCGGCGCCTCCGAAAAGATCAGCGAGACCAGACTCTGGAGGAAGAACAGCGCGACGAAGACGACCTGCCGGCTCCACCGGAAGTTCTGAATCGCGTTGAACGAGACGAGGATCAGGTAGACGCCGATCGTCAGCGAGAGGTTGAGCTGCCCGATCAGCGGGTCCCAGACCCAGGACTCCGGCCGGAAGTACGCGTTCCAGAGGTAGAACAGCAGCGCATAGAACGGCCCGTGGAACGCGAAATACGCGCCGACGATGATGATCAGGAAGACGAAGACGTTGCGGAGCATGCGCTTGGCTTCGTTCTAGATATCGGCCCCGGCCAGCGCCCGGTACAGGGCGTCGTAGCGGGCGATCGTCCGGTCCAGCCGGTAGACCTCGCGGACCCGGGCGGCCCCGTTCCGGCCCATCTCGCGGGCCCCGGCCGGGTCGGCGAGCACCGCCGTCAGCGCGGCCGAGAAGGCCTCCGCGTCGCCGCGGGGCGTCAGGCGGCCGTCCACGCCCTGCCGGACGATTTCCGGGTTCCCCCCGACCTCGGTGACGACGACCGGCAGGCCCGTCGCCATGGCCTCGAGCAGGGTGATCGAGGCGGCCTCGCTCACCGACGACAGCACGAACACGTCGCTCGCGGCGAGCAGATCCGGGACGTCGTGGCGCACGCCGAGAAACCGCACCCGGCGCTCGAGGCCGAGTGAGGCCACCTGTGCCTCGAGCGCCGGCCGCAGCGGGCCGTCACCGACGAGCAGCAGGTCGGCGTCAGCCCGCTCCGCGGCCACGCGCGCGAACGCCCTGAGCAGCATGGCATGGTCCTTCACCGGATGGAACCGCGCGATGGCCGCCACGTAGCGGCGGCTCGCCGCCAGGCCCAGCCGCGCGCGCAGCGCGTCGCGATCGCCAGCCGGCTCGTACCGCTCCGGATCGATCCCGTTCTCGATCACCTCGATCGGCCGTCCGACGAAACCGTCGCGATCGGCCAGCGCGCGCGC
>JAWKHR010000076.1:0-22255 GCA_041394725.1 Vicinamibacterales bacterium | reverse complement strand
GGTGCCAGGGTGCCGGCCTCCGCGGCGGCGGCGAAATCGCCGAGCCGCTCGTCCAGGGTCTCCGGCGTATGCGAGGAGACCGGCAGGAGCAGGGCGCGGAGGCCGCCGCTGATTTCACTTTCGTCATCGTCGGCCCCGTCAGGCTGCGATCCAAGACCTGACCCCACCACCAGGTGGGCGTTCGTGCCGGCGATGCCGAACGCGCTGACGCCGGCGAGGAGCGGGCCGTCGCCGGCCGGCCACGGGCCGGTCCGGCGCTGCAGCTCGATCGGCAGGTCGGCCCACGGCACCTCGGGCGTCGGCGTCTCCACGTGGAGCGACGCCGGCAGCTGCTGGTGCGCGATCGACAGCACGACCTTGATCAGCCCGGCGACGCCCGCCGCGCCCTCCGTGTGCCCGATGTTCGTCTTCACCGACCCGACGCGGCACCGCGACCCCGGCGCGCGCCCCTCGGCCAGCACGGCGCCGAGCGCGCCGAGTTCCACCGGATCGCCCGCGCGCGTGCCCGTGCCGTGCGCCTCCACGTAGCGCACGTCGCCCGGCGAGACGCCCGCGTCGGCATACGCGCGGCGCAGCAGCGTCTCCTGCCCCGCGCGCGACGGCGTCGCCAGGAAGCCGGTGTCGCCGTCGTTGTTCACCGCGCCGCCGTGGATGACGGCGTGGATGCGATCGCCGTCCGCCCGCGCGCGCGAGAGCGTCTTGAGCACGACGACGCCGGCGCCGTCGCTGCGGACGTAGCCGTCCGCGCGCGCGTCGCCGAACTTGCAGCGGCCGTCGGGCGCCATCATCCGCGACTGCGAGTAGGCAATCGTGATCGACGGCTCGAGAATCGCGTTCGCGCCGCCCGCGATCGCCATCTCGCATTCGCCCGACCACAGGCTCCGGCACGCCAGATGGACCGCGACCAGCGACGACGAGCACGCGGTGTCGATCGTCAGGCTCGGCCCCTCGAAGCCGAACGCGTAGCTCAGCCGGCCCGACGCCGAGTACCGGCCGCTGCCGAGCGTCATGTGGAAGTCGATCGCGCCGGGATCGCGGAACAGCCGCGCCTCGTACTCGCTCAGCCACAGGCCGACGAACACCCCGGTGCGCGCGTCGAGCGCCGGATCCGCGCGGCGCACGTGCCCCGCGTCCTCCAGCGCGTGCCAGCCCGCCTCGAGCAGCAGCCGCTGCTGCGGATCGAGCCGGTCCGCCTCGCGCGGCGCGATCCCGAAGAACCCCGCGTCGAACCGGTCGAGCCCGTCGAGGAACCCGCCCCAGCGGCTCATGATGTGACCGGGCGTCGCCGGCGTGGCGTCGAACAGCGCATCCACGTCGAAGCGGTCGCGCGGGATCTCCCCGATCGCCTGGCCGCCCGAGACGAGCAGCGACCAGAACGCCTCGACGGAGTCGGCGCCGGGCAGGCGGCAGCCGAGGCCGACGATGGCAATCGGCTCGCGCGTCGCCTGGGGCGAAGCGCCGTCGGGCAAGGGGTGATGGCGGGTCATGCGACCGGGCCGGAATCGCGGGTCGCGGCCGCGCGCGCCCGCCGGACCGACGCGGGCGTCATGTCGGTCCAGTGTTCGCGGATGTACGCCAGGCAGTCGTCCTCGGATCCGGTGAACCCCGCGTCGCGCCAGCCGGGCGCGAGCGGCAGGAACCCGGGCTGCAGCGAGTACTGCCCGAGGCCGTTCACGACGACGCGGTGGCGCGGGATCGCAGGGGAGCTCACGGTCGATCTCCCTACGGCCCCGTGACCGCGCGCGCGGCGCCGGGCGCGCCCGACGCGCCGCCGGCCGCCGCGCCGGCATCCGCGATCAGCGTCCGGACCACCGCATCCGGATGATCCTGCAGGTAGAAGTGGCCGCCGGGGAACATCCGCACGCGGCCGAACGCCACGCACTCGCGCGCCCACGCCTGGAGCTCGTCCCGCGTCGCGTGCGGATCGGAGACGCCGCCGTAGGCGTACACCGGGCACGTGAGAGGCGCGGACGGCCGGTACTCGTACTGCTCGACGAGCGCGACGTCACCGCGGAGCGTCGGCACGAGCAGGTCGCGCAGCTCGGGTTCGTCGCGCACGACGGCGGGCACGCCGCCGTAGCGTTCCTGCACACGGTCGAGGAACTCGTCCACGGGCAGGTGCGCGATGGGCGGCAGGGGCTCGGGCAGCGACGCCGCGCGCCGGCCCGACAGGACGACGGCCGCGGGCGCGAGGCCCGCCGCCTGCAGCCGGCGCGCCGTCTCGAAGGCGATCAGCGCGCCCAGGCTGTGACCGAACAGCACCAGCGAGGCCGATCCGACGACCGGGTCCGCCGACGACTCGCGCAGCAGGGCCGCGCTCAGTGCCTCGGCGGCGTCAGCAATGGAGGAACACAGGGGCTCGCGGAGGCGGCGATCACGACCGGGCAGCTGGGCGACGCCGAGCCCGGTCCCGGCCGGGAGGTGGCGGGACCACGGAACGAACGTCGCCATCCCGCTGCCGGCATTGGGAAAGCAGACGACCCGCATCCGTGTCGGCGCGGGAGGACGAAGCGACACGATCCAATCGGAAACCGACACCAATCCACTTCCTCGACACCAAGATTAGAGCCCAGGGCGAAATCTGTAATGCAACTCCGGGGCCATCTAATATCCGTGTTTGGCGTGTGCACGTCCGTGCAAATTTATGTCACCAGACCGCGGAAGACAATTTTGAAATCGCCTAAGGGTTTCCTGCGGGGTGAATTCTGTGAGAACCCGGTCATTTCTTACAGAACTGGCATCGGGACCGACACGAGCGCCACGGGTTCGAGGCCCGTCCGGCCGGGCGCGGGAGCCGAAGGCCATTCGCCGAGAGCCGAGCGCCGAGCGCCGAACGCCGTCAGCGCTCGTTGATTCCCAGTGCCGTCCGCCCCTCGCGCAGCGTCGCGTCGAACGCGGCGTCGAGGGCCGCGTTCACGCCGCGACACCCGGCGACGACGCGTTCGGCCCAGTCCAGGTAGTCACGCCGCCGGTCCATCGACCAGTCGGGCGCCGGGGCGCGGACGACGTCGCGGATGTTGGAGATCTTGTCGGCGATCTTGATCAGCTTCGCGGCGTCGGTCAGGTGCGGCGCGTGGACGACCTGCCGCCGCCTGCGCTCGGTCCTCGGCAGCGTCGTGTCGTCGGTCATCTCGCGCACCAGCCCCGCCACATCGTCGCCGAACGCCTGCGCAATCTCATCGAACGTCGTCGCGGTGTCCTCCACCGTGTCGTGCAGCGCCGCGGCCATCAGCACGTCCACCTGGCCGACGCGGCCGTCGCGCACGAGCACGTCGCAGACTTCGATCAGGTGGTTCACGTAGGGCGTGCGGCCGTCCTTGCGGAGCTGGCCGACATGGCGGCGCGAGGCGAAGGCGAGGGCCGTGACGAAGGCAGGGAGCATGGCCGTCAGAGGACCATGTTACGCGTCGAGGGAGCTGACGGCCGGAATCCGCCCGAAATCAGGGGCTTTCGCCCGAAACGCGGCCCGGCATAGGATCGGCCATCCTCCAATGGACAGGACGGTCCCGCCGGACCCCCAGGATGCGGACACGCTGAACGGCTGGAAGGAGATCGCCACGTACCTGGGCAAGAGCGTTCGCTCGGCCCAGCGGTGGGAACACGAGCTCGGCCTGCCCGTGCACCGGCTCCTGACGCCCGAGGGCGGCCAGATCATCTACGCGAGCCGGTCCGAAATCGAGGGCTGGCGGACGACCCTCAGCCCGGCAGCGGCCGAGGGCTCGGCCGACGCCGACGACCAGCTCGACGAAGCCTCCCGCACGCCGCCCGCGCCCGTCGCGGCCGCGGGCGCCACCGCGCCGGTCGCGTCCAGGTCGCACCGATTGGCCGCGGCAATCTGGGGCCTGGCGGGACTCGGCATCGGCCTGGCGCTCGGACTGGCCGTCCGGTCGTTCCCCGCGAGTGAACCCGGCATCCCGGCGATCTTCGAGTTCGAAGGCAACGCCGTGGTGGCTTTCACCGACGCCGGACGCCGCCTCTGGCGCCACGACTTCGGTCGGCCGGCCGCGCATCCCTCATCGGCCCGGCCGAGGGGGCTCGCCACCGACCTCGATGGCGACGGCACGCCGGAGCTGCTGGTGCCCGTCCGCTTCTCGTCGGTGCTGACGCCGTCGCTCCGGGTTGACGAGACGGACGCGGTGTTTGCGTTCGCCGCCGACGGCCGGGTCCTCTGGAGCGTGCAGCCGGACATCACGCTGACCGACGACCAGGCCGAGTTCACGGGTCCGTGGAACATCCGCGACGTGGCGGCGTCGAGGATCGACGGCGGACGCGTCTACATCGCCTACAGCCACCACACCTGGCGCCCGGGCGTCGTCGTCGAGGCCGACGCGGCGGGTCGCTGGTCGATCCGGTACCTGCAGGGCGGACGCATCAACGCCCTGGCGGTCTGGCCAACCGGCAGCCGCCGGTTCCTCGTCGCCGGAGGCACGCTGGCCGATCCGACCGGCACGTCGCTCGCCCTGGTCGATCTCGACGGACCGCCGGCCCGGAGCCCGGACAGCGGCCCGGCACTGACGTGCCCGACGTGCCCGTCCGCGCCGGTGGCCTCGATGACGCTCTTCCCGCCCTCCGAGGTGACCCGGGCCCTCTACCGGCCGTACGGGTGGATCAACCGGGTGTTTGCCGTCGGCGACGTCCTGCGATTCGCGACCGACGAAGGCATCGGGTCGGGGCTGGTCGGCGAGCTCTCGCCGGACCTGGTCGTCACGAATGCGAAGCCGCCGACACCTACTGGCAGGCACACCGCGATCTGAGCGACCGCGGGCTGCTTCCGCATCCCGCCGACGAGTGCCCGGAACGGACGACCCCGTGGAGCCTGCGATGGTGGCGGGCCGGAAACGGCTGGACGACGTGCACGACGTGGCCCCGGCCGTCACTCTCGAGCCGGACCCAGGCCCGCTGACCGACGGAAGCCCCGGCGCGCGGGCGCCATTGCCTGCGCCCGCCTGCCGTCAACCTGCGTCATGGAGCCGCTGGCGCGCAGGTTGACGTCGGGCCTGGCGCGCTGGCGTGCCTAGAATGCGCGGCACCCAGCCATGTCCACCAGCACCCTCCGCCACCGTGTGACCGTCCTGGCCGTGTGCCTGGCGATCTCGATTGCGGCCGCCACGCCTCGAGCCCAGGCCCAGGCCAGCGCGCGAAACCTCGCGGTACCGCCAGTTCGTGGATACGGTCGCGTCGGCCGTCTTCTTCGCGGCCTGGCCGACGGCGACCTATCGGCAACTGACCTTCGGCGGCGTGACGCGCGCCGGGAGCGGCGTGGACGTCCGCGTCCGCCTGCACGGCACCAGCGCGTTCGCCGACGGGCCGCTCTGGACCGACGTCGTCCTGGTCATCCGCGACGGCCGCGTCATGGACCTGCGGTTCGGCGCCAACAACGGCGTCGTCCCTCCGGGGCTGACCACCAGCCTCGTCGGCTCGGTGCTCGCGGAGATTTCGAAGGAACTCGCCGAGTCGGCCGCGGCATCACGAGGGACGTCGTCGGCGGCCGGCGCGACGACGAATCGTGGCGGCGGCGCGCCCGCGGCGCCCTCCGCCACGCCGGCCTGGCGACTCCAGCCGCTCATGCCCGGCGGGTGGTATCAGGTGAGCGAGGACTCGACGCGCGGCATCACGACCGAACTCACGGGGACCGCCTTCCCGGATCAGGGCGCGGTGTCGCGGATTCGTTTCATGCGCGCGCTGCCGCTGCCGTTCTATCCGAACGGCTACCTGCTGGAAGCCGAGACCACGACGGCCTCCGGCGGTTATGCGCTGCTGACGTTCGTGCGAATCGGGCGGGCCATCACCTGGCTGGACGGCACGAGCGCGCCGATCTACCAGCTGAACGAACGCGTCGGCCTGGCGCTCGACACGGCCGAGCAGGCGGCGGCCTACGTCCGCTTCTTCTGCGCGGCGATCCAGGACGGGCGCGACCGGTTCGTCATGGTGGAGGCGCCGCAGCAGCTGGACTGGCCGGAATCGTCGGCGGCCGTCCCCGCGCGGACGCGCGTTCGCGACGCGGTGGGACCTCTCGACCTGAGCGCCGGGTCGGCCACGTGGGAGGCCCGCGGCGCGATGCTGCACCAGGGACTGCTCTCGTCGGTGACCCTGCGCGTCCACCGGCGAGGTACCGAGAAGCCCGGGTTCATCGAGATGGTGGACGAGAAGGTCCTCGCCGAGAACATCCCGGCGCGGGCATCCGCGTTCGTGGACGCCCTCCGGCAGGAGATCCGGCGCTGACGCCGGCCGCGCGCGTATACTGAGCGCCTCATGACACGTCCAGTGGCGGTCAGGGCCGACCGGCGTCGCCCATGGGCCCGAAGTGTCGCCGCGCTGACCGCGGTGCTCCTGCCGCTGGCCGTGGTCGCGTCGGCACAGCGACCGACGCTGAAGCCGGAAGAAAAGCGTGGCAGCGGATGGGAGCGCTGGGCCGACCGGGTGCCGGTCTCGGGCGGCATCCGCGTGGGCGTGATGGCCCTGGACGGCCGGACGATCGAGAACCTCGAGCGGATGACGATCCGCCGGCCGACATCGGATCTCCCGTGGCTGTGCGTCGAGATCAGCTCGAGGGACGGCCGGTACTCCGGTCGCCTGAGCTACCGCCTGCACGACGCGCCGGAAGGCCTCATCGACCTCGAAGTGCCCACCGAGAAGGTGGCTGAACTCCGTGATTACGCGGCCGGCGACCTGGCGATCCTGGCGAGCCTGGCCACGAGCTGCGACGGTCCGCCGGAGACGTTCGTCGTCGCGGCCTGGGACCCGCGCGTCGCGAACGACCACGTCGTGGTGCTGATCAACTCGCGCGTTCCGACGACGATCGTGCGCGCCTCGGACAACGCCAGCACGCCGTGCACGCCGCTGGACGGCGTCACCACGGCCTTCAACCTCAGCTGTCAGGTGCCGGCCGCCTGGCTCGAGCCGAAGGTCGAGCTGGTCATCCGCATGCGCCGGGGCCGCTCGTTCTCCAACGTCCCGCTGCACCTGGCCTGGCCCCGATGATGCGGATCGGCCGCGTCCCGGTGTCATGGCCGGCGGCACTCCTGGCCGGAGCGGCCACCGGTCTCGCCGTGCTCGTCGCGGCGGGCCTCGGCGCCATGCTGGTCTGGCCCGTCAGCACCACGTTCAACGTGACCGTCCAGACCGAGCGGGTCGAGTTCAGGCGGCCGGTGGCGTCACCCGCGCGCTGGGTGATCGACGACGTGACGCTGGTCGACGGCGACGACGAGCACCCGGGGCTGTCCGGCTCGGTCGAGTTCGGCGCGCCGATCCGCGGCTTCATCGAGCGCGTCGCCTTCGGTGACGTGTGGGGGCACTTCGAGTGCGAGGCGCCATGCACGTCGGTGGGACGTCTCTACGACGACCTCGACCAGTTCGTACGGCCGCTGCAATCCGTCGTCGAGATCTTCATCGCGGACCTGCCGGCCCGCGCGAACGCCGGGCGAACGGTGCTGATTCCGCTGGCGGGCGAGGTGGTGAGCGGACGCAGCGTCGGGATCGAGGTCAGCGGCACGACCGCGGTGCTCCGGGAAGGTACGGTCAGCCTGCTGGACCGCACCGCGTTCGGCAACAACATCTTCGAGGCGCGTCGCGTCGAGCTCTCGGCGGGCGATCAGTTCCAGGTGGCGGAACCCGATCCGGACGCGCCGACGCTCGGCTTCATCCTCGCCGATGAGCGTCCCGCGCTGACGGCCGCCTACCGCGTGGTCGGCCGGCGCGGCACGGTGGTCCGGCCCGGCGGCGGCAGCTACACGATCTCGGCCTCCGCCCTGGGCCGGCTGTTCGGCGACGACCTGTTTCGGGCCATCTCCGCCGTGCTCGCGGTCCTGGGCACGTTCGCGACCATCGCGGCGGTGATTGTCGCGCTGGCGCAGATGGCGCAGGCGCCCGCGCCGCCGCCGGCACCCCCGGTGACCTCACCGGCGCCGGATGCCCCGCGAGCGCCGGATGTGCCGGCCGCGCCCGGGCCCTCGGCGGCGGCGCCGGCGATCGCCGCATCGAGCCCGACCCGTCCCGCGAGGACCGGCGGCGAGTCCGCGGCTGCGGCCACCGGCGAGGCGGCGAACGAGGCCGGTGACTCGCAGGGAACCAGTCCGGCGGCCTCCGGGGCAGACGACAAGGGGGACCACTCATGATCGGGATCGTGCCGGGCCTCCTCGTGGCGGTGGTCCTGGATCTCCTGGCGCCCACGCCGCCCGGCACGGGCGCTCCGGCGCCGCAGTCCACGCCGCAGGGCGTGTTCGTCGAAGCCAGGGAGGCCGGGCAGGGTGTGCTGCGCGCGCGCGGCACCGAATGCTTCGTCATCACGCCGTTCCACGTCGTCGAAACGGCGGCAGGTCCGATCCGGGTCGTGGCGGATCGCGCCGCGCAGGCCACGGCGGAACTGGTTCGCCAGCTGCCGGGCGACCTCGCCGTGCTCCGGGTCCAGGACGGCGCGTCGCTGCCGTGCCGGCCCTGGCCGCCGGCCGACGCCGTCGCCGAGACGATGAAGAACGCGACCAGCGGCACGCTCGTGATGCGAGAAGCCGACGGCAGTCGGACGCTCGTGCCGGTCACCTTTCGCGGCATCGACGACGAGGCGATCTACGTGCGGCCGTCGCAGGCCGACGATCAAATCCAGAAGAGCATGAGCGGCGGATCGCTCCTCGTCGACGGCACGCTCGTCGGCATGCTGCTGTCGTCCGAGGCCGGCAACGGGACGGTCTACCAGATTGACGACATCATGCGGGTGTCCGAGGGCTTCTTCGCGACGGACGCCGCGGCCGCGACGGGCAGCCCGCTGGACGCCTACGTCGGCGACTACGACTTCGGCGGCCTGATCATGTCCGTCGCGAACGCGCCCGCCGGCCTCACCCTGCTCTCGCCAGGAGCGCCGGTGCAATCGCTCACCCAGGCCGGCGACCGGCGTTTCACCATCGCCGGCAATGCGGCGACCACCGCGGAGTTCCGGCTGGCGGACTCGGGCGTCGTGGACACGATGTACCTGTCGCTCCCCCAGGGACAGGCGCACGGCGTGCGACGCACCGGCCCGGTACCCGACCGCGCGGTCCTCGCCTCGCTGGCGGGCATCTACGACGCCGGACCGCTGGCGCTCACGGTGACCCTCCGCGCGGACGGCGTCCTGACCTACGCCGTGCCGGGCCAGCCCGCGGTCGAATTGCGGCACGGCAACCGCCTGCATTTCGCCCCGATGGGCGATGCGCGGTTCTCGATCGAGTTCGTGCGCAACGCCGAGGGCCGCGTGACGCACCTCATCTCGCACCAGGTGGACGGCGACATCGCCGCGCGGCGTCGCGGCCAGGCATCGGAGACGGCTCGATGATGACGGGGCTCGACGTCGTCAAAGCTGGCGCGCTCGCGCTGATCCTCGCCGGGCTCGGCGTCCTGGCCGCCGCGACCCCGGCCGAGGCGCAGACGCAGGTCGTCCTCGTGCAGGCCAGGGAAAACGGTCAGGGCATCCTGCGCGCGCGCGGCCGCGAGTGCTTCGTCATCACGCCCCAGCATGTGGTCGGCGAGACCGCGGCGGCCGTCGGGATCGTGGCCGAGCGGCAGGCACGCGCCACGTCTCAACTCGTGCGCCTCCTGCCGGGCGACCTCGCGATTCTGCGCGTGGACGACGCGACCGGACTGTCGTGCGACGAGTGGCTGCCGCTCGACAACTTCGCGGGGATGCTCCGCACCCAGACGAGCGGCACGCTCATCATGCGCGAGGCGGACGGCAGCCGGACCCTGCTGCCCGTCGTCTTCGCTTCCACCGACGACGAGTCGATCTTCGTGCGCCCGGCCCGCCCGCAGGACGAGATCGCCAAGACGATGAGCGGTGCGGCGCTGCTGGTGAACGGCGCGCTCGCGGGCGTCCTGCTCTCGGTCGAGGCCGGCGTCGGCACGGTGTACCAGCTCGACGACGTCATGCGGGTGTCGGCCGGCTACTTCGAGCCCGACGGCGCGGAATCCGCGGCGCCCCGGATGGAGGTCACCGCCGCGACGACGCTGCTCGATCGCGCCGTGCAGGCGCGCGACGGATCGGCCCAGGGCCAGACGACGGCCATCGCCGCGCTCCTGGCGGCCGGACACCAGTTCAACGACGTGGACTGGAGCGGCGTGAACCTCGGCGGCGCGATGATCGCCCGGGCGAACCTGTCCGGCGCGCGGCTGCACTTCGTCAACCTCGCGAAGGCCGACGCGCGCGGCGCGAACCTGTCGGGCACCGGCCTCCGCTTCGCGCACCTCGACGAGGCGACGCTCACCGGCGCCATCCTGACGAACGCGTACGCGCCGTTCGTCGACGCCAGGAACGCCCGCCTCGAGGGCGCCGACCTCTCGCGCGGCAACTTCCTCGGCGGCGACTTCCGCGGCGCGCACCTCGACAAGGCGGACCTGCGGGGCAGCAGCTTCGCCTTCGCCGACCTGCGCGGCGCCGTGCTCGACGGCGCCGACCTCACCGGCGCCTACTTTCCTGGCGCCGTGTTCGACGAAACGACGTCGCTGGCGGGGGCCACACTCGTGGACACCGACCTCATCGGCGCCGCCGCGGGCATGGTGACGCTGACCGACACCCAGCGCGCGGGCGCCTGCCGGCACGACATCCGCCTGCCGTACGAGGACGCCGCGGAATGGAACATCCGCCTGCTCGAGCAGTGGCCGAACCCCGGCTCGAGCACCGGCCTCCAGTTCGACGATCTGATGACGAGCAACGCGCTCATCGGCGGCTTCGGCGACCGGTCGCTGCCACTCTGCCAGACGCCGATTGATACGGCGGCCGGGTACTACGCCCCGACGCCGGGCGAGGAACAGCTCAACCTCGATCGCGCGTACCTCGCGAAGGCCGGCCGCCGCACGGCGGCCCGCGAACGGGTCGCGGCGCACCTGGCGCTCGTCTCGGACCGCCTCGGGCCGACGCACATCCTCAAGGGTGACGGCGCCATGGTGGCCGGGTGGCACGAGACGTTCAGGAGGAATGCCGCCCGCGTCGAGCCGCTCGCCGAGCCGTACATCACCGACGACCAGATGCTGCTGCTGGTCCTGAAGATGGGCCTGTTTCCGGTGGGGGACTACGTCTGGCGCCAGTCCGCGGAAGGGCGTTTCCGGTTCGAGAACGACGCCCGCAAGCTGCCCGGCGGCCTGAATGCGTTCACGGCCTGGCCCTCGCTGTTCCCGGACGGCTCGCTCTGGGAGGACCTGCCAGAGGATCGCGTGGAGGTCTACCGCGCGTGGACCGAGGCTCGCGTCGCGCACACGCCGCTGCAGCTCGTCTCCTACTCGAAGACCTACCGCCTGCCGGCCAACCGGGTGTTCTCGGTCGCGCGGATCGTCCCGGGCGACTCGATCCGCGGCTACGTGGGCATCGCGAGCTGGTTCAGCGGCCTGCAGGAGTACGCGCGCGACAACGGCATCGCCACCGAGCGGGTGCTCGGGGCGTCAGGCAACCCGGGACTGGCACGGGCCTACTTCGTCATGGACCAGCCCGCGGACGACTACAAGTTCGAGGTGCCGGCCGATCTCGACGTTCCGAACGACGCGAGGTTCGAGGTGGTCCTCACGGTCGCGCGCGGCGAGGTCGTCAGCGGATTCCGGGGCGAGGCCGGCGTGCTGTTCTTCGTCACGCCCGGCGAGGTGCGCATCAGGACGGCCCAGGGCACCATCATCTGGAAAGGCCGCGTGACGGCGGCAAGCCGATAGCCGTTCGCGCCCACCCCGTCCCGCGCCTGCCCATCCCGCTGCTGGGCCCCGCGCCTGCCAACCCGCGGTCCGGTCCCACGCCTGCCAACCCCGCCCTCCCCACGGTCTCCCGTCGCCCCAGGTCCCCACGCCCCCGGGCTCTCCCCACGGTCCCCCGTCGCCCCAGGTCCCCACGCCCCCGGGCTCTCCCCACGTCCCCCAGAACCCCCACCTACCCCACGTCCCCCAAAGCCCCCACGGCCCCCCGCACCCGCGGCGCCACCTCCCGCCCCACGAGCGCGACGGACTCCATGAGCCGCTCGTGCGGCAGCGACCCGTTGCTGTACTTCAGGTCGAACCGAGAGAGACCGAGCGTCTTCACGGTCTCCACGATCTTGGCCGCCACGGTCTCCGGGGATCCGACGCACAGCGCCCCACGGTCTCCCGCCTCGCGGTCGAAGTGCGCGCGCGTCACCGGCGGCCAGCCCCGCTCGCGGCCGATCCGCGTCATCATCGCCTCGTAGTGCGGCCACAGCTGCTCGCGCGCCTCGGCGTCGGTCGCCGCGACGTGGCCGGGCGAATGCACGGCGACCGGCAGGCGCGGCTTCCCGAACTTCTCCAGCGACTCGTAATACAGGTCCACGTAGGGCCGGAAGCGCGACGGGCTGCCGCCGATGATCGCGAGCGTCAGCGGCAGGCCGTACCGCGCCGCGCGCACCACGGACTCCGGGCTCCCGCCCACGCCGACCCACGCGCGCAGGCGGCGGCCCGCCTCGATCGGCGGGTAGATCGTCTCGTGGCTCAGCGCGGACCTGGTGGTCCCCTTCCACGTCACCGGTCCGCCCTCGAGCAGCGCCGCGAAGAGCGCGAGCTTGTCCTCGAACAGTTCGTCATAGCGCGACAGGTCGTAGCCGAAGAGCGGGTACGACTCGGTGAACGACCCGCGGCCGAGGATCACCTCCGCGCGGCCGTTCGAGATCGCGTCGAGCGTCGAGAACCGCTCGAACACGCGGACCGGGTCGTCCGTGCTCAGCACGGTGACTGCCGATCCGAGCACCAGGCGCGAGGTGCGTGCCGCGATCGCGGCGAGCACGACCTCCGGCGCCGAGACCGCGAAGTCCGCGCGATGGTGCTCGCCGACGCCGAAACAGTCGAGCCCGAGCTCGTCGGCGAGCACGGCTTCCTCGACCACGTGACGGATCGCCTCGGCCGGGGACCGCAGGGTCCCGTCGGGGCCATAGGTCACGTCGCCGAAGGTGTTGAGGCCGAACTGAAACGTCTGTGGCATCAGGTGCTCATTCGTCGAAGCGCGGCGAGCCGCGCGGACTGGCGCGCGACCTGGCGCTTCACTTCGTTCACGATCTCGGCGAGCAGGTCCCAGCCCTGCGCGCGCGACTCGTCCAGGCGCGCCTTGAGCCGCCAGATTGCCGACGCCCGCAGGTCCGCGAACTCGGCGTCGATCGCGATCAACCGATCGTCGAGCCACGCAATGCGCCGCTCGATCGATCGCGCCGGCCACCCGGCGGCGCCGGCGCCCTCGAATCCGTGATCCTCATCGGGTCCGCCAGGCTCGTCGCCGGTGCTCCGCTCCCACGCGCGGAGAATCAGGCGCAGGCGATCCTCGTCGCGCTCGGCATACGCGCGGTTGGCTTCCGCCATCAGCGAGTGCCGCCGGTACCGCGCCGCCTCGCCGAGCTTCGCGGCGCGATCGGGATGCACCGCCTTGGCGAGGTCCCGGAAGACGCGCTTGAGATCGGCCGACGGCGCGCCGCGATTCGAGCAGCCGGCCCCCCCGCCACCCGTCGCGCCTTCGTCGTCCGCTCCGCTCCTGCCATCCGCTCCGCCGTCGTCCTCATCCGCGCCATCGTCGGCCGGCGGCGGTCGCAGGCCGAGGGCGATCTCGAGCGCTTCGACCGCGGCATCGAGATCGTTCAGCTCGGTGTACATCGCGCCGACGCGCTCGAAGTAGTCCGCCTGCAGCGCCCGCAGGTCGGCCTTCACGGCCGCCAGCTCGCGTTCGCGGGCCTCGACCTGTGCCTCGAGCGTCGCCAGGCGGACGTGCAGCGGGTCCGGGGGCAGCGGCTGGAGCGAGCGGGAGTGCGACATGCGGGCGACGACGGGCGTCGCCTCTCATTGTAGCGGGCGGGGACGATGCGTCCGCGGGCCTTCCGGCTGACGCCTGCTGCTGCCAGCGACGCTCGTCCTTTCGACGTGAAAGCGACGCTCGTCCTTTCGACATGAAGAAGTGCTGAAGGTATTGAAGGACGTGAAGTCGCCAGCTGCAGCGCGCGCACCCCGACCCGGGTGTGCCGGGACGACAAACAGGCACGGATCGAAGCCAGCCGATTGCGATCCCCCGGCTGGCTTCGATCCGTGCCTGCTTGTCGTCCCGATCCTGACCGCCCTCCGGGCGGTCAGACGGGCTCCGCCCGTCGCACTCCCGGGTCGGGCACCCGCGCGCGCTTCATGGCCATCACTGCCTTCAGCCTTCCTTCATGTCAATCAGGACAAGCCCGCCAGGCATCGGACACGGCCTTCATTCCCTTCAGGCCCTTCAAGGCCTTCACCGGCTCACGCGCGCCGGTTGTGCGCCCTCCAGCCGAGCGCAACGCCGAACAGCGCGCCGACGATCGCGCCGACGCCGGCGGCGATGGCGATCGATTCCAGCGGACGCCGGCGCACCTTCAGCGCGGTTTCCGCCGCGAAGTCTTCCGCGGCGTGGCGGCCGCGCGTGATGGCGCGGCGCGTGTCACGGGCTCTCTCCTCGAGCGACTCGCGAAGCGGCGCGAGGCGCTCGGTCACGGCTTCCCGGGCGGTGTCGATGATGGGTGTCATGACTCACGAACCTCCCCCGGAGAAGAACGCAAGATTCGATCCGGCTGACACGGCGCAGGGGGACTGATCCGTACGTCAATCCGCCGGCGCCCGGCCGGACTCCTTCGCGCACGGCCACGCGGGATTTCCTCGGCGCGACGAGTCGGCGTGCCTCCAAGGAAGGCCGGCGCACCGGCGCGCCCGTGCACCCGGCATGGCGCAATGTATCGCGCGTTGACGGGGGGCTCGAAGGGGTCCAAGCTGGAGGTATCCGCCGGATACGATCCACTCACGCGGGAGGCGGCCATGAATTGCACGAGACACTTCCTGGCGTTCCACTGGAACCATCACGCCTGGAACCGCCGGGTCACCCACACCACCAGTCACACGGTTCGTGGAACCGACATGTGGAGCCGGGCGATCCCGGTTGACGAGGTCATCTGCACGACGCAGTACGTGTGCCGGATCTGCGGCGCGGTGCGTGACGCCGGCCAGTGCGGCTGCGACCAGGCGGTCGCTGACGCGTGCGCCGGGCGCCTCGCGCTGCTCGACCGGCAGGACGCGTCCGGCGTGGAGGTGCGCGGCTAGACGCTACTGGCCTTTCCGCGCGCGGTGTTCGGCCCAGCGCTTCCGGGCGGCGGCGATGATGCGCGCGCGGCCCTCGGGCGACAGCCGCCGCTTCCCGGACCCGGCCTGCTTCGCCGCCCGGCGGATGCGCTTCCCGCCCTTCTTCACGTCCACGCCGATGTCCGCGAGCATCCGCTTCGCTTCCCGGATCACCGCTTCGATCTCGGCGGCCACCGCCGCGCGCTGCGCGTTGAGCGCGTCCACCTGGGCCGCGACGCGGCCGAGACTTCGACCGATGGCAACGGCGGTGTGCTGGGTTCGGGTGTTGCGGCGGCGCTTCGACATTGGGGGACTCCGGGTCAATGGAAGGCGCTGGCACGCCCGACACGACCATCTAGGTTATGACAGGAAGGTCAATGATCGACACTTAGACACCCGGACGGCGAAAATGGACGGGTGGCGCCTGCCAGCGCCCGGCGGTCCCGGCCCCGGCACGGGGCTGACATGACCACGCCGGCCATCACGGTTCGCCCCCTGACGCACGCCGAGACCGGCGGCGCGGCGGTCGTGCTCGGCCGCGCGATGCGCGACAACCCGCTGCACGTCCGCGCGTTCGGCGACGATGGCGGGCACCGGGAACGGGCGCTGACGAATCTCTTCTCATCGACCCTGCCCCGCCAGCTGGCCTCCGGCGGCACCATTCTCGGCGCGTTCGATGACGAATCGCATCAGCTGGTCGGCGTCACCGCGTTCGTCGGCCCCGGTCACTGCCAGCCCTCGCGCGCGGCGAAATTCCGGACCGCGCGGACGCTCCTCGGCGCGCTCGGCCCCGGCGCGATCTGGCGGATGCTCGTCTGGGCGCAGCAATGGTCGCGCCGCGACCCGGAAACCGGGCACTGGCACCTCGGCCCGGTCGGCGTGGACCGCCATCTGCAGGGCCGGGGCATCGGCACCGCCCTCCTCACCGAGTTCGCCGCGCGCATGGACGCGCTCGGCGCCACGTCGTATCTCGAAACCGACAAGCGCGGGAACGTGCCCTTCTACGAGCGCTTCGGCTTCCAGGTCGTCACCGATGCCGACGTGCTCGGCGTGCGGAACTGGTTCATGATCCGGACGGCCTGGCCGGCGCTCGCCTGATGCCGGTGACGCACGGCGGCGAGGCCGGGTGCGCGGCCGGCGGTTCCAGGGAGCGGACGCGGGAAACCCGCGCCGTCGAGTGGCGGCGTGCGGGCAGCGATGACTGGGACTGGCGCGGTTGCGACAGGTCGAAACCCGCGCGGAAGGAGTGAAGGCGGGCCGCGGCGGGCCGCCTCTTGCGGGCCGCCGCGACACCCGATAGTCCTCCCGCCGAACGGATGGAGCGCGGGTTTCCCGCGCCTGCTCCCCGGAATCGCTGCCCGCACGCCGCCGCTCGACGGCGCGACACCGACCCCGCGACGCCGCGACTCAGCGCGCCGAGCGCTGGCGCCAGTCGCGCGGCGGCTGGCCGACGATTTTCTTGAAGGCGCGGCTGAACGCCGCCTCCGACGCGTAGCCGACCGCGTCGGCGACCGCCGCCACCTGCCCGCCGTCGGCGAGCAGCCGCGACGCGAGTTGCATCCGCCACAGCGTCAGGTACTGCATCGGCGGCTGGCCGACCATCGCGGTGAATCGCTCCGCCAGGACCGACCGCGACGCGCCGACGTCGCGCGCGAGCGACTCGACCGTCCAGTCCTCGCGCGGCCGCGCGTGGAGGGCGCCGAGCGCGCGGCCCACCAGGTCGTCGCGCAGTCCCGCGAGCCAGCCCGTTTCGCCCGGCGGCAGGCCCTCGAGGTAGCGCCGGACCATCTCGACGAACATCAGCTCCGACAGCCGCGCCAGCACGTCGTCGCGCCCCGCGCGCGCCGACTCGGATTCGGCCAGCACGACGTCGAGCAGGCCGCGCAGCCAGCCGTGGCCGGCGCCCGCGGCCGGCAGGTGGATCATCCGCGGCAGCGACGCGATCAGCGGGTTGAAGGGCCGGTCGTCGAACCCGAGGAACCCGCAGATGACGCGCGCGCGATCCGGACCGCCGCCGCCCATCTCATAGACGATGGGCAGCGAGCCGCTGCGCCGATACTGCTCGAGGTCCGGCTTCCCCCGAAGACCGGGCGCGCTCGAGATGACGTGCGGGTCGCCCTGCGGGAACGCGATCAGGTCGCCCTCCTGCATCCGCCGCGGGTCCTGGCCAATCGCGTGCGCCCAGCAGCCGCCGCGCGCGACGACGTGGTATTCCAGCACGCGCTGCGCGCCGGGCATCACGATGCCGGCGATGTCGGCCGACGCCGGTGCCTCGGCCACCCAGGGCGAGTGCAATTCGAGATCGAAGTAGATCGCGCCGGTCAGCCGGACGGCGCGGAGCACGTCGGACAGGACGTCGTTCGTCATGCGGAAGCGCGGGCGTGGCGCGCGCGCGGGCGGACGCGGCGGACGCGCGGGCAGGCGGGCCGGACGATCGGGCACGCGGACGGCCGCGCGGGACGGGGGGCAAGGTGAACCGGACGACTGCGCATGGGACGCGCGCGGGCTTCTCCGTAGAGTCCAGGTGACGCCGCGCGACGGTCGCGCGGACATTCATTCAGGAACCAGGACCATGGCGATTGTATCTGCTCCGGACCGCACCAATACGTCCTCCACGTCTCCCTCCACGTCTCCCTCCACGTCACCCGCGCCCGGCACGCGCGCGCGCCAGCTCGCGACCAGGCTCGAGGAGGGCGCGCGGGCGCTCGCCGAACTGGCCGCCGGCCTCACCGACGCCCAGTGGCGCACCCCCCTCCCCCACGACGGCCGCCCGGTCGGCGTCGTCGTCCACCACGTCGCGAGCGTGTATCCGGTCGAGATCGAGATCTCGCTCACGCCGGCGAAGGGCCAGCCGATCACCGGCGTGACGATGGCCGACGTGCACGCGATGAACGCGGCGCACGCGAAGGAGTTCGCCGGCGTCTCGAAGGCCGAGGCGCTGGCGCTGCTCGACGTCAACAGCCGCGCCGCCGCCGCGGCGATCCGCGTGCTGAGCGACGAGGAACTCGACCGCGCGTTCCCCGCGTCGCTCTACTCGGGCGCGCCGGTGACCTGCCAGTTCGTGCTGGAGGACCACCCGGTGCGTCACAGCTACCACCACCTCCTGGGGATCAAGAAGGCACTGGGCATCTAGGACCAGGCACTGGGCACTGGGCACTGGGCGCCGGGCACTGGGCACTGGCGGCACTCGGCACTGGGCGCTGGGCGCTGGGCACTGGCGGCACTCGGCCGGGCACCACATCGGTGTTCGGCCGGGCGCTGCCGGCGCTCGGCGCCTGGTCGCCATCCGGCGTCCGGCGTTCGGCCGTGCCGCAGAAGCCGACTACTCGCCAACTCGGAACAAAGGTCTGCCTCACAGCGGACTCCACATACTCAGGTGGACTATCAGCGGGCTGCGCGAAATGGCGCGGGACTTGCCATTCCTGCACAGGCGCTCCGGGCATCGCGGCCCGAGGCCGAGGAGATGAGGAGACCCTGATGAAGCGACTGGCTGGAGCACTACTCGCCGGAGCTCTACTCGTGGCGGCGCCCGCGGAAGCGTCCCTGATCGGCATCTCGAGCGAATTCCCGTCGGCCGGCATCTACTCGATCGACCCGACGACGGGCGCGGCGACGCTGATCACGACGACCACCTCGGCGTCCAGCCTCGTCGGCGCCACGTTCCTCGACGGCACGCTCTACGGGTCGGACATGTGCGGGGCCGACTGCTTTTCCGTGAATTCGATCGACGTCGGCACCGGCGTCGACACGTTCGTGAGCAATCAGGATGGCTCCAGCAACTGGCACGGCCTCGGAGCTGACGAGTCGGCGGGCCTCATCTACTCGATCGACATCGACGACGGTGACACGCTGAAGGCCCTGGACCCGACGACCGGCATCGTGACCACGATCGGAACGGGAACAGGGGGAGCGGACGGTCGCGGGATGGCGTACGACGACACGCACGGCATCCTCTACGCGACGGGCGGCGGCTCGCTCTACACGGTGGACACGACGACCGGCATCGCCACGCTCGTGGGAAACCTCGGGCTGAGCACGGACCAGCTCGGGCTCGCGTATGACGAGACGGCCGGCACGCTCTTCCTCAACAGCGCCGAACTCGGAACGCTCTACTCCGTGGACACGACGACGGGCGCCGCGACGCGGATCGGCCTGAACGGCGTGGACGCGTCGATCGACGGCCTGGCCTGGATCGGCGACGAGACGACGCCCGTCCCCGAGCCCGCGACGATGCTGCTCCTCGGCACCGGGCTGCTCGGCGCCGGCATCCGTCGCCGGCTCCGCAACCGCGCCTGACCCTCGTCGCGCCACCGCGGGACACGAATGGCGGCCAGCAATGGCCGCCATTCTTCTTTGTGCCGTGTCACGACCGCCCCGGCGAGAGGCTGGACGGCCGCGGAACTCCTCGCCTGCGCGGAGACGCCCTGACGTCGAGCCTGCTCGCCGATTCACGCTGCCGCTGACGGAGTTGTTCCGCGTTCCGCCGCACTGACCGGAACGCGTGACTGACGCCGGGCTTCGACGCACGGCACTCGACGCTGGAAGTGCGCGCCAGAACGCGACGCCGCGCTGGATGTGCGAACGGCGGGACCGCATGCCAGATGCTGCGGCCAGCCTGCACTCGAGACATCGCGCCGGCGCGACGCGCGGCTGGCATGCGCGTTCGGCGGTGACTGGGACGGACGGCAGCGGGGGAGCGGCTCGAAACCTGCGCGGAAGGAGGAGGCGGCGCAGGGCCGCCCCTTGCGGCCCGTCGGACACCCGATAGTCGCCCGCCGAGCGCATGGAGCGGGGTTTCCCGCGTGCTCCCGGAACGCGGACCGCATGCCGGCGCGCCGGCCTGCCGGAGCTGAACCCGACCGCCGAACGCCGAGCGCCGACGAAGCTCAGCTATGCTGTGCGCCATGCCCCGACCAATATTGATGGCGCTCCTGCACCGCCGCCCTCGCGGCACCCGCGGCGCAGCAGGCGACCGGCAACGCCGAGCTGAACGCGGTCATCGACGCCATCCTCACGCGCCCGGCGCGCGGCCGCGCGGCGGCGGGCGGTCAGGCGGCGGGACAGCCGGCGGCACCGGACAACGAGTCACTGCTCGCGCGCCTCCGGGCGATCCCCGCCGACGCGCTGACGTTCGACGAGCGCATCGACCAGCGGTTCGCCGAGACGATCCTCATCGGCCGCCTCGTGCGCGCGCCCGCGGGGCAGATGATGGGCGAGGCGGCGCCACGCGGATGCTGCGCGAACAGTACCTGCTCCCCTACGACGCGGCCGGCCTCTGGGACTACGCGCGCGCGCAGTTCGACGCGACCGTGCGCGAGCTCGAGGCGCTCGCGCAGACGATCGACCCGTCGAAGACGTGGCGGCAGATCGCGGACGAGGTCAAGCAGGACCATCCCGACCCGCTGCGGATGATCGGGGCGCACCAGGAGGTCGTGGACAAGGCGCGCGCGCACCTCGTCTCGCACGACCTCATGTCACTCCCCTGGCCCGAGACCTGCACGGTCGTCCGCCGCGTGCCGACGCCGGGGAACAATCCGTATTACGGGAACTTCTCCGGCGCGACGTCGCGGCCGCCCGCGCCCGACGGCACGCTGCGCGGCGAGTGGCACATCAACCCGTTCCTCCCGGAGTGGGACGAGCCGACGAAGCGCGACTATCTCCTCGAGCACGACTGGGGCGTGATCTACGTCACCGCGCCGCACGAGACCTACGGCGGGCATCACGTGCAGATCATCTACCAGATGCACAACCCGCGGCCGCTGCGCCAGCGCCAGGGCACGCCGATGTTCTCCGAGGGCTGGGGGCTCTACAACGAGCAGCTCTTCCAGGAAACGGGCTTCCTGCCGTCGCCGCGGATCCACCTGCGCCAGCTCCAGCTCCGCCTCTGGCGCAACGCGCGCGTGATCTACGACGTCGGGATGCAGACGGGCCGCATGACGCGCGACCAGGCGATCGCGCTCATGACCGACCAGGTCGGCTTCCTCCGCTGGGCCGCCGAGGCCGAGATCGACTCCGCGCTCGACCGTCCCGGCTACTTCATCGGCTACTTCATGGGGATGTCGGAAATCCTGAAGATGCGCGAGGAGTACAAGGCGAAGGTCGGCGCCGCGTTCACGCTGAAGGACTTCCACGACCGCCTGCTGCGGATCGGATCGATGCCGCCGGCGCTCGTGCGCGAGGCGCTGCTGCGGTAATACGCGGTGGAACGACGGCTTCAGCTGAAAGTTGCCCCCTCGCATCGGCCGCGGCTGGGAGCCCGGCGTCCGCCGACGTGCCGACTACCGCTCCGGCTCTCGCGCCCGTCGGCGCCAGAGGCCTGACCGAAATGCCTCGCGTCAGTCCCTCGCGAAGTACTTCACGCCCGGCAACCCGTCGAAATCGGCATCCTGCGTCCACAGGGTCGCCTCGTGGCGCTGTGCGGTGGCGTAGACCAGGCTGTCGGCCAGTGGCAGGTTCAACTGGCCGGCCTCGATCGCGAGCGGGACGTCGATGTCCACGATGGCACCGTGGAGCATGGCCGCCACCACTTGCAGTGCGTCATCGTCGCCGCGTTCGCGCCGGACCTTCCTGAACACTTCGTAGATGGTGATGACCGGCACCACGAGGTGCGCCGTGTCCTCGATGGCGTGCGCGAAGTGCCGCGCCGCCCGCGTGCCGGCGAAGTACTCCAGCCACGCCGACGAATCGACGACGTTGGCACGGCTCACAGGCGGTCGTCCTCACGGTTGATGTGGGTGTCGATGCCCTTGAGCGCGCCGCGGAGCGCCTTCACCGGTCGCACCGGAATCAACTCCACGCGTCCGCCGTGCCGGATGACCCGCAGCTTCTCTCCCGCTTTCAGGCCGAGCGCCCGGCGGATCTCGAGGGGGATGACGACCTGGAACTTGGGCGAGAGGGTAACGGTTGTCATATCGATGAGCATATCGTATTACGCTATGTTCATCGATGCCAGACGAACGCACGCACTCCTGAGCACGGCGCCCGTCGGCGCCAGAAGGGTGTGATTCCGGTTCCTGGCTCCCAGTGCCGAGTTCCCAGTGCCGAGTGCCCAGCGCCCAGTGCCCGACCCGACTGCCCCCTCAGCAGCCGGCGCGAGCCGGGCTCAGCTCCCCGTCTTCCTCGCCCGCCCGAGCGAGTCGCGCCCGCGGCTCATCGCGTAGACCTCGAAGTGACGCGCCTTGCGGGCGATCGAGTGCAT
>JAWKHR010000075.1:0-22787 GCA_041394725.1 Vicinamibacterales bacterium | reverse complement strand
CGACCCGAGGTCGCCGGCCTGGACCGCTTCCCCGCCATCAACATCGATCACCACGAAGGCAACACGATGTACGGGGACGTCAACTGGTTCGACGGCACGGCCGCCGCCTGCGGCGAGATGGTGGCCGAGGTGATCGACGCGCTGGGCGTGCCCTGGACGCGGGAGATCGCCGAGCACCTCTACCTGGCCGTGTCCACCGACACCGGCGGGTTCCGCTACGGCCCGATCACCGCCCGGACGTTCGACATCTGCCGGCGGATCGCGCTCACCGGCGCCGAGCCCGCCCTGCTGTCGCGCCGGATCTTCGACAACCATTCGATCGGCCGGGTCCGCATCACGGGCGCCATGCTCAACGCGATGGAACTGCATCACGAGGACCGGATGGCCGTACTCTATTTCGACGAGGCGCTGCTTGCCGCCACCGGGGCGTCGATCGACGACACCGAAGGCCTCGTCAACATCCCGCTCAGCGCCCGTCAGGTGGAGTCGGTGGCGCTGTTCAAGCGCCAGACCCCGGGCGTCTACCGCGTGAGCCTCCGGTCGAAAGGCCCGGTCGACGTGCGTGCCGTCGCGTCACGCTGGCAGGGCGGCGGCCACCGCAACGCCGCGGGCTGCACCCTCCGCGGCGACTACGAGGTGCTCAAGCGGGACATGGTGGCCGCAGTCGGCGCCGCGCTGAGAGACAGCCAGGGCTGAGCCAGTCTCGCCAATCGAACAATCGCCAATCGAACAATCCGCAATCGAACAATCGCCAATTGAACAATTGCCAATTGAACAATCCGCAATTGAACAATCGAGCAATCACCAATCGCTCGTCCAATCACCAATCGCCGATCTCCCAATCACCAATTCAATCACCAATCACCGATCATCAATCCGCAATGACCGGCGTCCTCCTCCTCGACAAACCCTCCGGCCCCACGTCGCACGACGTGGTCGCGCGCATGCGGCGCGCGACGGGCGAGCGGAGCATCGGCCACACGGGCACGCTCGATCCGCGCGCCAGCGGGCTGCTGCCGCTGGTCCTCGGCCGGGCCACGCGCCTCGCGTCGCTGCTCACCGGCAGCGAGAAGACCTACGAGGCCGTCGTCCGGCTCGGACAGGCGACGTCCACCGACGACGCGGAGGGTGAGCCGGTGGGCGCCCCAGCCACCGCACGGCCGGACGACGCGGCGATCGCGGCCGTCCTGGACCGGTTCCGGGGGACGTTCGACCAGGTCCCGCCGCGGCACTCGGCGAAGAAGGTGGGCGGGCGCAAGGCGTACGAGCTGGCGCGGGCGGACCGGCCGGTGGAGCTGGCCCCGGTCGAGGTCACCGTCAGCGCGCTCGAATGGCTCGGGCGCGACGGCGACCTCGTGCGCCTGCGCGTGAGCGCCACGGCGGGCTTCTACGTCCGGGCCCTGGCGCGCGACATAGGAGCGGCGCTCGGGTGCGGAGCGCACCTGGCCGGCCTCCGGCGGACCCGCAGCGGCCACTTCGACGTGGCGGACGCCCTGCCCCTGGAGCAGGCCGAGGCGGAGGCCCGGCAGGCCCGCGAGGAGGGCTCCGGAGCCTTCGAGGCGCGGTTGATCGCCCCGGCCGAGGCCCTGCCCCACCTGCCGGCCGTGACGCTCACCGAGGCGGGCCTGAAGCGGGTGGTCCACGGCAATCCGGTGGGCCCGGACCAGCTGGAGGGCCGGTTCGTGCCGCCGGCCTCGGGGCCGGGACCGGTCCGGGTCCTCGGGGCCGACGGGCGGCTGGTGGCGCTGGCCCACGCGCGGGGCGGCGCTTTGCATCCGGTCGTCGTCCTCGGATAAAATTTCGTCTTTGTGGCCGTCGCGAAGGGCGGTCACAGTCAACGGCGATCTGGTCCCGCGCCCCCGGGCGCGCTCTGGGTCGTCCGTGGAGGGCACCTGGTGCTGACCAACGATCGGAAGAACGAACTCATTGGTGCGTATCGCACCCACGACTCGGACACGGGCTCCCCGGAAGTGCAGGTCGCGCTCCTCAGCGAGCGCATCAACTACCTCACGGAACATTTCAAGACGCACGCCAAGGACCACCACTCGCGGCGAGGGCTGCTGAAGCTGGTCGGCCAGCGGCGTCGGCTGCTCGACTACCTGAAGCGGAAGGACGCCGACCGGTACTCCGAGCTCATCAGCAGGCTGGGCATCCGCAAGTAGCCGACGCCCCGCCGGGCTGCCGGGAGAGACCCGGTGGCCCCGCCCGGATCCGCGGCGTCCCCGGCCCGCGCCCTGGACGAAACGGCAGCGACCCCATTCCCAACTTCAGGCTTCCCCCTTCTGGCGCATTTCATGATTCCGACACCCCATCGACGTGACATCACCCTCGGCGCGCGCACCATTTCGATCGAGACCGGCAAGCTGGCCAAGCAGGCCGACGGCGCGGTCATCGTCCGCTCCGGCGACACGATGGTCATCGTGACCGCGTGCCACGCCTCGACGGCGCGCGTCGGCATCGACTTCCTGCCGCTCACGGTGGACTACCGCGAGTACACGTACGCCTCGGGCCGCATCCCGGGCGGGTTCTTCAAGCGGGAGGGCAAGCCGGCCGAGAAGGAAGTGCTGACGAGCCGGCTCATCGACCGGCCGATCCGGCCGCTGTTCCCGTCGGGCTGGCGCTTCGAGACGCAGATCATCGGCCTGCTGATCTCGGCCGACGCCGAGAACGACTCGGACGTCCTCGCGATCACGGGCGCCTCGGCGGCGCTGTCGCTCTCGTCGATCCCGTTCCAGAAGACGATCGCCGGCGTGCGCGTCGGCCTCGTGGACGGCCAGTACGTCATCAACCCGACCTACACCGAGCGCAAGTCGAGCACGATCGACCTCATCGTCGCCGGCTCGGCCGACGCGATCATGATGGTCGAGGCGGGCGCGAAGGAGGCGACCGAGGAGCAGATGGTCGGCGCGCTCGAGGCCGCGCACGTGGCCATCAGGCAGCTCGTCGCGGCGATCGACGAGCTGAAGGCCGAGTGCGGCAAGCCCAAGAAGACCGTGGCGAAGAAGGAAATCGGCCACGACTTCTACCGCGAGGTCGAGGAGAAGGTCTACGTGCCGCTCGCCGAGGCGATGCGGATCACCGACAAGCTCGAGAACTACGCCAGCGTGGACAAGGTCCTCGAGATGCTCGTGTCGAGCATCCCCGAGGAGGAGGTCGAGCGGCGCAGCGAGGCGAAGCAGATCTTCAAGGACCTCAAAGAGAAGGTCATGCGCGACGAGATCCTCGAGCGCGGCCAGCGGCTCGACGGCCGCCGGTTCGACCAGATCCGGCCGATCTGGATCGAGGTCGGCGTCCTCCCGCGGGTCCACGGCTCGGCCGTCTTCACGCGCGGCGAGACCCAGGCGCTCGTCAGCGCCACGCTCGGCACCGAGGACGACGCGCAGAAGGTCGAGCTGGTGAGCGGCGAGACCTACAAGCGGTTCATGCTGCACTACAACTTCCCGCCGTTCTCGGTGGGCGAGGTGCAGTTCCTCCGCGGCCCCGGCCGGCGCGAGGTCGGTCACGGCGCGCTCGCCGAGCGGGCGCTGACGCCGCTGCTCCCCACCGCCGAGGACTTCCCCTACACCGTGCGCATCGTCTCCGACATCCTCGAGTCGAACGGATCGTCGTCGATGGCGTCGGTCTGCGGCGGCGCGATGGCGATGATGGACGCGGGCGTCCCGCTCCGCGCGCCGGTCGCGGGCGTGGCCATGGGCCTCGTCATGGACGAGAAGACCGGCAAGTGGGCCGTGCTCACCGACATCGCCGGCGCCGAGGACCACTACGGCGACATGGACTTCAAGGTCGCCGGCACGCGCGGGGGCATCACGGCGCTCCAGATGGACATCAAGGTCGCCGGCATCACGATGGAGATCATGCGCAAGGCGCTCGACCAGGCCCTGAAGGGCCGGCTCGAGATCCTCGACGCGATGGGCCAGGCCCTCGCCGGCCCGCGCGAGCAGATCTCGGCCTACGCGCCGCGCATCGTGACCATCCGGATCCCGACCGAGAAGATCCGCGACGTCATCGGACCGGGCGGCAAGACGATTCGCGGCATCATCGAGAAGACCGGCGTGAAGATCGACGTCGAGGACGACGGCCGCGTGAACGTCGCGTCGGCCGACGAGTCGGCGGCGCAGGCGGCCATCCAGATGATCAAGGAGCTGACCGCCACGCCGGAGCTCAACGCGAGCTACCTCGGCCGCGTCGAGCGCATCACCGACTTCGGCGCGTTCGTGGAGATCATGCCCGGCTGCGACGGCCTGCTCCACGTCTCCGAGATCGCCAACTACCGGGTCAAGGACGTCCGTGACGAGCTCAAGGAAGGCGAGCAGATCATGGTCAAGGTCATCAACATCGACCCGTCCGGCAAGGTTCGGCTCTCCCGCAAGGCGCTGCTCGCGCCCGACGAGGGCACCTCGCCGCCCGCGTCCGCAGCCCCGTCCCGGACGGCCCGATCGACTCCGACCGAGGCGACCGCGGTGACCGTGGCGGTCGCGGCCGCCGACCGCGACCTGCCGGCGTCCCCGCCGGCACTGAGTCCCGACGCGCGGGTCCCGGTCCCGGCGCCGGCGCGCGCCGGGTCCCCGGACCCGCGTGCTATCCTGATCCTGCCCGCTCCCCCAGGGCGTGCGACGGCGGCTCCCCCGACCAGACCGGCGCCAGCGGCGTCTCTAGCTTGTGAGGAGGAACCCGTGCAGGCCCATTCCACCCAGTCCGGACGGCGGTGGTTCATCCGGATCACGGGCATCCTCCTGATCCTCTCGATGGCGGGCGCAGCGGCCGCGTTCCAGGCGCGCCGCGAGTTCTCCGTCACCGCCTTCAAGTATGGCTACCGGGTGTCGGGCACCGACCAGGCCGAAATCCGCGTGCAGCAGAACGACCTCGTGAAGATCACCTTCGAGGCCGAGGACATCCCCCACAGCTTCACGATCGACGAGTACCGCATCAGCAAGCGGGCCGAGCCCGGCAAGCCCACCGTGGTCGAGTTCCGCGCCGACAAGGCCGGCACCTTCGAGTTCTACTGCGACCTGCGGATCGACGACCGCTGCCGCCGAGAAACGCGCGGCACCCTCATCGTCACGGCGAAGTAGGCGGGCCGCCCCCGGCGCCGTCGGCCCTGGCCCGCGCCCCGGACGCGCCAGCCGCCGGCGTCAGGCGTCGCGCGCGGCGCGATAGGCCCGCGCGAACTCCAGGCGCTCGGACACCGGCGGGTGCCGGTGGAAGAGCCACCGCGTGAGCGCCGCCGGGCGTTCCTCGGCGAGGTGCCGCTGGCCGAGCCGCCGGATGGCCGTGTCGAAGGCCTCGACGTGGCCGGTGCGCGCGAGCGCGTACGCGTCCGCGCGCCGCTCGTGACGCCGCGACTGCGCGTGCCGCAGCGGCGTCGCGCCCAGCCACACCGCGCCCACCACCAGCGCGACGATCGGCAACGCCGCCAGGTCCGCCGCGCCGGCCACGCCGAGCCGCGGCCCGGCAACCCGCACCACGGCCGCCGCGGCGCAGAGGCCCGCCGAGAGGATGCCGGCGTCGAGCGCCGCCGACCGCCACAGATCCCGGTGCGCGTGGTGGCCGAGCTCGTGCGCCACGACCACCGCAATCTCGTCGTCCGACCAGTCGCGCAGGATCTCCGCGGACAGGAACACCCGCCGCGACCGGCCGAGGCCGGTGACGATGGCCGCGGTCGCCGGGCCCGCTCCGTCCGGCAGGGCGAGGAACTCGCGCACGGGCACGCCGCACCGGCCGGCGAGGTCGGCGAGCCGCGCGGCCAGGTCGTCGCGCCGCAGCGGCTGCGCGCCCGCCAGCCGGCCGATGACCGCGGGCGCGGCGTGGAGCGCCCCGACGATCAGGCCGCCCAGCCCGGCGCCGATGGCCAGCCACCACCAGTCGCCCGCCAGCCGGACCGAGAGCCGCACCGCCAGCGCGGCCGCCCAGAGCACCGGGACGAGGAGCAGGGCCGCCTGCGCCTGGGCCGAGACGATGCGTTCGACGGGCGGCGCCGGATCCGGGCCGTAGCGCGCCTGGACGCGCCGGCCGAAGTGCAGGCGGGCCGGCAGCGCGGCCGCCTGCCAGATCAGGACCAGCGCGGCGACGACGACGAGGAGCGCGGTCACGTCGGCCAGCGGCGCGGGCAGGCCGAGGGCGAGGCGCGCGGCCGCGCCCGACATCCAGGCTGAAATCGGCGGGAGGGAGGCCACCAGGACCGCGGCGGTGCCCGACAGCACGGCCGCGACGCTCGCGCGCCGGCGATGCCGCTGGTACCGGACCGCCTTCGGCTCGTTCATCCCCGGGCGCGCCTCCCGCGGCCGTCGGACATCAGTTCATCTGCAGCGAGATCAGCTTCGACACCCCGGGCTCCTCCATCGTGACCCCGTAGAGCCGGTCGGCGATCTCCATGGTCTTGCGGTTGTGCGTGATCAGGATGAACTGCGTGTGCGCCTGCATGCCCTCGAGCATCTGGACGAACCGCCCGATGTTCGCGTCGTCGAGCGGCGCGTCGATCTCGTCGAGCAGGCAGAACGGGCTGGGGCGGTACTTGAAGATGGCGAACATCAGCGCCATCGCGGTGAGCGCCTTCTCGCCGCCCGAGAGCAGCTGGACGTTCTGCAGGCGCTTGCCGGGCGGCTGCGCGATGATGTCGATGCCGCTCTCCGGGTCGTTCTCGTGGTCGATCAGCACGAGCCCGGCCCGCCCGCCGCCGAAGAGCGTGGTGAACGTCAGCTCGAAGTGCGTGTTGATCGACGCGAAGGCCTCGGCGAACCGCTCGCGCGTCGTCTTGTCGATCTTGCGGATCGCCTCGCCCGTCTGGGAGATCGAGTCGAGCAGGTCGGTGCGCTGGGTGGTGAGGAAGGCGTGGCGCGACTCGAGCTCGTCGAACTGCTCGATGGCCATCATGTTCACCGGGCCGAGCCGGTCGATCTTCGCGCGCAGCTGGGCAATCACCTGCTCCGGCCCCGGCGCCTCGGCCACCGCCGCGACGGGCGCGCCGAAGTCGGGCGCCGCCTCGGTCTCGCCGCCGCCGATCCCGGCGGTCCCGTCGGTCCGGGCCGCGGCGTCCTCGTCGTCCTCGTCCTCGCCGGCGGCCGAGACCGCGGCGGCCAGGCTGCGCGCGGGCGCGGCGAGCTCGCCGGCCTCCTCCATCCGCGCAACCGCCTCGACGACCTCGTCGAGCGTGGCGCCGACGGCTTCGAGGCAGGTCTGGCCGAGGTGGGTCAGGTCCGACTGCGCGGTCGCGCGCGCGACCTCGGACTGCATCACCTGCTGGCGCACCTCCTCGAGCCGGTGCCGGGCGCCGCGGATCTCCTGGTCGCGCCGGCCGAACTGCGCGCGGAGGTCCGTGAGCTGCTCGTCCATCTCGCGGATGCGGCCGCGCAGCGTCTCGAGCGTGCGCACGTCCTCGTCGAGCTGCTGCTCGGTCTGCGCGATCGACTGCCGGAGCTCCTCGCGCCGGACCTCGGTGCGCCGGATGTCGGCCCGGCGCGACTCGAGGCGCGCGTCGAGCTCGCGGGCCGCTTCGTGGAGCCTGGCGACGTCGGCGTCGAGGGCGAGCACGCGCTCGTGCAGCGCGGCCTGTTCGGTCCGGGCCTCGGTGACGAGGCGCATCCGGCCCTCGGCCTCGCCGCGCGACGACTGGAGCGAGGCCAGGACGCCGTCGAGCCGGCCCTCGGCCTCGAGCCGGCGGGTCTCGTGCAGGGCGATCGCGGCGACCGCTTCTTCGCGCCGCGTCTCGGCGGCGCGCGCTTCCTCCTCGGCGCGCCGGTGCTCGGTCGCGACGACCTCGAGGCGGCGCTCGAGGCGCGCCAGGTCCTCGGCGGCGCGGGCGGTCCGGCCCTCGAGGCCGACGATGGCCTTCTCGCGGGTGTGCAGGTCGGCGACCTGGGCGGCGAGGGCCGCGGCAGCCCCGGCGATGGCCTCGGCGAGGGCCTCGCGCCCCGCGGTCAGCTCGGCGCCCGCGCGCTCGGCCTCGGTGACCCGGTCGCGGAGCGCCAGCATTTCGGCGCGGCTCTCGAGGATGCCGCGCGCGTCCTGGCGCGACCCGCCCTCGACGAGCCAGGCGCCCCGGAAGACCTCGCCGTCGCGCGTGGCGACCGGCACGGACACCGTCGCCGCGCGCCGCCGCGCCTCGTCGAACGAGTCGACCACCAGCGCGCGGCCGATGAGCCGCGACACCGCCGCGGCGTGCGGCCCCGTCGCGCGGACCAGGCTCTCGAGCGCGCGCGCGCCGGGCGGCACCACGAGCGGCTCGGCCTGGGCGCGCCCCGCGTCGCCGGCGGCGTCGCCCAGCACGAGGAATCCGCTGCGGCCGGCGTCGTGGCCGCCGAGCAGGCCGAGCGCGGTCGTGACGTCGGACGCCTCGTCGACGACGACGTACTGCAGGAGGTCGCCCATCAGGGCGTCCACCGCGCGCTCCCAGGTGCGCTCGACGGTCAGGTGATCGGCGACGGCGCCGTGGTGACGGACGGCCTCGGTGGAGGCGGAGAGCAGGAAGCGCGCGGCGTCGCCGAACGTCGCCCGGCTCGCCTCGAGCTCCTCGAGGGACCGGAGGCGCGCCTCGCGCGCGGCCTGTTCACGCTGGTGCGCGGACAGGCGCTGCGCCAGCGTGTCGTGCTCGGCGCGCTGGCGCGAGAGGTCGGCCTCGGCCGACTGCCGCGCGGTGGTCGCGGCCTCGAGCCCCGCGCGGGCCTCGTCGAGGGCGCGGCCGGCCTCGTCCCGCGCCTCGCGCGTGCGGTCGGCCTCGGCCGCGAGCTCGCGCGACTCCACCTCGTAGCGCTCGCGCTCGGCGGCCACCCGATCCCGGGCGGCGGCGGCGTGGTCGCGCGCCTGCTGGAGGGCCGAGAGCGTGGAGGTCGAGGCAAGCACCGCGGCGCGGGTCGAGTCCGACTCGGCCTCGACGGCCTGGACCGCGGCGAGCGCGGAGGCGTACTCGGCCTGCCGGGCCTCGACGAGCCGGGCGCGCTCCTCGAGCTGCGTGCGCGCGGCCGTGGCCGCGGCTTCCTGGCGCTCGATGGCCTCGCGCGCCGGCGCGCGCCGCGTCTCGAGCTCGCGCGCCTCGGCGTCGAAGGCCGCGGCCTGCCCGGCCAGGTCCTCGATCTGCTGCCGGTCGAAGGTGATGCGCTGCTGGCGCCGCTCGATGTCGAGCTCGCGGGCGTGCGCCTGCTCGCGCGTCGCGGTGGACGCCGCCTCGGCCTCGGCCAGGCCGATGCGCACCGTCTCGAGCGCGGTTTCGAGCTCGGCCACGTGCGCCGCCGCGGCCGCCTCCTCCGAACGCGCCTGGTCGAGCCGCGACGAGGCCGCCTCGATCTCGCGCGCGAGCGCGTCGTAGCGGCGCGCGAACTGCACCTGCTCCCACCGCCGCAGCTCCTCGCGAAGGCGGCGGTAGCGCCGCGCGCGGGAGGCCTGGCGCTTGAGCGCGGCGTGCTGCTTCTCGACCTCGAAGATGATGTCGTCGATGCGCGTCAGGTTCTGCTGCGCCGCCTCGAGCTTCAGCTCCGCGGCGCGCCGGCGCGACTTGTACTTCGTGACGCCGGCCGCCTCCTCGATGAGCGACCGCCGCTCGGCCGGCCGCGACGAGAGGATCTGGCCGATCTTGCCCTGCTCGATCACCGCATAGGCCTTCACGCCGAGCCCGGAGTCCATCAGCAGGTCGTGGACGTCCCGCAGCCGGCAGACCTGGCCGTCGATCAGGTACTCGCTCTCGCCCGACCGGTACAGCCGCCGGCCGATCTCGACGTCGCGGGTGACGATCGGCGCGCCGTCGAGCAGCTCGTCCTCGTCGGCGCTCTCCCCGAGCCGGCGCATCGCGGCCTGCGCGACCTGGCTCAGCTTGAGGCGCACCTCGGCGGCCCCGGTCGGCTTCCGGGCCTCGCTGCCGTTGAAGATGACGTCTTCCATGCGCTCGCCGCGCAGGCTCTTGGCGCTCTGCTCGCCGAGCACCCACGTGATGGCATCCACCACGTTGCTCTTGCCGCAGCCGTTCGGCCCGACGATCGCGGTGACGCCGTCGTCGAAGCCAAGTTCGGCGCGGTCGGGAAAGCTCTTGAAGCCCGAGATGTGCAGTTTCGAAAGTCGCATGGATGCTCTGCGCCGTACAGCACGACAGCCGCCTGGGTCGAAAGTGACACCCGTGCTTTCGATCCTCGAGCGGCTGGGAACGCGGGATGCCGGGTGCGCCCGACCCCATCCCGCACGAGGCGGGGCCCCGGGGGCCGGATCACCGCGTCAGTCTAGCAAGCGCTACCTGAAGCGGCAAGGAAAAGGACGGGCGCTATATGTTGGGGGCCGACTAGCGGCCCCCGCCGGCTCCGGCCGATCGGGCGGTCTCGAGGAGGCGCTTCGCCTCGTCGAAGTAGCCGAGGGCGGCCTGCACCTGCGGGTCCACGCTGGAGAGGTTCCGGCGGGCCTCCTCGAAGCTGAACTCGTTGTCCACCTCGAAGTGGATCATCGCCTTGAGGAAGTCGTGGTCCTTCGTCCACGCGGCCTCGTCGATGCGGACGCGCTGCGAGACGAGGTACTGCCGGAAGGCGGCCAGCATCTCGTCGGTGACCTGCCAGTCGTCGCCGACCGTGAACGCGGCGGCCGAGGCCGAGGCGCGGCGGGTGTCGCCCGCCTTGCGGAACTGCTCGGCGAAGCCGATGAAGGCGCCGCGCGAGACCAGCAGGCGCGAGAAGCGCTGCGGGTCGAAGCCCTCGACGGGGCCCTCGATGAAGTGGTCCGGCTCGATGCCGCCGCCGCTGTACACCTTGCGGCCCGAGTCGGTGTACTTCAGCAGCGCCGGGTCGTGCTGCTTGTTGCCGTTCTGCGAACGCAGCGAGTAGGTCAGGTACTCGTCGAACGAGCCGTCCCACGGGCGCTGGATGAGCCGGCCCGACGGCGTGTAGTACCGGCCGGTGGTCAGCGCCAGGCCGGCGCCCGCCGAAATCGGGAAGACGGACTGCACGAGCGCCTTGCCGAACGTCGTCTCGCCGATGATGAGGCCGCGGTCGTGGTCCTGGATGGCGCCCGAGACGATCTCGGACGCGCTGGCCGAGCGGCGGCTGACGAGCACGATGAGGGGGACGTCCGGGTTGCTGCCCTGCTCCTGCGCGCGGTAGTCGAAATCGGAGTTCTCGATCCGACCGCGCGTGTAGACGATCATCTGGCCCTTGCGCAGGAACCGGTTGGCGATCGCGATGGCCTGGTCGAGCGGCCCGCCGGGGTTGTCGCGCAGGTCGAGGATGAGGCGCTGCATGCCCATCCCGCCGAGCTTCTGGAGCGCCGCGCCGATCTCGTCGTTGCTGGTCTCGGAGAAATCCTGCAGCCGCAGGTAGCCCGTGCCCGGCTGGAGCATGAACGCGGTGGACACCGAGACGATCTTGACCTCGTCACGCTCGACCGTGAGGTCGAACAGCTTCTCCACGCCCGGGCGGCGGATCGAGATGTCCACGGTCGTGCCCTTCGGCCCGCGGACCTTGGCGACGACGTCCTCGGTGGACCAGCCCTTCGTGCTCTCCTCGCGGACCTTCGCGAGCACGTCACCGCGGCGGATGCCCGCGCGGTAGGCCGGCGATCCCTCGAAGAGCGACGTGACCGTGATGTCGCCGTTGGGCGCGGCGACGATGCTGATGCCGATGCCGTAGTAGCGGCCTTCCTGGCGCTCGCGCATCTGCGCGAAGTCGCGCGGCGTGAAGAAGCTCGAGTGCGGGTCGAGCGTGTTCAGCATCCCCGTGATCGAGGAGTAGACCGCCTGTTCGGTATCGACCGGTTCGACGTATCCGGTTTCGACCGCCGCGAGCGCCGCCGAGAAAATGCGGTCGCGCGCCTCGGCGCGCTCCTGGCGGCTGGCCGACATCTGGGATCCGAGCAGCCCGCCCGCCATGGCGGACCCGAGAATCACGATCACGGCGGCCGGAAAGGCGGTTCTGCGCATGCGCTCCATCCTAGCAGGTCGGGCGGCTCAGGCCGCCTCCTCGCGCTTCTTCCCGAAGAGCCACGCCACGGCGATGCTGATGAGGTACAGCGCCAGCATCGGCGCCGCGAAGATCAGCTGCGTCACCACGTCGGCGCTCGGCGTGATCAACGCGGCGATGATGAAGATGCCGAGGAACGCGTACTTGAACTTCGTGATCATGAACTTCGCCGTCACGATGCCGAACCGCGACAGGAAGAACACGAGCATCGGCAGCTGGAACACCAGCCCCATGCCGATGATGGTCTTGACGTAGAGCGAGAACGTCTCGTCGATCGTCGGGAAGTACTGCAACCCCGCGATCTCGTAACTCGCGAAGAACTTCCACATCGCGGGAAACGCCACGAGGTGCGCGAACGCGGCGCCGCCGATGAAGAAGAGCGTCGAGAAGAAGACGAACGGCACCACGACCTTCTTCTCGCGCGCGTAGAGCCCGGGCGCGACGAACAGCCAGAGCTGCGTGAAGATGAACGGCGACGCGATGAGCAGGCCGGCCAGCGCGCTGATCTTCAGGCTGAACATGAACCCGCCCATGGGCCGGGTGAAGATGAGCGTGCCGCCGTACTGGTGGAAGTAGCTCGTCAGGTAGACGAACATGTCCTGCCACCAGTAGAAGGTGACGGCGCAGCTGGCGACGAGCGCGTAGACGGAGTAGAGAATCCGCCGGCGGAGTTCGTCGAGGTGCTCGAGGAAGCTCATCCGCGAGCGTTCGTCGTGCGTCTCCTCGAACGTGTCGCCGTCGGCGTAGGCCGGCCCGCCGTCGGCGTGATTGGGGGACATGGGTGGATGGCCGCTCGCGGATCCGCGTCCCTACGACCCCTGCTCGCCCCGCGCGACCGTGTCCTGCTGCCCCGGAGCGCCGAGCGGCGCCGGTGAGGCGGGCGAGGACGGGGTCGTCGTCTTCTTCTGCTCCTCGGTGCGGATCTCGTCGTCCAGCGTGCTGCGCAGCTCGTTCGACGCACGCTTGAACTCGTTGATGCTCCGCCCGAGCGACCGGCCGAGTTCCGGCAGCTTCCGGGGACCGAAGACGATGAGCGCGACGACGAAGATGATGAGCAGTTCCGGGAACCCGAGTGGACCAAACATGATGCGCTCCTGACTCGAACGTCCTTTCCAGTATACCGTGCCGCCCCCGGCGGACCGGCCAGGGCGCTCCGCCCACGACGGGCCGTGGGCACGCGCCCTTCCCACCCGCTTCCCCATGGTGAAGCGCCCGAAAAAGGCCCTGTTTCCGTTGACTTGCTCGCGGACAGGGTCCTAACATGGCCTGTGGCTCCCGTCCGGACGCGAGGCATGCGGCCCCGTCTGTGGGGCCTCTGACGCGGTGAGGCAGACGATGAAACGTTTCGCGGCAAGCGCGGTACTGGTGGCGGCCCTCGGGTGGGCCTCGACCGCCTCGGCCCAGGGCATGCAGGATCAGTCGGAACCCCAGAGACCGGCCACGACCACGGCCTCTGGCACGACGGGCCTCTGGGAGGTACCGACTGCGGAAGTCCTCACCCACAAGAAGTGGGCCGTGAGCTTCTACCGCACGAACATCGACGACGGCCAGGGCTTCTCGGATATCTCGACCTTCCCGGCCACCTTCGCGGTCGGCGTCGGCAACCGCGCCGAGATCTTCGGCGCGTGGTCCCTCGTCACGCGGATCGACCGCGACACCCGGCCGCTCTTTTTCGAGGGCCAGAACCCGGACGGCACCGGCGGCGGCATCCTGGTCAACTACCCGCTCGTGCGCGAGGGGTTCACCGGCAACCAGCTCGGCGACTTCTGGGTCGGCGGCAAGATCAACCTGATGGCCCGGAGCAGCGCGCCGGCGGCCGTCGCCCTGCGCGCCCAGATCAAGCTGCCCGTCGGCAGTGACACGAACGGCACGTCGAGCGGCAAGACCGACTTCGCCGTCGACGGCATCGTCTCCACGCGCAACGCCGCGGTCGAGCTCTCGGGTTTCGGCGGCGTCATGTTCCGTGGCAGCCCGGACGGGTACGACCTGACGAACGGCCTCCGCTGGGGCGTCGGCGCGGGCTTCCCGCAGCGATACAGCGGCGGCTTCCTCGTCACGACCGAGCTCTACGGCGAGAACTACTTCGACAAGCAGATCACGGCGCCTTCCGGGGAGTTCGGCGCCGACGGATCGCCGGTGCCGGTCACGACGACGCTGAAGAACCCCGTGGTGGCGTCGCTCGGCCTGACGTGGCGCGCGCCGAACGGCTTCTTCATCGGCGCGGCCGCGACGTGGAACCTGCACATGTCGCCGCGGTCCGACGCCGGCTACCCCGACACTCCGAAGGACCGGGGCGGCCTGCAGGTCCGGCTCGGCTATCACCCGGGCGTGCGCGATCGCACCGCGCCCCCGCCGCCGCCACCCCCGCCGCCGCCTCCCCCGCCGCCCCCGCCGACGCCGCCGGCCAACCGGCCGCCGACCGTCCGCGCCGCGTGTGATCCGTGCACGGTCGAGGTCGGACGGACGTCGACCATCACGGCCGACGCGCAGGATCCCGACGGCGATCCGCTGCGGTACGCGTGGGTCGCGGCCGCCGGCACGGTCACCAGCCCGTCCGACCGGCAGTCGCCGTGGACCGCGCCGATGCAGCCCGGTCCGGTGCGCCTCACCGTCACCGTCAACGACGGCAAGGGCGGGACGGCGAGCGACACGATCACGATCCAGGTCGTGCAGCCGCCGGTGCGCGACTACACGTTCGAGGACGTGCACTTCGACTTCGACCGCTCGACGCTGCGGCCCGACGCGCTGCGGGTGCTCGACGAGGCCATCGCGGCGATGCAGGCGAACGCGGCCCTGCGGATCCAGATCGAGGGCCACACCTGCAACATCGGCACGACGGAGTACAACCTCGCCCTCGGCGAGCGTCGCGCCCAGTCGGTGCGTGACTACTTCGTGAGCCGCGGCATCAGCGCGGACCGCATCACGACGGTCAGCTACGGCGAGGAGCGGCCGAAGTTCGACAACGCGCGCGAGGAGACGCGCCGGCTCAACCGCCGCGCCGCCCTCGTCGTCCGCCTGCAGTAACGGACGTCATACGGCACGAAAAAAGGCCGGGATGCCCTCGTGGCATCCCGGCCTTCTTCTTTTCTCTGTCGGTTCCCTGCCGGTCTCGGTCAGTACGCCTTCGCGAACCACGCCCTGGCGTGGGCCGGGCGGCCGCACCTGACGCAGGTCGTGTCCACGCGGGGTGACCCCAGCGGGATGTTGCGCAGCGTCGCCTGCGTCTCGGCCTTGATGGTCGCCTCGCAGTCGGCGTCCCCGCACCAGGGGGCGATCACGAACCCGGGCCGGCCGCTCATCGCCGCGGTGAACGCCTCCCACGTGTCCGCCGTGGTGGTGTGCGCCTCGCGGAACGCGAGCGCCTTCTCGAGCAGGCCGCGCTGGATCTCCTCGAGCAGGGCCGGCACCCGCGTGGCCAGATCCGCCAGCGGGATCGGCGCCTTCTCGCGGGTATCGCGGCGGGCGGAGAACACCTGCGCCTTCTCGAGGTCCTTCGGGCCGAGCTCGAGCCGCAGCGGCACGCCCCGGAGTTCCCACTCGGCGAACTTCCAGCCGGGCGAGTTCTCCTCGCTCGCGTCGAGCTTCACGCGCACGCCGCGCGCGGTGAGCTCGTCACGGATGGCCTCGGCCTTCGGCAGGACGGTCTCCTTCCAGTTGCCACGCGGGATCGGCACGATGACGACCTGGTAGGGCGCGATGTGGGGCGGCAGGATCAGGCCGCTGTCGTCGCCGTGCGTCATGATCACGCCGCCGATGAGCCGGGTGGACACGCCCCACGAGGTGGTCCACACGTGCTGCAGCGACTTGTCGCGTCCCTGGAACTGGATCTCGAACGCCTTCGCGAAGTTCTGCCCGAGGTTGTGCGACGTGCCCGCCTGGAGTGCGCGGCCGTCCCCCATCAGCGCCTCGATCGAATAGGTCCGCGCGGCGCCGGCGAACTTCTCGCTGTCGCTCTTGACGCCGTCGATGACCGGCATCGCGAGGTCGGTCTCGGCGAAGTCCTTGTAGATGCCGAGGATGCGGAGCGTCTCCTCCTCCGCCTCGTCGGCCGTTTCGTGCGCGGTGTGCCCTTCCTGCCAGAGGAACTCCGTCGTCCGGAGGAAGGGCCGCGTGACCTTCTCCCAGCGCACGACGTTCGCCCACTGGTTGATCAGGACCGGCAGGTCGCGCCACGACTTGATCCACTTCGCGTACATCGTGCCGATCAGGACTTCCGAGGTCGGACGCACGACCAGTCGTTCCTCGAGCTCCTCGTCACCGCCGCGGGTGACCCAGGCGACCTGCGGCGCGAACCCCTCGACGTGCTCCTTCTCCTTGAGCAGCAGGCCCTCGGGGATGAAGAGCGGGAAGTAGGCGTTGACGTGGCCGGTCGCCTTGAACCGGGCGTCGAGCAGCCGCTGGATGTGCTCCCAGATCGCGTAGCCGTACGGCCGGATGACCATGCAGCCCTTGACCGGTGAGTAGTCGGCCAGCTCCGCGCGCCGGACGACGTCGAGATACCAGCGGGAGAAATCCTCGGATCGGGGGGTGATTTCGGTGACGAATGCGTCCTTCTTCGCGTCGGCCAAGGCGCTCTGCCTCTCTCCTTCAGGCACGGACGTCGGTCGCGTGCCGGTTCCAGTGTAGATCGTCGCGTTCGGGGAAGTCCGTGCGCGAGTGCCCGCCACGGCTCTCTTCCCGGCGAAGCGCGGCGCGCGCGATCAGCCGGCCGACGACCCCCAGGCTCAGGCGCCGCCAGGTGACGGGATCGAGCGCGCCGCCGGCGTCCAGATGACGTTCGATCGCCGACCAGCCGGCGTCGAGCCGGTCCACGGCGGCCGTGAGCCCCGCCGCGTCGCGGAAGACGCCGACGGCCCGCCACATCAGGTCCCGGAGTGCCCCTTCGTCCAGGCCGGGCGGGCCGGACAGGCCAGACATCGCGGACGCGCCCAGGCCAGCACCGGGCGGCACGGCCCGGCGGGCCGGCGTGGCGTCCGGCCAGGCCCCGCCGCGCCACCGCCGCATGGCCTCGCCGGCCCGCCCGCCGAAGACGAGCCCCTCCAGCAGCGAGTTGCTCGCCAGCCGGTTGGCGCCGTGGACGCCGGTGCAGGCGGCCTCGCCCGCGGCGAAGAGCCCGGGCAGCGACGTGCGGCCATCCTGGTCGGTCGTGATGCCGCCCATCAGGTAGTGGGCCGCCGGACCGACCGGCAGGAGGTCCCGGGCCAGGTCGAGCCCGGCCCTGCGGCAGAGGCTCGCGACGTGCGGGAACCGCTCGTGCACGAGCGCCTCCGGCAGGTGGCGCAGCGAGAGGCAGACCGGCGCGCCGGTCCGTTCGGCCTCGGTCACGATGGCGCGGGCCACGCGATCCCGGGGCGCCAGGTCGCCCATCGGGTCGTACCGCGACATGAACGGCTGGCCGTCGGCCGAGACCAGGCGCGCCCCTTCACCGCGCAGGGCCTCTGACAGCAGATACCGCGGCTGGCCGGGCACGGCGAGGGCGGTCGGATGGAACTGCACGAACTCGAGATCGGCCACCCGAGCGCCGGCCAGCCAGGCGAGCGTGACGCCGTCTCCCGTGGCGACCGTCGGATTCGTGGTCTCGCGGTACGCCTGTCCCGCGCCGCCGGTCGCGATGAGGGTGGCGCGCGCCCGCGCCTCGTGGAGGATGCCATCCGCGTCGAGATAGCGCGCGCCGACGACCGCGCCGTCCTCCGTCACGAGCTGGACGACCACGGCGTGATCGCGGACCGCGACCGCGTCGCGCTCCTCGCGCTGCAGCCGCGCGGCAAGCGTCCGCGCGATCTCCCGGCCGGTCGCGTCGCGCGCGTGCAGCACGCGGCGAACCGCGTGCGCGCCCTCGCGCGCGAGATCCAGCGTGCCGTCCGGCGCGCGGTCGAAGGCGGCGCCCCACTCGATGAGTTGACGGACGTAGGCGGGCCCCTCGTCGACGAGGACCCGCACGGCGGCCGCGTGGCAGAGGCCGTCGCCGGCTGCCATCGTGTCGGCGGCGTGCAGGTCGGGCGAGTCGTCCGGGCCGATCGCGGCCGCGATGCCCCCCTGCGCATACCCGGTGCTGCCCGCCGAGGCGCCGGCCTTGGTGAGCACGACCGTGCGCCCGTGCGGCGCCAGCGAGACGGCCGCCCGAAGGCCGGCGATGCCGCTGCCGATGATCAGGTAGTCGGAGGCTCCGTCGACCGTCACGGTAGCCTGCTATCCTACCCCGGATAGATGACCCCGATTCGGATCCGCGTGCGCAGCGCGCAGGGCCCGTACGCCGTGCTCGTCGGCGCCGGTCTCTCGCGCCGGCTGCCCGACCTTCTCGACCGCCACCACCTGCCCTCACCCGGGGTGATCGTCAGCGTCGCACCGGTCTGGCGCCGCCACGGCTCACGCCTGCGCGGTCTCGCGGCGGCCCGGAGTCCCGTGCTGATTCCCGACGGTGAGCGCGCGAAGACGCTCGCGACGACGGCACGCCTCTACGACGCCTGCGCGGCGCGCGGCCTCGATCGCCGCTCGCTCCTGCTGGCCTTCGGCGGGGGCGTGACGGGCGACGTCGCGGGCTTCGCGGCCGCCAGCTACCTCCGGGGCCTCCGGCTCGTGCAGGTGCCGACGACGCTGCTGGCCCAGGTGGACAGCGCGGTCGGCGGCAAGGTCGGCGTCAACCTGCCGCGCGGCAAGAACCTCGTGGGCGCATTCCATCCCGCCGCGCTCGTCGTCTGCGATCCCGAGCTGCTGCGGACGCTGCCAGCCCGCGAGTTTCGTGCGGGGTTGTACGAGGTCGTGAAGTACGGCGTGATCGCGTCGGCGCCGCTGTTCCGTCGGATCGAGACGCGGCTGCCCGACATCCTCGCGCGCCGGACGACGGTGCTGACGGATCTCGTCGCGCGCTGCTGCCGCATCAAGGCCCGCGTGGTGATGGCCGACGAGCACGAGTCCGGCCTGCGCCGCGTGCTGAACTTCGGGCACACGATCGGACACGCCCTGGAGGCGATGACCGGCTACCGGCGATTCCGGCACGGCGAGGCCGTGGCCTGGGGAATGCTCGCCGCCGCGCACGTCTCGGCGGCGCGCGGCCGACTGCCGGCTGCCGCCACGGATCGGCTGTCGGCGTTGATCCGGCGGATCGGCCCGCTGCCACGCGTCGGCGACCTGCGGGCGCACGACGCGCTGGACGTCGTCGGCCGCGACAAGAAGGTGGTCGACGGCCGGCTCCACTTCGTCCTGGCCACGCGGATCGGCGCGACGGCCATCGCGGCGGATGTCTCGCGCGCCGAGCTCACGGGCGCCCTGCGCGCCATCGGTTTGCGCGCCTGAACGGCGAGGGCCGGCGCGGGACCCTGGCCGGCCCCGCGCGCGGCCCTGGCCGCTAGCGGACCCAGCCGGGCGGGACGCCCTGGCGCCGCGCCTCGTCCTGAATCGTCTGAATCGCCTTGGTGTCGGTCTCGACCTGCTTCTGCAGCCGATCCCGTTCGGCAACCGCGCGCTGCAACTGCGCGCGCAGGTCGGCCTGCTGCGCGGGGTCGTCGCGGTTGATCACGTCCGTGTTGAGGGCGTTGATCCGCGACTGCATCGCCGCGAGCAGCACCTGATCGCGCTCGAGCGTGGCCCGCGCGCCGGCGATCCGATCGCGCCACGCCTTCTCGTCCTTTGCCGTCGGCAGCGCGCCGGCCGCCGGCGGCGCCGCGGCATCAGGCGCGCCAGAGGCGCCGGCGACGCCGGGGGCGCCGGACGCGGCCGCCTCTCCGGACGCCGGGCCTGCTGCGCCGGTCTGCGGCGCAGGCGGCGCCGCGTCGCCCGAGATCGTCGTCAGCACCGCGCCGGCTGCGGACGTCAGCGCCTGCTCGCCCCCGACGAGCGAGGCCTGGGCGCGGGCGTCGTCGGCGTCCGGGTCGACCGCCTGTCCGGGCGGTGTCGTCGGGTCGGCCAGCCGGACCGCGACCGGCACCATCGGCAGGTCGTCCGTCGTGACGGTCTTCACCGAGTCGCCGACCAGCTGGCGCCGGATGGCCTCGCGACGACCAATTTCAGCCAGGCTCGTCGGCGGGATCACCAGCCAGGCGACGAGCGTCACCACGACCGCGGAAACTTGCCAGCACACGTTCATCGGATCTCCCTCCACGAAAGCACACGCACGGCCGCCCCACCGGAACCGTCGTCGACGACGGCGAGGGTGGCGGCGGTTTCAGACCTCGCCGGGCCGGGCCCGAACGCCATGGCCCGGATCGAAATGACCTGGTTGGCATCGGCCGACGGCAGGCCGTCCGACTCGGACGGATCGTCGGCGACCCAGGCTGCCAGATACGGCGCGCCCGCGGCCACGGGCGAGCCTGTCAGCCCGACGAGCGGCCCGGACGCAAAGAGCGTCCAGCGCGGGTTGTCCGGGCCGCGCCGGAACGTCCGGTCGGACTCGGCCTGCAGCGCGGCCTCGATCGCGTCGAGATCCAGCGCGCGGCCCGAGGCGAGCACGGGCCGACGCGTGGCGTCGAGGAATGCGGACCGATCCAGGCCGCCGAGCACGGCCGTCCAGTCGGATCGCAGGCGCAGGTCGTCGATGACACGCTCGAGGACGGCGGCGGAGGCATGGCGTCCCTCGATCGCCGCGCGCCGGCTCCGGCTCACCATCTGGTCCGTCGCGGCCACCATGGCCAGGCCGAGACCGGCGGCGTGGAGTGCGATCACGACGAGCAGCACGACGACGAGCGTCACGCCGCGGTCGTTGCCGGCCCCGGTGGCTCGTACGGGACGACTCGTCACCGGATCACCTGGAGGTTGGGCGGCGCCACGGAGGTACGAATCGACACGTCTGGGGCGGCCTGCAGGGCGCTCCGTGACGAACCCGGCACCCCGAAACGGGCATCGGCACCGCGCAGCGAGTCCGCCGCGGCTTCGACCCGAACGTGCAGGGCGATGGCGCGAACTCGCAACAGGTCGGCGTCGAACCGGATGCCGTCGCCGCCGCACCAGGGACCGTCGCGGAACTGGTCCAGGGACAGCGCCACCAGCGTCCGGGCGCCGGCACCGTCGAGGCGGTCGAGCCCTGGCGCGGGCGTTCCGTCGGCGAGGAACAGGCAGTTCGCGGTGCCGGCCGGCGGGCGCGGTGCCCGCGGCGGTTCCGGATCGCCGAAGTACTCGAGCGCGAAGTCCACGACGTGGTCCACGACCGGCGAGTCCAGCCCGCGCCCATCGAACGCGCGAAGCTGGCGCGCCGCGCGATCGAAGTAGTAACCGCGGACCTCAACTGCCGCGACCGACTCGCCCGCCGCGAACGTCGCGGCGCCGGAGGCCGTCAGCGGCCTCGTGCCCGCCTCCGCGGGCGAGACGTCGAGGATCTCGAAGAGGCCGAAGCGACCGGTGGCGTCGAACGCGAGCGCGACGTCGGACGGGCGGAACCCGCACATGTCTCGACCGGTGGCGCAGTTGGGCGGCGTCGTGAGGCGCAGTCGCGTGGCGCCGGCACCGAACGGGTCCGCGAGGCGCGCCTGCGGCGCGCCGGATGGGACGTACAGGATGGTGACGACGTCCCCGCGCGCCGTCGTCTCGTCGTCGACGGCCGGGCCCAGGCGGCGCGGCAGGACCGGCGGGAGCACGGCCGCCAGGCTGCCGGTCGCGGGCCCCGCCGCGAGACCGGCGCCGGCCAGGCGGAGGTCGGCGGCCACCGCGTCGGCGGCTACCCGCGCGCGCTGCTGTGCGTCCGCCAGCGCCGGCGAAACCCGTGCGGCCGCCACCGCGTGATGGAGCGTCGCAACCGAGGCCGCCGTGACCAGCGAGGCCAGTGCCATCGCCGCCAGCAGTTCCAGCAGCGTGAAGCCGTCGTCCGCACGCCCGCGGAGGATGGAGTCGGGGCGCGTCACAGGTCCTTCCTCACGCGCACCGTGGTCAGCAGCACGGCTCCGGACATACGCGCTCGGGCGGCCCGATCGACCGGCGCAGGCGTCGCGGCCGAGGTGACGAACACCCGAAGCACGAGCGCGCGTCCCGGTGCGAACGGCGCAGGCGTGACGCTCCAGCGCCTCACGAACGTGGCGGCCCCGCCGGGCGCCACGACGCGCGCGTCGGCGTCGAGGTAGTCCACCCAACCGGGGACGTCTCGGTCGAGGGCGTCCGAGGGAGACGGACTCAGTCCCGGTCCGCCATCCGCCGGCGGATCACTGGCCAGGTTCGTGGCCGTGTCGGCCGACGCCTCGGCCCACGTCAGGGCCAGAAGCTGTTCCATCTTCTGGGCGGCGGCAGAGGCGCTCACGCTGTCGTGTCTGGCACGGGCCAGGGCGGACACGCCGTCCACACCGACTCCGAACACGCCGGTGAGCGCGACCGCGAGGACCATGAGCGCGCAGAGGACCTCCACCAGGGTGAACCCCCGGTCCTGCGCGTCGGGCTGAGGAAGCCGTGTCGTCATGTCCTCGCTCTGTGCAACCCGCGATCCACCGGGATCGCCTCGAAACCTTCCGAAATCGGCGCGCGACCGCCGGGGAACTGCAGATTCTGCGACGTGGCCCCGCGGACCGGATTGCCGAATCGCCAACCTGCCGGGTGCGCTGTTCGGCCCTCCCGCGGACGGCCCGCCGGAAAGGCCTGATGTCCCGGGAGGGGATCCGCAAGTCCTGTTCCAGGCCCGGAGCCGCGAAGGCCCGGCGCGGGCCGGGGAGCCGGTCGAGCCGGACCCGACCGGGCAGACGGAGAGTGAGATCGGACCGGCGAGACTGTAACCGCCGGGACGACCTATTTCATTGATAGAGCGATAGATACCAGTCGATCAGGGGAGCGCCGTACAGGGACGCGACGAAGGCGGCGAGGGCGAGGAACGTCCCGAACGGGAGCTTGGAGGACATCGAGCGGCCACCGAGCGCCGCGAGCGCGACACCGATCACGGCGCCGGCGAGGCTCGAC
>JAWKHR010000074.1:0-23061 GCA_041394725.1 Vicinamibacterales bacterium | reverse complement strand
CCCGACGGGCCGGTCGGCGAGCAAGGCCCGCCGCCAGGCCGACCGTATTGATGCGCCCACGGCACCCTGCATGTCCTGCATGTCCTGCATGGTGAAACCGTGGACGACGAATGCAGCGCGACACCCCCCGGGCCTGCCGTGGGAAACTGAGACTATGATTTCTGCCGTGCCTCACGCGATCACGCGCGACCCGCTGGCCGTCGAGCCGCTCCTGGCGGCGCTCGAGGCGGAGCTGCGCGCGTCGGGCGAGGGGTGCGGCGCGCTGGTGAGCTTCGCCGGCGTCGTCCGCGCGACGCATCAGGGCCGGCGGGTGCGCCACCTGGAATACGAGGCGTTCGACGCCCTGGCGCTGCGCGTGTTCGACCGGATCGGGACCGAGGCCCGCGACGCGTGGCCGTCGGCGCGGCTGGTCATCCACCACCGGACCGGCCGCCTGGCCATCGGCGAGGCCAGCGTGGTCATCGTCGCCGCGGCGGCGCACCGGGCCGACGCCTTCCGCGTGTGCCGCTACGCGATCGAGCGCGTCAAACAGGTCGCGCCGATCTGGAAGCACGAGTTCTTCGAGGACGGCGAGGCCTGGGTCGAGGGCGCGGTGGCCGATCCGGACGACGAGGCGGCGCGCCGGACGGCGCTCGAGACCGCATGCGCGTGACGGTCACGCTCTTCGCCCGGCTGCGCGAGCTCGCCGGCCGCGAATCGCTCGCCGTGGACGTCCCCGAGGGCGCGACCGTCGCCGACGTGTGGACGGCCGTCGGGGCCGCGTGCCCCGGCGTCGCGCCCTTCGGCGCCTCGGTCTCGAGCGCCGTCAACGCCGAGTTCGCCCGCCGCCACACGGTCGTCCGCGAGGGCGACGACGTGGCGTTTCTGCCGCCGGTCTCCGGCGGCGCGCAGACGTGATCCGATGACACCGCAGGTCCGTGACAAGCTGGTCGCCGCCGAGGCGCGGTACGAGGAATTGATGCGCCTGGTCTCCGACTCGGCCGTGCAGGCCGATCCGCCGACCTACCGTACGCACTCGAAGGCGCTCGCCGAGCTGCAGCCGCTCGTCGACACCTACCGCGAGTTCCAGCGCGTCGAGGCCGAGCTGGCCGAGGCCCGCGAGCTGGCCGCGTCGGGGGACGCCGAGATGCGGGCGCTCGCCCTGGAGGAAATCGCCCCCCTCGAGACGCGCGCCACCGCCCTGGCCGAGGAACTGCGGCTCGGGCTCATCCCGAAGGACCCGAACGACGACCGCAACGTCGTCCTCGAGATTCGCGCCGGCACGGGCGGCGACGAGGCCGCGCTGTTCGCCGCCGACCTGTTCCGCATGTACTCACGCTACGCCGAGCGCCACGGCTGGAAGATCGACGTGATGAACATGAGCGAGACCGGCGTCGGCGGCCTCAAGGAGGTCGTCGCGACCGTCGAAGGCAGGAACGCCTACGGCCGCCTGCGCCACGAGAGCGGCGTCCACCGCGTGCAGCGCGTGCCGGTGACCGAGGCCAGCGGCCGCATCCATACCTCGACGGCGACCGTCGCGGTGCTCCCCGAGGCCGAGGAAGTGGACGTCCAGATCGACCCGAAGGACCTGCGCGTGGACACGTTCTGCTCGAGCGGTCCCGGCGGCCAGAGCGTGAACACGACCTACTCGGCCGTGCGCATCACGCACCTGCCCACCGGCCTCGTCGTGTCGCAGCAGGACGAGAAGTCGCAGATCAAGAACCGCCAGAAGGCCATGAAGATCCTCCGCTCGCGCCTGTACGAAATCGAGATGCGCAAGCAGCAGGAAGCCATCGCGAAGGAGCGCCGCGGCCAGGTCGGCACGGGCGAGCGCTCCGAGAAGATCCGGACCTACAACTTCAAGGAGAACCGGATCACCGACCACCGCATCAACTTCACGATGCACCAGCTCCAGGCCGCGCTCGAGGGCGACATCGACCCGCTCATCGACGAGATGATCGCGCGCGTCCAGAGTGAATCGCTCGCCTGACGTGACGACGCTCGCCGCCTGGGCCGACGCCGCCCGGCGGACCCTCGCGGCCCGCGGCTGGCCGGACGACGAAGCCCGGCGCGACGCGTCGCGGCTGGCCCGCGCCGTGCTCGGCTGGGACGCCGCCACCTGGATCGCGCACGGCGGCGACGGGATCCCGCCGGCGTTCGAGGCCGCGGCCGGCGCGCTGCTCGAGCGGCGGCTCGCGCACGAGCCGCTCGCCTACCTCACCGGCGCGCGCGAGTTCTACGGACGCGACTTCGCCGTCACGCCCGCCGTCCTGATCCCGAGACCCGAGACCGAGGGCGTCGTCGAGGAAGCGCTGCGCATCGCGACCGGTCGCACGGGAGCGGCGGCCGGGAACCTCGCCATCCTCGACGCCGGCACCGGCAGCGGCTGCCTGGCGATCACGCTGGCACTGGAGCTGCCGGCCGCCGCGCTGGTCGCGACCGACGTCTCACCCGAGGCGCTCGGCGTCGCCCGGCGCAACGCGGCCGCGCTCGGCGTGGCGGACCGCATCGAGTTCCTCCAGGCGCCGCTCGCCGCCGGCCTCGACGCGGCCGTCGACCTCGTCGTCGCGAACCCGCCGTACGTGCCGGAACGCGATCGACCGGCGCTCGCGCCGGACGTCGTCGGCCACGAGCCCGCGCTCGCGCTGTTCGCGGGCCCCGACGGCCTCGACGTGATCCGGGACCTCGTCCCCGCGGCCCGCCACGCGCTCCGCGCGGGCGGGTCACTCGTGATGGAGATCGGCGCCGGCCAGGCCGAGGCCGTCGAAGCCCTGTTCGGCCGGGAGTGGCACGAGGTCGGGATCGTCCCCGACCTCCAGGGCATCCCCCGCGTCGTCGTCGCCCGGCTACCTGGCGCGTGACGCCGGCAGCACCACCGGCTCCGACATCCCGTGATGCGCCATCGACGCGGCCTCACGTCGCGCCCAGGCGCCCGTGCCCGCGACCTGGTCACCCATCGACGTGCCGTCCTGCCAGACCTGGCACAGGACGTACTCGCCCTCGCCGTTCCGGCGCTCGAACACGACCGCGTCGCCGGGCGACGACGACGTGATGTCCGCGCTCAGGGGACGGCCCGCCGGATCCACCATGATGAATCCGGCGCGCAGGCCGCCGGTCAGCGCGAGGAGGCTCGGCGACTGCTCGGTGGTCGTCAGGGTGTACTGGCCGGCCGGGTACTGGGTGTGACCGGCCACGAACGGAAACGGCGCCGTGAAGCGCAGCGTCTCGTGGAGCTGTGCCGACGCCGGCACGGCCGCCAACGCGACGGCCGCGACGATACCCGCGGTGACAATGAGGGTTCTCATGATGACTCCTTCGGCTGTGGCGACTTTTTCCCTTGTCCTGATAACATCCCGCGCGTGAGCGACTGCCTGTTCTGCCGCATCATCGCCGGCGAGATCCCGTCGAAGACGGTGTACGAGGACGACCACGTCGTCGCGTTCGAGGACATCAATCCGCAGGCGCCGACGCACGTGCTCGTCGTGCCGCGCCGGCACGTCGCCACCCTGAACGACCTCGAGCCGGGTGACGATGGCCTGGTGGGCGAACTGGTGCGGCGCGCGGCCGCGATTGCCGCTGACCGCGGTCATGCGCCGGGCGGCTACCGGACGGTGATGAACTGCAACGCGGACGCGGGCCAGACCGTGTTCCACATCCACCTGCACCTGCTGGGCGGGCGGAAGCTGGGCTGGCCGCCGGGCTAGCCGGTGCCCGGCCAGCCTCCGCCGCCGTTCCGCTCGGCCGGTGTCGTTACCGGGCCGCGCGCCGGGCGGGCACCACGACCGTGACCGGTCCTTCCGGCGACGGCAGGCGCGGCGTCTCGATGGGCGCGACCTTCTCGCTGCCGACGATCCGATCGCCCATCGACGTGCCCTCTTCCCAGACCTGGCAGAGCACGTACTTCCCGTCCCGCTTCGCGAAGACCAGCGCGTCGCCAGACGCCTCGTTGATGGACGCGTCCAGCGGCGTGGCGGCGGGCTCGACGAGCAGGAAGCCGCCGTGCAGGAAGCTCGACAGCTCGAGCACGTCGTCGGTCGGCGTTTCCGGCGTCAGCGTGTACATGCCGGCGGGATAGCTTCGCTGGCCGGCGATGAACGGGAAGGGCACGGTGACGCGCAGCGTGTAGGCGTCCCGCGTGGCGGCGTGCAGTGGCGCGGCCGCGAGCGCGGCCGCCAGGACGACGCCCGTGGCGATGATGAGGGTTCTCATGAGCCTGACTCCTTCGGCTGCGGCGACCCTCCGGTACCGTCTCCAGCCACGTTTGTACCAGTGCAAGTCGGGTGCCGGACGGGTGCGCGCCGGCAGTCGGTGGCGACCGCGGGCGCGACGAGCGGCCCGGCGCCAGGCGGGGACGATCGACCGGCCGGACGGACACGGCCGCTCGCCCCACTTGCCGACGACCGCCGGGCGCGCGATACTCCGCCCACGCCCTGCCCTGACTGCGCGAGGAGGTGACATGCGGGATCTGCCGCGTCGTCCTGACCGGTTCGAGGATCGCCGGCGTCGCGGACGCCGGACACCGTGGATCGCGGCGGCGACCGCCGCCCTCGCCTTCTGCGCCGCCGGCGCGTGGCCGCAGGCGGCCTCGCAGGGCCGGGCCGCGTCGCCGGGCCAGGCCAGGGGCCAGACGGCCGGCCGTGCCGCGATTCGCCCGGTCGTCATCGGGCCGTCCGCGCCCGTGCCGCCCGAGGTCGCGATGCTGCGGCCGACGCCGGACGAGGTGGCGCGGGTCAACGGGGCGCTCCAGGGGTTCATCGACACGGACGCGTCCGACGCGGCGCCGCTCCTGAAGAAGTACGCGTCCCTGCTCCTGCTGCAGCCGCCGCGCCTCAACACCGCGGCCACCTTCACGCAGACGGTCCAGCGCATGGGCCCCCGGCACGAGGGCTTCGTCGAGATCGCGCAGCAGGGCCACATCGACCTCCTGCTGCACGGCGACTCGATCACCGACTGGTGGGTCCAGAACGACGACAACCGGGCGATGTTCGAGAAGTACTTCGGCGGCATCCGCACGGCGAACTTCGCGATCGCCGGCGACACGACGCAGGGCGTGCTCTGGGGGCTCCGCAACGGCGAGGGCCAGGGCTTTCAGCCGAAGGCCGTCATGCTGATGATCGGCACGAACAACACGCGCGACAACACCGGCCCCGAGATCGCGGAGGGCATCGGCGCGGTCGTGCTCGAGCTGCGTCGTGACTTCCCGGACGCGAAGATCCTGCTGCTCGCCGTCTTCCCGCGCGGCCGTCCCGGCGACGCCGTCCGCGACGAGATCGCGGAGATCAATGCCCGCATCGCCAGGCTCGACGACCAGGAGCACGTCTTCTACCTGGACATCGGCGCGAAGTTCCTGGACGCGGACGGCGTGTTCCTGCCGGACACGTTCCGGCCGGACAACCTGCACCCGCTCGCGAAGGGCTACGACATCTGGGGCGAGGCGGTGCGGGAGACGCTGGCGCGGCTGCTGCGCTAGGGCGACGGACCCGATGCCCTGGCGCCCCGCCGTCGCCATCGCCCGCCGGATCGGTACGGCGTGTGGCGTCGCGGCCTGCCTCGCGGCGTGTGGCGGATCCCCGCCGGCGTCGCCCGTCGCGCCGGCGCCCGCGCTCGCGCTCGCGGTCACCGGCGCGCGCGAGGTCGGGATCGGCCAGACCGCGCAGCTCACGGCCAGGCTCAGCTCGGGCGAGGACGTGACGCGGCGGGTCAGCTGGGAGACCACCGACCGGAACGTGGCGACGGTGGACAACGCCGGCGTCTTCCTGGGGCGTCGGGCGGGCACGGTCGACGTCATCGCCACGTACAGTGCGTCCACGTCCGCCCGACTGACCGCGTCCGTCACGGTCGTCCGGCTCTCGTCGCCGGCCATCGCCACCTGCGGCGCCATCGTGGCCCCCGGCAGCTACGTCCTCGCCGCGGACGTCGCGATCGCCGTCCCGTCGGGCCCCTGCCTGACGATCGAGGCGAGCGGCGTCCGGCTCGACTGCGCGGACCACACGGTGACCGGCATCCACATGACGGACGTCAGCGACGTGGTCGTCACCGGGTGCACGCTGGTCAGCGAGTCGATCGGCAGCGGCCAGTCCTTCGCGCTGGCGACGCGTTCGTCGAACGTCACCTTCGTGGCCAACCGGCTGCTCTCGATCGTCCTCCGGGACGGCCAGGACAACCGCGTCCTGCAGAACGTGATTGACGGCGGCTACCCCGGCTCCGGCCCCATCATCGGCCAGGACGACGGCGTGCTGCTCGTCAACGAGGCGCACGACACGATCCAGGGCAACACGATCCGCAACGTCTGGGACGCCGGCATCGAGGGGGTCGACGTCGTCCGCGACAGCCTCATCGCGGACAACACGATCGACAACGCGGTCGTGGCGGGCGTCAGCTCGTACTGGTGCACGCACTGGACGGGCAACACGATTCGCGACAACCGGGTCTCGCGAAGCTACGCCGTGGTCAGGTTCCGTTACCAGGTCGGGGCCGACAAGTGCCAGAACGTCGACACCCCGGGCGCGTTCTCGGCGAACCGGATGGTCGGCAACACCCTCCGCGACGACCTGGGCGACACGGAAGGGAGCATGTACTTCAAGTTCCCGTCGCTCGATCCCGCGGTCGTCTTCGACAACCTGCTGCAGGGCAACGACCTCGGCCGGTCGATCGGCCCCTACGTGGTCCCGGCCTCCGGGTTCATCGACGGCGGCGGCAACGTCTGCGGCGGCGTCTTCAACCCGTTCTGCGGCGGCTGACCGACGGCGGTCGGAGGACGCGCCGTCGCTCGTCAGAGGCCCGCTGTCATACTCGAATAATGCGATATAGTATTTTCATGCCTAAATCACCGATTTCGGTCACGCTCGGGGCCGAGAACCTCGTCTGGCTGAAGGGCCGGGCGCGGGCCCTCGGGGCGCGGAGCGTGAGCGAGACGCTGGATCGGATCGTCACGGAGGCGCGGCTCGGCGGCGCGCCGACCGACGCGGCGATCCGGTCGGTGGTCGGCACGATCGACATCGCGCCGGACGACCCCGACCTCGCCGGCGCGGACGCGTACCTGCGGCAGCTGTTCGACGCCTCGGTGCAACGGCCGGTCGTGGCGCGCGACAAGGGCGCCGGATATCGGTCGCCGACGGGCGGTGGCACGCGCACCCCAGGGACGAGGTCGTCGCGTGGCTGAGGCGGCCGTCGCCGACACGCACGCACTGATCTTCCATGCCGCCGGCGGAGGCAAGCTGGGATCGAAGGCGCGCGCGCACTTCCAGGCGACCGAGGACCGCCGCGCCATCACCTACGTGCCGGCCGCGGTCCTCTGGGAAGTCAGCCTGCTCGCCCGGGCCGTGCGCATCAACCTGCGCCGCTCGGTCGCGAGCTTCGCGGACGACCTGTTCAGCAACCCGGCGTTCCAGCCCCTCGACCTGACGATGGGCCAGGTGCTCCTGGCCGACGACCTGCGCTTCGCGCGCGACCCGTTCGACGCGCTCATCTGTGCGGCCGCCCGCGACCTGTCGCTGCCGCTGCTGACGCGAGACGCGGCCATTCGGGCGTCCGGCGCCGTCACGGTGATCTGGTAACGACGCCACCCGACACCATCGCTGCCCGGCCCTGACGGCCTGACCGGCCGGGACGCGGGAGTATGATCCCGGGATGGCGACACGACGACTGCTGATCACGGGGGGAAGTCAGGGCATCGGCGAGGCGGTGGTGGACCAGGCGCGGGCCGCCGGACACGCCGTGACGTTCACGGGACGCGACCGCGCGCGGGTGGAGGCCGTCGCGGCCCGCACCGGCGCGCACGGTATCGTCGCCGACGTCACGCGGGGCGACGACAACCAGCGCACCGTGGACGAGGCCCTCGCGCGCATGGGCGGCATCGACGTCCTGGTCAACAACGCCGGGTACGCCTACCGCGCGGAGATCGGCCAGCTCGATGTCGCGAAGATGCGCGAGATGTTCGAGACCAACGTCTTCGGCCTCGTGGACGTCACCAACCGCGTCGCGCCGCACCTCAAGGCCCAGGCCTTCGGCGACATCGTCAACATCGCCTCGACGTCCGGCATGAAGGGCGCCGCGACCGCGACGCCCTACGCCGCCAGCAAGTGGGCCGTCCGCGGCATCACGCAGTGCTGGCAGGCGGAGCTCCGGCCGTTCAACGTCCGCGTGACCTGCATCTGCCCGTCCGAGGTGCAGACCAACTTCGGCGGGCGTGGCGGCCGGAACAACCCGAACAAGCTCTACGCCTCGGACATCGCCGCGACGATCCTGGCCGGTCTCGGCCTGCCCCAGCGCGTCCTCTGGACAGAGCTCGCGATTTTCGCGACGAACCCCTGGAAGGAAGACTGATCGACCCGCCGCGTCCTATCGGCCGGAGGGCGGCCGGATCGACGCGACGTCGAGCACGAAGATGCTGCGGCCATGCGTGCCGATGACGAGGTCGAGGTCGCGCGGATGCACGACGAGGTCGTAGACCGGCGTCGTCGGCAGCCCCGCGGACAACGACTGCCACGACCGGCCGTCGTCGAGCGTGACGTACACGCCCAGGTCGGTCCCCACGTAGAGCACACCCGGCCAGCGCGGATCCTCCTGGACGACGTTGACCGGCTCGGCCGGCAGGTTGGCGGCGATCGACGTCCACGTGCGGCCGTAGTCGCCGGACCGGTACAGGTAGGTCGCGAAGTCGTCCTCCCGGAATCCCGTGAGCGAGAGGTACACGGTGGCGTCGTCGTGGCGCGACGCGGTCACCCGGCTCACCCACTTCGACGGCAGCCCCTCGGTCACACGCGTCCAGCTCCGCCCGCCGTCGCGCGTCACCTGCACGGTGCCGTCGTCGGCACCGGTGTAGATCAGGCCGGCCACTCGCGGCGACTCGGACACCGAGGTGAGCGTGCCGAACGGGATGTTGCCCTGCCGGTCTGGCCCGGGGTCGCTCGTCAGATCGGGACTGATCAGCTGCCACGCTGCGCCCCGATCCGTCGATCGAAAGAGGCGGTTGGCGCCGTAGTACAGCGTCGCCGGGTCGTGGGGTGAGATGACGAACGGCACCATCCAGTTGTAGCGCAGGTCCTCGGCCTCGCCCGGCGCGGGCCGCGGCGTGACGTTGACCTGCGTGCCGTCGGTCATGTGCTTCAGGAACACCGTGCGGCCGGTGAAGTAGTAGATGTGCGACGGGTCGGCCGGGTCTGGCAGCGTGACGAACCCGTCGCCCCCGCCCCAGCGGTCCAGGTAGATGTGCTGCCACAGGTTCGGCGCCTCCGGATCGACGCGGCTCGTGCTCGGGCCCACCACCGCGGCGTTGTCCTGGGTGCCGCCATAGATGTTGTACGGCTCGGCCATGTCCACGGCGACCGCGTAGAACTCGCTGATCGGCAACGTGTTGACGAGCAGCCACGACGCCGTCCGGTCGTGCGAGACATACAGGCCGTGGTCCGTGCCGAGCAGGACCCGATCGGGATTCGCCGGGTCGATCCACAGCGCGTGGTGGTCGAGCGGGAACTCGCGCGCGGCCTTGTACTGCAGCGGCACGATCGTGCCGCCGACCTGCGAGTACGTCCGGCCGCCGTCGCGGGAGATCAGGAACCGGTTGCCCGCCACGTAGATCTGGTTCTCGTCGTCGGGCGAGATCTTCAGCACGTTCCAGTCGTAGCCAATCGTCGTGCCGAGGACGCCGGTGTTGACCTTCGTCCACGACTCACCCCGATCGTCCGACCGGTAGACTTCGCCCCGGATCGGCTGCGGGCCCCGTTCGTTCGTGCCAGGGGCGGGTGGCCGGCTGGCCTCGTTGTCGAGCAACGCGTAGAGCACACGCGGGTTGGACGGCGCGATCTCGATCCCGATCCGTCCGAGGTCCGGCCCGGACGGCAGCCCCCGACCGATCGACCGCCAGGTCCGTCCCGCGTCGGTGGACTTGTACAGGCCGCTGCCCGGTCCGGCGACGACGTGCCCCCAGGGCTTGCGATCGCGCTCCCACGCCGCGGCGTAGAGCGTCCGCCGGTCCGTGGGGTCCAGCTCCACGTCGATGACGCCGACGCGCTCGTTCACGTAGAGGAGGCGGTCCCACGATCGCCCGCCGTCGGTCGTCTTGTAGAGGCCGCGTGTCTCGTTGGTCGAGAAGTTGTGCCCGATGGCCGCGACGTAGACCGTGTCGGGATCCTCCGGATCGACGACGACGCGACCGATGTGCTGCGTGTCCTGCAGTCCCATGTTCGCCCACGTCCGCCCGGCGTCGGTCGACTTGAAGATGCCGGTGCCGGCGTACGAACTGCGCGCCATGAGGACCTCGCCCGTGCCGAGCCAGAGCACGTCCGGGTTCGACGGCGCGATGGCGATCTCGCCGACCGCGAACGTGGACTCGTGCTCGAAGATGGGCGTCCAGGTCGTGCCGTCGTTCTCGCTCTTCCACACGTTGCCGGATCCGGCGCCAACGTAGATCGTGAAGGGCCGCGACGGGTGCACGGCGATACTCTCGATTCGACCGCCCGAGAACGTCGGGCCGACCGCGCGCCACGCCAGGTCGCGGAACGGCGACGTTCGCTCGAGTTCGAGGTGGCGCTGCCACGACGCCATCCGCGCGTCGGCACTGGTGGCCTGGCCGTCCGACGCCGGTCCGGCCGGCCGGGAGCCCGCCGGGCGGACGCCGGACGCCGCGACGGCAGTGGCCACGGCCACGGTCACGGCGGCCGTGATCGCGAGTGGGCGAAGTCGATCGACGCGTCGCATGAAGGCCCTCCCTGCCGTCCGGCCTCGCGAACGGCGGCACGCGCGGATTATCACCCGATGCGCCGGCACCCGACCGACGGGGGTCGCCCTCGCGGGTAGAATCGAGGACGGAGACTCGTCATGCCCCGCATCCGCCTCGTCCTCGTCGCCGCGTTGCTCGGCTCGGTCCCGGTGGCCGGCGTCGCCAGGCTCACCCCTACCGTCGCCCCGCCGGCACAGTCCCAGACCGGCCTCGACGAGTACTTTGCCCCCGTGAAATGGCGGTCGATCGGCCCGTTCCGTGGCGGCCGGTCGGTGGCCGGCACCGGCGTGCCGGGCGATCCCGCCACGTACTACATGGGCACGACGGGCGGCGGCCTGTGGAAGACGGGAGACCGGGGCATCAGCTGGCACAACGTGACCGACGGCTTCGTGAAGACCGGATCGGTCGGCGCCGTGGCCGTCGCGCCGAGCGATCCGAATGTCGTCTACCTGGGCATGGGCGAGCACGCCGTCCGCGGCGTGATGACGTCCTCCGGCGACGGGGTGTACCGGTCGAACGACGCCGGCCACACCTGGACGCACCTCGGCCTCGACGCCACCCGGCACATCGCGCGCATCGTCGTGCACCCGAAGGACCCGGACACCGTGTGGGTCGCGGCGCAGGGCGCGCTGTACGGCCCCGGCGCGGATCGCGGCGTCTTCAAGTCCACCGACGGCGGCGCCACCTGGCGCAAGGTGCTGTACGTGGACGAGCGCACCGGCGCGTCCGAGCTGTCGATCGACGTCACCAACCCGCGCGTGCTCTACGCGGCGACCTGGGAGTACGGCCGCCAGCCGTGGAAGGTCACGAGCGGCGGGCCCGGCAGCGGCCTCTACAAGTCCACCGACGCGGGCGAGACCTGGCAGAAGATGACCGAGGGCCTGCCGGCCGAGATGGGCAAGATGGCCATCGCGGTCAGCCGGTCGAACCCGCGCAAGGTCTACGCGCTCATCGAGAGCGACTCGATGAAGGACCAGCGCGGCCTCTACGTATCCGAGGACGCCGGCGACCACTGGTCGCAGGTCTCGAGCGACCCGCGGCTGGTGCAGCGCGCCTGGTACTACATCGAGCTCTTCATCGACCCGAAGAACGAGCACACGGTCTACGTCCTCAGCGCGCCGTTCCTGCGGTCCGACGACGGCGGGAAGACGTGGACGGTGATGTCGTCGCCGCACGGCGACTACCACGACCTGTGGATCAACCCGGACGACCCGGCCAACTTCATCGTCCTCAACGACGGCGGCGCGGCGATCACCTTCGACCGCGGAAAGAGCTGGAGCTCGCAGGCCACGATGCCGACCGGCCAGTTCTACCGGATCAACGTGGACAACCGGTTCCCGTACCGGATCTACGGCGGCCAGCAGGACAACTCGTCGGTCGTCATCGCCAGCCGCGAGTTCGGCAGCGGCGGCATCACGCCGCGGAGCTGGGACGCGTCGGCCGGCGGCGAGAGCGCGTTCCTCGCCTTCGACCCGGACCACCCGCGCTACGTCCTCGGCGGCAGTTATCAGGGCACGATCGAGGTCATCGACAACGACGCCACAGCGGGCACCAACATCATGGCCGCGCCCATCCAGTACCTCGGGATGGACGCGAAGGACATGAAGTACCGGTTCAACTGGAACGCGCCGATCATCTGGAGCGCGCACGAACCGAACACCTACTATCACGGCGCGCAGATGCTCCTGAAGTCCAGCGACTTCGGCCGGACGTGGAAGGAGGTCTCGCCGGATCTCACCCGCAACGAGAAGGACAAGCAGGGCACGCCGGGCGGCCCCTACACGAACGAGGCGGTCGGCGCGGAGAACTACGGCACGCTCGCCTACATCGCCGAGTCGCCGCACGAGAAGGGCGTGATCTGGACCGGCAGCGACGACGGGCTCGTGCAGATCACCCGGGATGGCGGCGCCACGTGGAAGAACGTCACGCCGCCCGGCCTCGCCGAGTGCCTGGTCAACGCGATCGAGATCTCCCCGTTCGACAAGGCCACGGCCTACATCGCGACCACGCGCTACAAGTTCGACGACCGCCGCCCCGGGCTCTACAAGACCACCGACTACGGCGCCACCTGGACCGAGATCGACAACGGCATCCCCGACGGCGCGTTCACGCGCGTCGTCCGCGAGGACACCGTCCGGCGCGACCTGCTCTTCGCCGGCACCGAGCTGGGCCTGTACGTCTCCTGGAACGGCGGGGCGGACTGGGCGCCGTTCCAGCTGAACCTGCCGCTGACGCCGATCACCGACCTGCGCGTGCACCGCGACAACCTCATCGCCGCGACGTCCGGCCGGGCGTTCTGGATTCTCGACGACCTGCCCCTCGTCCGGCAGTACCGTCCCGATCCGCCCGCGTTCTCGCTCTACCAGCCGGCCGGCGCGTACCTCGCCAACGGCGGCAGCGAACTCGACGACACGGACGAGGACTTCACCGGCGCCGCCACGTTCCGCGGCGTCAACCCCGCCAACGGCGTCGTGCTCTACTACCGCCTGCCCGGACTCCCGGACGACGCGGAGGTCACGCTCACGATTCAGGACGACCGCGGCCGGACGGTGCGGTCGTTCACGTCGAAGAAGGACGCGTCCTACCGCAAGTGGGACGGCGGCCCCGGCCCCGAGCCCACGCTCTCGAAGGACGAGGGCCTCAACCGGTTCGTCTGGGACATGCGCCATCCGACGATGCCCGGCGTACCCGACGTCTACATCGAGGCCGGCTACGCCGGGCACAAGGCGATCCCGGGGCGGTACCGGGTCACGCTCCGCTCGGGCGACCAGACCGCGACCACCACCGCGGAGATCCTCGCGAACCCGCTCTACTCGGTCACGCCCGCCGACTACCGGCAGTACGACGACGTGATGACGAGCATGGAGCAGTCGCTCACGGCCATGCACACGATGGTCAACGACCTGCACGACGCGCAGGCTCAGATCGAGGCGCTGCTCAGGAAGCTGCCGGCCGACGCGAAGTTCGACGCCGTGAAGCGCGACGCGAAGGCCCTGGTCGAGAAGATCAAAGCCTGGGACGCCGACATGGTGTCGCGCCGCACGCGCGCGTACGACGACGTGGAGAACTACGCGCAGAAGTTCACGGCGAACTTCATGTTCCTGATCAACCAGACCGAGAGCGACCTGCCGCGCGTGACCCAGGCGTCGCTCGACCGGCTCGAGGACACGTCAGCCGAGTGGAAGACGCTCGAGGCGCGCGGCACGGCCCTCCGCACGGGCGACCTGGCGTCGCTCAACCGGCGGCTGTGGGAACTCGGCATCGGGGCGATCTGGAAGGACTGAACGGGTGAGCCAGGACACACAGAGCACTCCGCCGGCCGGTGCCGGCTTCTCCGGCCTCGGGCTCGCGCCGCCGATCGCCAGGGCGGTGGCGGCACTCGGCTACGAGGAACCCACCCCGATTCAGCGCGAAGCCATCCCCGTCCTGCTGGCCGGCGGCGACGTCATCGGGCAGGCGGGCACCGGCACCGGCAAGACCGCGGCATTCGTCCTGCCGCTGTTGCACCGCCTGCTCGCGATGCCCGCCCGCCGGTCCGGCGTCGTCCACGCCCTCATCCTCGTGCCGACGCGGGAGCTGGCGATGCAGGTCGCCGAGGCCGTCCACAAGTACGCGAAGCAGACGCCGCTGACGGTCGTGCCGCTCTACGGCGGCGCGCCGATGAGCCAGCAGATTCGCGCCCTGCAGCGCGGCGTGGACGTCGTCGTCGCCACGCCGGGCCGCGCGCTCGACCACATCCGGCGCCAGACGCTGGACCTGACGGCGATTGTCGCTCTCGTGCTCGACGAGGCCGACGAGATGCTGGACATGGGATTTGCCGAGGACCTCGACGCGATCCTGACGTCCACGCCGACGACCCGGCAGACGGCCCTGTTCGCCGCGACGATGGCGCCGAGAATCGCGACGATCGCGACGCGCCACCTCCGCGCGCCGACGCGGATCACCATCAAGGCGGAGAAGCGCGCCGCCGGCAAGTTGCCGCGCGTGCGGCAGGTGGCCTACCAGGTGTCGCGCCAGCAGAAGACCTTTGCCCTGGGCCGGATCCTCGAGTTCGAGGACCCGGCCTCGGCGATCGTCTTCTGCCGGACCCGCGTCGAGGTGGACGAGTTGACCGAGACGCTCACCTCACACGGCTACGGCGCGCTGGCGCTCCACGGCGGCCTGGACCAGCGCCAGCGCGACCGCGTGATGCAGTCGTTCCGGACCGGCGCGACCGACGTGCTCGTCGCCACCGACGTCGCCGCCCGCGGCCTGGACATCGACCACGTCTCCCACGTCATCAACTACGACATCCCCACCGCGCCGGCCGTGTACGTTCATCGGATCGGTCGCACCGGCCGTATCGGGCGGGACGGCGTCGCCATCACGCTCGTCGGCCCCCGGGAGCAGCGCCTGCTGCGCGACATCGAGACCCTCACCCGCCAGAAGATCGAACTGGCCTCGCTGCCCACCGTGGCCGCGCTCAAGGCCCGGCGGCTCGACGCCGCCCGCACGGCGCTGACGACGCGCCTGGCCGCGGGGGACCTGGAGGACGCGCGCGGCCTGGTCCGCTCGCTGGCGGACGACTTCGACATCACCGACATCGCGGCCGCCGCGGTGGCGCTGTACCAGGCGGGCGCCGAGACCACCGCGCCCGACGCGCCCGAGAGCACCAGCCCGAACGTGGCCGCGGGATCGGATGCCGACTGGGTGGCGCTCGCGTTCAACGTCGGCCGCAACCACCAGGTCAACACCGGCGACCTCGTCGGCGCCATCACGGGAGAGGTGGGCCTCACGTCGAAGGACCTGGGCGCCATCCGCGTCAACCCCGAGTTCTCGGTCGTGGACGTCAAGGCGTCGGTGGCCGACAAGGTCGCGCGCACCATGCAGGGCCGGACGATCCGGGGCCGCCGGGTGGACGTCAGGCCGGCGCGGCCGGACCGAAGGCCGCAGCGGTCGGAGAGCCGGCGGGTGGAAGGCCCCGGGCGCCCTCGCCGCCGCACGTCACGCGACCGCCGGGACTGAGATTAGAACTCGATCGTCGTCTGCGCGAGCAGGCGGCGATCGGTCAGCTGCGACGTCGCGGAGCGATACGACTGCTCCAGCGACACCACGATGCCGAGCCGCGCCTGCCCCACGCGCCGCCAGTGCGCGCCGCCGAAGACCATCCGCCGGGTGGAATCGCCGTCGTCGGACCGGTCCGGGTCGAACAGGTCGAGCCCGGCGATCCCGGCCCAGCCGGTGGGCCCCTGCCGGACCTCGCCGAAGATCGAGAGTCCCCGCCGCTGGACGTCGCGCGCGATGAACGGGTTGTCGGTCGCCCACAGGTACTGCGCGGTGACGAAGCCGTGCGGCTGCTCGTAGCTGCCCATCACGATGGCCACGTTGCGCGGCCGGTCGCGCGCGTACCAGCCGTACTGGTAGAAGCCCGACACCTGCACGCTGTCGTCGCCCATCAGCCGGTACGACACGCGGCCCTCGACGCTCTTGTACCGGTCGATCTCGGCCCGCCCGTAGCCCTCGCCGTTGTACACGCCGCCATGGACGTCCAGGTTGCCGCGCGTGGCGCGCACGCTGACGCCCAGGTCCGTCGGACCCGGGACGAGGCCGAGCCGTTCCGAGAAGAACGGCCCGAGGACGCGGTACCGGTTGATCGACTCCTCGTAGCTCAGCCACGGCGTCTCGTGGAGGCCGAACATCAGCGTCACGTCGTCCGCGACGGTCGCGTAGAGCGACGCGTACTCCAGGCGCAGGGTCAGGTTGTTCTCGAGGCTCGCGTCGGTCGTCGGGCGCACGTCCGGCGTGAACCGGAACCGGAGCCTGTCCGACAGCCGGGCCTCGACGTTCAGGTAGCCGCGCGTGACCTCGAAGGCGTTGTAGCCGTCCGCCTCGTGCAGGAGCGCGGAGTACTGCAGGAACGACTGCACGCCGAACGTGACCTTCGGGTACTCGCCCGCCTGGGGCGAGGCCGGCGTCACGGGGGGCGGCGGCGGCGCCGGATCCTGGGCGAACGCCGGCGTGGCGAGGCCGAGACCGACCGTGGCGACGAGCGCGAGACGGAACTGGGACATGGGGACGATCCTCAGAAGATGGCCGGCGCGCCGGACCGGTAGTCGCCGTGCAGGATGGACGTCGAGTCCACGCCGAGCCACTGGTCGAGCAGGCGCGCGTAGACGGACCGGAAGTCGACCTCGTAGCGCACGTCGCCAGAGTCGTTCTCGAGCGTCGGGTGGCCCGGCGTGAGCGACGCGGCCGACCCGTACAGCCCGCCGCGCACGCCGCCGCCGAGCACCATCATCAGGCCCGCCGCGCCGTGGTCGGTGCCGCGGCTGCCGTTCTCCGAGATGCGGCGGCCGAACTCCGAGAAGACGACGACCGACGTGTCGGCCGCGAGCCCCTGGTTGCGGACGTCCTGGTAGAACGCCCACAGGCCATCGCCCAGCGTGCCCATGAGAGCGCCATACGTGCCGTCGCCCGCGCCCTGCTGCGAGTGCGTGTCGTACCCGCCCGTCACCACCCAGAAGACCTTCGTGCCGACGCCGCCGGCGATCGCGCCGGCCACCGTCTGCAGCGAGCGGGCGAACCCGGTGTTCGGGTAGCCCACGGTCGGGGCATAGGACCGCACCGTCGCGACGCGGTCCAGCGTCTCGAGCGCGCCGCGGCTCGTGCCGTTCACGAACGCGAGGTGCGGGCGATCCGGCGCCGGGTTGGCCACCATCGCCTCGACGGCCGTCCGTTCCTCGCGCGCGGCCGACCCGCGGTTCGGGCTCGCGTAGGCGTAGGTGGCGACGTTCGGGATCGCCGGCACGCCGCTGCGCTCCGCGTAGAGCGCGCGCGGCGTCTCCGACGCGGTGTTCCAGGCCGTGAGCGCGTCGAGCGGCCGCGGCAGCGTGTCGAGATACCGGCCCAGCCAGCCCGGCCCGATCGACAGCGTCGGATCGGCCGTGTTCCAGATCTCGGCCGCCTCGAAGTGCGACCGGCTCGAGTCCGCGTAGCCGGTCCGCTGCACGAGCGCCAGGCGCCCCTCGTTGAAGACGTTCCGCAGCCCGCCCAGGCCCGGATGCAGCCCGAGCGCGTGCCCCCCGGCGTCCGTGCCGACCTGCAGCACCTGCCCGGCCGGGACGGCAATCGTCGGCCGCCGGTCGTAGTAGGCCTGGTCCTGGTACGGCACGAGCGTGTTGAGCGCGTCGTTGCCCCCACCGAGGTAGACCACGACGAGGTGACGCCCGTGCGCGCCCTGCGCGCGCGCGATGGCGCCGAGGAAACTCGGCGCGGCCAGGCCCAGCGTGACCGTGGCCACGCCGTCGCGGATGAACAGTCGTCGAGAGACCTTCATGAACGCTCCTGCGAATCGAGTCAGACGAGCTGGTACTCGGAGGCGCCGACGAGCAGGCGCGCCAGCCCCGCCGCCCGCGTGCCGAGCTGCGACGGGCTGCCGGTCCACGATCCGGCGGCCTGCAGGTACGCCTGCAGCGCCTCGCGCGGCGCCCGGTCGAGCGGCGCGGTCGTCACCCGGTCGAGCATCGCGCCGAGCAGCGCGTCCCGCGTCCCGCCGTCGGCGCCGAGCGAGACCGCGAGGAACTCGCGCTGGCTGGCCGCGAGCGTCGCGGCGAAATTCGTCCGCGCGAGCATCGTCGCCGTCGAGTACCACGCCGGCCCCGTCTCCCAGCCGCCGACGTTCGGCGGCTCGAACAGCGGCATGCCCATGCTGGCGAGCGGCGTCAGCACGTCGCCCAGCTCGAAGTTCTGCCAGCCGACCTCCCTGATCGCGCGCGCGACGAACTCGGCCGGCCACGAGTAGCGCGTGTGCCGCACGGCCGCGTCGGTGAACCACGACGAAGTCAGGATGTGGCGGATGACCGGGCGGATCGCGGTGCCGTTCCGCAGGTAGACCGACGCCGTGCTCTCGACGAACGCCGGGTCCGGATCCCGCGTTTCGCAGACGAAGAAGCCCCAGAACTTGCGCGCGAGGCGCCGGGCCGTCTCCGGATGCGTGGCCAGCGCCATCAGCACATCCAGACCGTCCTGGAGGCCGGACGACGGGCCGCGCGCCGGGATCGTGTGGCTGCCGCCCGGCGCGACCGGGAACGAGAAGGTCTTGGCGTCGGTGTCGTGCTGCTCGGCGTCGTAGAAGAACTCGTAATAGGACTGCGGGTCGTCGTCGCGGAAGCCCTGCGACCGGCGCAGGTTCCAGCCGGTGAACGCGCGCGAGGCCGCGCGCACGTCGGACTCGGTGTAGAAGTCCACGCCGAGCGTGAACAGCTCCATCACCTCGCGGCCCCAGTTCTCCTGCGGGCGCGACTTCACGTTGCTGCGGCCGTCGAGCCAGATCAACATCGCCGGATCCTGTGCGACCTGCACGAGCAGGTCGCTGAACCGGTCGAGCGCCTGCTGCCGGAACAGCTCGATCTGCCCCTGCGGTCCACGGAGCGGCCGCGCCTGGCCCGGGGTGTAGGCCATCATCTTCGCGGCCTGGAGTTCGCCGGCCGCGGCGGCGATCTTGCGGTAGGCCGTGGCGAAGTGGTTGTGCCAGAACATCGCCATCTTTTCCTGCAGCGGCCGGCGCGTGTGGATCATCCGGAACAGCCAGCGCTGTCGCGCGTCGTCGATGTCGGTGTCGGGCGAGAACGCGTCGTCGAGCGAGATCCGCGCGTGGTCGGGCCGCCCGATGCGCGCGTCCACGTCGTCGGGCCGGCCCTCGTAGTCGACGAAGTGCGACACGAGCGCGTCGGCGGACGTGGCGCGGAACTGGTCGGCGTCGGCGGCACTGGCCCCGAAGCCCGCGCGCCGCAGCAGATGGTCGATTTCCGGGCTGAGTCGTGGCATCGTCGCGCTCCCGGCAGCCTCGCGGACGGCGGCGGGGAGCCTGCCGGCCAACGCGAGTCGGCTGGTGGAGGCCGGGGAGGGACGGTCGGACAGAGCCTCGCAAAAACCGGGCCGCAGGTCAACGGCCGAGTGGACGACGGCGGCCGCGCTGCGCCGCGTGGATCACGGTCCTGTCGGTGACGGGATCGCCGATCGGCGTACGACATTGATCGGGCACTGGGGGCTCGGCGCTCGGCGCGCCTCGACGGCGGGCACTGGGCACTGGGCACTGGGCACTGGCCAGACGACAGTCGGCGCTCGGCGTTCGGCACGCGCCGCACTGGCACGCTGCGCGCCGGCGCGGGCGGGCCGTTCGACACTCGTGGGATCAGCTGCCGGCCAGTGTCCCGACCGTGCGCGCGAAGACCGTTCGGGCCTCCTCGTCCGGGACCGGCCTGCCGGCGGCGCGAGCCTTCGCGGCGACGGCGGCACAACCGCCGTCGGGCTGCAGCCACTTCACGAGCAGGGGAAGGTCCTCGACGCGAACCCGCGAAGGATCGCGGGTGACGCCAGGATCCCCGGCAAGGTCGAACGGCGTGTGGCCGGCCGCGTCCGTCCTCGTCGGGTCGGCGCCGTGGCGACAGAGCACGAAGGCGCCGCCGAGCTTGCCGGAGACCGCCGCGACATGGAGCGGCGTCCGACCGTCGCGCGCGCGCGGGTCAGCCGTGGCGCCGGCCGCCAGCAGCCGTTCACTCATCTCGTCGTCACGGAATGCCTGCGCATCGTGGAGCGGCGCCCAGCCGGCCTCGGCGCAATCGGCACAGTCGTTCAGGCCGTTCACCGGCACCCCGCGTTCGAGGAGCCAGGAAGCGACCTCGAGGTTCCCGTCGCGCGCGGCCAGGTGGAGCAGGGTGCGGCCGTTCAGCCGGACCGTCAGGTCGGCGCCGGCATCGGCCAGCAGGTCGAGCAACGGCCGGGGGGACTCCACGCGCGCCGCCGCCTCGTGAATCAGGAGGCGCCCTTCCCACGGACTGCGCCCCTCGCGGGCCTCGAACGCCCGGCGCTGGTCGCGCCGCTCGTACGCCTGCGGATAGACCCGGGTCTGCACCAGGGCGGGGTCGCGCGCCAGCAGCGCCCTCACCGCGGCCACGTCTCCGGCGCGGACGCCCGTCACGATGTCGGCCTCTGGAACGCCGCCGGCGCAGCCGATCAGGCAGAGACCCGTGAGACTGCCGGCGAAGACGACGGCCATTCGGCGGGAGCTGAACATGCGGGAGATGCTAGCAGGGCGCGCCGGCGCTCAACGCTCGAGCAGCCCGGGCAGCTCCGTCAGCGTCCGGATGACGGGCACGCCGGCGTCGGCCGGCGCCGCGCCGCGGGCCAGCAGCACGCCCCGCATGCCGGCGCGCATCGCACCGGCCACGTCGTGCGCCAGGCTGTCGCCGACCATCACCGACTCCCCCGCCGGCACGCCGACCTGCGCGAGCGCCGCCTCGAAGATGCTCGGGTGCGGCTTCATCCAGCCGTGCTCGGACGACGAGACCGTCGCCGTGATGAGCCCCTGGAGCTCGAAGTGCGACTGGAACGAGTCCAGGCAGCGGTGGGAATTCGAGATGAGACCCAGCCGGTAGCCCCCGGCGTGCAGCGCGCGGAGCGCGGGCTCGACGTCGGCGTAGAGGTCGAAGTGATGGTGCTCGGCCCACTGGGCGTAGAGCTCACGCGCGACGAGGTCCACGGCCGGCCCCTCGCCGCCCATCAGCTCGATGATGCGGCGTGTGTAGTTGATGAAGAGGTCGTCGTTGTAGAGCTGGTCGGCCGAGTCGAGGAGCCCGGAGGCCCCGGCCACCGCCGCCTCGAACCGGGCGGCATCGGCCCGGACCCCGTGGCGGGCGCAGCTCGCCGCGTAGCCAGTGCCCTGGAATCGGGGCCCGGGGTGGATCAGGGTGAAATCGACGTCGAAGAAGACCGCCCGGGCGCGGACCACGGCCTCCAATTATAGAATGGAGGTTTCGGCCCTTCCGATGCGCGACTGGAAAGATACGCTCAACCTCCCGCGGACGGACTTCCCGATGAAGGCCAACCTGCCGGCCACCGAGCCGGCCATGCTGGCCCGCTGGGACGCCATGGACCTCTACGGCCGCCTGCGCGCGGCCCGGCGGGGCCGGGCGACCTTCGTCCTCCACGATGGCCCGCCCTACGCGAACGGCCAGATTCACATCGGCCACGCGCTCAACAAGGTGCTGAAGGACCTCGTCGTGAAGTCCCGCTCCATGGCCGGCTTCGACGCACCGTACGTCCCGGGCTGGGACTGCCACGGCCTGCCGATCGAGCTCAACGTCGAGCGCGAACTCGGCGCCGCGGCCAAGGACCGCAACCCCGCCGAGTTCCGCCGGGCGTGCCGCGCCTACGCCGAGAAGTTCGTCGACTCCCAGCGGGTGGACTTCAAGCGCCTCGGCATCATCGGCGACTGGGCGAACCCGTACCTGACGATGAATTTCGCCTTCCAGGCGGACATCGTCCGGGCGCTCGGCCGGTTCGTCTCGCGCGGCCTCGTCTACAAGGGCAAGAAGCCCGTCCACTGGTGCCTGCGCTGCCGCACCGCGCTGGCCGAGGCCGAGGTCGAATACGAGCCGCACACGTCGCCCTCGATCTACGTGGAGTTCCCGCTGGCGCCCGACGCGGCCGGCGACCTCGCGGCGCGCGTGCCGGCCCTGGCCGGGCGCGACGTGACGGTGCTGATCTGGACGACGACGCCGTGGACGATCCCGGCGAACCTGGCCGTCGCGTTCCACCCGGACGTGGACTACGGCGCGTACGAGGTGGACGGCCGCGTGGTGATCATGGCCGAGGCGCTCGCGCCCCGCGTGGCCGAGGCCACCGGCCGGGCGCTCGGGCCGAAGGTGGCGAGCGTCAAGGGCGCCGCCCTGGATCGGCTGCGCTTCCGGCACCCGCTCTACGACCGCGACTCGCTCGCGGTGCTCGCCGACTACGTCACCCTCGACCAGGGCACCGGCGCCGTGCACACGGCGCCCGGCCATGGCGCGGACGACTTCGCGACGGGTGTGCGCTACGGGCTCGACATCTACGCGCCGATCGGGCGCGACGGACGCTTCCTGCCCGACGTCGGCGTGGTCGGCGGGATGAAGGTCTTCGAGGCCAACCCGGTCGTCGAGGCCGCGCTCGCCGAGCGTGGCCGCCTGTGGTACCGGTCGGACTTCGAGCACTCGTATCCGCACTGCTGGCGCTGTCACCAGCCGGTCATCTTCCTCGCGACCGCGCAGTGGTTCATCAGCATGGACGGCCTGCGCGAGGCCGCGCTCACCGAGACGAACGCCGTCCGCTGGATCCCCGACTGGGGTCGCGAGCGGATGACGGGCATGTTCGTGAACCGGCCCGACTGGTGCATCTCGCGCCAGCGCGCCTGGGGCGTGCCCATTCCGGCGCTCGGCTGTCGAGCCTGCGGCGCCTCCGCGCTCACGCCGGCCATCGTCGCGCGCGCCGCGGACGTGTTCGCCGAGCACGGCGCCGATGCCTGGTACGACCAGGGCGTGGACGCGTTCCGCCCGGACGGCTTCGTC
>JAWKHR010000073.1:0-24132 GCA_041394725.1 Vicinamibacterales bacterium | reverse complement strand
TGTCCAGCGCCCGGACTTCCGTGATCAGGTCGTCGAGCGCCTCGGCGGGCAGCGCGCCCGGGAACGCCCCGAGCAGGATGCCGTCCCGCAACACCATGACGGTGGGAATGGACCGGATGCCGAACGCGCCGGCCAGATCCGGCTCGGCCTCGGTATCGACCTTGGCAAAGACGACGTCCGGGTGTCGCGCGGCGGCCGCCTCGAAGACGGGGGCGAACACCCGGCAGGGCCCGCACCAGGCGGCCCAGAAGTCCACGAAGACGATGCCGGACTCGGTCGTCGAACGGAACGTGTCAGCGGTCAGATTCACGAGTGCCATCCTGGCCTCCACGCCAGGTAAGAGCCGGCTCCCGTGAAAAGGATTCGGGCTACTGCGCCCGGAGCAGTTCCAGGGCCTGGACCGAGGTCTGGTAGCCGACCCGGCGCGCGATCTCACGGCCGTCCGGACCCAGGACCACCATCGTCGGGTAGCCCCCGACCTCGAAGCGCGAGACCAGGGCCTTCTCGATGTCGCCGTCGAGCTTCACGCCGACGTAGCCGTCGGTGACGACGCCGGCGACCTCGGCATCGGTCCAGATCCACTCGTCCATGGTCTTGCAGGGACCGCACCACGTGGTCTCGAAGTCGATGAGGACCCGGCGGTTCTCGGCGCGGGCCCTCGCCACGGCGGCGTCGAACTCGTGGCCCCAGGCGACGGGCGTCTCGGCGCGGGGGCGGCCGCGCTCGGTCCGGACCGGGTCGTCACCGGCACGGTCCATGGCCTTGGTCGTCGGCCGATCGACGACCGCGAAGGTCAACCGGCGGCCGTCGGGGGAGATGTCGCGGAACTCGAGGACGTGCTCGGTGTCGCCGTCGGCGACGAACATCATCCGGTCGCCGTCGCGCGCCTCCTTGATCGACAGCACGGCCTGGGCCGCGTCGGGCTCGGACGCCGCGATCACGCTCCAGGAGTCCTGCTTCGAGAAGATCGCGTCGTTGTTGCCGTCCATCGCCGCGACCAGCGCGGGCACGCCGGCGACCGTCACCGTGCCGCTCCGCCACGACCGCCGCGAGTAGCGCAGGACGTCGGGCACGGGCGCGCCATCGTCACGGACGATCCAGAAGCTGACGTTGTAGGGCTCGGTCACGCCGCTGCCGTACGGGATCGACAGGTCGGTGCCGTCGAAGGAACTCCACCAGGCCTTCGTCTTCTCGTTCTGCGACGGCACGGCCTCGAGCGCGGCGCCGTCGTCGGTGTAGTCGCCGTTGCGGTTCCGGTCGAGGAACAGCCGGGTCAGGTCGCCGGGATGCGCCGGGTCGGCGGTGGCGAGGATCGGGATCCAGGCGTCGCGGGCGGGCCCCACCTGCAGCACGCCCGTGCGTGCCGGCCGGCTCGCGCCGGCGGGCAGCGGCGCCGTGTCGGGCAGCGGCGCCAGCGTCACCTGGGTGCCCTTCGGGCTGAAATTCGGGCGAGGCTGGCCCTCGGCGGGCCCCCGGTAGTCGAGCGCGACCGTGTAGACGCCGTCGGCCGGCGGACGGCCGCACCCGGTCACCAGCATCGTCAGGCCCGTCACCACCGCGGCCGCCGCGTGTCTCGCCGTCATCCGGAATCCCCCCAACCGGGGATTGTATGCGCACTCCCCGCGGCGCCGCCGAGGCATCGGCCGGACCGGGCCGTCGGGCGGGGGCAGTCGGACCGGGGGCCCGGCCGCTGAAACGCGGCCAGGGGCGGCGACACCAGTCTGCCGGGCACCGCCATCCGGAGGGCAGCCCCGTCCGTGAGCGATTCATGTCGTCCAGCACCGGGTTGGCGCTATAGTCGAGGCCGCCCGAGGAGGCACCCACATGCCGCGTCTGCCCCGAGTTCTCGTTCTGCCCGCCGCCGCCCTGCTGCTGCTCGTGTCCCGACCCGCCGATGCCCAGACGGCCCTGCCGATGGGCGCGCCGCAGAACGGCACGGCGAGCGGCCAGACCCCGGCCGTCTACACCTTCACGGCCAAGACCGCCGGCGTCCTGTCGGTCGCGGTGCAGGGCACGGACGACCTCCAGCTCGTGCTGCGCGATGGCGACGGCCAGCAGGTGCGCGACGGCGTGAGCGACCGCGACCTGTACGGCTCACCCGGCACCGAACTGCTGTCGACCACCCTCACCGAGGCGGGCACCTACAAGGTGTCGGTCGAGCTGCTCGGCGGCGGCCAGAGCACCTTCAAGATCGCGGCGTCGTTCCTGAGCTTCCCCGCGTTCGAGCGGCCGGCCGATCCGGACAAGCGCCCCTCGAACGCCACGGCGCTCGAGATCGGCAAGACGCACGAGGACACGCTGGACTCGGACCAGGGTGATGCCTGGGACTGGTTCGTCTTCAAGGTGACCGAGGCGGGCACCCTCGCGCTCATCACGCGCGTCGACGGTGACGATACGGACCTCATGCTCGAGGCCTACATCGACGGCGACTTCTCGCGGCCGGTGGACAGCTCCGATCAGGACCAGCAGGGCAACGCCGGCAACGAGTCGGTGACGATCGCGGTCAAGGCCGGCCAGACCGTCCACGTGAAGGTGGCGGGCGCGTTCAGCTCGGTGAAGGGCGCCTACCGCCTGCAGTCCAGCCTGATCAAGTAGCGGCCGGCGCCGCGTCCTCACGGGGGCGCGGCGCCGCGTCGAGCGGCTTCGCCATCCGGACGAAGTGGCACGGCGCCAGGAGGGACGGGTCCTCGAACGGATCCGTCCCTCGCGCCACGTACCCGCGCTTCTCGTAGAACGGAAACAGCTCGCGCCGGCGGTTGACGACCTGAATCGCGATCTCGCGGCAGCCCGCGTCGCGGGCCCTGGCCTCGACGGCCGCGATCAGGCGCCCCCCGATCCCCCGCCCCTGCCGATCGGGATCGACGGACAGCAGCGCCAGCTTCGCGCGATCGCCGGCGACGGCGACGTACGCACATCCCTGCAGCGCGACATCCGACGCCACGGCGGCGAGCGCAGCGTCCGGCGCCACGTCGGGTGCGACGATGAAGGTGCCGGCGGCGAGGAGGGCCCGGACCTCGGACGCGTCGGTCCGATCACCCGCCTTGAACTCGCGTTCGACCAGGTAGGCGCGGTTGATCAGGCGCACGAGCGCCGGCACGTCCGCGGCCACCGCGTCACGCAGGGTCATGGCACGCGGGCGCGCGACGAAACCTAGACGACCTCGACGAGCTCGAGTTCGAACGTGAGGGCCTTGCCGGCGAGCTGGTGGTTGCCGTCGATCGTGATGGTCTCCTGGGTCACCTCGGTGACCGTCACCGGCAGGCGCTGGCCGCCGCCCTGCTGGAGCGCGAGCCGGGTGCCGACCTGCACGTCCAGGTTGGCCGGCAGCGTGTCACGCGGGACGACGGCGGTCATCTCCTCGCGGCGCGGCCCGTAGGCCTGCTCGGGCTGGATGGTCGCCGACTTCGACTCGCCCGGGGACATGCCCGTCACGGCGTCCTCGAATCCGGGGATGACCTGTCCCTGGCCGATGGTGAACTCGAGCGGATCGCGGTTCTCCGACGAATCGAACACCGATCCATCATCGAGCTTGCCGGTGTAGTGAACGCGGACGGTATCGCCCGTCTTGGCCGCTGCCATGAAGCCTCCCTGCGGGCCGCGATGCCCGCGCGCAGTGGGTGGGAATCGTGGGTGATCTGTCCTCAGCATACCAGCCCGGTCCGGACGTGTCGCGCCGCGCGCGACGTCTGGCGCGGAGGCCGGCGAGCCTGTAGGCTCATCGCCATGCGCTTCGGCCGCGATCTCCTGCCGCTCTGGCCGCTCGATCCCGACGTCACGTACCTGAATCACGGCACGGTCGGCGTCGTGCCGCGCCGCGTGCTCGCCGCGCAGCAGGCGCTCCGCGACGCCATCGAGCGCCAGCCCTCGCGGTTCATGCTCCGCGAGCTGTCCGGCTGGGTGCACGCGCCGGCCGGCTCGCCGACGCGGATGCGGGAGGCCGCCGCCGCGGTGGCCGGGTTCATCGGCGCCCGCGGCGACGACCTGGTGTTCGTGGACAACGCGACGGCCGGCGTCAACGCGGTGCTCCGATCGCTGCCGTTCTCGGCTGGCGACGAAATCGCGGTGACCGACCTCGGCTACGGCGCCATCCTCAGGACGGCGGCGTTCGTCGCGCGCGAGCGCGGCGCGGCGGTGCGGACGGCCACGCTGCCGTGGCCCGCGTTCGACGCCGACGCGGCGCTGGCGGCCATCGACGCGGTGATCGGCCCGAGGACACGCGTCCTCGTGATCGACCACATCTGCGCGGAGACCGCCGTCGTGATGCCCGTGGCGGCGATCGTGGGACGAGCCCACGCGCGCGGGGTGCCGGTGCTCGTGGACGGCGCGCACGCGCCAGGCGCCATCGCACTGGACGTCCCGGCCCTCGGCGCCGACTGGTACGTCGCCAACCTGCACAAGTGGGCGCACGCCCCGCGCAGTTGCGGGATCCTGTGGGCGCATCCTGATCGACAGGCCGGCCTGCACCCGCCCGTCATCTCATGGGGCCTCGACGAGGGGTTCACCCGCGAGTTCGACTGGATGGGCACGCGCGACCCGACGCCGTGGCTGACCGCGCCGGCGGGCCTCGCCTTCCTCGAGGACCTCGGCGTGGAGGCCGCGCGCGCGTGGATGCACGACCTCGCGTGGCGCGCCGGCCGCGACCTGGCGTCGCGCTGGGGCGGCACGCTCGGCGTGACCGAGGCCGAGGTCGGCGCGATGATCACCGTGCCCCTGCCGTCCGCCCTCGGCGAGACTGCCGACCAGGCGGTGCGGCTGCGCGACGCGCTGCTCTTCGAGGATCGGATCGAGATCCAGCTGCACGCGGGACACGGGCGCCTGTGGGTGCGGATCTCGGCGCAGGTCTACAACGACTGGGACGACGTCGAGCGGCTCGCCGCGGCGGTCGACGCGCGGCGTCGCGCGTGACGGCGGGATCTGCCAGCGCAACGGACGCGACGGACGCGGCCAACGCGACGGACACGACCGACGCGACGCCCCACCCGGCGGGTTACTCCGCGCGCAGGGCGTGGAGCGGATCGACCCGCGCCGCGCGCCGTGCCGGCGCCGCCGCCGCCAGCAGGCCGGCGGCCAGCAGGAGCACGGTCACGACCGCGTAGACGCCGGGATCGTGCGGGCGCGCCTCGAACAGGAACGACCGCACGAAGCGTTCGAGCAGGAGCGCGCCGGCCAGGCCGGCCACCACGCCGGCGACCAGCACACGTGACGCGCGTCCGAGCACGAGCCGCAGGATCCCCGACGGCGCCGCGCCCAGCGCCACGCGCACGCCGATCTCCCGCGTGCGCTGCGAGACGACGTACGCCATCAGGCCGTAGACGCCGACGGCCGCGATGAGCACCGCCAGCACGCCAAAGAGGCCGAGGACGAGCATGTTGAACCGCCGCTGCGCGGTCAGCCGCGCGAACGCGTCCTCCATCGTCTCGGCCTGATACAGCGTGGCGTTGGGCACCGCCGCGCGGATCGCCGCCTGCACGGCCGGCACGACGGCCATCGGGTCGCCCGCCGCGCGGACCACGATGTCGCCCGAGGGCTGGTCGCCCTGCGCGAACGGCACGAACACCTCCGGGCGCAGCGCCTCCTCCGGGCCGACGTGCCGCGTCCCGTGGACCACCCCGACGACGGTGCGGACGTCGCGGTCGTTCAGGCGGATGATCGCGCCGAGCGGGTCCACACCGGCGAAGTAGCGGCGCGCGGCCTCGTCGCTGATCACGGCCACCGGCGGCGCGGCCGCGGTGTCGGTCTCGAGGATCCAGCGCCCGGCCACCAGGGTCGCGCCCATCGTCTCGAGGTACGCGGCCGTCGCCCCGTGCACCCAGGGCTCGTCCGGGCCGGTGAAACGTACCGGCGATGGCCCCGGCACGTCGAGCGGTTGCGTCATGCCCCCGCCGCCGAGCGGCGTCCCGGCGCCGATGACGGTGGCCGCCTGCACGCCCGGCACCACGCGCACGCGATCCAGCGCGTCGAGGACCATCGCGCGCGACGCGGCGAGGTCGAGTCGCGGCGCGCCCGGGGCCGGTCGCGGCGTCATGCCGACCACGACCACGCCCTCGGGATCGAAGCCGAGATCGACGCGCACGACCCGCGCGAAGCTCGCCGCGAAGAGCGCCGCGCCGGCCAGGAGCAGCGTCGCCAGCGCGACCTGCGCCACGACGAACCCGGTACGGGCGCGGCGTCCGCCGGCCGCCAGCGCGACCGTCCGGCCGCCGGCGCGGAGCCCGTCGGAGAGGTTGGGCCGTGTGAGCCAGATCGCCGGCAGCAGCCCGAAGACGACGCCGGTGGCGAGCGCCGCGGCCGCGGCGGTGAAGAGCACCCGCCGGTCCACGGCGATCGACGCGAGCCGGGGCAGGGAATCCGGCAGGGTCGCGCGCAGCACCTCGACGCCCCAGAGGGCAATCAGGATGCCGCCGGCCGCGCCCAGCGCGGCCAGCAGCAGGCCGTCGGTCACGAACGCGCGCGTCAGATCCCAGCGGCTCGCCCCGAGTGCTGCCCGCACCGCGACCTCGCGCCCCCTGGCGATCGCTCGCGCCAGCAGAAGGTTCGCGACGTTCAGGCACGCCACGAGCAGGACCACGCCCACCGCACCCAGCAGGAAGAGCATCCACGCGCGCACCTCGGGCTTGATGATTGCGGCTGTCATCGGCCGCACCATCACCCCGCGGTCCTCGAACCACTTCGGAAACTCCGTCGCCAGGCTGCCGCGAATGCCCTGCATCTCCACGCGGGCCTGGTCGAGCCCGACGCCGGCGCGCAGGCGCGCGACCACCGTGAACGCATACGTGCGGCCGCCGTCGCGCGCGCGGTCGCGCGCCGTCGGCACGATCGGGACCCACACGTCGATCGCGCTCGCCGCGACCGAGCCCAGCGGATAGGTGAAACCGCGCGGCATCACGCCGACGATGGTGCGCGCGCCGCCCTCGAAGCGCTGCACGCGCCCGACGATGTCAGGGTCGGCGCCGAACCGACGCCGCCACACCCCGTCGCTGAGGATCATCACGGGCGCCGCGCCCTCCACCTCGTCGGCCGGCGTGAACGGCCGGCCGAGCGCGGGCGCCACGCGCAGCACGTCGAAGATCGACGCGGTGAGCCGCACCGCGCGCAGGCGCGCGGGTTCCTCATCCCCCGCCGTGGTGAGCCACCCGGCGTACGCCGACGCGGCCATCCCGCTGAAGACCGACTGGCGCGTGCGCCACGCGGCGTAGTTCGGCCAGGCCGCCGGCCACGCGTCGGCGCCGTCGAGGTTCGACTCCGACACCTGCACCAGCCGGTCCGGTTCGTCGAACGGGAGCCCGCGCAGGACGACGGCATCCACGACCGAGAACATCGCGGTCCCGATGCCGATCCCGAGCGCCAGCAGCACCACGGCGGAGAGGACGACGCCAGGCGTGGCCCGCATGCCCCGCCACGCCGCGCGCAGGTCCGCGCGGATGGGCCACCGCGGCCGCCCGACGCCCGCGCGCGCCGTGGCCGGCCGGGGATCGTCAGTGTCGCGACCGGTCCGCGCCCGCCAGACCGCCCGGACCAGGTCGCGCAGGGTCGCCGTCCAGAAGCGGATCGGCCGCAGCGGGCCGGCCCCGTACTTCGGATGGGCGCGGTCCGCGAGGAAGAACGCGACGAGGTCGTCCTCGTACCTCGCCCGGAACGCGCGTGGGTACAGGTACAGGAGCGCCCGGTAGATCGACTCGCCCGGCCCCGTCATGACCGGCTCTCCGGCAGCAGCCGCCGCGCGCGCGCGTAGTCGACGACGCGGCTCAGGCGCCGGAGATGCGCCTGCATGGCGGCGCGCCCGGCCGGCAGGAGCTTGTACGACCGTCCGCGCCTCGGATCGCCGCTGCCGGCCGCCGCCCGCGTCGCGGCGATCAGCCCTTCACGCTCGAGCCGCTGGATGGCCTGGTACAAGGTGCCCGACCCGAGCGAGATCTCTCCCGCCGTGCGAGCCTCGATGTCGAGCTTGATCCCGTAGCCGTGCTGCGGTCCGTCAATCAGCGAGAGGAGCACCTCGAACGTGATGGGGGTCAGGTCGGGCGACGGCGCGGGAGGTCGGGGCGACATGTCAGTGGACGATATGTCGCTCGATGACATGTAGTCAAGAACCTCCGGAGGGTCCCAGGGTCCCCGGGTCACAGGGGCCCAGCCACGGTCCTCAGGCCCCCCGGCGCCCGACGTTCAGCGCCCCGGCACCTCGAACCCTGGGCCCTGGACCCTGGGACCCTCGAGACCTCGCCCGTCCCTGCCCGCCCAGCGGTCGTCCCACCTTCCCCGCGGGCGGCCGCATCGTCCGCCCCCGGTCGCCCCGCCTCCGTAGACTGCGGGTCACGTCATCGACACCCCAAGGAGGCTTCGTGACTCGTGTGCTCCCGCTCGGCATCGCAGCCCTGATCGCCCTCGTCCCCCTGCGCGGTTCCGCGCAGCAGACGCCGACCACGCCCACGTTCGAGAACCAGACCGTCCGCATCTGGAAAGCCCTGCACGACAAGATTTTCGACATGGCCAGGGACAGCCAGTTCCCGGACGACAAGCTCTCGTTCCGGCCCCACCCGGATTCGCGGACGATTCTCGACGAGTTCCGTCACGTGACGATCGGGCTCGAGATGTCGTCGGCCTCGCTTCGTGGCGAGCAGTTCGACTACGCGGCGCGGGAGCGGGCGGACGCCGGCAAGCCGAAGACGCGCGCGTCGGTCGTGGCCGAAATGGAAGCCGCGATGAAGGAGTCCTACGCGCTGGTGGACCAGGGCCCGAAGCCCATCCTCATCTTCTGGATCGACCACCAGGCGGAGCACTACGGCAAGCTGGTCTCGGACTACCGGATGGTCGGCATCGTGCCGCCGATCAGCCGGAAGGGGCAGTAGCCCGTCGGCAACCGGGGAACCGGGCTGCCGCGGACACGGTGGCCCGATTGCCCGATGCCCGGATTCGGTCTAGTCTTCTCCCATGCCGCTGTACGACTTCCGGTGCCGCGCGTGCGGGCACGAATTCGAAGCCCTGGTCCGCCCGGGCCATGAACCGGGCTGCCCGGCCTGCGCGAGCGCGGATCTCGAGCGGCTGCTCTCGAGCTTTGCGGTCTCGTACAAGGAAAAGACCCAGGCCGCCGCGAAGTCGAAGCGCCAGAAGCAGGCCACCCAGGCGCACCGCGACAACATCGCGATGGAACGCGAGATCGAGGAGCACCGCCGCGAGGATCACTGACCGGGCGCTCGCCCCTCTACCGATCGAACGACTCGCGCCGCGACGCCTCGGACAGGCGGATGAGGTAGTCGTCGGGCGCCGCGGCGAGCCGCTCGCGCATCTCCGCCAGGCTCTCCGCGCCGCCGTAGCTCACGGCCGAGCACAGGTGCTTCAGCATGTCGCGGATGACGCCGCGGACCGATCCGCGCGCGGGCACGCTGAACTCCAGTCCCTCGGCGCCCATGGCCTGGACGTCTGAGGCGGCGGCATCTTCGAGATCGAGCCGGTCCCGCATCGCGCCGAGCGACGCCATCCCGCGGAAGACCTTGAACGGCACCTGCACGATCCGCTGCGACTCGGGCACGACGACCGGGCGCATCACGATCTCGCCCGGCGTCTCCTCGGTGCCGGCGAACGCGCTGCCGAGCATGGCGGTGTCGCCCCCGACGAGCAGCGCCAGCGCCAGCGCGCCGTCGCGGCGGATGCCGCCGTCGGCGATCACCGGCACCGCGTCCCCCACCGCCTGCCGGCAGCGCACGATCGCCTCGAGCTGCGGCACGCCGAAGTTCGTGGTCAGCCGGGTCGAGCACCCGCCGCCGGGGCCGATGCCGACCTTCACGGCGTCCACCCCGCGCTCGGCCAGGAACGTCGCGCCCTCGGCGGTCGCGACGTTGCCGGCCACCAGGTCCACGTCGCCGAAGCGGCCGCGAATCTCGCGGATCGCCCGGTCCATCACGGCCGAGTGCCCGTGCGCGATGTCGATGACGATCACGTCCGCGCCGGCACGGAGGACCTCGGCCGCGCGCTCGAGGTAGTCGCCGGTCGCGCCGACCGCCGCGCCGACCATCAGCCGGCCCTGCGCGTCGCGCGTGGCGAACGGGTGCTGCCGGTGCTTGAGCAGGTCCTTCGCGGTGACGAGGCCGGTCAGCCGCCCGTCGGCGCCGATGAGCGGCAGCTTCTTGATCTTGTGCTCGAGCATCAGCCGCTCCGCGTCGGCCGGGGCGACGGGCCCCTCGTGCACGACGAGCGCCGGCCGGGCCGTCATCCGGTCCGCGACGCAGGCGTCGGCCGCGGCGAACCGGAGGTCGCGCTCGGTCACCAGCCCGACCAGCCGGCGTGCCTCGTCCACGACGGCCAGCGTGCCGACGCCCGTCCGCGCCATCGCCTGCCGCGCGCTCGCGATGGTCTCGCGGGGACCAATCGCGTGCGGATCGCCGATGACGCCGTGCTGCGTGCGCTTGACCGCCAGCACCTCGGTCACCTGCGGCCCGATGTCGCCGACGCGGAAGCCGCGGTCCACCACGCCGATGCCGCCTTCCTCGGCCAGCACGACCGCCATCGCCGCGCGCGTGACCGTGTCCATGTTCGCCGAGACGATGGGCCGCCGGAGGGTGAGGCGGCGCGTGAGGCGGCTCGACAGATCCACCGATGCCGGATCGCGCCGGAGCAGCCGGCCGTGCCGCGGGGCCAGCAGGAAGTCGTCGAAGGTGCAGCCGTGCACGCGCTCGAGGAGGCTCATGGCCCCGATTGTACGCGGCCGGCGGCCGGGTGGGCGGAGGCCTCGCCTCGCCGCGATGCTGATGCGGGGCCGCGCCGGATCCGACACAATGGTCGGCATGGAACTCTCGGGACATACCGTGCTGATCACCGGCGGCGCCTCCGGCATCGGCCTGGCGCTGGCGCGGCGGCTGGCGCGCGCCGGCAGCACGGTCGTCACGTGCGGCCGCCGGGCCCAGGCACTCGCGGCGGCCCGCGAGGCGATTCCGGGCCTGGTGACGCGCGTCTGCGACCTGTCGAATCCAGCGGAGCGCGAAACTCTGGCCGCCTGGGTGACGGACGAGTACCCGGCGCTCGACGTGCTCGTCAACAACGCCGGCATCCAGCGCTACCCGCGACTCGCCGAGCCCGAACCCTGGCCCGAGACGGCCACCGAGCTGGCCATCAACCTCGAGGCGCCGATCCACCTGACGCGCCTGCTCCTGCCGCACCTGGCGTCCCGGCCCCGCGCGGCGGTCGTCAACGTCACCTCGGGCCTGGCCATCATCCCGCTCGCGCGCGCGCCCATCTACAGCGCGACCAAGGCCGCCCTCCGTTCCTTCACCGCCACGCTCCGCCACCAGCTCGCGGGCACGCCGGTCGAGGTGATCGAGCTGCTGCCGCCGGCCGTGGACACGGACCTCGGCGGTCCGGGCCTGCACACGTTCGGCGTCCCGGTGGACGAGTTCGCCGACGCCGCCATCGCCGGCCTGGAACGGGGCGACCACGAGATCGCCTACGGGTTCGCCGACCAGGCGCGCCGGGCCTCGCGCGCCGAGATCGACGCCGGCTTCGCCCGGCTGAACGCCGCGCCGGCTCGCCCGGCGTCGCAATCCTGACGAGGCGCCGATGACCTTCAACGTCCTCAATCGCAAGATCCACTACTGGCTCGGCGCGGCCATCGCCCTGCCGCTCGGCGTGATCATCGCCACGGGCCTCCTGCTGCAGATCAAGAAGCAGTGGTCGTGGGTGCAACCGCCCGAACAGAAGCGCGCGGTGGAGGCGCCGGCCCTCGCGCTGCCGGCCGTCCTCGAGATCGTGCGCGCGGTGCCGCACCTCGGCGTGACCGGCTGGCACGACGTGGACCGCGTGGACGTGCGCCCCGGCAAGGGCATCGCCAAGGTGATCCTGACGTCGGGCTGGGAGGCGCAGCTCCACCTCGGCACCGGCGAGGTCCTGCAGACGGCCTACCGCCGGTCGGACCTGATCGAGGCGATCCACGACGGGTCGTTCTTCGGGGGCGATGCGACCAAGCTCGGGCTGTTCCTGCCGGTGGCGCTCGCGCTGTTCACGCTCTGGCTCGGCGGGCTGTGGATGTGGTGGGTGCCGTTCGCCGCGAAGCGCCGCCGCGCGCGCATCCCGGCCGCGACGGCCGCCACGGGGGCGCGATGAGCGCCACCCCGTGTCCCCGCTGCGGCGCCGCGATGGAGGCGGTGACGCTCGACAGCCACCTGGGACGACCGATCACGATCGACCTCTGCCAGGCTTGCCAGGCGTTCTGGTTCGACGCCCAGGAAAGCCTGCGGCTGTCGCCCGGCTCGACCCTCGAGCTGTTCCACCGCATCGGCCGGGATGCCACGGCCGCGGGACCGGCGAAGGCGGTCGCGACCCGTCCCCCATGCCCGCGCTGCGGGGCGCCGCTGCGCCTGACGAAGGACATGCAGCGCAACACCCGCTTCGAGTACGACCGCTGCCCCGCCGGCCACGGCCGACTGACGACGTTCTTCAACTTCCTTCGCGAGAAGAACTTCGTGAAGCCCATGACCGCCGCGCAGATCGCCGAGCTGCGGCGGAACCTGCGGACGGTCAACTGCTCGAACTGCGGGGCGCCCGTGGACCTGACCGCCGGCTCGATCTGCGCGCACTGCCAGTCGCCGTTGTCGATTCTCGACATGACCCAGGCGCGCGCGCTCGTCGAGCAGCTCCAGGCGGCGGACCGCCAGCATCAGACCGTGGACCCGGCGCTGCCGCTCGCGCGCGAGCAGGCCCGGCGCGAGACCGCCGCGGCCTTCGACGCCTTCGAGCGCGACGACGCGTGGATGCGCGACGTGTCGGCCGCGGGCCTGGTCGGCGCGGGCCTCCAGGCCGTGGCGCGCTGGATCAACCGCCGGTGAGGCATGGCACCGGCCGCGGCACGGATGACGATTCTGTCAGCGCGTGGCCGGCCATGCTTAAATACAAGACCTGACCCCAACCGACCCAACCGAGGAGCCGACGACCGATGGGCATCATGGACTTCATCAAGGGCGAACTGCTCGAGATCATCGAGTGGACCGACGACTCGCGTGACACGCTCTCGTGGCGGTTCCCCGACGACGACAAGGCCATCAAGAACGGCGCGCAGCTCATCGTCCGCGAGTCGCAGGTGGCGCAGTTCGTCTACCTCGGCGAGTTCGGCGACACGTTCACGCCGGGCAAGCACACGCTGACGACCGACAACATCCCCGTCCTGACGCGGATCAAGTCCTGGCCGTTCGGCTTCAACTCGCCGTTCAAGGCCGACGTCTACTTCGTCGTCACGCGGCTCTTCACGGGCAACAAGTGGGGCACCGCCAACCCGGTGATGCTCCGCGACCACGACTTCGGGATCGTCCGCGCCCGCGCCTACGGCACCTACGACTTCAAGATCACCGAGCCGAAGACGTTCCTCCGCGAGGTCGCCGGCTCCGACCACAACTTCCGGCTCGACGAGTTCGCCGACACCATGCGGTCGCGCATCGTCAGCATCTTCACCGACGCGCTCGCGACCGCGAAGATCCCCGTCCTCGACGTGGCGGCCCGTTACACGGAACTGGGCGACGCGCTCCTGCCGCTCATCAACCCGGCCGTCAGCACCAAGTACGGGCTCGAGATCACCAGCTTCATCGTCGAGAACGTGTCGGTGCCGCCGGAGGTCGAGGCCGCCATCGACAAGCGGTCCAGCATGGCCGCCATCGGCAACATGAACGAGTTCGTGAAGTACCAGATGGGCAAGGGCTTCGAGGGCGGCGGCGGCAGCGGCGGCGCCGCGGGCACGGCGGCCGAACTCGCCGTCGGTTTCGGCATCGCCCAGCAGATGATGCAGCAGGGCTTCGCCGGCGGGCAGGCGACGCCGACCGTCGGCATCCCCGGCCCGGCGGCCGCCGGCGCGGCGGCAGGCGCCGCGACGACCGCGGCCGGCCTCCCCGAGCTGCTCAGCCCCGCCGATGCCGCGCAGGCGCTCGGCGTCACCGAGGCCGACGTGGTGAGCGTCCTCGAATCCGGTGAGCTGAAGGGCAAGAAGATCGGCGCGGCCTGGCGGATCACCCGGTCGGCCCTCAACGACTACCTGTCCCACTAGATCGCGCGCGGCGCCGTCCCCCGGGACGGCGTCGCGTTCCCCGATGTCGAACGAGATCTCCGCCCTCGAGAAGCACGCCTGCCCCGCCTGCGGCGCACAGGCCGAGTGGAATCCCACGAAGCAGAAGCTCGTGTGCCCGTTCTGCGGCACCGAGTCGCCGTACGAGATCGACCGCGAGACCGGCAAGGCCGTCGAGCTGGACCTCGTCAAGGCGCTCCGGGAAATCCCGGACGACGAACGCGGCTGGCTGACCGCGAAACACACCGTCCGCTGCCAGAGCTGCCACGCCGTCATGGTCTTCGACGCCGACCGCGTGGGGCAGAACTGCGAGTTCTGCGGGTCGCCGGCGCTCGTGGACTACGAGGAGATCAAGGCGCCCATCCGGCCGCGCAGCCTGCTGCCGTTCAAGATCGACCGGCACCGCGCGACCGACGACCTCCGGCGCTGGTGGCGCGGCAAGTGGCTCGCGCCGGGCCGGCTCGCCACGTCCGCGCTGGTGGACACGATCCACAGCCTGTACATCCCGTACTGGACGTTCGACGCGAAGGTCCACTGTCCCTGGGACGCCGAGGCCGGCTACTACTACTACGTCCCCGTGCAGGGGCGCGACGCGCAGGGACGGCCCGTCGTCCGCCAGGAACGGCGCACGCGATGGGAGGCGGCCTCGGGCGTCGTCGACCACGTGTTCGACGACGAGCTGGTGCCGGGATCGCACGGCGTCCCGATCGACCTCCTGCGCCAGGTGGAACCCTTCCCCACCCACGACCTCGTGCCGTACGACACGGCGTTCCTCTCCGGGCACGTCGTCGAGCACTACCAGACCGTCCTGCTCGACGCGGCGAAGCAGTCGCAGGACCAGATGCAGGCCAAGCTCGAGCAGCTCTGCGCGCGCCAGATTCCCGGCGATACGTACCGCAACCTGCGCATCTACCCCGAGTACTCGGGGCAGACGTTCAAGCACGTCCTCGTGCCGGTGTGGATGCTGAGCTACGACTACGGATCGCGCGCCTTCCAGGTGGTGGTCAACGGCTACACGGGGCGCATCGCCGGGCGCTATCCGTACAGCACCTGGAAGATCGTCCTGCTGATCCTCGTCGCAATCGCCGTCGTCGCGACCATCATCGCGCTCGGATCGGACTGACGCCGGCGACTGAGCCGGCCGTGCCGGCTCAGTCGCCGGCCCGCGCCAATTCGTCCAGCAGTTTCTCGACGATGACGACGTCGCGCCACGCCCCGTCGAGGCGCGCGTGTCGCTCGTAGACGCCCACCTCGCGGAACCCGGCGCGCTCCATGAGCCGGCGGCTGGCCGTGTTCTCGACGAAGATGCGCGAGAGCAGCTTCCAGAACCCGGCCTCTCGCGCGGCGGCCTCGAGCGCCGCCAGCGCCCGGCGGCCGAGACCTCGACCGCGCTGGTCCCGCGCCACATAGACCGAGAACTCCGCGACACCGTCGTAGCACGCCCGCGGCCGGTAGGCCGACGTCGCGGCAAAGGCCACCACGCGGGTCGCGCCATCCGGCTCGATCACCTCGAGGACGACCACCGGGTGCCGGCCGTCCAGCCACGCGCGGACGTCGGCGGCCGTCCGGGGACGCGTCTCGAACGTGGCCACCCGCTCCTCGATGCCGGCGTTGTAGATCGCGGCGATCGCCTCGACGTCCGTGGCACGGGCGGCGCGAGCCCTCACGCCATCACCGGCGGGCAGCGGCCCCGTCCGCCGGGCCATCACGAGCGCCGACGCCGGGCAGACGGACGAGAACTCGAGCGACGCCTGCACGGCCGCCGGCACCCGCGCGCGGGCGACCGGCAGGAACCCCAGACCGGCGAAGAAGGCCGCGGCCGTCTCGGTCAGCAGGAACAGGCGGGCCAGGCCACGGTCGCGCGACAGGTCGTCCGCGGCCTGGACCAGTGCCTGCCCCAGCCCGGTGCCCCGCAGATCCGGCGCCACCGCCACGGACCGAAGCAGTCCGTGGCCGTCGTAGACCTCGACGACGGCCGAACCGACGACCGTCGCGCCTCGCACGGCCACCAGTCCAGGGCCGTGGTCGTCCAGGGCGGTGGCCGTCAGGCCCACCGTCGGCAGCTTCGCGGCGTCGACGAGCGCGTGGATGGCGTCGAAGTCGGCCGGAGACGCGGCGCGAATCAGGATGTCGGGTGGAAGGCCACGGGAAGCCCCGGAGCCAGGAGGACCGGCAGGACGTCGGTGCATGCCGGATCTGCAGTGTAGCGAAAACACGCGCAAAAAAATACGACAGGAGACGAACGTCCCCGCCCCCTCCCGAGCGGATACGCCCGCGCTCCTGTCGACCCGATGCCTTCCCCGCGAGGGATGCGACACCGAGATTTCGTCGAAGTGCGCGGGCCAGCCGCGCGCTTCGCCTTTCTCTTTAGCATTCTCTGTGCCAGCTTCGGATCGCTCGAAACCTGCGATTTTCGCGGGCCTGACGCTCGGCGGCCCGCTCGGGCCGGTCGACACTTTTACACGACCCAGGGAGCTTCTTACGCACTCCAGGGACAGCCCCGCGTGGCCGCCTGGAGCCGGCCGTCAGGCGGGGGGTTCGACGATGCGCTTGAGCCCTGGCGGCAGGGTGTCGGGCGTCGTGGCCGGCTGCTCGGAGAGGGCGCCGGCGATGAGCAGCTGGTCCTCGAATCCGGGGGTGGAGGCCCGCAGGAACAGGCCCGGCACGAGCGTGTTGAGCAGCGTGTAGACAATCAGCCCGCCGAACAGTGTGGGCGGGATGAAGTAGACGTCGCGAAGGATCTGGGCGATGACCAGCGTGAAGACCGTGGTCGGCAGCATCGGGATGCCGATCCGCAGGCTCGCCGCGCGCTTCTCGCCCAGCCGCCACCGGCGGTGGGCCGCCAGCTTGAACAGCCGGAGCGGCAGGGTCAACGCGGTCATCGCGACGCCCAGCACCAGGGCGGGCCACAGGAAGTTCTCGGCCTTGAGCTCGAGGCCGGCGTGGAAGAAATAGAACGGCACGAACAACGAGGCAAACGACTCGACCGCGCCGAGCATCCGCAGCGACGCGAGCGCCGGCAGCTGGTTGCGGAACTGCTGCGCCGCCATGCCGACCGCGAACGCGCCGACCAGGTAATAGACGCCGAGGATCCGGGTGATGACGGCGCAGGCGGCGCCCACCATCATCAGGAAACCGAACTCGGAGTTCGGCGCGTGCGGGATGACGGCCGAGGCGAACCAGCGAAACACGGCCGGGAGCACCGCGATCATCGCGACCAGCGCGATCGCCGACATCCCGAACTTGCCCCAGCTGGTCGACTGCAGGATGAAGAACAGCACGCCCAGCGCGACCAGTTCGGTGGCGATCGCCTTGGAGCGGATCCAGAAGCGTTCGTTTTCGGACAAGCCCCAGCGACCGAGCGAATCCAGGATGAAGCCGGTGGAGGGCGTCATCAGCGCGAGGGCCACGAGGACCGCCGGGCGCTTGTCGAGCGTGTAGTCGAACAGCGGCGACACCTGCACCGCGAGGAACGCCACCAGGGCCAGCGCCAGCGCGCCGAGCAGCACGTGCTCGATGAGCACGCGGGCCTCGCGCCGCAACTCCAGCACCTGCACGTCGAGGCCGGCGAAGAGGAACAGCGAGACGATGCCGAGGGTGGAGAGGACCGAGACCACCGGGTCGTTGATGAGCGCCGTCGAGCCGAGCCAGGGCGCACCCATCCCGGCGATGGCGCCAAAGGCCAGGGCCGTCACCGCGCTCGGGATCCGGTACCGCTGGAGGAACCGGGGGACCACGAACAGCAGGAACAGCAGCGCGACGTAGAGGACTTCTGCCGTGAGCTCGGGGCTCATCGCGAATCACGGTAGCGCATCCCCGTCGACAAAAGCGTGCGCGTTCTGGGTGGGGGGTCAGGTCTTGGATCGCAGCCCGGCCGGCGGAAACTGACGGATTTGACATGACAAATCCGAGTGTTTCCGCCGGCCGAGGCTGCGATCCAAGACCTGACCCCTCCTCCCAGTTCTGGCTTTCGACCTACACCGTATCTGAAGTGGATCTGGAGGTCCTGCAGGAGCGAAAGGACCGCCTGGATCGGTCCGCCCCTGGGCCTGTGAGGCGCCGAACCGTGGTGTGACCCGGAGTGTCACACCCCGCTGGCATCCTCGAGGCGTCGAGAGGTCGCCCATGGATGCCACCGCCCCCCGTCAGGCCATCGTCATCAACCTCGCCGAGTACCGGCGCCAGCGAGCGGAAGCACAGGCGCAGCTTCCGCTCTTCGCGGTCCCCGTCCGGCCCGCGGAAGCCCCGGCTCCTCCACCCCGCCGGCTTCGCGGGAGCCAGGACGCCGGGCGGCTCGACACCCGTGCCATCACGCACCGCGAGCGGATGCTGCGATTCCTGACCGGCCGCTGATCCTCGCGGACCATCGACGCCTGATGGACCGCTGACGATCGTCAGCCCTGCGGCAGGACGTTCAGGTTCCCGAGGCCGTGGCTCCGCTTGCAGATCGGGCACGGCGTGGGCGGATCGGTGTTGGACACCCGGTGCTTGATCGGCGGCTGGGCCTCCAGGTACGCGAAGAGGGCCGACAAATCCTCGTCGGTGAGATGGCTGAACGCCTCGAACGGCATGATGTGGTTCAGCACCCGACCCGGCAGGCGGCCCGTGCGCAGCGTCTCCTTGAACATCGCCTCGTCGTAGTGCGCGATGCCCGACGGATCGCGGGTGATGTTCGCGCTGAAGACCGGCGCCATCTCGCGTCCCGGGTCGTCGAACGGCGCGCCGCCCGCCAGTTCCATGTGCGGGAGCGGAATGCCCTGATCGTCGGTCGGCGTGTGGCACCCGATGCAGCCGGCCAGCGTCGCCAGGTAATGCCCTCGCTCGACCGGCGTAGCCGTGGCCGGCCCCGGCACCGGCCCGGCCAGCGGCTCCGGCATCGTGTTCACCAGGAGGCTCAGCGGGAAGATCAGCTGGCGGGCCGGCACCGTGTTGCGGACCGCCGGAATCGTCCGCAGGTAGACGACGATGGAGGCCACGTCCTCGTCGGACATCTTCGCGAAATCGGTGTACGGCATCACCGGGAAGAGCGCGCGACCGTCCTTCCGGACGCCCTCGCGAATGGCGCGCGCGATCTCGTCGTCGGTCCACGCACCGAGGCCCGTGTCGGGGTCCGGCGTGATGTTGGGCGCGGCGAGCGTGCCGAGCTCGGGGATCGGCAGCAGCCACCCCGCGCCGCGCCTTGCCGCGACGATGGGGTACTCCGGCGTCGACAGGTCGTGCTCCGAATGACAGTGGAAGCAGTGCGCGACGCCCTCGACCAGGTACTGTCCCCGCGCCAGCCGCGCCTCGGTCACCTCGAACGGCTGGTCGGTCGTGGTCCGGAACTTCGGGCCGAGGACGATCTCCCAGCCGACGGCGGTGATGCCGGCCAGGACCAGGGCGATGACCAGGGCGACCAGACCGAGCAGGATCGAGCGCAGGCGGACGGCCATGGGGCGGGACCTCCTTTGAAACCGCCGCATCCTAGCACGGTCGAACCCGGACATCGGGGATCCCGTCTCATAGGGCCATGAGCCCTCTGACCCGCCTGACCGGACTCCGCCCCCTCGCCACCGCGGTCCTGATTGCCGCGGCGTACGGTTCGACCGGCTGTCAGATCAACTTCGACAGCGGCATGGAAGCCCGCGACGAATGGCGCCGCACCTATCCGCTGGAGGCCGACGGCGCCGTGGAAATCCGCGAGTCCAACGGCCGCATCAGCGTGACGGGCACGGACGGGAACCAGGTGGAAGTGGTGGCCGAGCGGATCGCGAAGGCCCCCACCGAGGAGGCCGCCAAGGCGGCGCTCGAGGACGTCAAGATCGAAGAGACGATCTCGCCGCGCGAGGTCGTGCTCGACAGCACGACCAAGGGACCGGACATCGGTCTCGGCATCGGCTCCCGCATCCAGCACCGGGTGAACTACACGGTCAGGGTGCCGCGGGGCGCTCGGGTGACGCTGCGATCGGCGAACGGCGCGATCGAGGTCACCGACGTCGGCGGGCGGGTGCGCATCGCCGCCACCAACGGCCGGATCACCGCGAAGGGCCTGGGCGATGGCGCCGAGATCACGTCCACCAACGGCGTGATCACGGTGGAGGCCGCCTCGATTGGGCGCGGCCTCTCGTGCGAGACGACCAACGGCGTGATCGACGTCACCGTCCCGGCCGGCGTGCAGGCGGACCTCTCGGCCCGCACGACCAACGGCGGCATCAGCACCGACGGCCTCGAGGTGCACGAGATCGAGAAGACGCGCCGCCGGCTGGACGCGACGATCGGCGGCGGCGGCCCCGAGATTCGGCTCCAGACGACCAACGGGATGATCCGGCTGCGCGGCCGGTAGCCCCTGCGCGGCGCGAACGCGCGAGCCGGGGCCCCGATCAGGGCGATCAGCCGGCTGCGGCGCGCTTCTTCTGGATCTGCGCGGCGAGCTTCGTGAGGACCTGGCCGGGGCCCGTCTCCTCGAACGTGTCCACGCCCTGGTCGAGCAGGAAGATCATCGTGTCGAGCCAGCGGACGGAATGGCCGATCTGGCGCGCGAGCGTCTCGCGCACGGCGTCGGCGGCGTAGGGCCGCCCGGTCACGTTGGCGACGACCGGAATCGCCGGCGGCCGGAAGGTGACGCCCTCGAGCGCCGCGGCGAACGCGCCCTGCGCGTCGCGCATGTAGCGGGAATGAAAGGGCGCGCTCACCTTCAGTGGAATCACGCGGCCGCCGGCCGCGGTGAGGTCGGCCTTGACGGCCGCGAGGTCCTCGAGCGGTCCCGCGATCACGGTCTGGTCGAGCGAGTTGAAGTTGGCGACGTCCAGGCGGCGGCCGGCCTCGCTCGCGGCCAGCACCTCCTCGATTCGCGCCGGCTCGAGCGCGATGACCGCCGACATCCCGCCCCCGCCCACCTCGCCCATCAGCTCGCCGCGCCGCCGCACGAGCCGCAGCGCCTCGGCGAAGTCGAGCACGCCGGCGGCGACGAGCGCGTTGTACTCGCCGAGGCTGTGGCCGGCGAGCCAGTCCGGCGCCGGCCGGCCGTCGTCCTGCCGCGCGCGCCAGGTGAGCGCGTTGACGACGAACAGGGCGGGCTGCGTGTACCGCGTCTGACCGAGCCGGCCGTCCGGATCGTCGACACAGAGCGCGCGGATCGAATAGTCGAGGATCGCATCCGCCTCCGCCGTCCAGTCGGGATAGCGGTCGAAGAGGTCGGCTCCCATCCCCCTGGATTGGGAGCCCTGGCCGGGAAACAGGCAGGCACTGGGCATGTGTACGTGATGGCGCCGTGCGGTGCGGGCGCGAGCCGCGCCATACTATCGCAATGATCGCCCCGGTGCCACGCCTCGGGCCGCGCGACGTGCGCGCCTGGTTCGCGTCGACGGACGTGTTCGCCGATCCGGCCCGGGTCGCGCGCGCGTGCGGCTGGCTCGACGAGGCCGAGCGTCACCGCTTCGATCGCTTCCGCCACGACGTCGATCGCCACATGTTCCTGCTCGGCCGGGCGATGTCGCGCGCGATCGTCGGTCGGCTCGACGACGTGTCGCCCACGGCGTGGCGGTGGCGCGAGGGCCCGCACGGCCGGCCGGAGATCGCCGCCGCGACGGACCTGCGCTTCAACCTCGCGCACAGCGCCGGCCTCGTCGTCTGTGCCGCGGCGCGCGGGCGCGACGTCGGCGTGGACGTCGAGGACCTGGCACGGCGGCCGGTGGAGCCGGAGATCGTGCCGCGCTACTGCGCGCCGCGCGAGGCGGCGGACATCCGGGCCTGCGGCGCGGCCGGCTGGCACGCGCGGTTCCTGGCCTACTGGACCCTCAAGGAGGCCTACCTCAAGGCGCTCGGCCTCGGCATCTCCGTCCCGCTGGCCGAGATCGAGTTCTCGCTCGGGCCGCCGCCCACGGTTGCCTTCCTCGGGTCGCTCACGGGCGGCGACGACCGCTGGTGGTTCCACCTCGGCCCGGTGTCGCCGCGCCATCTCGTCGCGGTGGCCGCCGGCGCGGCCGACGGCGCGCCGGCCCTCGAGATCGCGCCCTTCCCGGAGACGTGGCTGCCATGACCGGCCACCTCGACAGCGTCGCGTCCGCGGCGACCCGGCACGCATGAAGCTGCTGGCGATCAGCGATCTCCACCTCGCGCACCGCGCGAACCGGGAGGCGCTGCCGACGATCGGGCACCATCCCGACGACTGGCTGATCCTGGCCGGCGACACCGGCGAACGGGTCGAGTCCCTGGCGTGGGCGCTCGACCTGCTCGCGCCGAGGTTCGCGCGCATCATCTGGACGCCGGGCAACCACGACCTGTGGTCCCCGCCGCACGCCGAGGGCCGCACGCACGGGCAGGCGCGCTACGACGAACTCGTCGCGACGTGCCGGGCGCGCGGCGTGCTCACGCCCGAGGACCCGTACGTCCGCTGGCCCGGCGCGCCCGAGACGTTCATCGCGCCGCTGTTCCTGCTCTACGACTACTCGTTCCGTCCTTCCGACGTCCCGGCCTCCATGGCGCTCGACTGGGCGCGCGAGCACGGCATCGTCTGCGGCGACGAGCGGTGGCTGGATCCGTCACCGTGGCCCGACCGGATCGCCTGGTGCCACGCGCGGTGTGACGCGACCGAGGCCCGGCTCGCCGCGCTGCCGGCCGACAGCCGCACGGTGCTCGTCTCGCACTGGCCGCTGCGCTACGACCTGGCGCGACCGCCGAGGGTGCCGCGCTTCTCGCTCTGGTGCGGCACGACGCGGACGGAGGACTGGCCGGTGCGCTTCCGCGCGCGCGCGGTCGTCAACGGGCACCTGCACATGCGCACGACGATGTGGCGCGACGGCATCCGGCACGAGGAAGTGTCGCTCGGCTACCCGCGCGACTGGCGCGCCGAGCGCGGCGTCGCGTTCTACCTCCGCGAGATCCTGCCGGCGCCCGACGCGGCGCGCAGCCGCTTCGTGCCGCCGCGCGATCCGTTCGTGTAGGCGATCCGTTCGTGTAGAATTCGTGGCACTGATGCGCAAGCTTCGCGTCCTGGTGCTGGTCCATCACTACCTCGTCCCGCCCGAGAAGGCGGCGGCCGAGGAGCTGGAAGGCGCACAGTGGCGGACGGAGTACGACGTCGTCCGCACGCTCAAGAAGATCCTCAAGCACGACGTGCGCGTGCTCGGCGTGCGCGACGACCTGACGGCCATCAAGCAGGCCGCCGACGAGTTCGACCCGCACATCGTCTTCAACCTGCTCGAGGCGTTCCACGAGGTCGGCACCTTCGACCAGCACGTCGTCAGCTACCTGGAACTGCTGCGGCTGCCCTACACCGGGTGCAATCCCCGCGGCATGTTCCTGGCGCGCGACAAGGCGCTTTCCAAGAAGCTGCTGCACTTCCACCGGATCCCGGTCCCCGAGTTCGCCGTCGTCCAGCGCGGCCGCCGGCCGCGGCTGACCAAGCGCCTGCAGTTCCCGCTGATCGTCAAGTCGCTCACGCAGGAGGCGTCGATCGGCATCTCGCAGGCCTCGGTCGTCCAGGACGAGGGCAAGTTCCGCGAGCGCGTCGGGTTCATCCACGAGTCGATCGGCACCGACGCGATCGTCGAGCGGTTCATCGAGGGCCGCGAACTCTACTGCGGCGTGCTCGGCAACCAGCGGCTGCACGTGCTGCCGGTCTGGGAGCTGACCTTCGACAAGCTGCCGGAGCGGCAGCACAACATCGCCACCGAGCGCGTCAAGTGGAGCTCGAAGTACCAGCGCAAGGTCGGCGTGATGACCGACGAGGCGATGGGGCTCGACGAGGAGCTCAAGCGGCGGGTCCAGCACATCGCGAAGCGGACCTACCGCGTGCTCGAGATGAGCGGCTACGGCCGCATCGACCTGCGGCTCGATCCCGAGGGCCGGGTGTACGTGCTCGAGGCCAACCCGAACCCGCAGATTGCCGAGTACGAGGACTTCGCGCTCTCCGCGCACCTCGACGGCTTCGAGTACGAGGACCTGCTGCAGCGCATCATCACGATCGGCCGTCGCTGGCAGCCCGAACGCCACGGCTGAGGCCGGTCTGAAACCCGGCCCGGTACCGGGGCATCCAACCGCCATGCGCCGAGGACTCGCGATGTCGCTCCCGGGTGTGCTGCTGGCCCTGGCCGGCGCGGTCGCCGTCGCCGCAGCGGGAC
>JAWKHR010000072.1:0-24317 GCA_041394725.1 Vicinamibacterales bacterium | reverse complement strand
CTACCTGCAGTCGCCGACCGACACCCTGCGCCGCCGGCTCGCCGATCGCGCCGAACGGCGGGGCGACGAGGTGCGACCGAGCGCCGACTACCTCGCGGAACTGAACGAGGCCTATCAGCACTTCTTCTTCCACTACTCGGCCACGCCGCTGCTGGTCGTCGAGACGTCGCACCTCGACCTGGCCTGGCGGGACGAGGCCCTCGACGACCTGCTCCGGCAGATCAAGTCGATGGGCGGCGGCACGCGCTACTACGTCCCGCGCCAGTGACACCGCCGGCGGGTTTCGCAGTATCCTGCACCCATGGCGTGGTTCAAGAAGGCCCGCAAGCCCATCGACTCGTCCGAGAAGTCCAGCCGCGTGCCCGAGGGGCTCTGGATCAAGTGCCCGTCGTGCGGTCGCGTCATCTACAACAAGGAGCACGCCAGCAGCCTCTACGTCTGCCCGCAGTGCGCGCACCACTTCCGCATCAGCGCCACCGACCGGCTGAAGATGCTGTTCGACGACGAGCGGTGGACCGAGCACGACGCGGGCCTGCGCTCCACCGATCCGCTGGAGTTCGTCGACACGAAGCCCTACCGTGACCGCCTCGTGAAGAGCATCGCGGCCAGCGGGCTCAACGACGCGGTCATCGTCGGCTCGGGCACGCTCGACCGGGTGCCGGTGGTGATCGCCGCGATGGAGTACGGGTTCATCGGCGGCAGCATGGGCGTGGTGGTCGGCGAGAAGATCACGCGCGGCGCCGAGCGCGCGCTCGAGACGAAGTCGCCGTTCATCGTGGTCTCGTGCTCGGGCGGCGCGCGGATGATGGAGGGCGCGCTGTCGCTGATGCAGATGGCGAAGATCTCGGCGGCGCTGGGCCGGCTCGATCGCGCGGGCCTCCCCTACCTCTCCGTCCTCACCGATCCGACGACGGGCGGCGTCACCGCGAGCTTCGCGATGCTCGGCGACCTGAACATCGCCGAGCCGCGCGCGCTCATCGGCTTTGCCGGGCCGCGCGTCATCGAGCAGACCATCCGGCAGAAGCTGCCGGAGGGATTCCAGCGGAGCGAGTTCCTGCTCGAGCACGGCTTCATCGACGCCATCGTCGATCGGCGCCAGATGAAGGCCACCCTCGCGCTGGCCATCCGCGCCGCGATGGGGCTGCCCGCGCCGTCCGACGCGCCCGCGGTCGCGCCCGCCGACGCCCCGGCGCCCGCCGGCGCCTGACCCCGGGCCCGCCCCAGGGCCGGCGTCCGTGATGTCCCACGTCGATTACCTCCGCAGCCTCGAGTACCTCGGCATCAAGCTCGGGCTCGACCAGATCCGCCGCCTCGTCGCCGCGCTCGACCAGCCCGACCGCGCCGGCCCGGCCATCATCGTCGCCGGCACCAACGGCAAGGGGTCCGTCGCGGCGATGGTCGAGCGCGGCCTGCGGGCCGCGGGGCACCGCACCGGCCGCTACACCTCGCCGCACCTGGTCCGGCTCAACGAGCGCTTCGCGATCGACGGCTCGCCGATCGACGACGCGTGGCTGGAACGGGCGGCCGGGCGCGTGCGGCACGCCGCGCGGCACCTGCCGGCGCCGCCCAGCTTCTTCGAGGCGACGACGGCGCTCGCGCTGGACGTCTTCCGTGAGGCGGCGGTGGACGTCTCGGTCCTCGAGGTCGGGCTCGGGGGCCGGCTCGACGCCACCAACGTCGTCGCCGCGGCGGCCGTGGCCATCACCGCGGTGGACTTCGACCACGAGCAGTTCCTGGGCGACACGCTGCCGGCCATCGCGGCCGAGAAGGCCGGCGTGATCAAGCCCGGCTGCGTGGTGGTGCTCGGTGAGAACCCGCCGGAGGTGCGCGACGTGGTGGTGGAGGCGTGCCGCCGCGTCTCGGCGCCGCTCTCCCTCGCCACGGAGGTCGAGGCGCGCGACGTCGCCTTCGAGGACGGGCACGTGCGCGCCACGCTGGCGTCGCCGGTCCGGACCTACGGTCCGTTGACGCTGGGCCTGGCCGGGCGGCACCAGTGGCCGAACGCGCGCGTCGCGGTCCGGATGCTCGAGGTGGTGGACGCGGCTGGCCTGCTGCCGGTGCCGGCGTCGGCCGTGCGGACCGGCGTGGAGGACGTCGTCTGGGCCGGCCGCCTGCAGACGATCGAGGGCCCGCACGGGCCCCTGCTGATCGACGGCGCCCACAATCCGGGCGGTGCCGCGACGCTGGCCGCCCACGTCCTCGAGACGTTCGGGCGCCGGCTGCCGATCGTCACCGGCATCATGGCCGACAAGGCCATCGACCGGATGCTGGCGGCGCTGGCGCCGGCCGCGGCGGCGTTCGTCTGCACCGCGGCCCGGTCGCCGCGGGCGGCGCGGCCCGCCGATCTGCTGGCGCACGCGCGACGCGTCGCGCCGGAGGTGCCGGCGGAGGCCGTCGCGGATCCGCACGCCGCGATCGCGCGCGCCGCGGCGCTCGGATCGCCCGTCGTGGTCGCGGGGTCCCTCTATCTGGCGGGCGACGTGCTCGCGGACCTGTCATAAGATCCGTGCGAGCCGAGATGCCAGCCTGCCGGATGGACCGCTCGTCGTGACTCGTGTGCTCGTCCTCGCTGCCGTGGTGCTCGGCGCCCTGGCGTGGCCGTCGGCCGCGCGGGCCCAGAGCCCGTTCACGGACTGCCCGCCGGACGCCTTCGGCCTGACCACGGCCGGCGAGGAAGTCCGGCCGGACGGCACGCACGTCTACACGCGGGTCCACGCCACCTGCGGCGGCACGCAGGTCTGGGCGGACGAAGTCGCGCTGCCGCCGGCGAGCGACGACGTCATCGCGACGGGCAACGTCGTGTTCCAGCAGGACGACCTCACCGTCTTCGCGAGCCGCGCGGTCATCAACCGGAAGACGCGCTACGGCACGTTCGAGGGCGCGTCGGGCTGGGCGCGCATCACCGACCAGCAGGTCGCGCGCGACCAGTTCGGCACCATGGAGCCGGACCTCTATTTCAGCGTCGCGAAGCTCCAGCGCGTGGGCCCGAGGACCTACACGCTCACCAACGGCTGGTTCTCGACCTGCACGCAGCCCACGCCGCGCTGGGATCTCCACAGCACGTCCGGCACGATCACGCTGGACGACCGGGTGACCATGCGCAACGCGGTCCTGCGGGTCAAGAACGTGCCGCTGTTCTACCTGCCGTGGATGTACTACCCGATTGGCAAGGAAGACCGTGCGACCGGGTTCCTGCTGCCGAAGTACCAGTCCTCGACGATCGGCGGCGCGGGCATCGGCAACGCGTTCTTCTGGGCCATCGCGCGCAACATGGACGCGACGCTCTACCACGACTACTTCTCGAAGAGCGGCGTGCGCTACGGCGGCGAGTACCGCTACATCGCGGCGCCCGGGTCGCAGGGCAACCTGACGTTCACGTTGTTCAACGAGAAGCAGCAGCTCGCCACGGACGGGTCGGTGCTGCGGGACGCGAGCCGATCGATCGACATGCGCGGCTCGATGAGCCAGGCCCTCCCGCGGGGCTTCCGCCTGACGGCGCGCACCGACTACGTGAGCGACGTCACGACGCGGCAGCTGTACACGCAGAACTACTACGACTTCTCGAACCGGCAGCGCAGCTTCGCCGCGAACGTGACCGGCACCATCGCGCGCTACTACCGCCTCGGGGTCACGATGGACCAGCGCGACTACTTCTTCGGCCAGGACGGCCGGCGCCACGGCAACCTGCCGAGCGTGCAGTTCTCGACGGCGCCCCGGACCATCGGCCGGTCGCGGATCTACGTCAGCTCGTCGTCCGACTTCTCGCACATCGTGGACCAGGCGGACCTCAGCGACCCGGCCACCAACCTGAGCTACTCGAAGATCAACCTCTCGCCCGCGGTGCGCGCGCCGCTCAGCAAGTGGTCGTTCCTCGACCTCACCGCCTCGGCGCAGTGGCAGTTCACGCGGTGGTTCGAGAGCCAGGACCCGGACACCGGCGAGCAGGTGCCGCAGCCGCTCAACCGGTCGCTCATCCGCCTCTCGACGAACATGTCCGGCCCGAAGATCCAGCGCGTCTGGGATCGGGAAGGCGGCACCTACGCCGACCGGCTCAAGCACCTGATCGAGCCGAACCTCTCGTTCTCGTGGCTCTCGCCGTTCTCGAACTTCGACCGGGTCCCGGCCGTGGACTTCGACCGCCAGGTCGGCGGCACGACGACGATCACCTACGGCGTGACCAACTTCCTCTACGCGCGCAAGCCGGTGGAGGGCGGACGCGGCCAGTACCGCGAGATCCTCCGCGTGTCCCTGAACCAGAGCTACTACACCGACCCGCGCGCGGCGATCTTCGACCAGCAGTACCAGTCGTCGCGCACCGCGTCGTCCTACTCGCCGCTCAAGCTGAGCGTGGACTCGACGCCCGTGGACCGCTTCACCGCGTCGTTCACCACCGACATCGACCCGAAGTTCAAGACGCCGCGCGTGTTCAGCGCGACGGCGCGCTACGGCAGCCCCCAGGTCAACTGGCAGGCGAGCTGGGCGAAGCAGCAGTACATCGAGGGCCTGCCCGGTTTCGACGACCCGCGCTACGCCACGCACTCGCTCGGCGCCGGCACCCAGATCCGGCTGCTGCAGAACCGCGTCGGCGGCAGCTACGCGTTCAACTACGACGTGAAGAACAAGCTGTGGGTCCGGCAGAGCTTCACCGGCTACTACAACACGCAGTGCTGCGGCCTGAACGTGAGCTATCAGGTCGTCAACCGCGGCTACGCCGGCCTGCCGTCCGACCACGTGTTCAACTTCTCGTTCACGCTGGCGGGGATCGGGTCGTTCGACAACCCGCTCGGCGGTTTCGGCGACAGCAGCCGGCGATGAACGCCGGACGCGCCCCGCGATGACCACCCGACCGACGCTCGTCACCGGCGCCACCGGCTTCGTCGGCAGCCACCTGCTGGACCTGCTCGCCGACGATGCCCCCGTCGTGGCGTGGTACCGGCCCGGCGGCCGCCCGCCCGACGCGACGCGGCCGATCGACTGGCAGGCCGTGGACCTCGTGGACGCCGACGGCGTCCGCGCCGCGATCGAGGACGCGACCCCGTCGCGCATCTTCCACCTGGCGGGCGAGTCCGCCGTGGATCGATCGTACCGGAGCGTGGTGCCACACCTGCGCGCGAACGCGCTCGGCACGCACTACCTGCTCGAGGCCGTGCGCCATGCGACGTGGCCGTGCCGCGTGCTGGTGGTCACGTCGGCGCAGGTGTACCAGATCGGCGACGACCCGATCGACGAGTCGGCGCCGCTCATCCCGCGCACGCCCTACGGGTTCTCGAAGCTGGCGCAGGACCAGCTCGCGCTGCGGGCCGCCACCGAGGACGGGCTCGACGTCGTCGTCGCGCGGCCGTTCAACCACATCGGCCCGCGCCAGCAGCCGGGGTTCGCCGTGTCGAGCTTCGCGCGGCAGATCGCGCGCATCGAGGCCGGCCTCGAGCCGGCGGTGCTCCGCGTGGGCAACCTGGACGCGCGCCGCGACGTGACCGACGTCCGCGACGTCGTCGAGGCCTACCACGTGCTGATGGCCGGCGCGCCGGTCGGCCGTCCCTACAACATCTGCTCGGGTCGCGCGTGGCGCATGGGCGACCTGCTCGAGGAGCTCGTGCAGCTCGCGCGCGTCAGGGTGGAACTCGAGGTGGACGCGGACCGCCTGCGCCCGTCGGACATCCCCGTCGTCCAGGGCGACGCGTCGCGGCTGCGCACCGAGTTCGGGTGGGCGCCGCGGATTCCGGTCGAGCAGACGCTGGCCGATACGCTCGACTGGTGGCGCGACGAGGTCCGGTCCGGGCGCTGAGCCGATGGCCGCACGCACCGAGTTCCCGCGGCAGAGCGTCCACGTGGGCGTCGGCGCCCTCGCGCTGCTGCTCCGCTGGCTGACCTGGCCGCAGGCGGCGCTCGCCGCGCTGATCGCCGTCGCGGGCAACACGCTGCTGCTGCCGCGGGTCGCGCCCGGCCTCTTCCGGCCGGGCGATCTCGAGCGACCGATCCGATCCGGCATCGTCCTCTACCCGCTGGCGGTGCTCGGTCTCGTGCTCGCCTTCCGCGAACGGCTGGACATCGTGGCGATCGCGTGGGTGGTGCTGGCGGCCGGCGACGGGTTCGCGACGCTCGTCGGCGCGCACGTCGCGAGCGCGAGGCTGCCATGGAACGGCGAGAAGTCGGTGGCGGGCCTGCTGGCGTTCTGGGGGTTCGCGGGCGCGGCGGGGCTCGGAATCGCATGGTGGATGCGCGACGTGTCGCCCGCGCCGGCGTGGTGGCTGATCGCGGCGCCGGTGACCGCGGCGGCCGTGGCGGGCCTCGTCGAGACCGCGCCGATCCGCCTCGACGATAACGTCTCGGTGGCCGCGACCGCCGGCCTGGTGCTGGGCTCGCTCACGATCGTGGACGCGGCGACGCTCGCGGGTGCGGCGGACACGCTCGCGGCGCGGCTGCCTCCCGCGGTCCTGGCCAACGCGCTCGTCGCCTGGGCCGGCTGGCGCGCGGGCACGGTGACACCCGCGGGCGCGGTCACGGGCTTCCTGATTGGCGTGGCGATCGTCGCGGGCGGCGGCTGGCCCGCGTGGACGCTGCTGCTCGTCTGCTTCGCCGCCGCGGTCGTGGCGACGCGCGCCGGCTACGCGCGCAAGGCCCGGCTCGGCATCGCGGAGGCGCGCGGCGGACGGCGCGGGCCCGGCAACGCCATCGCGAACACCGGCGCCGCCGCGTGGGCCGCGCTCCTCGTGCCGGGCGCGGCGAACCCTCAGGCGCTCCTCATCGCGCTCACGGCCGCGCTCGTGACCGGCGCCAGCGACACGATCGCGAGCGAGGTCGGCAAGGCGTGGGGCCGGACGACGTACCTGGTGACGACGTTCCGGCGGGTGCCGCCCGGCACGTCGGGCGCGGTGTCGGTGGAGGGGACGATCGCCGGCATCGCGGCGGCCGCCGCGCTCGCGGGTGCGGCGACGGCCCTGGGACTGATGCCGGCGGCGGCCATCGTGGTGGTGACGGTGGCGGCGACGGTGGCGTCGCTCGTCGAGGGCGTGCTCGGCGCGACGCTCGAACACCGGGGTATCCTCGACAACGACGCGTTGAACGTCGTCAACACGGCCCTGGGCGCCGGACTGGCGCTCGTCCTCTGGCGGACGGTGTAGCGGTGGCAACTCGAGACTACGTGGACCTGGCCCGGCCCTTCACGCTGATCGCGCCCGCGCTCGGCTTCGTCTCGGGCGCGGTGACCGCGATCGGCGCGGCGCCCCCCGAGACGTGGAGCGTGGCGGTGCTCGAGCCCGCGGTCATCGGCGCGGCCATGGCCGCCGTGTTCAACAGCGGCAGCAACGCGCTCAACCAGATCTACGACCTCGAGATCGACCGCGTGAACAAGGGCTCCCGGCCCCTGCCGAGCGGCCGGCTGACCATCGCGCAGGCGTGGGTCTTCACGACCGTCGCCTACGTCCTGACGCTGGTCCTCGCGTGGCTCGTCGCGCCCGGCGGCCGACACGAGTGCTTCTGGATCGTCGTCGCCGCGGTCGTGGCGACGTGGATCTACTCGGTGCCGCCGCTGCGCACCAAGCAGTACGGGATCTGGGCGAACATCACCATTGCCGTGCCCCGCGGCGTGCTGCTCAAGGTGGCCGGGTGGTCGTCGGTGAAGACCGTGATGGGCCTGGAGCCGTGGTTCATCGGGACGATCTTCGGGCTCTTCCTGCTCGGCGCGTCCACGACGAAGGACTTCGCCGACATGGAGGGCGACCGCCGCGGCGGCTGCCGGACGCTGCCGATCCTGTACGGCGTCCGACGCGCCGCGTGGATGATCTCGCCGTCCTTCGTCCTGCCGTTCCTGCTGATCAACGCCGGCACCGCCGCCGGCATCCTGACCGGCCACGCGGTCCTGCTGCACGCGCTCGGCGCGGTGATGACGGCCTACGGCCTGTACGTGTGCTCCCTGATGCTCAAGCGGCCCGAGGATCTGGCCGTCGAGGCGAACCACGTGTCGTGGGCGCACATGTACCGCATGATGTTCGTCGCCCAGATCGGCTTCGCGCTCGCCTACGTGCTCTGACGACGAGGACCCGATGGCCTGGATGGACCGGCACGCCTGGTGGCTCTTCGGCGTGTTCTCGGTGGCGTTCTTCGTCGCAGCCGCTTCCCACGCGGCGGCCAGGCCGCTCTGGCACGACGAGATCGTCACGCTCATCGTCGCCGGCCAGCCGTCGCTGCGCGACGTCGGCGCGGCGCTCATCGACGGCGCCGACTTCCAGCCGCCGCTCAACACGCTCCTCGTCCGGTGGGTGACCGCCGTCGCGGGGACGGGGCCCGTGCAGGCCAGGCTGCCCGCCATGGCCGGCGTGTGGATCGGCTGCGCGGCGCTGTTCGCGATGGTCCGCCGGCGATCGCACGCCCTGCTCGCGGTCGCCGCGGCGTGCCTGGTGGCCGAAACGGCCGTCTTCCGCTTCGCCTACGAGTCCCGCGGCTACGGCCTGCTGTTCGGCTGCACCGCCGTGGCCGTGTGGGCCTGGACCGAGGCCGCCGCCGGGCGGCGACGGCGGGTCACGCTGCCGGTGCTGGCGGGCGCCGCGGCGTTGATGATGTGGACGCACTACTACGCCGTGCTGATCCTGCCGCCGCTGGCCGGCGCGGAGGCGGTGCGGTGGTACCGGAGCCGCGTGCTCGACGCCGGCGTGGCGACGGCCGTCGTCGCCGGCCTGCTGGCGATCGCGCCGCTCTGGCCGGTGACCGCGGGCGCGCTGGCGCGGTCGGCGACGTTCTGGGCGCGGGCCGCGCCGCTCGACCCGGTGGGCGCGTATCGCTTCGTGCTCGGCCCGCTGCTCGACCCGTGGCTGCTGATCGCACTCGGCCTGGCGCTGATCGTCGGCATCGGTGCGGCCGTCGTCGCCGCCTCCGGGAAGGCCGCGCGGCTGCCGCGCCTGGCGCATCCCCTCCCTCTGCACGAGACGGTGTTCCTGATCGTCGGCCTGACCATGCCGCTCATCGGCCTCGCCCTCGGCCGCTTCGCCGGCGGCTTCACGCCACGCTACGGCCTGGCCGTCATCGTCGTCGTCGCGCTCGCGGTGACGATGGGGGCGTGGCAGATGAGCCGGCGCCGGGCACGCGTGGACCTGATCGTGGTCGGGGCGCTGGTCGCGGCGTTCGCGATGAGCGTGGCGGACGCGCGGAGCCCGGAGCGCGCGACCTTCGTGGACCCGTGCGGCATACGCCCGGCGCTGCGGGACGAGCTCGCCGCCGGACGAACCGTGGCGGTGACGGGCGGCCTCACGTTCGCGCAGCTCTGGTACTACTGCCCCGCCGAGACGCGGGAATCGATCGTCTATGCGGCCGACCCCGACGAGGCCGCGCGGCTGAGCGGCACGGACACCCTGGACCGCGGCCTGCAGGTGCTGTCGCGATGGGCGCCGATGACGGTGCTGTCCTACGAGGGCCTGCTCGCGCGCGGCGACGCCTTCGACGTCTACTCGTACGGCAGCGGGTGGCTGCTCGATCGCGTGGAGCGTGACGAGCGCCTGGTCGTCGAGCGCGTTCCGAGGGACGATCCGGGGGCCCGTATCTTCAACGTACGAAAGCGCTGAGCGGGCGCCGAGACCCGTCCCCCTTGACTTGAGACGAAACTAAGGCGAAAGTCTGCGGGTGGGTCGCCTGCTGCCGCTGTTTCCGGAGGCCGCCGCCTCGCCGACGTTGCGCGAGGTCGCCGACGCGGTGCGCCTGGCCGGGGTGGAGGGACTGCCCGACGCGCGCGAGCGCGCGGACCGGGCGCGGTACCAGGAGGTGCACGTGCGGTCGGCGCTGACGGCGCCGAAGGGCATGGGGTTCAAGTGGGCGCTGAACCCGTACCGCGGCTGCACCCATGCGTGCGAGTACTGCTACGCGCGGAAGTACCAGAAGCACCTCGAACTGGACGCCGGTGACGCGTTCTCGTCGGTGATCTTCGTGAAGCGCAACCTGCCGGACGTGCTGCGGCGCGAGCTGACACGGGGGGCCTGGAGGCGCGAGCTCGTCGCGATCGGCACCGCGACCGACCCCTACCAGCCGATCGAGGGACATTACCGGATCACGCGCCGCTGCCTCGAGGTGCTCGTGGAGGCGGAGACGCCGTTCTCGATCGTGACGAAGGGGCCGATGGTGGTCCGCGACCTGGACGTCCTCGCCAGGTCCGGGACGTGCCGGGTCTACCTCAGCGTGCCGAGCGTGGACGAGGCGGCCTGGACGCAGCTCGAGCCCGGCACCGCCTCGCCCGCACAGCGCCTGCGCGCCGCGAAGGCGCTGGCGGATGCCGGCGTCGATGCGGCGGTGTTGATGATGCCGCTCGTGCCGGGCATCACCACGTCGCGCCGCAGCATCGAGCGCACGGTCGAGGCGATTGCCTCGGCGGGGGTCCCCCTGGCCGGCGCGGGCGTCGCGCATCTGGAGGCCGGGGTCCGGGAGTACTTCTTCGGATTCCTGTCGCGCGCGTATCCCGAACTGCTCGAGGGCTACGAGCGCCTCTACACCGGCTCGTACGCGTCCGGCGCCTACGTGGACGCGGTGAAGGAGGTCGTCGCGGGAGCGAAGGCGCGCGCGACGGCCGAAGCGGCGACGCCCGTCAGATCCGGCCCTGCAGGCTCATCAGCGCCTTGATCCGCTCCTCGGTGGGCGGGTGCGTCCGGAAGAGCGATCCCAGTCCCTGGCCGGCGAACGGAGCATGGATGAACATGTGGGCGGTCGCCGGATTCGCGTCCATCGGGATCTGACGGGCCGCGCCCTCGATCCGGCGCAGCGCCTGCGCCAGGCCGACCGGCGACCCGACGATGGTGGCGCCGCCGCGGTCGGCGGCGAACTCGCGCTGGCGCGAGATCGCGGCCTGGATGAGCATCGCCGCGAACGGCGCCAGGATCGCCATCGCCAGCAGCGCAATCGGGTTGGCGCCGCCCCGATCACGGTCGCCCCCGCCGAAACCGCCGAAGATCGCGCCCCACCGCGCCATGCTCGCGAGGAACATGATCGCGGCCGCGATCGTGGCGGCGACCGTGCTGATGAGGATGTCGCGATGCTTGACGTGCGCCAGCTCGTGCGCGATCACGCCCTCGAGCTCGTCCCTGGACAGCAGCCGGAGGACACCCTCGGTCGCGGCGACCGCGGCGTGGCTCGGACTGCGGCCCGTGGCGAAGGCGTTGGGGGACATGTCGGGAATCACGTAGACGCGCGGCATCGGCAGGCCCGCCTTCTGGGCCAGCTCCGCGGTGACCTGGTACAGCGGGTGCTCCGGCCCGACCTCGGTCGCGCGGTACATCCGCAGCACGACCTTGTCGGAGAACCAGTAGCTGCCGACGTTCATCACCAGCGCGAACCCGAACGCCAGGATGAGCCCGCCCTGACCACCCCACCAGCCGCCGATGAGCAGGAGCAACCCGCTCAGCCCACCCAGCAACACCGCCGTCTTGAAGCCGCTCATGTCCGTTGGTCCTCGTGGATCGGCCCGCCGCGCGGGTCGCCACCTTTGATTATTGCCGATCGCCGGATCGGCCCTTCAATCAATGGGACGCCGGCCGGGGGTGGAAGGTTTCGGGCCCGTCCGGCCGAAACACCGCTGGAGACGGTCCTATAATGACCAGGAGATGCCGATGTTCCGCCTGCTGATCGCCGCCGTGGCCGCCGCCGGTATCGCCGCCCCTGGCGTCGCGTCCGCCCAGACGCCGCCGCCCGCGAGCACGCAGAATCCGCCACCAGCCACGACGCAGAACCCGCCGGTGCCGGTGCCGAAGCCATTCCCCGGCGCGCCGACGCCGCCCACGGCCGGCACGACGAGGCCGGGCGAGACGACGAGACCGGGCGACCCGTCCAGGACCACCGATCCTGTCCGGCCCGCCGGGGCGTCAACGACGCCGGCCCGCCAGGCGGCGGTGCCGCAGGCCGGTGCGGCCGCGGCCACGCCCGCCTCGGGCGACGTGCCGACCGCGCCGCTGGTCTACCCCGGCGCCGACTACCTCCAGACGTTCGACGCGGGCCAGGGCCAGAAGTACTTCCTCTTCGGGACGAACCTGGGCTACGACGAGGTCGTGCAGTACTACAAGAACCTCATGCGCAACGGCGGCGACCGGATCTCGGAAGAGCCGAACATGCAGCGGTTCGACCTCGGCGACTTCGACTCCCGCGCCATGGCGTATCCACCCAGCGTGGTCGTCAAGGACTACACGTGGAACGGCCAGGAAGGCTACCTCTTCGTCGACGGCACCACCCCGAAGCGCTACCGCACGGTCATCCAGATCGTCCCGGCCGCCGGACGCTAGCCGCCTGGGCGGCACGTCGACACGCCCTCACTCCGAGTGCGCCTGCACGGTCGGGATGATCTGCTGAATCAACAGCTGCTCCGGCGTCCAGAAACGCCTCGGGTCGTTGTAGTCGCCACCGAGCAGCGTCACGACCAGGTCGAGCGCGGGCACCACGAAGATTCGCTGACCGCCGTTGCCGACGGCGGCCATCACGTCCTGCGGGCCGAGCGCGGTCTGGAACGTGTTGATCCACCACTGATAGCCGTAAGCCGCGCGGAGCACGAACGGGGGCGACCCGGGATCGGGATTCTCGATGTGCGCGTCGAGCGCGGTCGCCACCCACGCCGGCGGCACGACCTGCCTGCCGTTCCAGCGCCCCTGGTGCAGAAACAGGCTGCCGATCTTCGCGACGTCGCGGGCGCGCAGGCGCAGGCCCGACGCCGCGGACGGCGTCCCGGCGAGGTCGCCGAGCCATTCCGTCGCCGAGATTCCCAGCGGCGCGAAGAGCCTCTCGGTCGCGTAGCCGGCGAGGTCCCGGCCCGTGACGTGCTCCAGGATGGCGGCGAGCACCTGCGTCGCGCCGCCGCTGTAGTTCCAGGTCGATCCCGGTTCGTGGACGAGGGCACGTCCCAGCACGAACCCGACGGGGTCGTCGCTCGCGCCCATCCGGCGCTCGTCGTTCGTGGGATCCGAGTAGGGCGCCGACTCGTCCCAGTCCAGGCCGGTGGACATCGCGAGGACCTGCTCCAGCGTGATCCGGGCCTTGTCGCCCGCGAGCGCCTGTGCGCGATCGGGAAGCAGGCTGGCGATTCGCTGCCGGACCGAGGCGATCTCGCCTCGCGCCAGGGCAATGCCCACGAGCGTCGACGTGACCGTCTTGGATACGGATCGGACGTCATGCAGGGTCTCGGCCGTGAACGCGACCGTCCCGATGTCCTGCCCGCGCTTCTGGTCGGGGCCGGGGAAGTACGCCTCGTACGCCAGCCTGCCGCCGTGTTCGATCAGGACGGCATGGACGTGTCCCCAGTCGCCACGCCGGATCGCCTCGGTCATCCGGAGCAGCGCGGCGCCATCCAGCCCCGCGGCGGAAGGCGCGGCCGTTTGCCAGCCGTCGGCCTCCGTCGGTGCGTCCAGCGCCTGCGCGGGCGTGACGATGCGACCGTGCAACGGCGCCGACACGATCAGACCGAAGCTGACGAGACAGGCAACGACGACGCCGACGCGTGACATGGCAGCCCTCCAGCACGCTCGTGGGTGAAGTCCCGATCCTGAACGATGCGCTCTACGGTGTCCACCCCGGCAACGCAGCCGCCTGCCGCAGCCAATTCGTCAGTCGCGCCTCGTCGATCGCGTCACCCTCGCGGATGTCGAGGTACCGCGTGCCTGCGTTCCGGCTGGGTCCGGGCGGGAGCGGCCGCAGCGACGCGCCGTTGAAGAAGGCCACCTTCACGTAGCGCGCGTAGACGTGGACGCCGAGGAACCAGCCCCGGCCCTCGATCCCGTACAGCGGCGAGTTCCACTTGACGGCCTTCCGCACGCCGGGCACGGCGCGCACGATCATCGCATCGAGCCGGCGTCCCACGTCGCGCGTCCAGCCCGGCATGGCCGCGATGTAGGCCTGCACGGGCGCGTCGCCGTCGGCCTTCGCGATCTGCGGGTTCCCACCCGAGAGCAGCACCGGCCGGGCCGGCGTCCGCGAGACGCTCCGCGCGGCCCCCCGGGGCGCCCTCCGCGCGGCCGTCCGCGCCGTCTTCCGCGCGACCGTCCGCCCGCCTGCGCCCGCGGTCCGCGGCCGCCGCTTCCCGGATGTCCTGCCGCCCATGAATCCTCACCCCGGCGGGCCACTCACCCGCCCGCGCGCGACGTGTTGAACGCCACGGCCTCGCGGATGAGCGCCTTGAACGCCCGTTCGTCGACCGCCTCGCCCTCGCCGACGTCGATCGCGCGCCGGGTGTGGCCCTGAAGGCTCGAGTTGAACAGGCCCGACGGATCCCGCAGCGCGGCGCCCTTCGCGAAGGTCAGCTTCACCACCTTCTTGTAGGTCTCGCCGGTGCACACGATCCCGTCGTGCGACCACACCGGCACGTTCCACTTCCACTCCTCGACGATGCCGGGATCGGCCTGCTGGATGAGTGTCCGCAGGCGGGCGAGCGTCCGGCCGCGCCAGTCGTCCAGCTCCTGGATCCGCGCGTCGATGCGCCGGGAGGGCGAATCGGCGTGCGTCGGGCCGGCCTGCTTCTTCGTCATGAGGTCCCCATCGTCCAGGGCGCGGCGCGCCGCCGGTCGCGGTACTATACGCCGCCCGCGGGAGCCCCGGGTCGCGCCGGCCCGGGACGCGCCCGGCGCGCCGCGGGGTCAGCGGCTGGCGCCGGCACCGGCGCGCCAGACGAGCCAGCCTCGCCCCGCGCGCTGGATGAAGCCGCCCGGCATGCCCCGGACCTCCACGTCGGCGACCGACGGCTTGCGGATGCGCCCGGTGTCCACGAGCGCTCGCGACGTGACCTTGTACGACGCCATGAACCCCGGCGGCGGGTCGTCATCCCAGCTCGCGATCAGGCGATCGGTCTCGGGGTCGAACGCGATCGTGGGCCGCGACGGCGTGACGACGCGGCCGATGACCCGCGCGGAGGCGACGTCGAAGACCAGGAACTCGTGGTCGTACGCCACGACGAGAAAGCGGCTGCCGGGATCGGCGTCGAGGAAGGCCGGCGTGACGACCTCTCGCGGCATCGGCCACGGCTGGACCTCGTGCGCCACCGGGTCGATCCAGTAGAGGCCGGACTCGCCGGCGACCTGGAGAAACACCCGGCGCGGCGCCGCGGTCAGGCCGGCGCCGTACCAGCCCGGCAGGGCGATGTCCGTCCGGCGCGCGCCGGTCCGGCCGTCGAACACGAGCACCCTGGGCTCGCGCGACAGCGAGGCGAAGAGCTCGCCCGTCTCCTGCGCATACGCGAGCGAGATGGCGGACACATCCGCCTGCACCGTCACCGGGCGCGCACCGGGCGTTCGCACGTCGAGGTATCCGATCTCGTCCTCGGTCGCGTAGAACAGGCGCCCGTCCCGGCGATCGAGCGTCATCCGCCAGATGACCTTGTCGACGATCGGCGCGCCGAAGTCGGGCTTCTCCGTGAGCTTCAGCCGGTACAGGGCGCGATCGGTCAGCGCGTAGAGATCCTCCGTGACCGGATCGAACTCGAAGCCGCTCAGGAATCGGCCATCGACGGCGGGAGGCAGGGTGGCGGCGACCACGTAGGGCGGATCGGCCGGCGGCGTCCCGGAGGAACGCGCCGCGGGCCGTTGCGCGCCGAGCGGAATGGCCGCTGAACACAGCAGGGTGCCGGCCGCGAACAGCCGGACGCGGAGAGGACTCGCGATCACGATGCACCTCCACCGCGGAGGCGATGGCCCCCGCGCCGGCGGGCGTGGCCTGCTCAGTTTACGTCAACCGGACCAGCCGGCCCTTTCGCCGGACGATGTTCCTGTAGTCCCACTGGACGTCACGCGACTCGGCCAGCCAGGCAGCCAGCGCCTTCGTGTCGATGTCGTCGATCGACGCGTATCGCGCCTCCGCGGCCTTGAAGGTCCCCTCCTTCTTCAGGCCTCGGGTCCTGAACGTCTGGCCGCTCCAGAACAGCAGGCGCACACCGTCCTTGAGCCGGCTGTAGCCGACGATCGGATTGCCGTCGAGAAACCAGACGGGATGCGCGTGCCAGACCTTGTTCTCCGCGTCGGGCAGCGCGCGGTCGATCTCCTCGGCCAGCCGCTGGCAGATGGCGCGGTCCGCCGGCGCCTGGGCCCTGTTGTACTTCTTCGTATCCGCGTGCATGTCGGGGCTCCCTGTCACCAGGTCACGGCCTGGCGGCATCGGACGTCGCGCATCACCGGTCCGCCACCCGCACGAACCGGGCCGCGGGCGCGTCGAGCCAGGCGAGCACCCGCATCACCTCGGGAAACATGACCCGCCCTCCGGCCCGCAGGCGCGTCAGCGCGCCGGCGCCGCGCACCCCGGCGGCGCCCGCGGCCTCCCGCCACGTCAGCCCACGCGCGATCCGCTCGGCGTCGAGCGCGGAGTACAGCGCCCGCGCGTCGAAACGCAGCGTGCGCGCGGAGGCGGGTGACAGCGGCTGCCCCTCCGCTGGCGTCCGCCCCGGCCCGAAACTCTCGGGGCTCCGCCCCAGCCACGCGATCACACGCAGCACGCCGTCACCTTCGGCCTTCGGTCGCGTTCCCAACCCGCGCAGCGTGCCCGGGCTGATGCCGAGCGCCGCGCCGACGTCGGCCCAGCTCAGGCCGAGCGCTTCCCGCCTGGCGTCCAGCGCCTGGCCGAGCGCCCGGAGGTCGAAGTCGCGGGTCGCGTTCATCGTCGCCTCACCGTGACGAACCAGGCGGGCTGCCGTCGTCGTGCAACCGGGTCTGCACCCGGTCCCGCTCCAGGGCGACGATGTCCCAGCCGGCGGCGGCGGCGAACGCCGACCGGAGCGCCGGCTCGCTGACCGGGTGCGGGCCGGTCCCGGGTCCCGCATCGCTGAAGCACAGCACGAAGAGCGTGCCGCCGGGCCGCGTCACCGACGCGAGGCTCGCGGCGTAGCGGCGCTGCTCGTCGCCCTCGAAGGTGTGGAAGAGCCCGCAGTCCAGCACCGTCGCGAACGTCCGTCCGAGGGTCGCCAACTGGAGCGCATCGGCCGCGAGGAACTCGACGTCGAGGCCGCGCGCCTCGGCCTTCTGCCGTGCGAGGGCCAGCGCGGTCTCGGCCACGTCCACGCCGAGCACGGACAGGCCCAGGGACGCGAGGTGCAGCGTGTTCTCGCCGGTCCCGCAGCCGGCGTCGAGCACCGGTCCGACGAACGCGCCGGTCGAGGCCACCCGCACCACCGGGGGCTGCGGCGAGCCGATGTCCCATGGCGCCGGGCCGTCGTGATACGACGCATCCCAGGGCAACCCCGTCTGGCGTTCGTGGCTGGTCGGCGACCGCCCGCCGAACGGATCATCCACGCCGGGTCCCGCCCTTCACCTCGTAGCGCAATTCGACCATGCCGTTGCGATACGCCTTGACCTCCGCCAGGTGCAGCGCGACGTCGTCACCGAGCGTCCGGACGAACGGGATCCCGTCGCCGATGAGGATCGGCAGGATCGACCAGCGCACCTCGTCGGCCAGGCCGAGGCGCAGGCACTCGGAGCACACCTCGCCGCCGCCGACGATCCAGATCGATCGGTACTTCGACCGCAGCCCGGCGACGAACGCGGCCAGGTCGCCGGAGTGGAACGCGACGGTGTCCCGGGTACGCGGCAGGTCACGGCTCGTCAGCACGAACGTGGGCGTGTCGCCGTACGCCCAGCCGTAGCCTTTCGATTCGAACCCCAGCGCGGTCTCGTAGGTACGCGACCCCATGACGTAGCAGTCGATCGTCCGGAGGAACGCTTCGACGGCGCCCGGTGCCATGGTCTCGCCGTCGGGGAACTCGTCCGAGGTCTCCATCCAGTCCACGCGGCCGTCCGGCCGGGCGATGAAGCCGTCGAGGCTCGCGGCCATGTGCAGGGTGACGCGGGACGAGGCAGGTGCGGTCATGTCAGGCATGTCCCGCTCACGCGGCGCGACCGCGCAGCCATTCCATCGCGACCGCGCGGAGCTCCGCGGGGCGGGCGTCGAGCACCCGGGCGCGGACGATCATGACGACCACGGCGCCGGCCATGCCCAGTGCCATGTCCTGCATCGTGTTCCCGAGGCTGCGCTGGATGTTGCTCCCGAAGACCTGGTCGCACGCGAACTCGGCGAACTCCCAGACGACCGCCGCCGTCGTCGTCAGGCTGGCGACCAGAATCAGCTCGAGCACCATCAGCCGGCTGCTGCGGACCACCTCGCGGGGCAGGGCCTGGAAGCACCGGGAGACGAAGAACGCGATGGCGATGCCGCCGGCGAAATGCATGGGCACGTCGGTGTGCGGCCATGCTTCGTAGGCGTTGAAGACGCGGCTCAACACGACGTGGACGCCGAACACGAAGAGCGGCGCCCAGCCGCCGACGCGGAAGATCCTCCCGATCGTCGCCGCCAGGTCCTTCACGTGCGTCCTCCCTCCGTCGCGGACGCGACCTGCCAGAGGCCGTGTTCCACCCCGCCCTGGAGGTAGATGGCACACGTGCCGTGGCCGGGGATCGGCATCGGCGGAAGCGCGATCGTGCCACCCGCGGCTTCCACGGCGGCGACCGAGGCGGCGATGTCGTCCACGCGCCAGTAGGAACGCACGACCGGCTGTTCCGACGCGCGCAGCGGCGCGCGGACGCCGATCAGACTCCCGTCCGGCATCGGCGCGGTCCGGGCGTTGCCCAGCGAAGGATCGGGACTTCCGAACGTCACGCCATGCGCCGCGGCATACACGGCACACACGCCGTCGACGTCCGTGGTGACGATTTCCAGGTACTGCACGCGCATCGATTGCACCTCGGGCTCGCGGACGCGGTCGGGGCCCGGCGCCCCGACGCCCGCTCAGCCGCCAATGATTGCCCGGGTGTTCCCGGGCCGCAAGCCCGCGGCCAGGACGCCGACCACGGCGCGGGGGAACCGGCCGTTCACCGGAGCGCGCGGATGTGCGCGTCGATGGCCCGGTAGCAGGCGGTCTCGGCGCCGGCCGTGGATCGGATGATCACCGCGATGTTGCCGACGCGCCGTTCGGCGCGCCCGGGCCAGCCCGTCGCCGGGATGCCCTCGTCATCGAACGCGAGGGCCCGCACGTCGACCGCGCCGCCGGCGGTCGAGTCGTCGTAGACGGCCCGGTATCCGCCGCGCACGTGCGCGAGCCACCGGGCTTCCAATACCCGGAGCTCCTTCTCCCCCGGCGGAGGGCCGTCCGGGATGGGCGGCGGGCCCAGCAACTCGATGAGCAGCCGCTGGCTGGTGCCCACCCACGGGTTCTCCGGAAACGGCGCCGTGGACCGGGCATTCGACCGGAGCGTCCCGGCACTGCCAGCGCCGGCCGCGGGAATCAACGCCGGCTCGGCGGGCCTTCATCTGCAGCCGTCCGGCAGCCCGCTCACGGAACCGTCAGCCGGACAGCGGGACCTGGCTGCGCCGAGGCCGCGATGAGGCCGGAACCAAGGGTCAGGGCGACTGCACAGGCCAGCCCGATCCGGGCGGCGCGACCAGAGCGGTTCATCCGCATGACTGCCAGACGGACGAGTGCCCCAGGCTGTCTTGCCGGAAGGCCTCGGCGGCCGCATGCCTGACGAAGAACTCCCGACGCCTTTCTACTACTCCTGCCGTCGCAGTGAGGATACCGGACCGGCTCGGTCTTGGCTGCCGTGACACTCGCGCCCATGGTGCCGATCAACTGGTCGACTGAGAACGTGATCTCCAACGGCCATTTGAGGTCGGCTGCTCCTGGAACGACACTGGTCGAAAGCCACGCGGACGGTTCCCGCTGGCTCGCGCAACAAGGCCGACGCAATTCCGTCAGCGGCCGGAGACTCCAGCCGGCGTCAGGCTGCGTCTGTGCCGCCACCGCTCCAACCTGGAATCGCCGGGCGACGAACTCCTCAATGGTGTATTCGAGCCTCGACGACGATTCGTGTGGACGTAGACGTGATGGGACTGCCGTGGGCTCGGGTGTCACCGAGACGACTCGAACCGTGGCGGGCGACGGTTTGGGCACCTCGACGACTTCCCACTTCGGACACGGTGCAGCCGCTAACCGCAACTGCCAGGACGCCTGCCAACAAGCTGGCGGCGCCTTCCAGGTAAATCCCGGAGTTCACCATGTGTCCTCTTCTCGTCAGCGTTCGGCGGGCAACGCCTTCTCCACGCTGCCGTCATCCAGCACGACCGACGTCTCTGCCGACGCATCGGCCAGCGCAAACGCCGGGGCCGCCTGGCGGTCCGCCGCCTGGACCAGGGCGGCACCCGGACGCCCTGCTGCCCTCCCGGGCCCGCCGACACGAGTGTCAGACATACCGCGACGACGCCTGCCATGCCCCAGCCATTCATGCGATTCCTCCGTTCTGGCGTCGTCGCGGCCTCAATCCAGCGCAGCCACCGTGACCTCGCGCAGCGAGACCGTGCTGCCGAAGCACGGCCCGACCGACGGGGCCGACTCGATGCCCGAGTAGTCACCCGGAGACTCGAACCGCACCTCGCCATCGACGACCACGCGCATGCGGTCGAGGCGGATCTCCCAGACGATCTCGTGCCAGTCGCTGGTGGAGATGAACCCCTTGCCCTCGAGGCCGTGCTGCTCGGCCGTGGCCGGGTCGTGGACGCGGAGCTCACGGACGGAGCATTCCCAGTTGAAGATCAGCTCGCCGCGATGCCAGTGCATCCGCAGGTTGGTCGAGTCCGTCCGGCCGACCACGCGGAACACGAACGGCGCGCGGCAGACGAACGGGATCACGCCGGCCGACATGACCCATTTCATCGCCGACCCGGCAATCTCGACGCCGTCCGGCGTCTGCGTGATCACGCAGCCCTGATGCGGGATCAACTGACGGATCAGGTTCTCACTCATGTGCCACCTCCGCGCCGGCGGGCAGGTCGAGCGTCCGCAGCACGGTCCGGAGGCGCCGCGCCACGTCTCCCTCGACCTCGATCACCTTCAGTGCCAGGTCGCACGAATCCTCGACAAGCCGCTCCCGCAACGTCTCATCCACCTTCTCCCGCCAGTCCCCGTCATCATCCCCCGATGGCCGGGCGATGCGGTCGCACGCCTCGACGGGTACCAGCACGACCGCGTCGAGAGTCCCGACCGCGGCGCGCACGGCGGGCAGCCACCGCTCGACGTCAGCGCTCGAGGCATCGTCGTGCACGGCCAGGTACGCCAGCAGATCCACGGGACACCGGTCGAACAGCGTGTCGGGGCCCGCCTCCCGCACCTCGCGAATCGACCGTTCGAGCTGGGCTTCGAAGTCCTCGACGGACGGCGGGTGTGAGAACAGGTATCCGTCCTCTTCCATCAGGTGATATGGCTCCTCCACGACCGCGTACGCGGGCATGGCCGCCGCCATCGCGGCCACGAGCGTTGACTTACCGGTTCGGTGGCTGCCTGATACGGCGATCCGCATGCTGTCTTCCTCCGCCCGCCGCCCTACCCGGCCCACTCGACGACCGCGCGAGAGACATCAGCCAGGGCGGCGGTGCTCTCGTTCACGGGCGCGGTCGTCTCCCTGAGACAGGCGGCCATCAGCAGGGGTGCCCCACGCCGTCACCGGCCGGTGGCGGCGTTGCCGCCGTGGAACCACCCCGCAACTGCGTGACGGCGAACAGGCCGGCGCCGACCATGATCGCCACGTCGGCCACGTTGAAGACGCCCGTCCGAAGCGATCCGATGCCGACGTTCAGGAAGTCCACGACCGAGCCGTGTGTGACGCGATCGGCCCAGTTCGACAGGCCGCCCGAGACGAACAGCGCCAGGCCGAGCGCCGGCCATCCGCTCAGCCCGCGCCGCAGGGCGGCCACGGTGACGAGCACGAGCATCGTCCCGGTGGCGACCGTGAACACGGCCGCGCGCACGGCGGGCGGCAGCGTCGCACCGAGACTCAGGAACCCGCCCGGGTTCCGGACATATTCCAGGCGGATGGTGTCGCCGAGATACGAGCGATCCGGTCCTTCCGCGAGCGTCGTCGATGCGAGGTGCTTGGTGACGCGATCGCAGCCGATCGTTCCCAGGATCGCCAGGAGCAGCACGAGTCGCCGCGTGGCGCGGCCGGCCGTTCTCCTCACGGCCGCGTCGTCGCGCAGCTGCGTCCCACCGCCGTCATCGTCAGGCGTCACGCCTGCGGCTCCCTGGCCTGACCGATCCACAGACGATTGCCGTCCGGGTCCTCCAGGCGGAACTCGGTCATCCCGTAGAACGTGGTGTCGAGATCGGGCACCGTCAGGCCGTTGCTCCTGGCACGGCGATGGAAGGCCACGAGATCGTCCGGATAGAAGTACAGCACCGCGCGGCGGGGCAGGTCCGCATGGCCGTTGATGGACTGGTCGAGCATGAGCTGGCACGCGCCGCACCGCAGCATCGCCCAGCCCCACTCGTCGTTGCGGTTCTCGACGACGAAGCCGAGCTTCTCGTAGAACGCGACGCTGGCCGGCAGGCTCCGGACCGGCTGCATCGGGACGAGACGACTGAGACTCATGCGCGCTCCGTGGGTGTCGTGGCGGTCACATCGCCTCGCCCGGGCATTCTGACACCAAGTGCCCGGAACGCCGCCGATGACGCCGACCCGCAGATCGTGCCAAGGAACATGATCCACGGCGACAACGGCGGTTCGAGCCAGCGGCCGCCGAGCGAGAGTCCCCAGACCGTCATGGCGATGTCGAAGACGACGAACGGCAGGGCGCCGAGCACCGCGCCGAGGACGACGAAGTGCGACAGGCTCAGGCGCCCCCTGCGGAACAGCAGCCGGTAGCCCGGTACGCCGCCGGCGAGCGTCACGACATACGCGATTGGCGTGCCGACGAGGGCATACACGACAACATTGTCCAGGACCAGCGAATAGCGTTTGTCCGCAAACCAGCCCGCGCCGATCACGGACAGGACCGTGAACACCGCCCAGATGGTCAACGGGGTCGCGAGCGGCGCCAGCATGAACGCGAGGATCACCCTGTGCCGGCTCACGGCGCCAGTCGCAAGGTCCCGGGACTCCCGCGCGATCGCCTGCGTTCTACCGGATCCGTCCACGTGTCCCCGCACCGGCCCGCTTGCGCCCGCCGGCCGAGACGAACCGCCACGACATGCCCAGCAGGTCCTGCAACGCGGCGCGGTCGATCCGCGACAGCCGCACGAGCACCGTCGGGTAGCTCACGTAGTGGTCGGTCACGTAGTAGACCGAGGGGTCCCCGGCAATCAGCTCGGCGCGCTGGTCGATGCCCAGCCGCACCGCCAGCGTGTCCGGCTCGGCGGACCGGTGGATCGCCGGGCACGTGAGCAGTCTGCCTCGAACCTTCAGCGACGGCGCGCCGTGGATCGTGCTCTCCTCGACGTCCGGCAGCGCCAGCGCCAGCTCCCGGACGACGTCGAAATCCAGCTTGCGCCGTGGCATGCCGTCCAGCCGCGGGCAGGCGCTACCGACCGCCTCCGGCCCCGCGAATCGCACCGGCGTCGGGCCCGGTCCCGAGACCGGGGAATCCGACATCCCGGAGCGTGCCGATCTCCTCAGGCCCGAGGTCCCAGACGGCCGCGAACCCCTCGAGGGCTCGAGGGATGGGATTCGCGTGCTTCTGCATGTCCGGCACGGTCACGACGACCACGGCCGGTTCCGACGTCGTCCCGAAATAGAAGCGCCCGTGCTGGCTGGCGTTCTCCGGCGCGAGCTCGTCGGCGCCGTACTGCCCCCAGAAGATCGCGAGTTTGAGGTACGGCCGCCCGCTCAGCTGGCGTGACAGCGCCGGTTCGCTGCGCACCGTGCGGTCGGGGCGCATGTAGGACCCCGCCTGCCACCAGAGAAGACCGAACGCCGGAAACTCCGCGGGGCTCCCCGGGCGAAGCAGCACGGGCGTCTCGAGCGACCCGCCGTAGACCATCACGGCCCACGGGCTGACCGCCTGAACCGGCCGCACGGAGAACCCGACGAGCAGCACGGCGACGACGACCGACCAGATGCGGACGTGTTTCACGGGACCTCCTCGTGTGGCGTGCTGGAAGTTGTACTCCGACGGCCCGAGGTTGGCAACGATCTCGACGGTGGCCCGATCCTCGCGCCGCACCGCGAAGTCGAGAATCCGCCCGGCCAGCGCCGGGCCGGCCCGCCCGGCGGCTATCGTCGCGGCTCGTACCGCATCGCCACGGCCCCCGATCCGAACTCGAGGCGATCCACCGGCTTCAGGTCCACGTGCTTCGACAGCCCGGCGAACAGCGTCGGCCCATGGCCGGCGATACGGGGATGGACGACGAACTCGTACTCGTCGATCAGACCCAGCTCCGCGAGGGCGAATGGGAGCGTCACGCCGCCCAGCAGGATTCCCCGGCCCGGCTGCCGTTTGAGTTCCTGCACACCCTCCCCGAGATCGCCGCGCACGAGCTCCGCGTTCCAGTCAACGCTGTCGAGCGTACTCGACACGACGTATTTCCTGGCCGTGTCGATGGTTCGGGCGAACGGCATCATCCAGTC
>JAWKHR010000071.1:0-25753 GCA_041394725.1 Vicinamibacterales bacterium | reverse complement strand
GCGGGCCGAGTAGAAGTTCACCGCCGGGCCGGCACCGACGTAGAGCGTCCACGGCTGGTTCTGGATCGGGAACTTGTAGGCGAACTCGAGGTTGATGCTGAAGAGGGTGACGTTGTCGCCGACGCCGATCTCGACGTTCGGCCGGAACGTGAGGTGCTCCATGAGCGGCGACGTCTCGACGTGGCCGCCGAAGACGAACTGATCGGGGTCACCGCTGACGCCGGCGCGGACGCCGACGGCCGTCTGGGCGGCGGCGGGACGCGCGACCAGCAGGGCCGCGGACACCAGGAACACGAGGACGAGACCGGATCGACGAAGCATTCAGACCTCCAGGTCGGAAGACAGGCTCAAATACGAGGAAGCCGCTGCAAGAGCGGGACCACCGGCCGGACGGCCGCTCCCCCGGACCGTTTGACGGGCTCCCGGCCGGACGGGTGGCCGAAACGAGCGCCGGATGGCAGAAAATGCCACCTCACGCGAGCGTCCGCAGAATCAGGCACTTCAGATAGTGCGTTTCCGGCACCCCCACCAGCACCGGATGGTCGCGCGCCTGCATCCGCTTCTCCACCAGCCAGACGCTGACCCGCGCATCGGCGGCGGCGGCCGTGACGATCTCCATCAGCATCGCCTCGTCCACGTGGTACGAGCAGCTGCACGTGACCAGGTGCCCGCCCGGCGCGAGCAGCTTCAGCGCGCGCAGGTTGATCTCCTTGTAGCCCGCCGCGGCGCGCGCGACCGACGCCTTGTTCTTCGCGAACGCCGGCGGGTCCAGCACGATCGTGTCGAACCGCGCGTGCGCGGTCTCGAGCTCGCGCAGCTCGTCGAAGACGTTCGCCTCGCGCACCTCGACGTTCGCCGCGCCGTTGAGCGCCGCGTTGGCGCGGGTCGTCTCGACCGCGGCCGCCGACGAGTCCAGCGCCAGCACGTGCGGGCACCGCTCCGCCAGGTGCAGCGCGAACCCGCCGTTGTAGGTGAACGCGTCGAGCGCCCGGCCGCGCGCGTACGCGGCGGCGGCCACGTGGTTCTCGCGCTGGTCCAGGAACAGCCCGGTCTTCTGGCCGTGCCTCGGGCTCGCCATCAGCCGCACGCCGGCCTCGCGCACCTCGATCACGTCCGGCACCTCGCCGTGGACGACCTCCACCACCTGGTCCAGCCCCTCGAGCCCGCGCACGCGCGGGTCGTTGCGCGCGAGGATGCCGCGCGGCGCGAACACCTCGACCAGCGCCTCGACGATGACCGGCAGCCGCCGATCCATGCCCTGACAGAGCGCCTGCACCACCAGCACATCGTCGTACCGATCGACGACGAGCGCGGGCAGGCCGTCGGCCTCGCCGTGGACGACGCGATACGCGTTGGCGTCGATCGCGAGCGACCGCCGGTACTCGCCGGCGGCGCGGATCCGCGCGGCGAGCCACGCGCGGTCGTCGAAGGCCGCGTCGCCCGCGGGCGGCGGCACGCCGGCCAGCGCGCGCAGGGTGATCTGCGATCGGTCGGAGAACAGCGCCCAGGCGAGCGGCCGCCCGCGCTCCCCGCGCACGGCCACGACGTCGCCCGCCTCGGCCTCGACCGCGGCGACGTCCGACTGGTAGATCCACGGGTGGCCGGCGCGCAGGCGTTCGGCGCCCCGGCGGGTGACGACGGCGGTGGGCGGCACGGACCGTATAGTACAATCCGCCGATGCGCATCGCGCTGGGCGCCGATCATGCCGGCGTCGCCCTCAAGGCGGACATCAAGCAGCTGCTCGACGAACGGGGCGTCTCCTACACCGATTTCGGCACGGACTCGACCGACTCGGTGGACTACCCCGACTACGCGGCGACGGTCGCGCGCGAAGTCGCGGCCGGCCGCTTCGACCGCGGCATCCTCTTCTGCGGCTCCGGCATCGGCATGGCCATCGCGGCCAACAAGATCCACGGCATCCGCGCCGCGTCGATCATGGACGAGGAATCCGCGCGCCTGAGCCGCGAGCACAACGACGCGAACGTGCTCTCGCTCGGCGAACGCCTCACCGCGCCCGACGTCGCGCGCCGCATCGTGACTACGTTTCTCGACACGGCCTTCGCCGGCGGGCGCCACCAGCGCCGCGTGGACAAGATTTCCGGGCTGGACGACGCCGCATGCGAGTGACGTCGCCCGCCTGCCCCGGGACGCGACCCGCCGCGCCCTGAACCCCTTCCCCGCTCCCAGGAATCCGCACCCATGTCACTTGCCCAGACCGACCCCGAAATTGCCCAGGCCATCCAGAACGAAGTCCAGCGTCAGGAACTCGGCCTGGAACTGATCGCCTCCGAGAACTTCGTCAGCCTCGCCGTCCTCGAAGCCATGGGGTCGGTGATGACGAACAAGTACGCCGAGGGCTACCCGGGCAAGCGCTACTACGGCGGGTGCGAGTTCGTGGACGTGGCGGAACGGCTGGCCATCGACCGCGCGAAGGAGATCTTCGGCGCCGATCACGCCAACGTGCAGCCGCACTCGGGCGCGCAGGCCAACATGGCCGTCTACCTCGCGATGCTCAAGCCGGGCGACACGATCCTCGGCATGAACCTGGCGCACGGCGGCCACCTGACCCACGGCCACCCGCTGAACGCCAGGCGAGTGGCTCGCTTGTGATCCATGCGGGGGTCACCAAGGAAGACGAGCGGCTCGACTACGAGCTCAAGGCGACGAACCCGCGACACGCCGAAGATGATCGTCGTCGGCGCCAGCGCGTACCCCAGGCACTTCGACTTCGCGCGGATCCGGCGCGTGGCCGACGAGACGGGCGCGCTCGTGATGACCGACATGGCGCACGTCGCCGGGCTGGTCGCCGCGGGTGAGCACCCGAGCCCGGTCCCGCACTCGGACTTCGTGACGACGACCACGCACAAGACGCTGCGCGGGCCGCGCGGCGGCCTCATCCTGTGCCGCGCGCAGTACGCGAAGGACATCGACCGCGCGCTGTTCCCCGGCGTGCAGGGCGGGCCGCTGATGCACATCATCGCGGCCAAGGCGGTCTGCTTCCGGGAAGCGCTGCAGCCGGAGTTCAGGACGTACCAGGCGCAGATCGTGAAGAACGCCGCGCGGCTGGCGGCGGGGCTGGCACAGGCGGGCTTCCGGCTGGTCAGCGGCGGCACGGACAACCACCTGATGCTGGTGGACGTCTTCTCGCAGGGCCTGACGGGCAAGGTGGCCGAGGCGGCGCTCGGCCGCGCGGGCATCACGGTGAACAAGAACGCGATCCCGTTCGACCAGCACCCGCCCATGACGGCGAGCGGCATCCGGATCGGCACGCCGGCCGTGACGACGCGCGGCATGAAGGAACCCGAGATGGACGCGATCGCCGCGCTCATCGCGCGCGCGCTGGCCGCGCCGGACGAAGCGTCGGTCGCCGCGCGGGTGCGCGAGGACGTCGAGGCGCTCTGCCGCCGGTTCCCGCTCTACCCCTCGCTGGCCCGCGCCTGATCCCACGCCCGTGGCCGGACGCCCCTCGCTCGCCGACCAGGTCGAGGCCGCGTTCGCCGACGACGGCCCGCTGGCGCGCGCGCTGGACGCGTTCGAGCCGCGCGAGGGCCAGCGCCGCCTCGCGCTCGCGGTGGCCGACGTGCTCGACGGCGGCGGCACGCTGGTCGCCGAGGCCGGCACCGGCACCGGCAAGACGCTGGCCTACCTCGTGCCGGCGGCCCTCGCCGGCCGCAAGGTGCTGATCTCGACCGGCACGCGCACGCTGCAGGACCAGATCTTCTACAAGGACATCCCCGCGCTCGCCGCGGCCCTCGGCCGGCCCGTGAAGGCCGCCTACATGAAGGGCCGGACCAACTTCCTCTGCCTGCACCGGTACCAGCACCTGAACGAGGCGCGCGCGTCGCTGCCGGCGACCGATCGGACCTGGCTGGATCAGATCACCGAGTGGGCCGAAGGCACCGAGACCGGCGACCGCGCCGAGATCGAGGACCTGCCCGACGACTTCCCGCTCTGGAACGAGCTGACCGCGTCGAGCGAGCAGTGCCTGGGCCGCGACTGCCCGCAGGCGTTCGAGTGCTACATCACGCGCATGCGCGACCGCGCGGCCGAGGCCGACGTGGTGATCGTGAACCACCACCTGCTCTGCGCGGATGCGGCGGTCCGCCAGGGCACCTTCGGCGAGGTGATCCCCGAATGCGACGCGCTCGTCGTGGACGAAGCGCACCAGCTCGAGGACGTCGTCACCCAGTACTTCGGGATCGCGGTCAGCACGTGGCGGGTGGACGAGTTCGTGCGCGACGCGGCGCGCGCGGCGGGCACCGTGCCGGCCGAGCGCGGCGCGCTGGCCGTGTCGCTCTCGCGCGCGGCGACCGACGTGCAGTCGGCGTCGCGCCACCTGTTCGACCAGGCGCGCCTGCAGCTGCGGCAGGGCACGCGCGGGGAGCGGGTGACGGTCACGCCGGAGATCGCGCAGCACCTGCAGGACCCCGGCCGCGAGCTGGCCGACGCGCTCACGCACCTCGTGCAGGTCGTGCAGGCGCTGCCCGAACCGATCGAGGACCTGACGACGCTGGCCGAGCGGGCGGCCGGGCTCATCGGCGACGTGGTGCGGCTGGTGGCGGCCGACGACTCGTCGTACGTCTACTTCATCGAGGCGCGCGGGCGAGGCGCGTCGCTGCGCGCGGCGCCGATCGAGGTCTCCGCACTCATCCGCGACGCGATCCTGGGCGACCGGTCGTCGGCCGTCCTCACCTCGGCGACGCTGACCGTCGAGCGGTCGTTCGACTACGTGCTGGGGCGCCTCGGGACCCCGCACGCGCACACGCTGCGGCTGCCGTCGGAGTTCGACTTCACGACGCAGGCGGTGCTGTTCCTGCCGTCCGAGATGCCGGACCCGCGGTCGCGCGAGTACAACCCGGCGGTCGCCGCGATCACGGCCGAGCTGCTCGAACGGACCGAGGGCCGCGCGTTCGTGCTGTTCACGTCGTACGCGGCGATGCACGAGGTGCGGGAGATCATCGCGCCGCGCCTGACGTGGCCGCTGCTCGTGCAGGGGCAGGCGCCGCGGTCGGCGCTCCTGCGCGACTTCCGCGCGACGCCGAACGCGGTCCTGCTGGCGACGGCGAGCTTCTGGCAGGGCGTGGACGTGGCGGGCGAGGCGCTGAGCTGCGTGATCATCGACCGGCTGCCGTTCGCCTCGCCGGGCGACCCGATCGTGGCGGCGCGCATCCAGGCGATCCAGGCGCGCGGCGGCCACGCGTTCAACGAGTTCCAGGTGCCGCTCGCGACGCTCACGCTGCTCCAGGGCCTGGGCCGGCTGATCCGCACGCGCTCGGACCGGGGCGTGCTCGCGATCCTCGACCCGCGGCTCACGCGGATGGGCTACGGCCGCCGGTTCCTGGCCTCGCTGCCGCCGGCGCCGATCACCGACGACCTCGAACGCGTGCGCGAGTTCCTGGGCGGGGCGTGACCTCACGTGTCACGACCGGACGCCAGAATGGCCGCGTGACTGCACCGTCCAGATCCGTCGCCCCTGAAGCCGCGTGCTACACTTCGTCGCGCCTCATGCTCCCGGAACTGCGAGACGCCCGGCCGGAACCCGCGGTCGCGCCAGAGCCTGATGCGAGCCTGCCCCCGCCGCCGCTCAAGTGGGCCGGCGGCAAGCGCTGGCAGCTCGATCTGCTGAAACCTCACTGGCGGCGGCACGCGCATCGCCGCCTCGTGGAGCCGTTCTGCGGCGGCCTCGCCGTGGCGCTCGGCCTGGCGCCGGAGCGGGCCCTCCTCAACGACGTCAACCCGCACCTGATCAATTTCTACCGGTCGCTCCAGCAAGGCCTCGAGCCGCCCGATCGGCGGCACACGAAGCGCGAGTACTACGCCGTCCGCAACCAGTTCAACGCGCTGATCCGGACGGGCCGCAGCGAGTCGATGGAGGCCGCCGGCCTGTTCTACTACCTCAATCGCACCGGCTACAACGGGCTCTGCCGATTCAACCGCAAGGGCGGGTTCAACGTGCCGTTCGGCCGGCATCGGACGATCAAGTACGAGCGCGACCTGACCGACTACGTCGAGCCGCTGTCGAAGTGGCAGTTCACCTGCGGGCCGTTCGAGGCGGTGCCGCTCGAGCCCGACGACTTCGTCTACGCCGATCCGCCGTACGACGTGGAGTTCACGCACTATTCCGGCACGCACTTCTCGTGGGACGACCAGGTGCGGACGGCGGGCTGGCTGGCGCAGCACCCGGGCCCGGTGATTCTCTCCAATCAGGCCACGCCCAAGATCCTCGACCTGTACCGCGACCTCGGCTACGAGGTGCAGACGCACCCGGCGCCGAGGCGCATCAGCTGCAACGGCGACCGCGCGCCGGCGCAGGAAGTGCTCGCCTTCCGCAACCTTTCCGATGTCGCGACGTGACACCAGCACGGGGGCCGTGCTCGAGCAGATGGTCCTCCCGGCCCTGAGGCTCGGGGGCTACACGAGCCAGGTCCAGGTCCATGTCGGCCCGAGGCTCGGCTACGGCCGGCACATCGTGGACGCGGTCGTCGAGAAGGGTGACGAGCGCATGCTGCTCTCGGTCAAGTGGCAGCAGACGAGCGGCACGGTCGAGCAGAAGGTCCCGTACGAGGTCATGTGCCTGGCCGATTCGCTCGGCCGCGGCGCCTTTTCGAAGGCCTACCTCGTGCTCGGCGGCGAGGGCTGGAAGCTGCGAGGGTTCTTCACCTCGCCGGAATTCGGCCTGTTCCTGCCGGCCGCCGCGCAGGTGCACGTCGTGACGTTCGAGACCTTCATCGCCCGCGCCAACCAGGGCCGGCTCTGACCCCCCTCGCGTCGAGCCGCGGCCCGGGCCCACCGGCCTGGCGAAGCCATCTCGTCCTCGGGCGCCGCCGCACCCTCCCCTCCTCGGGCGCCACCGCGCCCTCCCGGGCGTCCCGGCCCCACGCCGCCCGTCGGAGGTGTAAGATTCGAGGTACGTGCGTGAGGAGGATGCAATGGCTCGCAAGCTGATGAACCTCGGCGTAGTCCTGGCGGGAGTGGCGGTCTTCGTGCTCGCCACGGCGACCCCGGCCCTGGCGCAGGTCGGCTCGCTGCGCGGCAAGGTGGTCGACGAGGCCGGCAACGGGGTTGAAGGCGCCGAAATCGTGTTCGATTTCGTGGGCGACTACACCCGCCAGATCAAGGTGACGACGGGCAAGAACGGCGAGTGGGTGAAGGCCGGCATGCCCTCCAACGCCCCGGGCACGTCCTGGACGATGACCGTCACCAAGGGCGACCTGTCGGCGCGGCGCCCCGGCGTGATGGTCAAGATCGGCGAGATGGTCCGGATGGACGACGTCGTGCTCCGCCCCGGCGGCGCCAGCGCGAAGGTGGCCACCGACATGACCGCCGCCGAGGTGGCCAAGGCGAACAAGCGGCAGGAAGAGCTGGCCGCGCTGTTCGACGAGGCCGGCACGCTCATCAAGGCCGGTGACCTCGACGGCGCGCTGGCCAAGATCACGACGATCAACACCGAGGTCGAGAACTGCGCGGCCTGCTACGAGCAGATCGGCGCGATCCAGTTCCAGAAGGGCGACCTGGCCGCGGCCGAGACCGCCTACCTCAAGGCCATCGAGATCAACGACACCGTCCTGAACACGCCGAAACCCCAGCCCTACGCCGCGCTGGCCACGATCTACAACCAGCAGCGCAAGTTCGACGAGGCGGGCAAGATGAGCGAGAAGGCCAACGCGCTCTCGGGCGACGCGACGGGCGGCGGCGGCAGCGCCGAGACCGTCTACAACCAGGGCATCATCCTCTGGAACCAGTCGAAGCAGGCCGAGGCCCAGGTCCAGTTCGAGAAGGCGATCAAGCTCGACCCGAACCTGGCCGACGCGCACTACTGGCTCGGCATGGCGCTGGTCAGCCAGGGCAAGATGCAGGAAGCCAAGACGCCCTTCGAGACCTACCTGAAGCTCGCGCCCGAGGGCGAGAACGCAGCCACGGCCAAGGCGATCCTGGCGCAGATCAAGTAACGATGTCGTCGCGCTCGGCCGTCGCCGAGAATCTCGAGTCCGTCCGCCGCCGCCTCGACGCGGCGGCGCGACGGGCCCGACGCGATCCCGCCTCCGTCACGCTCGTCGCCGTCTCCAAGACGTTTCCCGCCGACCGGGTCCGCGAGGCCGTGGAGGCCGGGCAGCGCGTGTTCGGCGAGAACAAGGTGCAGGAAGGCGCCGACAAGGCGCGCACGCTGGCCGCCGACGGCCACGACGACCTCCGCTGGCACCTGATCGGGCACCTCCAGTCGAACAAGGCGAAGAAGGCCGCCGAGGCGTTCTCGTGCGTCGAGACGGTGGACAGCGTGGCGCTGGCCGGCAGGCTCGGCGCGGCGGCGGCCGCCGCCGGGCGCCGGATCCAGGTGTTCGTCCAGGCGGACCTCGCCGGCGAGGCGACCAAGTCCGGCGCGCCCGAGGCCGACGTGCCGGCCGTCGCGCGCGCGGTGCTCGACCAGCCCGCGCTCGACCTGCGCGGCCTGATGATCCTGCCGCCCTTCCCCGACGACCCCGAGGACTCGCGCCCGTGGTTCCGCCGCCTGCGCGAGCTGCGCGACCGGCTCGTCGCCAATGGCCTCCCGGCGGATCACCTCGCCGACCTGTCGATGGGCATGAGCCACGACTTCGAGGTCGCCATCGAGGAAGGCGCGACGCTCGTCCGCGTCGGCACTGCCATCTTCGGCCGGCGCACGCCGCCAGCCGCGGCGCCGTGAGCCCAGCCCCCCGCCCCGTCCCCCCCGTCGTCCGCCTGGACCTGCGCGTCGTCCCGCGCGCCTCGCGCAACGCCATCGACGGGCTGCGGGAGGGACGACTCGTCGTCCGCGTCACCGCGCCACCGGTGGACCGCGCCGCCAACGACGCGGTGGTGCGCCTGGTGGCGGAGGCGCTGGGGCTTCCCCGCCGCGACGTGACGCTGGTGCGCGGCGAGACCGGACGGAACAAGACGGTCGAGATCCGGGGCCTCGGCGAGGCGGCGGTCCGCGAGCGGCTGGGGATGGGGGACGCGGGCAGGGACACGGAGGGCGGCGTCGGCGGCGGGCGCGGCGATGACGGCGGCAAGCGTCGCGGCGATGCCGGCGGCAGGCGCGGCGGCTGACGACGGCAAGCGGCGCGGCGATGACGGCGGTGCGGGCGCGGCGATGACGGCGGCGCGTGATTGCGATTCATCCGCCGCTGTGGTCTAGTCCTCGGGCGGACCATGCGGATTCTCGAACATCTGGACCAGCTGTTCACGGTCGCGGGCGACGCGCCGCGTGCCGGCGCGCGGCAGCGTGACGTCGCGCCGATCGCCGATGGCGCGGTCGCGTGGGACGCCGACGGCGTCATCCTCGCGGCGGGCACGACGGCCGACGTCCGCGCGGCGATCGCGGCCGCGGGCGGCGGCGATGTCCAGGTGCTGGACGGCACCGGGCACTCGCTCGTGCCGGGCTTCGTCGATCCGCACACGCACGTCGTCTTCGCCGGCGACCGGCGCGAGGAGCTGCGGCGCCGTTTGTCGGGCGTCGGCTACGCGGAGATTGCCGCCGAGGGGGGCGGCATCCTCTCCACCGTGCGGGCAACGCGCGAGGCCGACGAAGGGCAGCTCGCGGCGGAGACGGCCATCCGCCTGGGGGAGATGCTCGCCGCGGGCACCACGACGGCCGAGGCGAAGAGCGGCTACGGGCTCACGACCGAATCGGAGCTGCGGATGCTGCGGGTCATCCGCGGCCTGAACGACGCCCAGCCGATCGACCTCGTGCCGACGTTCATCGGCGCCCACGAGGTGCCGCCGGAGTATCGCGGGAACCAGGCGGCGTTCGTGCGGCTCGTCATCGAGGAGATGATCCCGCGGGCGGCGCCGCTGGCCGAGTGGTGCGACGTGTTCTGCGACCGCGGCTTCTTCACCCCGGAGGAGTCGCAGGCGATCCTCGAGGCCGGCGCGCGCGCCGGCCTGAAGCCGCGGATCCATGCCGACGAGCTGGCGGCAAGCGGCGGGTCGCAGGTGGCGGCCGCGGTCGGCGCGCGATCGGCCGATCACCTGGTGCACGTCGATGCGGACGGCATCCACGCGCTCTCGTCCGGCGGCGTGGTGGCGACCTTGCTGCCGTGCGCGGCGTTCCACCTCAAGCTCGGCCAGTTCGCGCCGGCGCGCGACCTGATTGCGGCCGGCGTGCCGGTCGCGCTCGCGACGGACGTGAATCCCGGCGGCGGCTTCTCGCCGTCGATGCCGTTCGCGATGACGCTCGCGTGCTTCGCGATGGGCCTCACGTTCGAGGAGGCGCTGGTGGCCTCGACCATCAACGCGGCGTATGCGCTCGACCGTCACGACCGCGCCGGCAGCCTGGAACCGGGCAAGCCGTTCGACGCCGTGCTCGTGCACGGCCCCGCGATCAGCCTGATCCGGGTGAACGCGCCCGTCATCGCCGCGGTCTTCAAGCGCGGCCTCATCGTCAGCGGAGCCCTTGCATGAACACCCTGTCCACGACGTCCCTCCCGGATCTGCTCGACGCGTTCAGCTCGCCGGATCCGACGCCCGGCGGCGGGTCGGCGGCCGCCCTGATGGGCGCGATCGGCGCGTCGCTGCTGGCGATGGTCGCCGGGCTGCCGAAGACGAAGTCGGGCACGCCCGGGGAACGCGAGGCACTCGACGCGGCGCGCGCGCGGCTGATCGAGCTGCGCGCGACGCTGTCGGACCTGATCGACCGCGACGCGGCGGCCTACGACCTCGTGGTCGCCGCGTTCCGCAAGCCAAAGGGCACCGACGAGGAGAAGGCCGCGCGGTCGAAGGCGATCCAGGACGCGATGCGCGTCGCCACGGAGGTGCCGATCGAGACCGTCGAGGCGTGCGCCGCCGCGCGCGAGGCGGCGGCGGCCGTCGCCGAGTCCGGCAACCCGTCGGCGGTGAGCGACGTCGCGGTCGGCCTGCAGGCGCTGATGACGGCGATCACCGGCGCGCTGTTCAACGTCGAGATCAACATCGGCAGCCTGAAGGACGCGGCGCTGGTCGAGTCGCTCAATGGGCGGCTCGCGGCCGCGGGCGACCGGATGACGGAGGCGAATGCGCGGCTGTTCCGTCCGGGCGACGACGGCGCCCAGCCGCTGCTCGACCTGATGAAGAAGGCCCACACCCGCTTCGGGCGGCCGAACGCGCAGGCGCCGAAGCCCGGCGATCCGGCCACGGTCGAGCGGGCCGCGCCAGCCGCCGCCGAGATCCTGCGGATGCTCGGCACCGACGACGCGAGGCGCGCGCTCGACGTCCTCGCCGGCAGCACCGACGCCACGATCGCGCGGCCCGCGCGCGAGGCGCTCGACCGCTTCGGCCGCTAGGCCCAGGGCCCGGGAGTCCGCCATGGCCGCCACCGACACGGTCAAGCTCCTCGTCAGCGATCCGCGGGCCACGAAGCTGCTGGCCCGCCTCATCGACCTGCCCGCGCTCGACGCCGCGCACGCGCTCGAGGGCCAGCCCGACGACGTCGCGGCGCTCGCGCTGCTGCTGCTCACGCCGGCCGCCGCGATCGACATCCTGTGGCAGCTGCCGCCGGAGCGGCGGAACGCCATCGCGCGGGCGGCGCCCTCGGGGCGCGGCGAGCGCTGGATCCTGCAGCACGACTACCCCGAGGGGTCGGTCGGCCGGCTGATGGAGCTGCCGCTCGCGACGTTCCGGCCGTCGACGACGGTCGCGCAGGCCACCGCGGCGCTGCGCGAGATGGTGAAGAAGGCGTTCATCACCTACGGCTTCGTCACCGAGGCGGACGGCCGGCTGGTGGGCGTCATCACGTTCCGCGAGCTGCTCTTCGCCGGCGGCGACCAGGCGCTGACCGAGATCATGGTCGCCAACCCGTTCAGCCTGCGGCCCGACGTCCCGCTGCTCGAGGCGATGCGGGACGTGGTGACACGGCACTATCCCGTGTATCCCGTCTGCGACGAGGCGGGCCGGCTGGTGGGGATGGTGCGCGGGCAGAACCTGTTCCAGCAGCAGGCGTTCGAGATCAGCGCGCAGGCCGGCGCGATGGTCGGCGTCGAGAAGGAGGAGCGGCTGGCGACGTCGTGGCCGCGCAGCCTGCGGATGCGGCATCCCTGGCTGCAGCTGAACCTGCTCACCGCGTTCGTCGCGGCCGCGGTGGTCGGCGTCTTCCAGGACACGATCGACCGCATCGTGGTGCTGGCGGTGTTCCTGCCGGTGCTGGCCGGCCAGTCGGGGAACACGGGCTGCCAGGCGCTGGCGGTGACGCTGCGCGGGATGACGCTCGGCGAGCTGAAGGCGGGGAAGGAGACGCGGCTGGTCAGCAAGGAGGCGTGGCTGGGCCTGCTGAACGGCGCGATGGTGGGCCTGGTCGCGGGGATCGGGATGTTCGTCTACGCGCGCGGCCAGGCGGACGCGAATCCGGTGCTGCTGGCGGGGATCGTCTGGGCGGCGATGTCCGCGTCGTGCGTGATCAGCGGCATCGCGGGCGCGCTCATCCCGCTGGGCCTCCGGCGCCTGGGGGCGGACCCGGCGACCGCGTCGAGCATCTTCCTCACGACGGCGACCGACGTGGCCAGCATGGGCCTGTTCCTGGGCCTGGCGACGCTGCTGTTGTAAAGAACGTAAAAAAGACTCCCGGTGTCTTTTTTTCTTCGCCCTGCTAGCGCACCCGGTGCAGGAGGCGGCCCCAGCGGATGCCGCTGAAGAGGTGCGTCAGGGGCTCGTCCTCGTTGAACGAGAAATAGATGAACAGGGCCTGGCCCTTGACGTAGCTCCGCGGCAGGAAGCCCCAATAGCGGCTGTCCTCGGAGTTGTCGCGGTTGTCGCCCATCATGAAGTACTGCCCGGGCGGCACGGTGACCGGCCCATAGTCCTCAAGCCTCCGGTCGCCCACCGGCACGGACCCCTCGGGCGACAGCGGCTGCAGGAAATGGACGTACGGCTCGTCCAGCGGCTGGTCGTCGATGTAAATCTGCTTCCGCCGGAGCTCGAGCCGATCGCCGGGCAGGCCGATGACGCGCTTGATGAAGTCGCGCTCCGGATCCTTGGGGTACTTGAACACGATCACGTCGCCGCGCCGGATCGGCCTGCCGGGCAGGATCGCGCGTTCGAGCGCGCTGGCCGTCGGCGCGAAGATCATCTTGTTGACGATCAGGTGGTCGCCGACGAGCAGGTTGTTCTCCATCGACCCGGTCGGGATCTTGAACGCCTGGAAGACGAACGTCCGCACGAACAGCGCCAGGACGACGGCGATGACGAGCGACTCGGTGTATTCGCGGAGAACCGATCTCTTCTGAGTCATCTTGGCCAATCGTGAACGTCGACGCTCGACCTTCGCATCGCGGAACCCGCCTTCGCCACCAGCCAAATCTTCAGTCGGCCCGGCGCAGCCTCGTTCCCCCGTTCGACGTTCCCGGTTCGAACTTCGAAGTTTCGCAAGCCGCCCTTCACGCCCTATTCCCCCTGGCCCACCTTGAGGACCGCGAGGAACGCCTCCTGCGGGATCTCCACGCGCCCGACGCGCTTCATGCGCTTCTTGCCTTCCTTCTGCTTCTCGAGCAGCTTGCGCTTGCGGCTGATGTCGCCGCCGTAGCACTTGGCCAGCACGTTCTTGCGCAGCGCGCGCACGCTCTCGCGCGCGACGACGCGGTTGCCGATCGCGGCCTGGATGGCGATCTCGAACATCTGGCGCGGGATGAGCTCGCGCATCTTCGCCGCCAGCGCCCGGCCGCGCGGATAGGCGTTGTCCTTGTGCACGATGATCGACAGCGCGTCCACCGGCTCGCCGTTGACCAGGATGTCCAGCTTCTCGAGCGGCGACTCCCAGTACCCCGTCACGTGGTAGTCGAGCGACGCGTAGCCGCGCGAGATCGTCTTCAGCCGATCGTAGAAGTCGAGCACCACCTCGTTGAACGGCAGCTCGTAGGTGATGAGCACGCGGTCCTTCGAGATGTACTCGAGGTTCTTCTGGATGCCGCGCTTTTCCTGGCAGAGCTCCAGGATCGCGCCGACGTGGTCGGACGGCGTCATGATCGTCGCCGTGATGACCGGCTCCTCGATCTTCTCGATCCGACCCGCGTCGGGCAGCTTCGCCGGACTGTCGATCTCGCTGACCTCCCCGTCGGTCGTCGTCACGCGATAGAGGACGCCCGGCGCGGTCGTCACGAGGTCCATGTTGAACTCGCGCTCGAGCCGCTCCTGGACGATCTCCATGTGGAGCAGCCCGAGGAAACCGCACCGGAACCCGAACCCGAGCGCCGCCGACGTCTCCGGCTCGAAGAAGAACGACGCGTCGTTCAGCCGCAGCTTCTCGAGCGCCTCGCGCAGCTCGGCGTACTCCGACGCCTCCACCGGGTAGAGCCCGGCGAACACCATCGGCTTGAGTTCCTTGAAGCCGGGGAACGGCGTCGCGGTCGGGCGGCCCACCTCGGTGATCGTGTCGCCGATCTTCGCGTCGACGACGTTCTTGATGTTCAGCACGACGAAGCCGGCCTCGCCGACGCCGAGCGCCTCGACCGGCACCGGCTTCGGCGTGAACGCGCCGATCTGCTCGACCTGGTAGTCCTGCCCGGTCGCCATCAGCCGCACCTTGAGGCCGGGCCGCAGCACGCCGTCGATCACACGCGTGAGGATGATGACGCCGCGGTACGAGTCGTACCAGGAGTCGAAGATCAGCGCCTTGAGCGGCGCCTCGGGGTCCCCCGTGGGCGGCGGGAGGCGGTGGACGATGGCCTCGAGGATTTCGGGGACGCCCTTGCCCTCCTTGGCGCTGGCCAGGATCGCGCCGCTCGCGTCGAGGCCGATGATGTCCTCGATCTGCCGCTTCACCTCGTCCACCTGCGCGCCCGGCAGGTCGATCTTGTTGATGACGGGGATGATCTCGAGGTTGTTCTCGACCGCCAGGTAGGCGTTGGCCAGCGTCTGCGCCTCGACGCCCTGCGAGGCGTCCACGAGCAGCAGCGCGCCCTCGCACGCGGCGAGCGACCGGGTGACCTCGTACTGGAAGTCCACGTGGCCGGGCGTGTCGATCAGGTTCAGGACGTAGTCCTGCCCGTCGGCTGCCCGGTACGCGAGGCGCACGGCGTGGGCCTTGATCGTGATCCCGCGCTCGCGCTCGAGGTCCATCGAGTCGAGCACCTGCGCCTCCATCTCCCGGGCCTGCAGCGCCCCGGTCGCCTCCAGGAGGCGATCCGCCAGGGTCGACTTGCCGTGGTCGATGTGCGCGATGATCGAGAAGTTACGGATTCTGGCGTGGTCCATTCGAGGTCGTCGGAACAGTCTATTTTACCCGTTTCTCCCCCGCCTACCGCGTCAGCACGAACGCCGGCATCGCGGCGACCAGCCACGCCAGGATCGGAGCCGCCGAAAGGCGACGCCGGACGAGGGCCCGCCACCCCCACCAGGGCAGACCGCAGAGGAGCACCGGCCCGGCGAGCGGCATCCACCAGTCGCTGACCACGACCCACGCCAGGGTCATCACGAGGAGCGACGCGGTACCGGCGGGCGAGGAGAGCGGACCGGCGCCGGGCAAACGCGCGGCGCCCCATCACGCCGAGCGCCGCCCACGCCGCGAGCGCCGACACGAGGAAGATCGCGCCCCACCGCACGAGGTAGGGCGTGAAGATCCGCGCGAGCGAGAGATCGCCTTCATCCACCCCGGCCGTCGCCGCCTCGGCAGGCGTCCAGTGCCCAGTGCCGAATGCCCAGTGCCCGACCGCGCCCGCCGCTCGTCGAGCGTCGAGCGTCCAGCGTCGAGCGCCTGGCGCCTGGCGCCTGGCGCCTGGCGCCGATGCTATCGCTGCTCGATCGGCAGCACCGCCTGCGGATACGGCGGCCCGATGTAGTCCGTGCGCGGGCGGATGAGGCGGTTGTTGGCGTACTGCTCGAGGACGTGCGCCGTCCAGCCGGAGATGCGGCTGACCGCGAAGATCGGCGTGTAGAGATCGATCGGGATCCCGAGCGAGTAGAACATCGACGCCGAGTAGAAGTCCACGTTCGGGTACAGCTTCTTCTCGCCGGTCACCAGCGCCTCGATGCGCTGGGACATCTGGTACCACTGCGGCTCGCCGGCTTTCTCGCCGAGCGACTTCGAGAACCGGCGCAGGTGGGTGGCGCGCGGGTCCTCGGTGCGGTAGACGCGGTGGCCGAAGCCCGAGATCTTCTCCTTGCGCGCGAGCTTCGCGCGCACGTACTCCTCGGCGCGCTCGGGTCCGGCGTCGCGGCCGATGTCGATGAGCATTCGCATGACCGCCGCGTTGGCGCCGCCGTGGAGCGGTCCCTTGAGCGTGCCGATCGCGGCGACGATGGTCGAGTGGATGTCGGTGAGCGTGGCCGCGGCCACGCGCGCGGCGAACGTCGAGGCGTTCAGCTCGTGGTCGGCGTGCAGAATCAGTGACACGTCGAAGGCCCGCGCCGCCATCGCCGACGGGCGCTGCCCGGTGAGCATGTAGAGGAAGTTCGCCGCGTGCCCGAGCGCCGGGTCCGGCGCGATCGGCCCGCCGCCGGCGGCCATCCGGCCCCACGTCGCGACGAGCGATCCGATCTGCCCGGTGAGGCGCACGGCCTTGCGGTACCGCGCCTGCGGCGAGCCGTCGGCCGCCTCCGGGTCGTAGTGACCGAGGATCGACGTCAGCGTGCGCAGCGCGTCCATGCCGTCCACCGCGGGCAGCGACTTCATCGCGCGGAGGATCGGCTCCTGCAGCACGCGGGCGGCGGCGAGCTGCGTCCGCAGATCGCCCAGTTCCGCGCGGGTCGGCAGGCGGCCGTGCCAGAGCAGGTGGCAGACCTCCTCGAAGCTCACGCCGCGTTCGGCGTCGGCCAGGTCGTGGATGTCGCAGCCCTGGTAGGCCAGCACGCCGCGCTGGCCGTCGAGGTAGCAGATCGCGGACTCGCCGGCGACGACGTCCTCGAGGCCGGCCTTGGGCTTTCCGTCACTCATCGGGAGGGTACCAGGCGACGCGCCGGGCGGTTACTTGCCGCCGGCCGTCTGCGGCGACTTCTCCATCAGGTCGTCGCCGCCGGCCTGCTGGAAGATGGAGAGCAGGCCCGTGTAGAGGAAGCCGAACTGGAACAGCATCAGGAACGGCAGCGTGCCGTAGATCTCGTTGGCCAGCGCGTAGACGACGGTCAGCGTGAAGTACAGGCCGAGGCCCAGCTCGATGAGCGGCTGCGCGAGCATCGACTGCGCGTAGCGCTTGCCCTGCCAGCCGTCGCCGGTCCGCTCGATGCCGTACTTCGCCGTCCGCTTGAACTCGCCGGGGTCGCCGCGCAGCGCCTCGACGACCGCGCGCGTGTTGTTGATCGCCAGGCCGATGCCGACCGCCAGCACCGCCGGGAGGTACTTCAGCCGGGACTTCCAGTCGTCGGGGTACGCCTCGCGCTGGCTCATCGCGTAGAAGTTCAGCACCGACATCGTCGCGCTCGCGAAGAACGGCACGTCGATGAGCAGCATCTCGGTCCAGCCCATGCTGTAGCGGACGTACATCGCCGGGAACATCAGCAGCGAGAGGACGACCATCAGCAGGTAGTTGAAGTTCGCCGTGAGGTGGAAGAACGCCTCCACCTTCACCCGGCGCGGCAGGTCCGAGACGAGGATGAGCGGCAGCAGCTTGCGGCACGTCTGGATCGAGCCCTTCGCCCAGCGGTGCTGCTGCGACTTGAACGCGTTCATCTCGACCGGCACTTCCGCCGGCGTCACGAGGTTCGGCACGAACAGGAAGCGCCAGCCGCGCAGCTGCGCGCGGTAGCTCAGGTCGAGGTCCTCGGTGAGCGTGTCGTGCTGCCAGCCGCCCGCGTCGGCAATCGCCTCGCGGCGCCAGACGCCGGCCGTGCCGTTGAAGTTGAAGAAGCAGCCGGACCGGTTGCGCGCGCCGTGCTCGAGGACGAAATGGCCGTCGAGCAGCACGGCCTGGATCTGCGTCAGCAGCGAGTAGTCGCGGTTGAGGTGACCCCACCGCGCCTGGACCACCGCCAGCCGGTCGTCGGTCGAGAAATACGGCACCGTGCGGCGCAGGAAATCGGCGGGCGGCACGAAGTCGGCGTCGAAGATCGCGATGAACTCGCCCTTCGCCTGGTGCATCCCGTTCTCGAGCGCGCCCGCCTTGAAGCCGGTGCGATCGGTGCGGTGCAGGTAGGCGATGTCGAAACCGCGCTGGGCCAGCCGCCGGACGGCCAGCTTCGCGATGTCGCACGTCTCGTCGGTCGAGTCGTCGAGCACCTGGATTTCGAGCCGATCGCGCGGATAGTCGATCGCGGCCACCGCGTCGAGCAGCCGGTCCACGACGTACATCTCGTTGAAGATCGGCAGCTGGACCGTCACGACCGGCCACGCGTCCACGGGCGGCGGCGGGCCGGGGACCCGGTCCTTGTACTTCGCGTACTGGTGGAGCAGGTAGTAGCGATGCGCGCCGTACATCCCGAGAATGCTCAGGACGAAGAAGTACGCGAGAAGGACGGCGGTCTCGAGTGGCGTCATAGAATAGGTAGCCTGCGCCCGGACGCGACCCCACATTCTAGGAAGGCAGCGCCGGCGGAGTCAAACGAAAACCCTTGGCGAATCAAGCAGATACCTCGTCCCTCACCACGTTGCGCGCGGTCTTCGAGGCGCTCCACGCGGGCACGCTCGACCCGGCGGCGGCCGAGGCCCGCGCCCGCGCGCTGGGCGTCGGCGTGGCCGCCGAGGACCTCGGCTTCGCGCGGGTCGACCACGACCGCGCGGACCGTCAGGGATTCCCGGAAGTCGTGCTGGGCCAGGGAAAGACGCCGGACCAGATCGCCCGAATCGCCGAGGCGATCGTAGCCCGAAACCACAGCCTGCTGGTCACGCGGACGGACCCATCCGCCTGGGAGGCCGTTGCGAAAGTCGTGCCCGACGCCCGGTTCCACCACGCGGCCCGAATCATCGAGCGCCGCGTGGACGGACCGCGTGGAAACGGCACGGTGCTGGTGGCCTCGGCGGGCACTTCTGACATACCGGTCGCCGAGGAGGCGGCCGTGTCCGCCGAGGTGATGGGCAACACGGTGGACCGCCTGTACGACGTCGGCGTCGCCGGCATCCATCGCCTGCTCTCCCAGCAGGAGCGCCTCCAGCAGGCGCGCGTCGTGATTGCCGTCGCCGGCATGGAAGGCGCGCTCCCGAGCGTCGTCGGCGGGCTGGTGCGCGTGCCCGTCATCGCCGTGCCGACGAGCGTCGGCTACGGCTCGAGCTTCGGCGGGATGACGGCGCTGCTCGCGATGCTCAACTCCTGCGCGACCGGCGTGACCGTCGTCAACATCGACAACGGCTTCGGCGCCGCCGCCGCGGCCAACGCCATCACGCACCTGCCCTGACGGGCCCGGCTCACCGCGCGTCGAGCAGGGCCGGCAGCGCCGCGTCGATCGCGGCCTGCGCGCCGATGCTGCCGTTGGTGGCGATCGCCACGCCCGTGTCCGCGTCCGGATCGAAGGCGACGACCGCGTACCACATCGTGTTCGATCCGTTGTGCCAGACGATGCGGCGCCCACCCGCGCGTCGCACGACCCAGCCGAGCGCGTAGTCGCCGCCCGGCGGCAGTTCGTGCAGCCGCCGCAGCGTCGCCGCCCGAAGCCAGGGCGTGTCCTCGCCACGCTCGCCGGCCAGGTGCCGCTGCCCCCACCGCGCGAGGTCGTCGATGGTCATGTGCAGCGTCCCCGCCGGGCCCAGATACGCGGGGTTGTCGGCGCCGGGGCCCGGCTCGACCGGCGTCAGGACGCCGCCCGCCCCGGCACGGTGCCCGCGCGGCTGCGTGAGCACCCCCGCCTCGCCGGGCGGCCCGAATCCCGCGGACGAGAGCCCGAGCGGCTCGAGCACCTCCGCCCGCACCAGCGACTCCCACGACTGCCCCGTCCGCGTCTCGAGCAGCGCGCCCATCACGATGTAGCCGACGTTCGAGTAGAGATACACCTCGCCGGGCGCACCGTTCGGCGGCGCCTGGAATGCGAGATCGACGATGCGCTGCCGCTGGGCGGATACGGGTTCGCCCGAGCGCACGATGGCGACGGCGGTCACCTGCGGCACGTTGGCGGGCAGGCCCGCGCGATGCGCGAGGAGCTGCGCGACCGTGACCGGCGCGTAGGCGCCCGCCCGCGACGCACCGGCCAGCTCGCCGAGCGTCGTCGTCCACGCCAGATCGCCGCGCTCGACGAGCCGCGCCACGAGCGCGGACGTGAACGACTTGGTCACCGACCCGATGTGCCAGAGATCGTCGAGCGTGACCGCCGTGTCGTCCCCGGCGCGGCGGACGCCGACCGCGGCCCGCGCGACCGGACCGCTCGACCGGAACGTCACCGCGGCAATGGCCGGCAGATGGTTCGCGTCGCGCAGGGCCGAGAGCCGGTCCTCGAGCGGCGACGGCGCGGCGGGCTCCTGGCCGCCGGCCGGCCGCGCAGCGGGCTCTTGGCCGCCGGCCGGCCGCGCAGCGGGCTCTCGGCCGCCGGCGATAGCCAGCGCACCCAGGGTCATCATCCACCAGATCCGCATCACTCGCCTCCTTCACGCACCTGCGCCAGCAGATCCGCCAGCGCGCGGCGGTGCGGCTCGAGCTGCGTGCGCACGGCGCGCACGTTCAGCCACCACACGAGACCGAAGATGCCGGCGATGAACGGCCCCACGGCGACGAACGCGCCGACGAAGCCCCACCGGGTGCGCGCCCAGACGTCGGGCGGCACCTCCGCGCGCGCCCCCAGCAGCGCGCCCAGCACGACGAGCAGCGCGACGAGGGCCAGCGGCAGCAGGTACCACCAGACCACCGAGCGCAGCAGCGCGATCTGGTGGTCCACCTCGGCCATCGCGCCGGCGAGGCTCACGCGCACGGCCCTGGCGCCCGCGGCGTCCGCGGCGTCCGCGGCGTCCGCGACCATCGTCGTCCGGCGCCGGCGGCGTTCGCGCACGAAGACCAGGCCGACGCCGGCGGTGACGACGGCGGCGGCCACCCACGGCCACTTCACCGGCGTGAGCACGGCCATCCAGATCCACAGGGCCGTGAGCCCGGCCGCCGTCACGAGCTCGACGAGGTCGCGCACCGCGACCCGCCGGGCCAGGGTGCGGTCGGTGGCCAGCGCCGCGCGCACCAGCGCGTCGTCGGCGGGGAGCGAAGCGGTCATCGGGGTCTCCTTCCAGGCCGCCTGGATGTCGTCGAACGTCATGGGCGTGCCTCCAGCAGGTTCGTCAGGCGGCGCCGCGCGCGGTGCAGCTTCACGCCGGCGGCGTTGGCCGTCACCCCGAGCACGTCGCCGATCTCCTGCTGCGTGGCGCCCTCGAGGGCGAGCAGCAGGACGGCCCGGTCCACGGGCGCCAGGCGGCGGAGCGCCTGGAGCACGGTGGACCAGCGGAGACGGTCGAAGGCCTCGGCCTGGCCGTCGGCGGCCGGCTCGGGCGCCGACTCGAGCGGCGTGGACAGGGGCCGGCGGGCGCGGGCGCGCCGCCGCGACAGGGCGACCTGCAGCGCCACCTGGAAGATCCAGGTCGATTCGCGCGCCTCGCCCCGAAACGACGGCAGGGACCGCCAGAGCGCCAGGACGATCTCCTGGAGGAGGTCCTCCTCGTCGTCCGGGCCCTGGGCGTAGGCCCGGCTGAGCCGCACCAGGATGCCCCGGTGGTCGGCCAGCCAGCGCCGCAGGGTGGCTTCGCGGTCGTCCATCTCCAGTCCCATGAGTCTCCGGGCGGGCCGGGTCATTACACCCCGATCGGGCCCGCCGCCGGGCTGCCGGATGCCCGCCGCCGGGCGCCCCGAAGCCGGGCCGAACGTGCGATAATTGATGGTTCCCCGACCCTCCGGGGACGCCCCCCATGCAGTCCTCAGTACTCCGCACGCTGGAATTCGATCGCGTCCGCGAGGCGCTGTCGCGCGAGGTGTCCACCCCGCTCGGCCGCGTCCGCGCCGTCACGCTCGAGCCGTCGGGCGATCCGGCCGAGGTGCGGGCCCGGCTGGACGCCACGGTCGAGGCGGTCGAGTTCACGCGGTCCGGATCGATGGACCTGGATGCCCCGGACTCGCTCGCCGACGCGCTCGGCGTGCTCGACATCGAGGACCAGCCGCTCGACCCGGCGCAGCTGTTCGGGCTGGCGCGATTCGTGGACTCGGTGGAACGGGTCGCGGACCGCATCCGCGGAACCGACCTCCCGGTGCCGCGCCTCGGCGCGATCGCGCGGCGCGCGGTGTCGTTCGCCGACGAGACGGCCGCGGTCCGCAGGGCCATCGAGCCGTCGGGCGAGGTCTCCGACCATGCCAGCCCGGCCCTTCGCGACATCCGGGAGTCGCTGCGCCGCCAGCGGGCGAAGCTGCGTTCCACGCTCGAGGGTCTGGCGCGCGGGCGCGACTCGGCGAAGTACCTGCAGGACCAGATCGTCACGGACCGCAACGGCCGCTACGTCGTGGTCGTCCGGGCCGAGCATCGCGACGCGATTCCGGGCATCGTCCACGGCAGCTCGACGAGCGGCGCGAGCCTCTACCTCGAGCCGCTGTCCACGGTCGGCCTGAACAACGACGTCGTGGCGCTGGCCGAGCGCGAGCGCGAGGAGATCCGGCGCATCCTGCTGGCGCTGACCAACGCGTTCCGGCTGCGCGCCGACGACCTCGAGGCGACGCTCGACGTCGCCGCCGACCTCGACGAGCTGCAGGCCAAGGCGCGGTTCGCGCGGCGCGTGGACGGCGTGGCGCCGGAACTGGCCACCGACGGCCGGGTCGAGTTTCGCGGCGCACGGCATCCGCTGCTGATTCCGGCCGTCCGCGACCTGCTCGACGGAGACCCGGACGCGGGGCCGAAGGCCCCCGTGCCGTCGGACCTGCTGGTGATGCCGCCGACCCGCGCGCTGGTGATCTCGGGGCCGAACACGGGCGGGAAGACCGTGGCGCTCAAGGCCATCGGCCTGCTCTCGCTGATGGCGCAGGCCGGGCTGCTGATTCCAGCCGAACCCGGCAGCCAGTGCACGGTGTTCCGGTCGGTGTTCGCGGACATCGGCGACGAGCAGTCGATTCAGGCGAGCCTGAGCACGTTCTCCGCCCGCATCGCGAACCTGGTCGCGATGGAGCGGGCGCTCGAGGCGCCGGCGCTCGTCCTCCTCGACGAGGTCGGCAGCGGCACGGACCCGGTCGAGGGCGGCGCGCTCGGCACCGCGGTGATCGATCACTTCCGCCGGCGCGGCGCCACCATCGTCGCCACGACGCACGATGACGCCCTGAAGTCGTACGCCGCGACGACCGACGGCGTGGCGACGGGGGCGTTCGGCTTCAACGCCGAGACGTTCGCGCCGACCTACCGGCTCGTCTACGGCGCGCCCGGCCGCAGCCTGGCGATCGAGATCGCGCAGCGACTCGGCATGCCGGCGGCGGTGATTGCCGACGCGCGCAACCGGCGGACGGGCCGGGAGTCGCAACTCGCGGCGCATCTCGCGCGCGTGGACCAGGAACTGGCATCGCTCCAGCAATCGCGCGACGCGCTCGAGACGGACCGCCGGGCGCTGGCGGCCGAGCGCCGCGCGCTGCTCGATCGCGAGGCGCGGCTCACCGAACGCGAGGCGATCATCCGGCGTCGTTCCGACGACAAGCTCAACGAGAAGCTCCGCGAGGCACGCGCCGAGGTGGATCGCATCGTCGGGCAGCTGAAGGAGAAGGCGGGGGTGCTCGCGACCCGCGCCGAGCGCGCCCGGGCCGGCGGAGCGCCCGGCGTCGCGACGGGCGACATCGGCCAGCTGCGCGCCGGGGCGCGCGCCGCCCTCGGCGCCCTGGGCGAGCAGGCCGGCTCCGGGATGACCGGGGACGCACGGCCGCTCGCCGGGCCGCCGGCCATGGGCCAGCGGGTATTCGTGCCGGCCCTGGGCGCGGCCGGAGCCGTCGCCGGCGTCTCCGGCCAGCGGGTCGAGGTGGACGTCCGCGGCAAGCGGATCCGCGTCCGGCTGGACGAGCTGCGCGAGGCCCCCCCGGGCGCCGGGTCGTCCCCGCAGGCGGGCCAGCCGGAAGCCGGCGGCGGACGCCGGTCCGGCCGGAACCGGGGTGGCCGGGCACCCGGCGCATCCGGGCACCCCGCGGCCAGGCCGGAATCGCTGGTCCAGACGACCCGGGAGCTGGTCGTGGTCGGGGCCACGGTGGACGAAGCCGTCGGCCGGGTGGAGAAATTCATCGACGATGCCCTGCTGGCCGACGAGCGGCGGCTACGGATCGTCCACGGCCGGGGCACGGGCCGGCTGCGCGAGGGTCTCAAGGCGTTTCTGCGCGACCATCCGGTGGTCTCGGCCGTCCTGCCGGCGGCCGACGACGAGGGCGGCGACGCGGCGACGATCGTGGAACTCCGGGACTGACAGGCAGATGGCGCTGTTTCCCCAGCATTTTCTCGACGATCTGAAGGCCCAGACGGACATCGTCCAGGTCGTCGGGGAGGTCGTGTCGCTGCGCAAGACCGGGGGGACGTTCAAGGGGCTCTGCCCGTTCCACGAGGAGCGGACGCCCTCGTTCAACGTCAACCCGGATCGCGGGATTTTCAAGTGTTTCGGCTGCGGGCTGGGCGGGGACGTCCTGAAATTCGTCGAACTCCAGCAGAAACTCACCTTTCCCGAGGCCGTCCGTTACCTCGCGCAGCGAAACGGCATCCAAGTACCCGAGCCCGATTCCAGCCCGGAGGCCCGGGCGGCCGCGGCGGCGCGGGAAGGGCTGATCAAGGTGCACGAGCTGGCCGCGGAGTACTACCGGGGGCAGCTGGACACGCCGGCGGGGAGCCGGGCGGCGAGGGAACTGGAGGGCCGGGGAATCCGTCCAGAAACGATTGCGGCGTTCGGGTATGGGTACGCCCCGGCGGGGGGTCGTGATACCCTGCACACTTTCCTGTCCGGCCAGAAAGTGCCGGCCGCAGTCCAGATACAAAGTGGCCTCGTCGTCGAGCGTGACGGCGGACGCGTGGCCGACCGGTTTCGTAATCGGCTGATGATCCCGATTGCCCGCGAGACGGGCGCGATCGTCGCGTTTGGGGGCCGGGCGCTCGAGCCGGGGCAGGTGCCGAAGTACCTGAACTCCCCGGAAACGCCCATTTATTCGAAGGGCCGGACGCTGTACGGCCTGGATGTGACCAAGGCGGCCATCCGCAAACACAACTACTGCGTGCTGGTCGAAGGCTACTTCGACCTCGCACAGGTGTGGCAGGCGGGGGTCCAGCCCGTGGTGGCCTCGTGCGGGACGGCGCTGACCCCGGCGCAGGCGCGGACGCTGAAACGATTCACGTCCAAAGTCGTTCTGAGTTTTGACCCGGATTCGGCGGGTCAGGGCGCGGCGGCGCGGTCCTCGGAGCTGCTCGTGGCGGAGGGCTTCCAGGTGAACGTGGCGATCCTCCCCGAGGGGGCCGACCCGGACGCGCTGATTCAGCGGTCGGGCGGGCAGGCCTACGTCGAGCGGCTCAAGGGGTCGCGGCCGTACCTGGAGTTCCTGCTGGACCGGGCGGCCCGGCGGCTGGACCCGGCGCGGCCGGACAGCCGGAAGCGGTTCCTGGACGAGATGCTGGCCGTGGCGGCCACGATTCCGGACGCGGCGGCCCGGGACCAGTTCGCGGACCGGCTGGCCCACAAGGCGCGCATCACCGAGGGGGTGGTGCGCGACGAGATTCGCAAGGCCGCCGCCCAGCGCAAGACCGTGGCGCCGGCCATTGCCGTGCCGGCACGCGTCGAGATCAAGCCGGCCGAGCAGGGGCTGCTCTGGAGCCTGGCGCACCGGCCGGTCGAGGGCCTGGCGGCGGTCGCGCAGCTCGAGGACGAGGACCTGGAGGCGCTCGTGGCGGCGCCGGTGTTCCGGCTGGCGGGCAGCCTCTCGGACGTGCCGCCGGACGTACTGCCGGAACTGGTCCG
>JAWKHR010000070.1:0-26469 GCA_041394725.1 Vicinamibacterales bacterium | reverse complement strand
CCGGACCGCGAGGCCGGTCCGGCCGTCCTCGAGGAAGTCGGCGATGCCGGCGACCGGCCGTGCCACGACCACCACGCCGAGCGCCATCGCCTCGAGCACGGCGAGGCCCTGGCCCTCGTCGGCCGAGAGCGAGACGAAGAGGTCCCACGTCCGCACGTGCCGGCGCACGTCGCGGACCTGGCCGGTGAGCGTCACCGCGTCCGCGAGGCCAAGGCGCGCGAGCCGCCGGCGGATGTCGTCCGCGTAACGCTCGTCGGCGACGGGACCGACGAGCTCCAGTCTCGCTCCGGGGTGCGCGTCGCGCACCCGGGCGAACGCATCGACCAGCTCGAGCTGGCCCTTGCGCGGCTCGATCCGTCCGACGAAGCCGATGACGGGCGGATGGGCGGCCCTGTGCGATCGATCGCGCGGCGCCTGCCAGGGCAGATCGTCGAGCGGCAGGCCCCACGGCAGGTAGACGAGCCGGCGCGCCGGGACGCCGTGGCCGACGAGCTGGTCCCAGTAGGCCCGCGCCGAGCAGACCACCCGGTCCGTGCGCGAGAAACCCCACGCATCCTGCCGGTTCATCCACTCGGGCCGGCCCGGCGCCCAGCTGTACATCTGGCCGACGATTCGCGTCCGCAGCCCGGCGACGTCCCGCGCGACCACCGCGCCGGCGCTCGGCACGCCCGCGTGCGCGTGGACGACCGCGGGGCGCAGGTCGCGCAGGAGGTCGGCGAGTCTCCCGGCCGACGTCCAGAACGTCTCCGCGTCGCGGTGGAAGAAGTCGATCGCGTGGTGGACGACCCCGGCGCGCCGCAGGCGCTGGCGATAGGTGCGCCAGTCCTCGAGATCGCCGGCGCGTCCCGTCGTCACGATCGCGACCGGTCCGCGTGACCGCTGGTCCTCGCAGAGGCGGGTGATGACGCTGCCGGCGCCGCTCCAGAGAAACGGCGCGACGTGGAGGATGGGCCCGCGCATGCGACGGTCGATTATGGTCGGTCGGCCCGGCCGGATCCAGCGCGGCGCCTCTCGCCGGCGTCCGATCGGTCAATCCGATCAATCCGATCAATCCGATCGACCCATCCCGACCGACGGACCGGCGTCGCCGGGGTGCGAACGCCCGGCCGCGACGTGCCGATAGAGTAGTCGGCCGATGCGGATCGCCTTCGACGCGCGCTCGTACTTCATGCGCACCGGCATCGCGCGCTACAGCCGCGGCCTGGTCCACGCGCTCGTCGAGTCCGGCCCGCCGCACGACTGGCTGATCCTGATCTCGGACCAGCACGAGCCGTCCGAGATCGATCCGGGCGCGGGCCGCGCGAACGTCGAGGTCCGATCCAGCGCGGCGCCCTGGCTCGGTGGCGCGACCGAGCGATCGGTCCTCGGCGAGGAGGTCGCCGCCTGGGGCGCCGACGTCTTCCACGCGATCTTCCCGCCGCACGCGCTGGCCGGCGTGCCCACGCTGACGACCGTGTTCGACTTCAGCCCGATCACGCACCCGGACGTGCACCAGCCGGTCGTGCGGGAGGCGTTCGAGGAGGCCTGGCAGTCCGCGGTTCTCCACGCCCGCGGCTTCGCCGCCGCCTCCCGCGCCACCGCCCGCGTCCTCACCTCCCTGGTCGGCCCCTCCCGCCCCCGCTGGATCGTTCCAGGCGGGGTAGGGGGACGGGTCTCGAATCCCGCAACTCACCGGGCCGGAGTGCTTTACGTCGGCACGATTGAACCTCGGAAGAACCTCCCCGTGCTGCTGGAGGCCTGCCGTCTGCTGGCCGACCGCGGGCGGGAGGTGCCGCTGACGCTCATCGGCAAGGCCGGGTGGGGCGACGTCAACATCGAGGCCGAGGTCGCGCGGACCCCCGGGGCGCGCTGGCTCGGTTTCGTCGACGACGCCACCCTCGTCGCGCACTACGAGTCGGCGGCGGTCGCGGCGTTCCCGTCCAGCCTCGAGGGCTTCGGTCTGCCCGTCCTCGAAGCCATGGTCCACGGCGTCCTCCCGCTGGTCTCGCGCGACGAGGCCCTGACCGAACTGGTGGCCGACCCGCGCCTGGTGGTGCCGGATGAGCCCGCCGCCTGGGCTGACGCCATCGCCCGCTGGATCGACGACCCGACCGGCCGCCAGCAGGTCACGCGCGCGACGACGGCGCGTGCACGGGAATTCACGTGGCCGCGCGCCGCGACCCTGGCCCGCACCGCCTATTCGGGAATAGGGAGAGAGACAGAGCGCCGCGCGTAACTTCGACGCGCGAAGTTCGAACCCTGAACCGCGGTGGCCGGCTGGGGACTATCGCTGGCGAAACTTCGAAGTTCGAAGTTCGAACTCTGAACCGCGGTGGCCGGCTTCGCCGGCGTTTGTTCTCTTGGAGGACGCTCCGAACCCTGGGACCCTTAGTGTGTCGGCCCACCGTCATACCAGCCGCATGCAGCCGCGGCGAAGAGCATCCGAAAAGACCTGCAAGGCGTGGTGTCATGAGAGCAGGGCTGTTCGGGGCGTCGTCGCTGGGGCGCCAGTGTCTCGGGGTGATTCGGGGGCAGGCCGGGGTCGAGGCGGTGTGCTTCTTCGACAACGACCCGGCCAAGTGGAACTCGACCGTGGATGGGCTGCGCGTCCTCGAGCCGACGCCCGCCGCCCTCGCCGGCGTCGACGTCATCTGGCTCACGACGGCGTGGGCCGACGCGGTCGCCGCGCAGATCGCGCGGGTCGCGCCCGGCGTCCGGGTCGCCCGCACGTTCGCCGAGATCACCGGCGACACCCGGCCGGTTCGGCCCTCCACCCCGCTGCCGCCCATGTTGCCGTCAGTGCCGGCACCGGCGTCGTCCCGGACTCCCGCGCAGGACGCGGCGGTCCCGCGCGCCCCGCGTCCCGGCGACCCCGGGCGCGTGACGATCGTCCTCGCCGACGAGGGCTGGATTCTCGAGCGGTGCGCCCGCGAGCTCGAGCGTCGCCTGCCGTACGTGCGCGTCGCCCGCGGGGCGGACCCGCACGCCGACGTGAACTACTACGTCAACTACGCCGCGCATCGCGGCCCCGTGGGCCGGCGCCAGGCCGCCTTCTTCACGCACGTCGAGGAGCGCGCGCCCGAGGCGGCGACGCGGTTCTTCGACGTGGCGCGCCAGGTCCACGCCTCGGTCGCGATGTCGGCGCGCTATGCCCGCCAGCTTCGCGAGGCGGGCGTCCAGGACGTCCGCGTCATCACGCCGGGTGTGGATCTCGACCGTTTCCAGCCCCGCGTGCGCATCGGCGTGGTCGGACGCACGTACCACACGGGGCGCAAGGGCGAAGCCCTGGTCCGTGCGGTGATGGACGAGCCCGGCCTCGAGTGGCACTTCACCGGTGACGGCTGGCCCGGCCCGGCCGAGCGGATCCCGGACGCCGAGCTGCCGGCGTTCTACCGGTCGATGGACTACATCCTGGTGCCCGCGCTCTATGAAGGCGGCCCGATGCCGGTGCTCGAGGCGCTGGCGTCCGGCGTCGAGGTCATCGCGCCCGACGTCGGGTTCGTCGAGGACTATCCGCACCTCGCGTTCGAGACCGGCGACGCCGACGACCTGCGCCGCGTGCTGCGCGGCCTGGTCGAGTCGCGGCTGGCCCGGCGACGCGCCGTCGAGTCGCGCACCTGGCAGGCGTGGGCCGATGCGCACGACACGCTCTTCCGTGAGCTGGCGGCCGGCGCGGCCGGCGTCACCGTCGCGACGCCCTCGGGGGCCACGACGTCCGCCGCGACCGTCGCCGCCGCGGCCGTCGGTTCGCCCGCCGCGACCGGCGGCACCCTCACGACGCCGATGGCCGATCGCCCGCGCGACCCGTCCGAGCCGCTGCGCGTGCTCTTCGCGCTGCATGCGCCCGAGTCGGTGGTGCCGGTGGGCGGCCCGTCGATCCGGCTGCCGCTGATGCAGCAGGCGCTCGCCCGCCACGGCGTGATCGCCGACATCGCGCGGGAGGAGCTGCCCGACCCGCGCGGCTACGACCTCGTCCACGTCTTCAACGTCTGGGAACCGTCGGCCGCGCTGCGCCAGCTTCAGCACCTGCGCCAGTTCGACGTGCCGGTCGTCTTCTCGCCGATCTTCCTGTCGCTGGCCGAGGGCCTCTGGGCCCAGCGCGCGGTGCTGCCGGTGTTTCGCCAGCGGCTCGACGACGACACCCTCCGCGCATCGATCATGCGGCTGTCGGCGACGCCGCGCGACGTCCGCGAGGCCGCGGGCCTGGCCCTCGACGCGAGCTGGGAGGAATGGCCCGCGCGCGTCCGCGAGCTGACGGCGCTGGCCGATCACCTGATCGTGCTCAGCGGCCACGAGGCCGCCGCGCTGCATCGCATCGGCGCGCTCGGGCCGCACTGGAGCCTCGTCCACAACGGCGTGGACGCCGCCTGGGCGGAGGGCGCGTCGCCCGAGCCGTTCCGTCGCCGCCTCGGCCTCAGCGACTACGTGCTGTCGGTCGGCCGGCTCGAGCCGCGCAAGAACCAGTTGCTGCTCGCGCGCGCGCTGCGCGACACCGATCTCGACCTGGTGCTGGTCGGCGACGTGCCGAAGCCCGACTATGCCGACCTGGTGCGCCGGCACGGCGGCCGCGTCCACCTGGTCGGCCGCCTGGGGCACGACGATGACCTGCTGCGATCGGCGTTTGCCGGCGCGCGCCTCTTCGCGCTCCCGAGCTGGAGCGAGGGCGCGCCGCTCTCCGCGCTCGAGGCCGCGGCGTTCGGCCTGCCGCTCGTGCTCAGCGACCGGTCCGGCGAGCGCGAGTACTTCGGCGCGCTCGGCCGCTACGTCGATCCGCTCGACCTCGACGGCATCCGCGACGCGGTGATGCAGGCGTGGGTCGAGTCCGGTGACGCCGCCGCCCGGCGCGACGCGAGCCGCGCCTGGATCGACCGCGCGCTGACCTGGGACCACCACGCGCGCGAGACCGTCGCCGCCTACGCCCGCGCGATCGAGACGCGGCGCGGCGCGCCCGTCGTGGCCGCCGGCTTCGCGCCGGCACCGCGCCGCCTCGAGATCGGCAGCGGCATGAACCCGCAGCCCGGCTACGAGCACCTCGACGCGCGCCCGGACCTGCCGGACATCGACCACGTCGCCGACATCCGCCAGCCGCTGCCGTTCCCGGACGGCGCGTTCGACGAGGTGATGTCGCGCAGCTGCATCGAACACGTGTCGTGGCGCGAGGTGAAGGGCGTGCTGGCCGAGTGGGGTCGCGTGCTCAAGCCGGGCGGGACGCTCGACGTCTGGTCGCCGGACTTCGAGTACCTCTGCCGCCGCTACCTCGCCCGCCAGCACGACCCGCATCTCGATCCGGCGCTCGCCGCAGAGGCCCGCGAGTTCCTGGGCGGCTTCGACAGCGCGGCGTGGGCCATCGTCAAGATGTTCGGCGGGCAGGACTATCCCGAGAACTTCCACGGCGCCGTGCTCGACGAGGAGGTGCTCACCCGCGTGCTGCACGCGGCCGGGTTCTCCCACGTCGAGCGCCATGCACCGTCGTACGGCCTCCGCCTGAAGGCGCGCCGCATGCCGGCGTTCCAGATCGAGGCGGAGGCGCAGGCCGCGGCGGGCCGGGCGGCCGCGGGCGAGCTCGTCCCGGAGCCGACGCCGGAGCCGCAGGTGCCGTCGGTCCTCTGGGACAGCCCGGTCTTCAACTACGGGGGCTACGCCGCGCTCACGCGTCACGTGCTGCGCGGGCTCGTGCCCGCGGGCGTGCCGCTTCAGCTGCGCCCGCGCGACGACGACGAGGCGATGCGCGAGGCGTGCCTGGCGTCGCCCGCCGAGGGCTGGCTCTGGTCGCGCGCGTTGCGCCGGCGCGTCTCCGGCGGCGCCTACGTCTGCTGCTACACGCCCGCCGACCGCGAGGGCCGGAGCGTCTTCCAGGCCCGCCGCGACGAGCACCGCGGCCTGCAGACCTACGTCGGCCTGACGATGTTCGAGACGGACCGGCTGCCGGCCGGCTGGCGCGAAGCGTGCGAAGCCTTCGACGAGATCTGGGTGCCGAGCCGCTTCAACCGCGACACGTTCACCCGCGCCGGCGTGCCCGCCGATCGCATCCAGGTGATGCCGATCGGCCTCGACGCCCGGCGATACGACCCGTCGCGCGTGACGCCCCTCGACATTCCCGGCCGCCGCGGGTTCGTGTTCCTCTCCGTCTTCGACTGGAGCCTGCGCAAGGGCTGGGACGTGCTGCTCCGCGCCTACGCGGAAGCGTTCTCGTCCGATGACGACGTCACGCTGGTGCTGCGCACCGCGGTGCGGGGCAGCGGGCCCGGCGCGGCGGTCCAGGTCAGGCAGTTCATGGCGGGACTCGGCGACGAGGCCACCCGGCCGCACGTCATCGTCCTCGAGGATCCGATCGCCGACGACGAGATGCCGCGGCTCTACCGCGCGGCGGATGCCTTCGTCCTGCCGACGCGCGGCGAGGGATGGGGCCTGCCGATCATGGAGGCGATGGCGTCGGCGCTGCCCGCGATCGTCACGCGGTGGGGCGCGCACCTCGAGTTCGCCGACGACGAGACGGCGTACCTGATCGACACGCCGGGCACGGTGCCGGTGGACGAGGCGATGACGCGGCGGAGCCCGTTCTACGGCCCGGATCACCAGTGGGCGGACCCGTCGACCGGGCACCTGGCGACGCTCATGCGGCGGGTGTTCGAGGCCCCCGACGAGGCGCGCGCGCGCGGCGCACGGGCGCGCGAGCACATCGCCGCCGCGTGGACGCCCGAGCGGACGGCGGCCTGGACCCTGCGCCGGCTGACCGCGCTGGCGCCGGACCCGTCAGCCGCGATGGACGCGGCGCGCGAGGCCGAGCGCGCCGGCCGGCTCGACGAGGCCGAGACGCAGTACGCGCGCGCGGCGCAGCTCCGGCCAGGCTGGCTCGTGCCGATCTACAACCGCGCGTCGGTGCTCAAGCGGCAGCGGCGCCGCGCGTCGGCCGCGGCGCTCTTCGAGCGCGTCGCACGGCAGGGTGAGACGCCGGCGATGCGCGCCGGCGCGTCGTTCCACCTGGGCGAGATCGCATTCGAGGACGGCCGGCTCGACGACGCGCAGGCGGCGTTCGCCGCGTGCCTCGACGCGCAGCCGGACCACCGGCGCGCGCGGGCATGGCGCGCGTTCATCCGCGGCCGCGAACAGGAGCAGGCCGGCAGCCTGGAGCCGGCCATCGAGGCCTATCGCGCCGCGCGCGAGCTGGTGCCGGACTGGACGCTGGCGGCCTACAACCTCGCCTCCGCCCTGCGGCGGACCGGCGACACCGGGGAGGCGCGGCCGCTGTTCGCCGAGCTCTGCCGCACCGCGCCGACGCCGCGATGCGCGGCGGCGCGCACTATCACCTGGCCGCCATCCACGACGCCGAGGGCCGCGCCGCCGAGGCGCTCGGGCACGCCGAGTCGTGCCTGATCGAGGTGCCCGGCCATCGCGCGGCGGCCGCCCTGCGTGGACGCCTGACCGGCGCGCGAACGCCCGCGTAGGCGACGGAGATCGCACCGATGGCGAGTGTCGCCCGCATCGAATCCAACCGCTGGCTGCGCGAACACGCGGCCGCCTGCGAGGGCCACGTCCTCTCGATCGGGAGCCGCGACGACCTCGACGGCGAGGGGCACCGGTATCGCGAGTACTTCACGCGCGCCACGTCGTACACCACGTCCGAGCACGTCCCGTATCCCGGCTGCGATCTCGTCATCGACGTCCGCCGGATGCCCGAGATCGCCGATGGCCGCTACGACACGGTGTTCTGCAGCGGCGTGCTGGAGCACGTGGACGACTACGAGGCGGGGATGCGCGAGATCACGCGGATCACGCGGGCGGGCGGCGCGCTGCTGCTCGGCCTGCCGTTCCGGCAGGCCATCCACCTCGCGCCGACCGACTACTGGCGGTTCACCGCGTTCGGCATCCGCGTGCTGCTCGATCGGCACGGCTGGGACGTCGCCGACCTCGCGCCCATCGACCAGAGCGTGCCGGACTTCCCGGCGACCTACTGGGCCCGCGCCGTCAAGCGGAGCGCCTGACCGTGCGCGTCCGGACCACCGCCGCCGATGCCGTGCGCTGGCACGCCGTCGAGGGCGGTCCGGTCCTCGCGGGCGACGGGTTGTACCTGCGGGTGGATGCCGACGACTCGCTCGGCCTGTGCCGCGCGGGGGCCTACGAACCGTACGAGACCGCGCTGCTGCTGCACCTCGTGACGCCGGGCACGACGGTGCTCGACGTCGGCGCGAACGTCGGCTATCACACGGTGCAGTTCGCGCGGGCGGCCGGGCCCGACGGGCGTGTGATCGCCTTCGAGCCCGATCCCGGGAACCTGCGCCTGCTTCGACACAACGTGCGCGCGAATGCGTTCCGGAACGTCGAGATCGTGCCGAAGGCCGTCTCGGACGAGACGGGGCGGCTGCGGTTGTTCCGCTCCGCCGAGAACGGCGGTGACCACCGCGTCTACGACTCGGGTGACGACCGGCAGGCGATCGACATCGAGGCGGTCGCACTCGACGACCTGCTCGCCGGGTACGCCCGCCCGATTTCGCTCGTGAAGCTGGACATCCAGGGCGCCGAGCCCCGCGCGATCGCCGGCATGCAGAGGCTGCTCGACTCACACCCGGAGGCGTGGGTGGCCGCGGAGCTCTGGCCCGCCGGCCTCGCGCGCGCCGGGTCGTCGGCCGGGGCGCTGCTCGACAGGCTGCGCGGCCTGGGGGGCGGCCTCCTCAGGATCGACGAGCGACGCGGCCGGCTGGTGCCCCTCGACCCGGTGTGGCTCGCCGACACGGTGACCGTCGAGCGCGGCAACCACACGAACGTGCTGGTCCCGCGGCGCGACTGGGCGTCGCGCGGCTGAGCGGCGCGGCCCGCGCCGCAGTCCGCGCCGCCGCGTGTCCCGGCCCGGCTACCAGCCGGCGCCGCCGCCGCGGCCGCGACGCAGCCAGTCCACGTCGGCCGCAGCCACCGCCACCGGCGCGCACTGCGCCTTGACCAGCCCGATCCCGAGCCGGCGATCATCGTCGGACAGGCCGAGCATCCGGGGCGATCGGCAATCCGGGATCGTCAGGTCGAGGCGCACGAGCCCGTCCTCCAGGAGGTCGGCCGGCACGTCGACCGATCGCTCGACGAGGCCGAGATCGACGGGGTGCCGGAACGTCCACGTGGTGAGCACGCGACCGGCCGCGCGGACCTCGACGTCGAGGCGGGGATGCGCCGGCCAGATGAACGCCCGCAGGCCGACGCGTATCCGCACCGGATCCGACGGCTGCGGCATCGGCCGGAACCGCAGGCCCGCGGCCTCGGCCGTCGTCCACACGCCCCAGTGCGCCGGGTCGCCCCAGCTCCCGGTGAGCAGCGGCAGCGACGGCGAGCCGGCGGAGAAGAGCAGGGTGTCACCCAGGCGCCATCGAACGCGCTGGTCGCCGAGCAGGCGTCGTTCCGCGTCGGCCGAGAGCGGCGTGACCGCCACGTCGCGCAGGTGCAGCGGTGCGCGCCAGGCCGGCTCCGCCGCCACGCCGCCCGACGCCGGTCCGGCCGTGACGACGAACTCCACGAGCGCGCGGCGGCGCAGGGCATCGCGCGGAACGTCGATGCGGCGAACGAGCGCCGGGGCGGTGGCGGGCAACACCGTGCCGTCCGGCACGAAGCCGTTCACCTCGATTTCCACGCGCGCCGCGTCGGGCGCGGCCGCATCGAACGCCAGCTCGAAGGACGCGCCGTTCGGCGGCGTCTCGCAGAGCTGGAGGCCGAGGCGCGTCTCGTGCGCGACGATCGTGCCGGTCGGCGACCGCACCGGCCGCCACGGCTCGCGGACGAGCACGTGCGCGTCGGCCGGCACCGGCGCCGGGCCCGCGCCCACGCAGAGGCGCGGCGTGCGATCGGCCGACGCGGGCAACGGCGCGCAGACGGCCTCCAGCAGTCGGGCGGTGGCCTCGGTCCAGCCGACGGCGCGATAGGACGATCGGATGCGGCGCTCGGCGTCGGCGCGGGCGTCGTGGTCCCGCGCGAGCAGGCGGATCGCGTCGGTCCAGGCGCGGAAGTCCCGCGGATCCAGCGTCGGCGACAGCCCCGCCGCGGCCTCGGGGACCGCGCTGGCATTCGACGCCAGGCAGACCTTGCCGAACGCCAGGCTCTCGGCGACCGGCAACCCCCAGCCCTCGTAGAGCGACGGGAAGACGGTGAACAGACAGTGCGCGTAGAGCCAGGCGAGGTCCGCGTCGGTGATCTGCGTGGCGCGGACGAGGTGATCGCGCAGCGCCGGGTCACGCGCGATCCGCTCGATCGTCGCGTCCTGATCGGGTGCGACGCGGCCCGCGAGCACCAGCCGCGGCAGCGCCGGCCCCAGTTCTTCGGCCAGGCGGGCCCACACGTCGCAGAGGAAGGCGTGGTTCTTGCGATGGGTGACGGTGCTGACGTAGAGCACGAACGGCGCCGCGGCGATCGCCGCGACCTCGGGCGACGGCGGCCGCGCCGGCGGGGCCGCGCCGGCGAATTCGTTGCCGAGCGCGATGCGCCGGACGTCCGGGATCCGGAGGCCCTCGCGCCGGCCGATCCCGGCGAGGTCGTCCGCCGTGGACCGCGAGTAGACCAGCAGGCGGTCCGCGTTCGCGATCATCACCTCCAGGTGCGACCGGAACTTCGCCGAGTCGTCCCGTTGCGGCGTCCAGTGCGGGAACATCGCGTGCACGAGGTCGTGGATCACGACGTGCAGCTCGGCCCCGAGGTCGCGACGCGCCCGGAGCAGCCCCTCGAGGAACGCGACGTTCGAGAGCCAGCCCGATCCGGTCACGAGCAGCACGCGCCGGCGCGATTCATCGCCGGTGCGGGCCCCGCCCGGACCCGCGGCCAGCGGCGTACCGGGCGGGTCGCCCATCGGCACGCCGGACGACGTGCAGTAGCGCAGCGCGGCGTCGGCCGGCACGTCCATCAGGCGCTCCGCGGTGGACGACCAGGAGACGGCGCGCACGCGATCGGGATGCGCGCGCAGCAGCGCGTCGCCGAACCGCGACTCCACGCGGGTGGCGCCCGCACTCCGGCCCTGCGAGTGCGTCGTCGTGGTCAGGTCCACGAGCAGTTCGGGCATCGCGGCGTCGGCCGTGGTCATGGCGTCCCCGCTTCGGGGCGGCCGGAATCTCCCGCGCCGGGTGCGTCGGACGGGATCGCGAGATCGGGAAAGACGATGACGTCGCCGCGCGCGGTGTTGACGAGCAGCGACGCGCCCAGCCAGACCGCGGTGCGCGGCCGGGGCCACGCCAGCCAGCGCGGAGCGGATTCGCTGCCTGGCGCCGGGCGCGGCGAAAGGCGCACGACGTCCGCGTCCGGAAACGTCGTCGCGTCCATCGTCGGGCCGGGCGCGTGGCTCCACGCCTGGCCGGCGGGCGGCAGCGCACGCGCGGCGACCTGTCCGGACTCGAGGTCGACACGCCAGCCGCGGGTGAGCCGTTCACGCGTCAATCGTCCGTCCACGATCGGCAGCGGGTCGAGCGTGGCCGCGCCGCCGTCGATCGCGACCAGCACCGAGGGCGGCAGATCGGCCAGTCGTTCCGGGGCGTGGCCGGGCCGCCAGGCCCAGAGCCCGTCGCTGCCGCTGACGATCGCGCGGTCGTCCAGCCAGGCGATGGCGTAGGGCTGGAACGGGACCGCGGCCCGCGCGACGGGGCCCGCGTCCGACGCGCGGTGCAGCAGTTCCACCGACGAGGCGTGGGTCCACGCGATCGCGCCCGCGCGGCCGCGAGCCTCCCCGACGATCGGATCGGGCCAGTCCGCGCCGGCCTCCCACGATCCGGAGGCGTCCACGACGAAGCTGGCGCGGCCGCCGCGCGGCGTGACGATCGCGCGATCCGGCGCGAACGGCGATGCGATCAGGCATGCGGGCAGCCCGTCGTCCTGAAGGCGTCGGGCGTGAGACCACGCCGGCACCGGCACCGGCGCCGGGTGCCGCGCGCGCGCGCGTCGTCCGGCGCGGGTCTCGAGGCGGACGCGCACCGAGGCGTGGCGGGCGTCGAACGAGACGTCCTGCTCGCGGAGATCCCAGTCGCCGACGATGGCGCCGGCGAGGATCGCCGCGCGGTGATCGGCGTGAATGGGCGCGGCGATGCGCCACCGCGCACCGGCGTCCGCGTCCACCGTCAGGCGGATCGCGAAGGCGTCCGCTCCGGCCGACGCGGCGGTGCCTTCCCGTCCGGCCAGCGCCGCGTCGATCCCGTCGAGCACCCGCCGCCAGGCGTCGGCGTTGGCGACCTCGTCGCTGGCCGCGCCGTCCGTCTGTGGCCCACGATCGTTCCCGCTTCCATTCCCATTCCCATTCCCATTCCCGTCCGCGCCGAACTCGATGAGCGCCTCCATCTCCGCGAGCGAGGTCACCCACAGGCGCAGGGGGACGGGTCTCATGTGAACCGTGGTTTCCACCGGCGCGGTCGAGGGGCCTGGCGTGATGGACTGTCGCAGGAGGGCCGGTGCTGCCACGGTGCGCGCGCGGAGCCGGCCGGCCAGGGCGATGACCGCGGCGGACGCCGCCTCGAAAGCGGGCGTGCGCCAGGCCGGCGAGAGGAGGATGTCGAGATGACCGGGCACGGGCGGCGGCGTCGTGGCGTCCACGTCGCCGGCGGCCGGTCCGGTGAGGCGTCCGCCCGCCATGAGGGCCGCGACGACGTCGGCGGCGGAGGCGCGCGGCCGGGCGGCCCGGCCGTCGGCGACCGACTCGAGGTCGTCCGCCCACACGTCGGACGCCACGGCCCAGAGCGGCGGCGCGACGCCCTCGCGTGCGGCGCGCACGATCGCGACGGCTTCCGGCAGGCCGCGCAGCCGGCGGGGCAGCGACGGCCGCGGCGGCGGCGTCTGATCCGGCGCCTCGGCCGACGCGATCGTCGCGACGACCGCGTCGAGCGCCGCGCGATCGACGCTGGGCCCGTAGCTCGTCAACCAGTCGGCCATCGGGGACGTCCCGGCGTCGAGCGTGGCCGCGGCGGTGGCGAACGCGCGGCGGTTGACGGCGAAGCGCGCGCGGTCGGGATCGGGCCAAGACCGCCGGCGGCTGGCGAGCGCGTCGAGCGCCGCCGGGTCCGCCTGCGTGATGCCCGGGCCGGCGAAGACGCCGTGACCGGTGAAGTTGAGGATGCGCGTTCCGTCGCGGCCGCCGCCGATCCGCTCGACCAGCCAGTCGCGGAACGCGAGCAGGTGCGGGGCCGTCTGCACGGGCCGCCCCGCCACGTCGTCCACGGTGCCCTTCGCGCGGCGCGCGACCGCGCGCGCCCAGGCCTTCGGCAGCGGCTGGCCCTCGAGCACGAGCCGCGCCCAGTCCGCCTCGAACGACGTGCCGCGGGCGTAGGTGCGCGCACCGGAGTAGGCGAGGTCGGCGCCGATGAACCCGATCGGGCCGCAGCCGAGCCACCGCGTGAACTCGAACGCGGAGGTCAGCACGGATCCCCAGGCCGGCAGCACGGCGACGTCGAGGCCGAGGCCGGCGATCCAGGGCCAGGGGTGATTGTGTCCGACGCGGAAGTACGCCACCCGCGGCGCGAAGGAGCGCACGGCGCGCGCGTCCAGGGCCGCCTCGCAGACGAGCCAGGTCCGGCCGAGCCGGGGAAGGTCCGCCAGGTGGCGCGCGTTCTGCGGCGAGGGGTCGAGGGCGAGGACGAAGTCCGGCTCGATGCCGGATTCGAGCATCGGGCGCACGGCCGTATCGGCCGCGACGAGCACGAGGCCGTCGCGCCGGCCGGCCAGCGCGCGCAGGTTCGCGTCGAGCGACGGCCCGGCGCCGCAGACGATCGCGGCCGCGCCGCGGCGCGCGTCCTTCCAGGCGCGGATGTCCGGCGCGTCGATCATCCGCGGCAGGTTGCGCAGCGTGTTCACCAGGTACCGGCCGCCGAGCGTGCGGCGCGCCTCGGCGTTCGCGGTCGCGTCGAAGTGGATGCGATCGAAGATCCGGCGCGCGGCGAGCACGTCGGCGGCGTGGTCCGGCAGCAGCGGCGCGTGCGGCAGGATCAGCGGCGCCGGTCCGTCCGGGTCGATCATCCGCCACGCGTCGGCCGCGCCGCGATAGTCGGGACCGACGAGCACGCGGAGCCGGCCGGCCTCGACGAGCGCCGACCAGTCGCGGCGGCCGGCGAGCGCCGCCGCGTCGGCCGCACGTGGCTCGAGGACCAGCACGCGCGTGTCCGGCGGCGCGTCCCGCTCGATGGCCTCGACGGCCCAGCCCGTGCCCGCGCCGAGCAGCACCACGAGCGACGGCCACGGCCGATCGCCCAGCCGCGCGGCCAGCGCCGCGGCGGCCTCGTCGATGCGGGTCCGGACGTCCGGTGTGGGCGGGGCGGGCATCAGGCGCCGTCTCCCGCCGAGGCCGGATGGCCGGTCCGGCGATTCAGGTAGTACCGCGCCGGCTCGAAGTGGTGCGCCGCGGTGAACGGTGCGGCGAAGTGCTGCCCGCACAGGTCTTCGCGCACGAAGAACGCGTTCACGCCGGTCAGCGAGCACCCGACGAGCGCGTAGCCCTTCTCCCGGCCGAGCCGCTCGCAGGCCGAGAGACTGGCGCCGAACCACGCCGTGCCGTTCCACGCCCGGTCGGCGCGATACGCGACGACCCAGTCCACCCCGGGGGGAAACTGCGCGTTGTACTCGACGACGACCACGCGCGGGCGCACCGAGGTGATGGCGCGCCAGACCCAGTAGGTGTTGCGGTCGATGTCGAGTGAGAGCAGGTCCACCCCGGCGGGGACCGCGAGCGCCGACAGCACGGCCTCGACGTTCTCGGCGGTGACCGTCGCGCGCGCCATCGCCAGGCGCCCGTCGGCGATCGCGCCGGCGAACGTCCGGCTCGCCCGGGTCGCCTGCCGCACGTCACCTTCGACCCAGAATCCCCGCCAACCTTGCACGAGCAGGGCGGCGGTGTTGTTCTCCAGGCCGTTGCCGATCCCGATCTCGACGCATGTGCGGTCCACGACGCCAATGCGGCGGAAGATCTCCGCGAGGATGCCGTCCTCGCCGTGCTGCGAGAACATCTGGTGGCCGAAGCGCGCCAGCCGGCCGGGTTCCTGGTGACGCGGCGACGCGAGCAGGCGGTCCTCGTACGCCTGGAGCTCGACCTGCAACAACCGCTCGTCCCGTGCCCGCCGCGCCTCGAGCGCGGCGCGCACGCCGCGCAGCTCGGCGCGGAGCGCCTCGACGGGGGGCTCGGCGCGGAGCGCCTCGACCGTCGCGTCGGCGCGCACTGCCTCGACGGGGGCGCGGGGCGACGGCCGGGCCGGGGCGGCTGGCGGGGCGGATTCCACGAGTGACACCTCTCCTCGAAACGGCCGGAAGGCCGCCCGCGGAAGTGCAAGATGTGGTCCAGGAAACGCGAGGAAAACCGGCGGTTTCAGCGGACTTCGGTCGCCGGAGGTGTCGGCAGATCGACCGCGGTGTCGGCTGGCTGACATGGCGACGGATCGACCGGCCCCACCGGGTCCACCGGGGCCGCGATCGCACGCGTGCCGTGGCGGAGCTTGAGGGCGAGCAGCGCCAGCGCGAGACCCAGCGTGACCACGTTGGACACGACGATCGGCGCCTCGCGCAGCTGCACGCCGTACGCCACCCAGAGCGAGAGGCCGGCGACGAACGTCACGAGCATCCCGAGCGAGAGGTCGCCGGTGGACCGGGTGCGCCACGCGCGCCAGACCTGCGGCACGAAGGCCACGGTGGTCAGGATGCCCGCCGACAGGCCGACGAGGGAGGCCGGGGTCACGCGTGGGGGGGCGGAACCACCGTGGGCGGTGGCGCTTCCGAGACGGCGAACGGGACTTCGACCAGCGGCGCGCCGTTGAACTCGCCGATGGCCCAGTACACACCGGGGCGATCGAACGTGAGGCGGAACTTCAGCGGGAGGATCGCCATCTCGCCGGCGTCGGACACCGAGGTCGCGCCCTCGCCGAGGTACTGGACGTCCTCGCCGGGTCGTCGCACGCCCAGTCGGCACGACACCTGCCCCGGCCCCCCGGCATTCCACAGGCCGATGGCCAGCGTCAGTTCGACCGTGGGCGGATCATCCTCCGTCCAGCCGCCGAGCCCGGTCGTCATCCGGCGGAGGTCGGTCGGCTGCTCCGGGTCGTAGCCCTGGCAGAACATCGCGAACGCGACGGTGACGCGCGGGGCGGAGGCGTCGGACATCCGCCCGATTCTAGCCGAGGCGCCATGACGCGGGCGTGTCGGTCCATTTCGCGCGGGGCCGCGAACGGCGCCGGCGGCACTACACTCACGCCTCAGGAGGCCATGGCATGGCGCTGGAACCTCGCATCATCCAGGAGGAACTGCATCGTCTCGGGGATCTCGAACGGCGGGTGGTCGCCCGGTTCATCCGGGCATCCGCGCCGCCCGTGCAGAACCCGAACGTGGTGTTCGACGAGCGGCAGACGTTCGGGCAGCGCGTGGCGGACCGCGTGGCGGCCTTCGGCGGCAGCTGGGTCTTCATCTTCGGCTTCCTGGTCGTGATGACGCTCTGGATGATCGTCAACGCGCGGTCGGCGCGGCCGTTCGACCCGTTCCCGTTCATCCTGCTCAACCTGCTGCTCTCGTGCCTGGCCGCGCTGCAGGCGCCGGTGATCATGATGAGCCAGAACCGCCAGGCCGCGAAGGACCGGCTCGAGGCGCAGCACGACTACGAGGTGAACCTCCGCGCGGAACTCGAGATCGTCTCGCTCCACGCGAAGCTCGACGAACTGCGTGACGCGCAGTGGCGGACGCTCATCGACCTGCAGGAGCGCCAGATGGCGATCCTCGAGCGCCTCGAGGCGCAGCGGGACGGCGACGGGGCCTGAGTCGTGCGGGTCAGCGCCGGCCTTCGAGGTGAAACCGCCGCATCGCACGGTGCACGACCGGCGCGAAGGCGACGCCCGCGGTGACGAGGAACACGATGCCCGCGAACAGCGCGTACGTGCCCGCAAAGAGCTTGCCCGCGGTCGTGTGCAGTTCGGCCACCGGGCCCATGCCGCCGAGGATCATGGAGGCGTTGAGGTACGCGTCGATCCACGACAGGCCCTCGAGCTCGTGGTAGCCGGCCATGCCGAGGCCGAGCGTCGCGGCGATGAGGGCAAAGGCACCCAGCACGTGACGCGCGAGCCGGCCCAGGAACACCCCGCGCGGCAGCAGGGGCTCGTGATGACGTGAGACGTCGGCGGCCTCGGGCCGCGCGGACGACGACGACATGTCAGACCTCCGACGGGGGACGGGTCTCGATCGGAGCGTGCGCGTGCGGAGCGGACGTGCGCGTGGAAACGGACGAAGGAGAGTGGCGGGGCCGACGAGACTCGAACTCGCGACCTCTGGCGTGACAGGCCAGCGTTCTAACCAACTGAACTACGACCCCGCGGGGGACTGACGACTGCGAAACTTCGAACGTCGAACTGGGAACTTCGAATCCAGGAACCTGCATTCGACCCAACTAGAACATTATTCTAGGAGACGAGCTCCTCACCAGCGTTCGAAGTTCGAAGTTCCCAGTTCGAAGTTTCGCAAGCCGGTGCGTTCGAATCCACCGCACCGGTCCATGGTGGGCGGTACAGGATTCGAACCTGTGACAGCCGGCGTGTAAGGCCGGTGCTCTACCACTGAGCTAACCGCCCCAACCGGCAACACGCGATTATGGCACCACGTTCGTGGGCCGCGCAAGCCGTCCGCGCCGGGGCGATCGGCCGACCGTGGGGGCCCCGCGGGCCCGCCAGCCCTCCCGCCCTGGGCGCCGTCCGCGCCGGCAGCCGCGGCGTTCGGGGGGCGCCAGACGCGCCGACAGCCGCGGCGTTCGGGGGCGCCGGACCCGCTGGACGGCCGCGGCGTCGCCCCGCGACGCGCTACGATACGGCGAGACCCATGCCGCTTGCGTCGATCATCGGGCACGGCCCCCTCATCGCCCTCCTGCGCAAGGGGGTGGCGCGAGGCCGTCTGCCGCAGAGCCTGCTCCTGGCCGGGCCGTCCGGTGTCGGCAAGCGGGCGGTCGCGCTCGCGATCGCGCAGGCCGTGAACTGCCCGGAGCGCGCAGCGGCCGGCGGCGACGACGCGTGCGGGACCTGCGTGACGTGCCGGCGCATCGCCCAGCGGACGCACACCGACGTCGTCTGGCTCGAGAAGGGCGACGAGGCGTCGATCCGGATCAAGGCGCTCCGCGACCGGGTCATCGAGGTCGCCGGCTACCGTCCGTTCGAGGCGGCGCGCCGGGTGTTCGTCATCGAGCCGGCCGACGCGATGACCGTCGAGACTCAGGACGCGCTGCTCAAGACGCTCGAGGAACCGGCCGCGTCGTCCGTGTTCCTGCTCGTCAGCGCGTTTCCCGACACGCTCCTGCCCACGATCCAGTCGCGCTGCCGGCGCCTGCGGTTCGGCCCGCTCACCGACGCGGAGGTGGCGCGCGTGCTGGTCGATCACGGCGACGTCGAGCCGGCCCGCGCGCGCGTGCTGGCCGCCACCGCCGCGGGCAGCGTCGAGCGCGCGCTGGCGGCCGACGACGAGCACTTCGACGACGACCGCGAGGCGGCGATGGCGGTGCTCGCGGCGGCGGGCGGGCGCGGCGTGCCGGCGAGCCTCAAGGCCGCCGCGGCGCTCGCGCAGCACGGCACGAAACGCCGCGACCGCGAGGCGCTCGACACACGGCTCGTCCTCCTCGCGTCGCTGCTCCGCGACCTGACGCACGTCGGCGTCGGCGCGGGCGCGCTGTCCAACGTCGACCTGGCCGACGCGTTGCGGCCGCTCGCCTCGACCTACGGACCCGCGCGGGCGACCGAGGCCTTCGACCGCGTGACCCGCGCCCGCGCCGCCCTCAAACGCAACGCGAGCCCGAAGATCGTCGCCGACTGGGTCGCGCTCGGCCTGTGAGGCGCCGCGCCGCCGGTCGGACGGGGACCACCCCGGGGAAGGGACGGAGGACCGAGTGACCGAGCGCCCGATCGTCGCGGTGACCGCCGGCGATCCGTCCGGCATCGGCCCGGAGATCGCCGTCAAGGCGACGCGCCACCCGCGCGTCGTCGAGGTCTGCCGCCCCGTGATTTACGGCCCGTCCGAGCCGGCCGACGTCGAGGCGTTTCCGGCCGGCGTGGTGGATCCGCGGTCGGGGCGGGCCGCCTACGACGCCATCGCCCGCGCCACGGCGGACGCGCTCGCGGGGCGCGTCCACGCCATCGCGACCGCGCCCGTCAACAAGGCGGCCTTCGCGGCCGCCGGCATCGGCTGGCGCGGCCACACCGACCTGCTCGCGCACCTGTGTGGCACCCCCGACGTCGCGATGCTCTTCTGGTCCGACCGCCTGCGCGTCGTGCTCGCCACGGTCCACGTGCCGCTCTCGGCCGTGCCGACGGCGCTCACGCGCGACCGGCTCCGCCGCGTGATTACGCTCACGGCGGAGTCGCTGCCGGCGTTCGGCCTCGCGTCGCCACGCATCGCCGTGGCCGGGCTCAACCCGCACGCGGGCGAGGACGGGCTCATGGGCGACGAGGAGGCGCGCGTCATGGTGCCCGCGATCGCCGACGCCCGCGCGGCGGGCGCCGACGTGTCCGGGCCATATCCGGCGGACACGCTGTTCGTCCGCGCGGCACGGCACGAGTTCGACGTCGTGGTCGCCGCGTACCACGATCAGGGGCTGGTGCCGGTCAAGCTGCTCGCCTTCGGGCGCGCGGTCAACGTGACCATCGGGCTGCCGATCATCCGCACGTCGGTCGATCACGGCACGGCGTTCGACATCGCGCGGCAGGGTGTGGCCGACGAGGGGAGCCTGGTCGAGGCGATGCTGCTGGCGGCGGACCTGGCATCGCGCCGCTGAGGCCCGGCCGGGCGGCGGGGATCAGGCGCCGGAGGGCGTGGCGACCGGCGCCGGGTCGTTCGAGAGGCGCGCCAGGTCGGCGTCGACCATCATCGTCACGAGTCCCTCGAAGGTCACCTTCGGGGTCCAGCCGAACGTCTCGCGTGCCTTCGACGCGTCGCCGATGAGGTGATCGACCTCGGCCGGCCGCAGGAAGCGTGGGTCCTGCTTCACGTGGGCGCGCCAGTCCAGGCCTGCGTGGCCGAAGGCGACCTCGACCAGGTCCTGCACCGAGTGCGCCTGCCCGGTGGCGATGACGTAGTCGTCGGGCTGGTCCTGCTGCAGCATCATCCACATCGCGCGGACGTAGTCCCCGGCGAAGCCCCAGTCGCGCTTCGCGTCGAGGTTGCCGAGGCGCAGCTCGGAGGCGAGGCCGAGCTTGATGCGCGCCACGCCGTCGGTCACCTTGCGCGTGACGAACTCGAGGCCGCGGCGCGGCGACTCGTGATTGAACAGGATGCCGGAGACGGCGAAGAGCCCGTAGCTCTCGCGGTAGTTCACCGTGATGTAGTGCGCGAAGACCTTGGACACGCCGTAGGGGCTGCGCGGGTAGAACGGCGTCGTCTCGCGCTGCGGCACTTCGCGCACCTTGCCGAACATCTCCGACGACGAGGCCTGGTAGACGCGGATGGTCGGGTCGACGACGCGCACGGCCTCGAGCACGCGGGTCACGCCCTGCGAGTTGAACTCGCCCGTCAGCATCGGCTGGTCCCACGACGCGGGCACGAACGACATCGCCGCCAGGTTGTAGAGCTCGGTCGGCCGGACCTTCTCGATCACGCGGATGAGCGAGAGCTGGTCGAGCAGGTCGCCGGGCAGCAGCGTGACGCGGTCGTGCAGGTGGTCGATGCGCCAGTAGTTCTGGGCCGACAGGCGGCGCGTGAGGCCGAAGACCTCGTAGCCCTGCTCGAGCAGCAGCTCGGCCAGGTACGATCCGTCCTGGCCCGTGATTCCGGTGATGAGCGCGCGCTTCGTCGACATCGCCGGCATGATAGCGTGAAACCGCCGTGTCTGGCGCAGGAGAACCCGCGTGATCGTCGTCGTCGGAGGAGGAGTCGTCGGGCTCGCCGTGGCCGCCGCGCTGGCGCGGGACGGGCGCGAGGTGTCGGTGCTCGAGCGGCACGCGCGTCTCGGCCAGGAGACGTCGACGCACAACAGCGGCGTGATCCACGCCGGGCTCTACTATCCGGAGGGGTCGCTCAAGGCGCGCCTGTGCGTCGAGGGGCGCGACCGGCTCTACGCGTTCTGCGCGGCGGCGAACGTGCCGCACGTGCGGTGCGGCAAGCTGATCGTCGCCGGCGAGGGGGAGACGGGCGCACTCGACCGGCTGCTGCGGCTCGCCGCGGCCGCCGGCGCGCGGCTCGAGCCGGTGGACCGCGCGTTCGTCGCCGCCCGCGAGCCGCACGTGCGCGCGCATGCCGCCGTGTTCTCGCCGGACACGGGCTGGGTGGACGCGCACGCGCTCGTGCGCGCGCTCGAGGCGGACCTGCGCGCGCACGACGGGTTCGTGCTGCCCGGCACGCCGGTCGAGGGGATCGAGGCGGCGCCGGGCGGCGGGCTCGTCGTCGTCACGCCGCGCGAACGGATCGAGGCGGAGACGGTCGTCAACGCGGCCGGCCTCTGGGCCGACGACGTCTCGCGGATGGCCGGCGGCGAGCCGTTCACGATCTACCCGTGCCGCGGGGAATACGCCGAGTTCGCGACGTCGGCGCGGGGGCTGGTGCACGGCCTGGTCTATCCCGTGCCGCATGTGTCGGGCCACGGCCTGGGCGTGCACCTGACGCGGACGATGGACGGCGCGGTCTGGGCGGGGCCGACGATCCGGTACCAGGACGACAAGACGGACTACGAGCGCGACCGGCTCGCCGTGGACGCGTTCGTCGAGCCCGTGCGATCGCTGGTGCCGTCGATCCGCCCGGACCAGTTGCGGCTGGGCGGGTCCGGGATTCGCGCGAAGCTGCACCCGCCGTCGGAGCGCTTCGCGGACTTCCTCATCCGGCGGGACGCGCGGGTCCCGGCGCTCATCCACGTGGCCGGCATCGACTCGCCCGGCCTCACCTCGGCCCTCGCCATCGCCGAGCTGGTGTTAAGAATGTAAAAAAGACACCGGGAGTCTTTTTACGAAATTCGTAAAAAGACTCCCGGTGTCTTCTTCCTTTTAGTGCGCGAGGCGGCGGAGGGCGTCCTGCCAGGAGGGGAGGGCGATCCCGAGGTCGCGGAGCCGGTCGTTCGAGAGCGCGGCAAAGAGCGGGCGGGGGGCCAGCAGGCTGGCGTCGGCCATCCTCACCGGCGTGATGACGGCCTCCGGGCGACCCGCGACGGCCGCGAGTTCCCTGGCCACGCCCTCCCACGTCGTCCAGCCCGAGTTGACGCAGTGGTACAGGCCGAACGGGGCGCCAGCCTCGAGCAGCGCCTCGGTCGCCGTGACGACGTCGTCGACGTGGCTCGGCGACACGGCACGGTCCGAGAACGCGCGGACCTCGCGGCCCGCGCGGATCGCGTCGAGCATCCGGTCGATGCTGCTCCGGCCGCGCGACCCGCCGAACAGGCTCTCGACGCGCAGCACGTAGTGCCGCGGCGTTTCGGCCGCCAGCCACTCGCCGAGCAGCTTCGACTGCGCGTAGACGCTGCGCGGGTTCGGCGCGTCGGTCTCGACGTAGGGCCGATCGGTCTCGCCGTCGAAGACGAAGTCGGTGCTGAAGTGGACGAACGTCGCGTCGACGTCGCCGGCGGCCATCGCCAGCGTCCGCACGGCCCAGGCGTTGACGTCGAGCGCGGTGACCGGATCGGTCTCCGCGCCGTCCACGTTCGTGTAGGCCGAGCAGTTGATCACGACGTCGGGACACACCGAGGCGACCGCGGCCCGTACGTCCTCGGGCCGCGTCACGTCGAGCTCGTCGCGCGTGCGGCCGACGACCTCGTGTTCGGCCTCGAGGCGCTCGACCATCGCGGTGCCGAGCTGGCCGGCCGCGCCGACGACGAGCACCAGCTGCCTCATCGGTGGAGGGCGAAGAACGCCGCGATGCTCTCGACCACGTAGCGCTGCTGCGCCGGCGTCAGCTCGCCGTAGATCGGCAGCGCGAGCGACGTGTCAGCGGCCCGGTCGGCGACCGGAAAGACGTCGGACGCGCGGCCCAGCGTCGCGAAGCACGCCTGCCGGTGGAAGGGCACGGGGTAGTAGATCTCGGTGCCGATGCGCTGCGCCGCCAGGTGCGCGCGGAGCGCGTCGCGGTCCGGCACGCGGATGACGAACTGGTTGTAGATGTGCGTGTAGCCCGGCGGCTCGACCGGCAGCTCGACGAGGCTCCCGAGCGCGACCTCGTCGAAGAGCGCGCGATACCGATCCGCGTTGCGCCGGCGCGCGTCGGACCACGCCGCCAGCCGCGGCGCCTTCACCCGCAGCACGGCCGCCTGCAGCGCGTCGAGCCGGAAGTTGCCGCCGACCATCGCGTGGAAGTACTTCGGTTCCATGCCGTGGTTGCGCAGCTGCCGCACCCGCGTCGCGAGCGCGGCGTCGTTCGTCGTCACCAGCCCGCCGTCGCCGAACGCGCCCAGGTTCTTCGACGGGAAGAACGAGAAGCACGCGAGCGCGCCGAACCCGCCGACCTGGTGCCCGTGGTAGCGCGCGCCGATCGCCTGCGCCGCGTCCTCGATGACCGCCGCGCCGTGGCGCCGCGCGACCTCCATCACCGCGTCCATGTCGGCCGCGAGGCCGTACAGGTGCACCGGGATCACCGCCTTCGTCCGGGGCGACATCGCGGCAGCCAGGGCGGCCGGATCCAGGTTGAACGTCACCGGGTCGACGTCCACGAATACCGGCGTCGCGCCCAGCCGGCTGACGCAGCCGGCCGTCGCGAAGAAGGAGTAGGTCGGCGTCACGACCTCGTCGCCCGGGCCCACGTCGAGCGCCATCAGCGCGACGAGGAGGGCGTCGGTGCCCGACGAGACGCCGATCGCGTGCTCGACCTCGAGCATCGACGCCAGCTCCCGCTCGAGCGCCTCGACCTCGGGGCCGAGGATGAACACCTGGCTGTCGCAGACGCGGGTGATCGCCGACAGCACCTCGTCGCGGATCGGGGCGTACTGCGCGCGAAGATCCAGCAGCGGGACGGACGGTTCGGCCGGCGTCGTGGCCGGCCTCACGGCGCCCGAAGACGCGCCGGCCGCCGCGCCCGCGGGCGTGCCCGCGCCGCCCCGGGCTCCCGGCGCCGGGCGATCAGGAGACGACAAGGCGCGGCTCGCCCCACACGGGCTGGTCCCCGCGGCGGTCGTCGGCCGGCGGATCCGGAGGGCTCGGGCGGGTGTTGAAGATGATCGTCACGGTCTTGCCGGCCCAGACGCTCAGGTCGAGCCGCAGCGGATGCCACATCCGGTCGCCGGGATTGTCGTACGGGTTCACGAGCAGGCTCGCCAGTTCGGTGTACTCCTCGCCGTCCGAGACGCCGACCATGAACAGCACGCCGTCGCCCTCGGTCGTCCACGCCGGTTCCTGCTGGCCGATGCCGACGAGCAGCCAGGCGTCGTCGGGCACCTCGACCTGCCAGCCGAGACGGGTCGCGCCAGCGTCCACGCGAATGGCGCGCTCGGTCTCGCCGGCGAGCGTGACGTCGGCGATCGAGAACGCCTCGGGGGACGGCCGCTTGACCTCGGCGGTGGGGAAGCGATCGATCAGATCGGCGACCAGGCGGTCGCCGCCCGGCTTGACGAGCAGCCAGAGCGCGAGCGCGGCGATCACCGCGACGCCTGCGGTCAGTGCGCGCGCCGGCCCCGTCATCGCGGCAATTATACCCGTCGCCCCTTGATGGCCGCGCGCGTCTCGCGTTCCGCCTCGCGGCGGCGGATCGTCTCGCGCTTGTCGTAGGTCTTCTTGCCCTTCGCCAGCCCGACGGCGATCTTGATCCGTCCCCGCTTGAAGTACATCCGGAGCGGCACGATCGTCAGGCCCTTCTCGGTCGTCTTGCCGAGCAGCTTGTTGAGCTCCTCGCGGCGCAGCAGCAGTTTCCGCTTGCGCAGCGCGTCGTGCCCGCCGATGGCGTCGTGGCTGTAGGCGCCCACGTGCGCGCCGAGCAGCCATGCCTCACCCCCCTCGAGCCGGCAGTAGCTGTCGCGCAGGTTCACGCGGCCCTCGCGGATCGCCTTGACCTCGCGGCCCTCGAGCACCAGCCCCGCCTCGAACGTCTCGAGGATGTGGTAGTCGAACGTGGCCTTGCGGTTGTCGGTGATCAGCTGGTCACCGGTCTCGGGCCGTTTCATCGGCGGAAGTCCGGATAGGCCGCGTCGCGCGGATGGATCACCGCCGGCGCGCCCAGGGGCCACGCGATCCCGAACGCCGGATCGTCCCAGCGGACGCCGCGCTGGTGCCCGGGCGAGTAGGGCGTGGACACGAGGTAGACGATCTCGGTGTCGTCGGTGAGCGTCTGGTAGCCATGCGCGAACCCGCGCGGCACGTAGAGCATCCGCCGGTTGTCGGCCGAGAGCTCGACGCCGGTCCACCGGCAGAACGTGGGCGAGTCGGGCCGGAGGTCCACCACGACGTCGTAGACGGCGCCGCGCACCGCGCGGATGACCTTGACCTCCTCCATCGGCGACGCCTGGTAGTGCAGCCCGCGCAGCGTGGACCGCTGGTGGTTGGTCGCCATCGTCACCTGCGCGATGCCGGTCTCGAGGCCGCGCGCCGCGAAGTCGGATTGGACCCACGCGGGGAACAGGCTGCCCCGCTCGTCGGCGAACGCGGGGCCGTCGACGATCCACACACCGGGTATCGGGGTCTCGGCGAACTGCATGGGGGCGGTGTCTGAGGCTGAAGGCCGGTCACGTCCCGGTTGTACCCGGGGGCCTCGACATAGTAGTCTAGGTCACTCCGGCCTGTCCGGTATTCGCTGGGCGCGGGCTCCCCGGCGCCGCACCGGTGACTGCATGAGAAACAGGTACTTCCTCGCCGCCGATCTGATCCTGATCGTCTGTTCGGCCGCGGCCGCCTTTGCCCTCCGCTTCGACCTGCTGTTCCTGGCGACGCGGCCGGAGGTCTGGCCGTTTCTCGTCACGGTGCTGCTCGTCAAGCCCGTCGTGTTCTACCGGTTCGGCCTCTACCAGCGCTACTGGCCGGCGGCCTCGACCGGCGAGCTGGTCAGCCTGGTGGCCGCCAACGGGTTCAACGCGCTCGTGCTGGCGCTGCTGGTGTCGATCGGGTTGTGGGCCGGCGTCATCCGCGAGTTCTCGCGGTCGGTCCTGCTCACCGACTTCCTGATCTGCCTGGCGCTGACCGGCGGCATCCGGTTCCTCGTGCGCGTGGTCGCCGACTCGGCGCGGCGGACGCGCAAGGCCGTCGCGCGCCAGGCCGGCGAGCCGCGTCGCGTCCTCATCCTGGGCGCGGGCGAGGCCGGGACGATGGTCGCGCGCGAGTCGGCCCGCAACCCGCAGCTCGGCCTGCGCATCGTCGGCTTCCTCGACGACGACCCGATCAAGCAGGGCAAGCGGATTGCCGACGTGGACGTGCTCGGGCCGCTCGACGCGCTCGAGACGGTCGTCGGCCACCAGCGCGTGGACGAGGTCGTCATCGCGCTGCCGACCGCGCCGGGCAGCGCGGTGCGCCAGCTCGTGGACGCGTGCCGGCGGCTGGACGTGCGGTCGCGCACGGTGCCGGGCGTGTTCGAGCTGCTCACCGATCGGGTGAGCGTGCGGCGGCTCCGCGACGTGCAGATCACCGACCTGCTGCGACGGCACCCCGTGCGCCG
>JAWKHR010000069.1:0-27943 GCA_041394725.1 Vicinamibacterales bacterium | reverse complement strand
AGCCGATGGCGCCCTGGCCCAGGGCGACATCGGCGGGCCGGTCGGCCGGCTCGCGCGGCCCGGCATGACGCACGAGCAGCACCGCCGCCCCGACCGTCAGCGCCGAGCCGACCGACCAGGCCGCATTGGCCCAGATGCCGGGCGCCACGGGCACTTCGACGCCGTGGACCATCTCCCACCAGAAGTTGATGGCCGCGTGCAGGCCGATCGCCCACCAGAGTGACCGCCCCCGCTCGCACACCCACGCGAACAGCAGGCCGCCCGCGCCAATCTGGAGCGTGATGGCCGCCATCTCGCTCCACCGACGGGTCAGCTCGAAGGCCCCGTCGATGATCGCCAGATCGGCCATCGAACGCGCCGACGCGGCGACCCACGTGTGCTGCAGGAGGATCTCCAGGTTGGGCACGTGGGCCAGGCCGAACGCCAGGGCGCTGGCCACGGCCGCGGGCCAGAACCGGACGCCGAGTCGGCGAAGCGCCAGGAACAGGAAGCCGCGAAACAGGGCTTCCTCCGCGATCGGCCCGAGGACGATGTCCCCCACGATCGCGTCGCCGCCGGGCCAGGCGCCGGGGCGGATCAGCCAGGCGACCCCGAGCGGCAGTGTCGCCAGCACACCGAAGGCGTAGCCGCGCCAGGCCGCCCCGACGAAGCCGAGCCGCCGCCACGCGTTGCCGACACCGACCCGGGACAGGACAGCGGTCAGCATCACGGCCGGCACGACCCACAGCGCCAGTTTCAGGCCCCCGCGCACCCAGAGGTCGTCGAACAGCCCGTCGGGCCGGTTGATCAGGCGCCAGAACACCAGCGCGGCGCCGACGACGAGCCCGAATCGGACCACGGCCTGGATCGTGGGGCGCATCGTCCGATTAGACACCGGAACGTCGCCGGCCGTTCACGCCAAAGACTCGGGCCCGGCCACCGTCCCTCCAAGGGGGACAGCGACCGGGCCCACAAAGCGCGAACGACCGCGCGACAGCCGACGCGACGCCCTGAACCCGGCGACACCCGACGCGACGCCCGGCGACACCCGACCCGGCGACGCCCCGGCGACGCCACGAGGCGCCGCGACGGTGCCGCGCGCGAGATCCGCCCCCGCTACTGCATGTCCGGCGCCACCGAGAGGTAGATGCCGTTGAAGAAGAAGCGGTAGTTGCCGTGCGGCTGGCTCCGGAACAGGAGTTCGTTCCCGAACAGGAACACGCGGCCCTGGCCGACGGTGGCCTCGGCCATCTGGATCCCGCCGTTGAGCTGCTTCTGGCCCCACGCCCAGCCGCTCTTGAGCGGCGCGTCGTTGTCGTACCAGGCGATCTTCTTGACGTTCGTCGCGCCGGCCGCGAGCGACCAGACCGGGCTGTTGTCGAAGAAGATGTCCACCTTGCCGCCGTAGCCGTGTGCGACCGGCACCGACGGATCCACCGATACGGTCATGACGGACCCCGGCACGTAGAACTCGGTCCGATCCGACTGGACGTGCTGCGTGAGCGGGAGGCCGAACGCCTCGATCGACGCCTGCGCGGCGCTGCCGATGGCGATGACGGTGCCGCCGGCCTGCACGAACTCCTTCACCGCGTTGAGCGACGTCTCGCTGAAGTTGCCGCGCCGCCGCGTGTATTCCTCCTCGTAGGGCACCGACGGCGGCCGGTCGTCGCGCGGGTCGCGCTGCGCCGCCCCGCCGCCGCGGCCGCCACGCCCGCCGCCGCCCCCACCGCCGCCGAAGCCGCGCCCCCCGCCGGCGCTCATGCCGGAGTCGTTGAACACCAGCACGTCGTACTTCGCCTTCAGGTTGCCGGCGTCGAGCATCGGCGGGTAGACGACCTCGTAGGGGAACTCGAAGTTCTCGAGCAGCAGGCGCGTCCAGCCCGCCGGCATGCCGCCGTTGTAGGTGTCGTAGAGGCCGATCCGGGGCGCGCTGAGCCTGGACATCTTCCCGGCCGGCGCGGACGTCGCCGTGTCGAAGTTCACGCCCAGGTCGGTCGCGACGCTCTGGAGCGCGGCGCGCGTCGTCGGCTTCGAGCTCACGTAGAACGTCCCCGTGCCCATCGGGCCGCTCGCCATCCAGTAGACGTCCTGGCCGGCCTTGAGGAGCCGGTTGATCGCGATGAAGGCGTCGTTCGACTCGTGGCTGAAGTAATAGCCGGCCGCGGGCTGGCCGCCGCGGATCGACCCGGGCGGGACCTTCGCGAAGTCGGTCAGCATCTGGAAGGGCCCGTCGAAGCCGTCGAGCACACGGTCGAACTTCACGCCCATCGTGTAGGCGAGCGTCCAGCCGGCCGAGTCGTACGGCGGCGTGGGCGGCGCGCCCGGATAGGCGAAGTCGTCCGGGTGATCCTGCGGCTCGAACATGTCCATCACGTGCGCGCGGAACGGCTGCGCCGTCTTCACGATGAGCGACTCGGCCGGGTACTGCTTGCCGGCGACGGTGAACGGCGCCGTCGCCCGCTGGACCTCGATGCCGGTCTTGATGAGCGCGTTGACGAAGCGCACGGTCGTGCCGAAGTCCGGGTGCCCGGCCGGCATGATGAACCCGCGCGGGTCGCGCATGTCGGGCGCGTTCAGGGCCTCCCAGACCGCCTCGCAGTCCACCGCGCCGCAGCCGCCACCGCGACCGCCGCCGCGACCACCACCGCCGCCCCGGCCGCCGCCACGGCCCGCGCCCCGGCCGCCGGCCGCGGCCGCGTTCGCCCCGGCACCGGCCGCCGCGGACAGCTTCTCCTGAATGGCCGTGATCTCGTGCGGCGTCGTGGTCCAGTGGTCCTCACTGCCCCACTGCACCTGGTCGGTGCCCATCTTGTAGATGTTGTAGAGGAACTCCTCGCGCATCCGCGACGCGAGGTCGAGGATCGCGTAGTTGGCCGTGATCGAGTAGTCGATCGACTGCCGGAAGTGCCACTCCTGCGGCGCGATCGGGAAGTAGCCGTTGGAGTCCGACACCCAGAACCGCGGCGTGGCCGGGATCTGCGTCGGCGTCGGGTTGCCGATCGACTCGGTCAGGATGCCGATCTGGTTGTGGAAGTAGGCCGTCGTGCGCAGGCCGCCGTTCCACCAGGTCGAGTAGGTCGCGGCGTCCTTCGACACCACGCCGGGCTTGCCCTCGGCGATGAACCGGTTGTGCATCGCCGCCGCCACCATGTCCAGCTCGGACGGCACCAGCGGATGCAGGTTGTAGTTGTGCGGGTCGCGGAACGGCGGCGAGAACATGACCGCGCCGCCCGGGCCCGTCTGGTGATGGTTGTACATGATCTGCGGGAACCACTCGCGATACATGACCTTGTTCATGTTCGTGGTTTCCGGCAGCGCGCTCATGAACGAGTCGCGGTTGTTGTCGTGGCCCGCGTAGTAGTTGTAGAGCCCCGGCGCGCCGCCCTCGCCGTAGTGCTTCATGTAGAGGTCGGCCTGCTGGTCGAGGCCATCCGGGTTGGCCGGGACGCAGAGCACGATCACGTCGTTGAGGATCCGCCGCGTCTCCTCGTCGTTGCGTGAGACGAGCTGGTAGACGGTCTCCATCAGCTGCTGCGCGCCGAGCACCTCGCTCGCGTGCAGGCCGCCGTCGATCCAGACGATGGACTTGCCCTCGGCGGCCAGCTGGTGCGCCTGCGCGTCGGTCAGGCCGCGCGTGAGCGACAGGCGGCTCGAGATGTCGCGGTAGTGGTCGAGGCGCGCGATGTTCGCCGGCGCGCTGATGATCGCCATCAGCTGCGGCCGGTTCAGCGCGGTCTTGCCGATCTCGACGACCTGCATCCGGTCCGACTCCTGATCCAGCTTGTGCCAGTAGGTCATCAGCTGCTGGTAGTTGGCCAGGAAGTAGTCGTCGCCGATGTTGTGGCCGAACGCCTGCTTCGGCGTCGTGATCGTGCCGGCCTGGGGCGCGAGCGTCGGCGCCTGCCCGGCGAGCGGCATCGTGGTCGCGGCGATCGCCACGATCGTCGCGAGCACCCAGTGCGGTCTCAGTTGTCGCATTTCCCTCTCCCCCTCCGGAGACGCGTAGACGATAACAGATCGCGCCGGAACGGGCACGGCCGGCGCACCTCCGATCGGCCGTCGTAGTAGGCCGCCGGCGCGGTCATCCGGTTCAGGCCGCCGGCGCGGTCATCCGGTTCAGGCCGCCAGCGCGGTCATCCGGTTCAGGCCGCCGCCCGCGCGGCGAGGCGCACTAGCTCGTCGCCGGCCGCCGCGCGTGCAGGCCGAGGCCCGCCACGGTCAGCGCGGCCCCGGCCACCGTGGCGACCACCGCCGGGTGGAACAGCAGCAGGCCGCCGGCGCCGGTCAGCACCCGCTCGGGCATCCGCGCGTGTGGCATCCGCCACCCGCCGAGCGACATCGCCAGCGCCGCCACGCCCGCCGCCGCGGTCAGCGTCGTCACCGCCGTCGTCAGCGCGTCGGCCTGGAGCAGCAGGCCGAGCCCCCGCGGATCGAGCGTGAACGCGAACGGCACGAGGAAGGCCGGCAGCGAGAATCGCCACGTGCGGATCATCGTGCGGAACGGCGAACCGCCCGTCAGCGCCGCGGCCGCGAACGGGGCGAGCGCCGTCGGCGGGCTGACCTCGGAGAGCACCGCGTAATAGAAGATGAACATGTGCGCGGCCACCGGCGCCACGCCGACCGTGGTCAGCGCCGGCACGACCATGACGGCCGAGATGATGTACGACGCCGTCACCGGCACGGCCAGGCCCAGGATCCAGACCGCGAGCGCGGAGTAGATCACCGTCAGCAGCAGCGACCCGCCCGCGAGGCCCACGATGAGCCCCGCCGCCTTGAGCCCCAGGCCCGTCAAGGTCACCACGCCGACGATGATCCCGGCCACCGCCGTCGTGGCGAGCACCGACAGCACGTCCTCCCCGCCCGCCGTCAGCGCGCCGGCCAGCCGTCGGGGTCCGAGGCGTTCGCCCGCCGGCCCGAGGAACGACAACCCGACCGCCGCCACCGTCGCCCAGAAGACCGCGCGGAACGCGGTGAACCCGAGCGCCATCAGCACCGCCACGATCACGAGTGACGTGAAGTGATACAGGCGGCGTGCGATCGGCGCGGGACTCGCGGGCGCGGCCGGAACGGTCGCCTCCGCGGCGGCGACGGCGGCGTCCGGCGCCGATCCCGCCGGACGGCGGTCGGTCGGCCCCGCCGCCGCGTCGCTCCCGACCGGCCGCTCGCCGGCCTCGCCCTCGATCATCAGCAGGATCGACTGGTAGTACAGCAGCGTCGGCACCGTGGCCATGACGAGCACCTGCAGGTACGAGATACGCAGGTACTCGGCGATGAGAAACGCCGCGGCGCCGAGCGTCGGCGGCGACAGGATGGCGCCAATCCCCGATGCCGCGAGCATCGCGCCGGCCGTGTCGGGCTTGTAGCCCGTCCGGCGCAGCACCGGCCACGCCACCGATCCGAGCGTCACCGTCGTCGCGACGCCGCTGCCCGACACGGTGCCGAGCAGGAAGCCCGCGAGCGTCACCGACCGCCCGGCCGCCCGCGCGGAATGGCCGCGCGAGACCGACATCGAGAAGTCCAGGAAGAACGCGCCCGCGCCGGAATGCTCGAGCACGGCGCCATACAGGCTGAACAGCACGATGTACGTCACGGCGACGTCGAGCGGCACGCCGTAGAGTCCCTCGAGCGTCATGTAGAGGTTGCCGACGAGCCGCGAGAGGTCGTAGCCGCGGTGTGCGAGGCCCGTGAGGCCGATGGCCTGCAGCCCCGGCCCGGCCACCGCGTAGACGAGGAACACGGCCGCCGAGACCGGCAGGATCCAGCCCGTCGTCCGCCGTGCCGCCTCGAGCACGACCGCGATCGCCAGGACGCCCGCGACCAGATCCTGCGGCGTCGGGTTCGCGGCGCGGTAGAGGAACGCGTCACCGGCGGCGAGCGGCCAGCCGAGCCCCCAGAGCGCGGCGACGACCCACGCGAGGTCGATCACCGCGCCCCGCCGGCCCGGCAGCGGCTTCGCGCGCAGGATCGCCCAGACGCCGATGAGCAGCATCAGCGGCCGGTAGATCTGGGGCGAGATGACGACCAGCACCCAGACCAGCGACAGGGCGCTCAGCAGGAAACAGAGGACGCGCGGCACGTGGAATCCGGCGCCGGCCGGACCACCGGAGCCGAGCAGACTCTAACGCAGAACACCTCGGATCCGGAATGTCGTTCGTGTCGGTCAAGCTCACCGACCGCCGACCGATACACCGGACGGGACCCCGATGCTGCATCCCGTCACCACCGCCAGATCGGTCCGCTTCTGGGTGGCCGTCAGCATGGCCTGCGCCGTGATTCCGCTCGCGGCGGCCAGCGCCGGCGGCTACCTGCTCCTCCGGTCAAAGATCTCGGCCTTTGACGACGTCGCGTTCCGCCAGCGCGCCGAGGTCGGCCCGCTCGAGCACCTGCGCCTGCAACTCTGGGGAGGTGCTGGCGCCCCTCGATACGTTCGTCGACACCGACGACGGCAGCGACGTGGCGGCCTATCGCCTCGCCGCCAGGCCATCGAGACGGGCTCGCCGCGATCCACGAGTCTCTCGCCGGAGAGGCGGAACTGCGGACGCTGGTCGAACGCGCGCGCCAGGCGTGGACCGAGGCCGACCGTCTGGCCACGGAGGCCTTCGCGCTCGCGGCGCCGCCCGGCAGCGCCGAGGGCGTCGCGCTCATGCACCGCGTCCACGGGCACATCGCGGCGGCCGCCGACGACCTCGGCGCGGCGCATGACGCCGTCGAGAGGCGGCGATCGCTGCCGACCACGACGCCGCGCGGCTGGATCTGGAGCGGAGCGGATGGCTGGCCGGCATCGCCGGTGGCGCCTCGTTGCTCATGGTCGCGCTCGGCCTCGTCATCATCGGGCGGACCCTCGGCCAATGTCGATCGGCTCGTCGAGGGCGCCGAGCGGTTCGCGGCCGGCGAACGGACCCATCGCGTCGAGGGCACGGGTGCCGCGCGAGCTGATGCGGATCGCCGACGAGTTCAACCGTACGATCGCCCGATCCACGAAGGCGAACAGGCGCTCGCGGACCTGGCGCGCCGGGATGCGCTGACCGGCCTGCTGAACTGGCGCGCGTTCGACGAGCCTGATCGAGGCCTTTTCGCGTGCCCGCCGACACGGCAGCGAACTGGCCCTGCTGATGGTGGACATCGATCACTTCAAGCACGTGAACGACACGCACGGCCACGCCGTCGGTGACGATGTGCTGCGGGCCGTGGCGGACACGCTGGCGGCAGGCGTCCGGGGCTTCGATCGCGTGTTCCGGGTCGGCGGCGAGGAATTCGCGGTGCTGCTGGAAGGCACGGAGGGGTCGGCCGCCGCGACGACGGCCGAGCGGCTGCGGGCCGCCGTCGAGCACCGGCCTGTGTCGATCGACGGACAGGCGCTCGCGATCACGATCAGCGTCGGCGCCGCCCTCGGAGCCGGCACCACGACGTCGGGCCGCCTCACGGATGCCGCGGACGCGGCGCTCTATCGGGCCAAGGCCAACGGCCGCAACCGCGTCGAGGCGGACGACCTCCGACGCTGACGTCCCGGGGCGCGGCCCTCCGATCCCCCCGGCCGCGCGGCCTACTGCCAGCCGTGCTCCCGGTAGTACCGCACGGCCCCGGGATGGAACGGCGCGGGCGAGGCCTCGGGTCCGGCCGGCACCGCCAGGTCCTCGGCCTCCGGGTGCGCCGCCACGAGCTCCGCCTTGCGCTCGAACATGACGCGGACGATGTCGTACGCGAGCGCCTCGTCCACCTGCGACGAGGCCACGAGCAGGTTCGTCGCGCCGATCACCGGCACGTCGGTGTCGATGCCGCGGTACACGCCGCCGGGGATGGGCACCAGCCGGTAGAGGTCGCGACCGTAGTCGCGCTGCAGCAGCGGCAGCAGGTCGATCTGCGGCAGCAGCGCGATCGGCACGCCAGGGGTCGCCGCCAGATCCTGCAGCGCCGGCGTCGGCAGGCCGCCGCTCCAGACGAACGCGTCGAGCTTGCCGTCCTTGATCGCGCCGGCCGACTCGGACACGCCCAGCGAGTGGCGCGTGATGCCCGTGTGCGGGTCCACGCCGGCGGCCGCGAGCACGCGGTCCGCAATCAGCTCGGTGCCCGACCCGGGCGACCCGACCGAGACGATCTTCCCCGCCAGGTCCGAGACCTGCCGGATCCCGCTGTCGGCGCGGACGACGATGTGCGTGTAGTTCGTGTAGAGGACGGCGAGCGTGCGGATCGACCCGATGGCGCCCGTGTCCTGGAACGGCCCGGTGCCGGCCTGCGCCTCGGCCAGCGTGTCGGCCAGCGTGAACGCCAGGTCGACCTTGCCGAGCTGGATCAGCTTGAGGTTGTCGACCGAGGCGCCGGTCACCTCGGCGGTGGCCTGCACGTCCGGCAGCGACTGCGTCAGCAGCCGCGCGATCGCGCCGCCGTAGGGATAGTAGACGCCGCCCGTCCCGCCCGTCGCGATCGAGAGGAACGTCGTCGTTCCGCCGCCGCCCCCGCCGCAGGCGGCGAGCCCGGCCAACGCGATGGCGGCGGCCGCGGCCGCGAGTCCCCGGACGCCGGCCCCCGCCCTCATCGCGTCAGCTTCCGGTACTTGATGCGATGCGGCTGGTCCGCGTCGGCGCCGAGCCGCCGCTTCCGGTCCGCCTCGTAGTCCTGATAGTTGCCCGCGAACCACTCGACGTGGCTGTCGCCCTCGAACGCGAGCATGTGCGTCGCGACCCGGTCGAGGAACCAGCGGTCGTGCGAGATGACGACGGCACACCCGGCGAAGTTGAGCAGCGCGTCCTCGAGCGCGCGCAGCGTGTCCACGTCGAGGTCGTTCGTCGGCTCGTCGAGCAGCAGCAGGTTGCACCCGCGCTGGAGCAGCTTCGCGAGGTGCACGCGGTTGCGCTCGCCGCCCGAGAGCGTGCCGACCAGCCGTTGCTGGTCGCGGCCCTTGAAGTTGAACCACGACACGTAGGCGCGCGAGGCGACCGTCTTCTTCCCGAGCGTCAGCTCGTCCTCGCCGCCCGAGACCTCTTCCCACACCGTCTTCGCCGGGTCGAGGGCGTCGCGCGACTGGTCCACGTAGCCGATCTGCACCGTGTCGCCGATCCGCAGCGTGCCGGCGTCGGGCTGCTCCTGCCCCACCAGCATCCGGAACAGCGTGGTCTTGCCCGCGCCGTTCGGCCCGATGACGCCGACGATGCCGCCCTTGGGCAGCGTGAAGTCGAGGTCGTCGATGAGCAGGACGTCGCCGAAGCCCTTGCGCACGTCGCGCGCCTCGACGACGACGTCGCCCAGCCGCGGTCCCGGCGGGATGTAGATCTCGACGCGGTCGATCTTCTGCGCCGTGTCCTCCCGCAGCAGATCCTCGTACGCGTTCAGGCGGGCCTTGCCCTTGGCCTGGCGCGCGCGCGGCGACATGCGGATCCACTCGAGCTCGTGCTGCAGCGTGCGCTGGCGCTTGCTCTCCTGCTTCTCCTCGAGCGCGAGCCGCTGCTGCTTCTGCTCGAGCCACGACGAGTAGTTGCCCTCCCAGGGATACGCCTTGCCCCGGTCGAGCTCGAGGATCCAGCCGGCCACGTTGTCGAGGAAATACCGGTCGTGCGTGATCGCGACGACCGAGCCCTTGTACTCCTGGAGGAACCGCTCGAGCCAGGCCACCGATTCGGCATCGAGGTGGTTGGTCGGCTCGTCGAGCAGCAGCAGGTCCGGCGACTGCAGCAGCAGCCGGCAGAGCGCGACACGGCGGCGCTCGCCGCCCGAGAGCGTGGAGACGTCGGTGTCGCCCGGCGGCAGCCGGAGCGCGTCCATCGCGTGCTCGACCTTCGAGTCGAGGTCCCAGGCGCCGGCCGCGTCGATCGCGTCCTGCACCTTCGCCTGCTCCTCGAGGACCTTGTCCATCTCCTCGGGCGACAGGTCCTCGCCGAACTTCGCGTTGATCTCGTCGAAGCGGTGCAGCAGCGCGCGCACGGGGGCGACGCCCTCGTCCACGTTGCCGAACACGTCCTTCGACGCGTCGAGCTGCGGCTCCTGCGGCAGGTAGCCGACGCTGTACCCGGACGAGAGCACGGCCTCGCCCAGGTACTTGTCGTCGAGGCCGGCCATGATCTTCAGCAGCGTGGACTTGCCGGCGCCGTTGGCGCCGAGCACGCCGATCTTGGCCCCGTAGTAGAACGAAAGGTAGATGTCCTGGAAGACGACGGAGTCGGGCGGATAGACCTTGCCCAGCCCCTTCATCGTGTAGATGAACGACGGCATGAGCCCGCTATTCTACTCCGGACCGTGGCGCCCGATTTCCACTGGGCGCCGGCGACGGACCGACCTCCCACCCGGGCGCCGACGACGGACCGACCTCCCACCCGGGCGCCGGCGCCCGGGTCGTCAGCCGTCCCGGAGCGCGTGGAGCGGGTCCACGCGGAGCGCGCGAATCGCGGGCGCGGCGACGGCGAGGGCGGCCACGGCCAGCGTGAGGAGCGCGATCGCGACGAGCGTGGCCGGATCGGCCGGTTCCACCTCGTAGAGCAGACGGCGCATCGCCCCGCCGGCGGCGAGCGCGCCGCCGAGGCCCAGCACGAGGCCGATCCCGACGAGCCCCAGCGCCTCGCGCAGGACGAGGCCGAGCAGGCTGCGGCCGGTCGCGCCGAGCGCGACGCGCACGCCCAGCTCGCGCGTGCGCTGCGCGACGCCGTGGGCGATCACCCCGTAGATGCCGATGGCGGCGAGGGCGGCGGCCACGACCGCGAAGAGCGCGAAGAGGCGCGTGTTGAGCCGCCGCTGGGCGAGCATCGCGTCGCGCTCTTCGTCGAGCGGTCGCAGGTCCTGGAGGGCGACCGACGGGTCGAGGTCGCGCACGAGCGACCGGAGCGCGGGCGCCATCGCCGCCGGATCGCCCGTCGTGCGGAGCAGCACCTGCATGGAGTACTCGGCGCCCTGGCTCTGCGGCAGGTAGACCTCGGGCCGCACGGCCGCCTCGTACCCGGTCCGGCGGGTGTCGGCGGCCACGCCGACGATCGTCATCCAGGGCGTGCCGCTCGCGAGCCGGCCGAACTTGAATCGCCGCCCCAGAGCGCCCTCGGGCCAGAAGCGGCGCGCCATCGACGCGTTGACGATGGCGACGGGCTCGGAGGTGGCGGTGTCGCGCGTGTCGAAGGCACGGCCCTCGCGGAGCGGGACGCGCATCAGGTCGAAGTAGCCCGGCGTGAGGCTGTCGACCGGCACCTCGATGGCCTCGTCCGGCGCGAAGTCCGGCCGCCCCTCGATCGCGAAGTTGGTGGAGTTCGGCGTGGCGCTCAGGAACACCGATCCGACGGCCGCGGCCGCCTCGACGCCGGGCACCGCGCGGGCCCGATCGACGAACCGCGCGAAGAAGTCGACGCGCGGCGCCTCGTCCTGGTACCGGTCGCCGAGCAGCGCGACACGCGCGGAGAGGACGCCGGTCGTGTCGAGGCCGAGATCGACCTGCTGCATCCGGACGAGGCTGCGGACCATCAGGCCCGCGCCGACCAGCAGCATGACGGCCAGCGCGACCTCGGCCACGACGAGCGCGCGGCGGAACCCGCGCCCGCCGGCCGACGCGCCGCGGCCGCCCTCCTTGAGCGCGGCCCCGGGGTCGGTGCGCGCCGTCTGCCAGGCCGGCGCCACGCCGAAGACGAGGCCGGTGGCAAGGGCCAGGAGGGCGGTGAACGCGAAGACGCGGCCGTCGATGCCGATCGCGGCCAGGCGCGGGAGATCGGGCGGCGCGACCGCGACGAGCAGCTGGAGTCCGGCCGCGCCGAGCGCGAGGCCGGTCACGCCGCCGGCGACGGCCAGCAGCACGCTCTCGGTCAGCAGCTGGCGCACGAGCCGGCCGCGGCCGGCGCCGATGGCCGCCCGAAGCGCGAACTCCCGGTCGCGCGTGGCCGCGCGCGTCATCGCGAGGTTCGCGACGTTCGTGCAGGCGATGAGCAGCACCAAGCCGACCGCGCCGAGCAGCGCGAGGATCGCCGGCCGCACCGGTCCGACGACCTCGTCGTAGTAGCTGGTGACGAAGACGCCGTAGCCCTGCTGGTTCGGATTGGCCTCGAGGATCGCCCGGTTGACCCGTTCGAGGTCGGCCTGCGCCTGCGCGACGCCGACGCCCGGCTTGCGAAGGCCGATCACCTGCAGCCAGATCGCGCCGCGGTTCGTCCGTGCGCCTGGCGCCACCGAGGTCGGCACCCACAGGTCGGTGTCGGGCGTCGGGAACGCGAAGCCCGCCGGCATGACGCCGATGACCTCGGTCGGCCGGGCGCTCAGCGTGACCGTCCGGCCGATCACGTCGGGCCGGCCGCCGAACATGCGCTGCCAGAGGCCGTGCGACAGCACCATCACCGCGGCGCCGCCCTCGTCCTCCTCGCGCGTGAACACGCGGCCGATCTCGGCCGTCGCGCCGAGGACGGGGAACAGGCTGGCGGTCGCGTGCGCGCCGCGGATCCGCGTCGGCTCGCCCTGCCCCGTGATGGTCCACGACCGCCGGTTGAAGGCCGCCATGTCCTCGAAGGTCGTGTTGCCCGTCCGGTAGTCCTCGTAGGCGGGGTACGAATGCCAGTCGCGCGCGAGGTCGATGCGCCGGTTGTCCATCCAGACCATCGACAGCCGATCGCCGTTCGCGTACGGCAGGGGCCGGAGCAGCACGCCGCTCGCGACGCTGAAGATGGCGGTGTTGGCACCGATGCCGAGCGCGAGCGTCGCGACGGCGACGAGCGTGTAGAGCGGCTGCTTGCGGAGCCCGCGCAGGCCGTAGCGCAGGTCCTGGAGCAGTGCCTCGGCGGCGCCGCCGCCGCGGACGTCGTAGCCGCGGTCCTGGAGGAGCGCGCGGTTGCCGACGCGGCGGCGCGCCTCGGCGCGCGCCGCGTCGGGTGACAGGCCGCCTCGCTCGAGGGTCTCGGCGAGCAGCGCCTCGTGGTGCGCGAGCTCGTCGGCGATCTCCCCCGTCACGCGCTCGCGCCCGACGAGCGCGCGCCACCGATCCGCGATCAGGCGCAGGATGCGCACGGTGTCCTCCTGGGGTCAGGTCTTGGATCGCAGCCTCGCGCGACCGACGATGACGGTTCGTCATGACGAAACCGTCATCGTCGGTCGCGCGGCCGCGATCCAAGACCTGACCCCGTCTCCAGCACGCGTGCCACGGCGCCGGTCAGGCGGCGCCAGCTCTCGGTCTCGGCCGAGAGCTGGCGCCGCCCGGCCGGCGTGAGCCGGTAGAACCGCGCGCGCCGGTTGTTCTCGGATACGCCCCACGTGGAGCCGATCCAGCCTCGCTGTGCCATCCGGTACAGCGCCGGGTAGAGCGAGCCCTCCTCGACCGACAGCACGTCGGCCGAGAGCGCCTGCAGGCGCACCGCAATCCCGTAGCCGTGCTGCGGGCCCGCCTGGAGCACCTTGAGGACGAGCATGTCGAGCGTGCCGTGGAGCTGGTCGGCGTTCGTGCCGGCGGCCATCGCGTCTCCCCTAGAATGTCTAAGGGGACGGTAACACACCGAACCGCGCCCCGGCAATCGGCGGCAGCGGCGAGGCGATCACGCGAGGCCCGACCCGGGGACGGTCCACGTGCCCCCTCAGCGCCCGCCGGCGCCCGTCAGCGCCCGCCCTCGCCCCCGCCGTCGTCCTGCGCCTGGAATTCCTCGCCGGGGTTGATGAAGCGGTCGCGCTCGAAGTTGTACTGCTTGTCGTAGAGCTGCTTGTAGCGTCCGCCCGCGGCGAGCAGCGACGCATGGGTGCCGCGCTCGATGATCCGTCCCTCCTCGAGCACGAGGATCTGGTCCGCGCTGCGGATCGTCGACAGCCGGTGCGCGATGACGAACGTCGTCCGGCCCTGGCGCAGCGAGCGCAGGCCGTCCTGGATCATCTGCTCGCTCTCGCTGTCGAGGCTCGACGTCGCCTCGTCGAGCAGCAGGATCCGCGGGTTGGCGAGGATCGCGCGCGCGATCGCGACGCGCTGGCGCTGGCCGCCCGAGAGCCGCACGCCGCGCTCGCCGACCACCGTGTCGTAGCCCTGCTCGAAGCCCTCGATGAACACGTCGGCGTGCGCGATGCGGCTCACCCGCTCGATGTCCGCGCGCGTCGCGTCCGGCGTGCCGTAGGCGATGTTCTCCGCCACGGTCCCGTCGAACAGGAAGTTGTCCTGGAGCACGACGCCCAGGTGACGCCGGTACTCGGCCAGCCGCAGGTCCTGCAGGTCGCGCCCGTCCACGCGGACGACGCCCTTCGTCGGCCGGTTGAAGGCCATCACGAGGCTGATGAGGGTGCTCTTGCCCGACCCGGACGACCCGACGAGCGCGGTCGTGGTGCCGGCCGGCGCGACGAACGACACGTCGCGCAGCACCGGCACGCCCGCCGTGTACTCGAACCACACGTCCTGGAACTCGAGGTCGCCCCGCAGCGACCCGAGCGGCGCGCGCCGCGCGTCGTCGGCGTCCTCGCGCGCGGTGTCGAGGATCTCGTGGATCCGGTCCAGCCCCGCGAATGCCTCGGTGATCTGCGTGCCGATCGACGCGATCTGGACGATCGGCATCGCCATCAGGCCGGTGAGGAACAGGTACATCACGAGGTCGCCGGTCGTCATCGTGCCCGCGACGATCGCGCGGCCGCCGACCAGGATCATCACGATGCTGATCGCGCCGATGACGACGCTCGAGAAGGCGGTCGTGGCCGACACGCCGGTCATCGACTTGGCGACGTTGCGGAACAGCCGGTGCGCGCCCTTCGTGAACACGAGGTCCTCGCGCCGCTCGGCCGTGTAGGTCTTGACGACGCGGACACCCCCGAGCGCCTGGTTCAGCCGGCCGGTGACCTCGGCCGTGATCTGCCCGCGCTCGCGGAACAGCGGCCGCAGCTGCTTGAACGCGTAGGCCATCGCGCCGCCGAACGCCGCGAGGACCGCGATCGTCGCGAACGTGAGCTGCCAGTTGATGTACAGCAGGATGACCAGCGAGAACACGGCGGTCACCACGCTGCCGGTCAGCTGCACGAGGCCGGTGCCGACGAGGTTCCGGATGCCCTCGGCGTCGTTCATCACGCGCGAGATCAGCACGCCCGTCTGCGTCTGGTCGAAGTAGCGGACGGGCAGCCGCATCACGTGCTCCTCGACCCGGCGCCGCATGTCGGTGATGGCCTTCTGCGCGGCCACCCCGAGGATCTGCGACAGCCCGAAGGACGTGACGGCCTGGACGAGGGTCGCCGCGCCGGCGTACCACGCCAGCCGGCCGAGCAGATCGACCTGCCCCTGCCCCACCACCTTGTCGATGAGTTCCCTCGAGAGGTAGGGCGGCACGAGGCTGGCCAGACGGTTGACCAGCATCATCACGAGGCCGAGCGAGAGGCGGCCGCGCCGCGCCCAGAGGAGCGTGCGGGCTTCCTCCCAGGCGGCCGTCCAGCGGATGGGTTTCTTCGGGCCCTTCGCGCCGCCGCCGGGCAGCGGGACGCGACGGGTCGACTCAGCGGAGCGCGCGCCGAGCGCGCGCGGACCTGTCCGGATCAACGACGGGACCTCGGCCGGAGGGATGGACGACGCGCCGGGCGCGCGCCGTGGGACCGGCCCCACCAGCATATACGCCGGACCGGCGCGCGGGCCCACCCGATCGGGCGGGCCCGCGTCCCGGCGTCGAGACGGCGCCGCGGGTCAGCGTCCCGCCGCTCAGCGGTTCAGGCGGACCTTGACCTCGCCGATGACCGTCCGCTTCATCACGTCGCCGAAGACGTGCTGCTGGACGTCCTGGTTGGCGAGGTTGGTGATCTTGAGCGCCGCGCTGTAGCGCCCGCCCTGGAACTTCATCCCCGCGGTCAGGTTCACCAGCGTGTACGGCTTCGTGATGCCGTGGAACCGCGCATCCAGGACGTCCTGCCAGAACGCCTCGCTCGAGTGCGACACCGACAGCGTGCCGAAGGCGCGCGGACCGGAGTAGGTGGCGCCGATGTTGAAGAGGTGACGCGCCGGGATGTTGATCTCGGCGAGCGCCTCGGTCGGCGTGAGCCCCGGGAACTCGGGCGTCGGCTCCGGCTGGAACGAGTAGTTCACGAAGCCCGACACCTCGGACGTCAGCAGCGCGTCCAGACCCAGCTCCAGGCCCTTGCTCTTCACGGTGCCGAGATTCAGGTACGTGTACTCGCTCGGGAACCGGATGCCGGACTGGTAGACGCCACCCCAGACCTGCGCCGGGGAGAACGGCCCGAGGCCGGGGAACCCCGGTGGCGGCGGGAACGGCCCGTACTCGCCGGTCTGGGTGAAGAAGATCTCGTCGGAGAAGTCGTTGTAGTACCACGCGGCCGAGACCAGCGCGCGGTCGCCGACGTTGCCGGTGTAGCCGATCTCGAACGTGTCGATCCGCTCCTCGGTCAGGTCCGGGTTGCCGAGCGCGACGGTCGGCAGCAGGTAGACCGCGTTGCCGAAGGCCGCGTTGATCTGGGCGAGCGGGATCGGCGTCGCGAGCGTGATGTCGAGGTTGTTGTTGACCGCCGACGGCGCGCGGAACGCGCGGTTGTAGGACACCCGCACCGAGTGCCCCGGCCGCGGCTTGAGCACGAGGGCGACGCGCGGCGAGAAGACCGCGTTGTCGATCGAGCTGAACTTGTCCACGCGCGCGCCGGCCACGACGCGGACCTGGTCGTTGACGATGATCTCGTCCTGGACGTAGCCGCCGCCCTCGGTCCGGCCCGTCTCGCCGGGCGCGATGTCGAGGTGGAACCGGTTCACGCGGACGTTGCCGCCGTAGGTCACGACGTGCCGCGCCGCGAGCACCCGCGTGTCGCCGAGCTCGACGTCGAACGTCTTGGTGTTGAAGTCGAGCGTGATCGGCTGCCCGCTCGTGTCCACGCTCACCAGGTTGGTCGCGTCGCCGTTGAGGAAGTTCATGAACGCCTGCAGCTTGAACGCCTGCCGCAGGTAGGTCGCCTTCCAGTAGCCCATCGTCGCGCCGCCGGCGATGTCGAACGGGCCGATGCCCGTGTGCATCACGCCGTCGGTACCGGCAACCCCGCCCGAGAGCTGCAGCTTGCGCACGCCGTCCGGGAAGTCGTAGTCCACGCGCGTGTCGAACTTCGGCTGCGACGTGCCGGTGTTCGTGTAGGGCGGATAGGTGCCCGTCCCGCCGGGAATCCGCCCGACCGGCCGCGCGAACGCATCGGAGTTGTACGTGCCGGCCGAGATCTTGTAGGCCCAGCGGTCGTTCACCGCCTGCGCGTGCAGGCCGCGGACGTAGAACAGCGAGCCGTTGTCGGCACCGTTGTCGTTGACCTCACGGCCGAACGTGCCGACGCCGATGGTCAGGCTCTCGCCCTCCATCTCGCGCGGCGACTTCGTGATCACGTTGATCACGCCGTTGAGCGCGTTGGCGCCCCAGACGGCCGACGCCGGGCCGCGGATCGCCTCGATCTGCTTGATCTCGTCGAGGTCGGCCGGCATGAAGTCCCACATCGTGAAGCCGAAGAAGTCCTGATACAGGCTGCGGCCGTCCACGACGGCGAGCTGCGAGGTGGCCAGCGAGCTGGCGGCGCCGCGGCTCGTGACGTTCACGTCGCGCGCCGAGATCTGGGTGATGTTCACGCCCGGCACCGCGCGCAGCAGGTCCGCGTAGTTCGACGTGGGCGCCACCGAGAGCTGCCGCTCGCCGATCACCGACATCGTCGCGGGCGCGTCCACGAGCCGCTGCTCGGTCTTGGAAGCCGAGACGACGACGGTTTCCTTGTAGCCCGGCTCGGGCGGCGGCGGGTTCTGGGGCGGCGGATTCTGCGGCGGATTCTGCGCCTGGGCCTGCGCCACGACGGCGGTGCCCACCGGCGCCGCCGGCGTCTGCCAGGCTGGCTGCGTCGCCAGCACGCCCACGATCAACGACAGAAGACCGTTCATCGGACACTCCTCGGCCCCAGGCGGGGCCCCCAGGTTGTTCCGGGCATTTCGCGGCGCTTATCATATGCGGAATTCAGACGCGCGTGACTGAGCCGCCCTCCGCCGGATCCGCCCGACAACACCAGGCGCCGGTGGTCCGGACCGACTGGCCGGACCTCTCCGATGCCGACCTGCTCCAGGTCCGCTTCAGCGAGCTCGGCCTGACGATCGAGGGCAGCTGGCTCGAGGCGCGCATCGCCCAGCTCTACGTCGAACTCGAGGCGCGCGGCCTGACGTTCCGGCCGCACTTCTGGCTGTCCACCGAGTGGTTCACGCCGGACAACGTGCCCGGCATCGCCATCCCGTTCTACCTGGCGCACCCGCGGCTGATGCGGCTCGAGAAGTCCCAGATGCTCGAGGTCGAGGGCGGCACGCCGGAGTGGTGCATGAAGATCCTGCGCCACGAGGCCGGGCACGCCTTCGACAACGCCTACGAGCTGCGGCGCCTGCGCCGCCGGACCCGGCTCTTCGGCCGCTCGTCGGCGGCCTACCCCGACTTCTACCTGCCGAAGCCGTACTCGAAGAGCTTCGTGCTGCACCTCGATTCCTGGTACGCGCAGAGCCACCCCGACGAGGACTTCGCCGAGACGTTCGCCGTCTGGATGACGCCCGACGCGGACTGGCGGGCACGCTTCGCCGACTGGCCCGCGCTGCGCAAGCTCGAGTACATGGACGAGTTGATGAAGCGGATCGCGGGCACGCCGGCGCGCGTCACCACACGCCGCCGCGTCGAACCGCTCGAGCGCATGCAGTCCACGCTCGGCCGGCACTACGCCCGCAAGCGCCAGCACTACGGCCTCGACTACCCGAACTTCTACGACCGCGACCTGAACCGGCTGTTCTCCGCCGCCGCCGAGCACCGCACGCACCCGAAGGCGTCGTGGTTCATCAACCGGATCCGCCGCGACGTCCGGCGCGTGGTGTCCGAGTGGACCGGCACCTACCAGTACACGATCGATCGCGTCATCAGCGACATGGTCGAGCGCTGCGAGGAGATGCACCTGCGGCTCAAGTACGCCGAGGACCGGACGCGGCTGGACTTCACCATCCTCGTCACGGTGCAGACCATGAACTACCTGCACTCCGGCCGGCACCGCGTCGCGCTCTGAGCCGTCACCGGATCGCCCGATCCCCGGGCGCCCGCGGGCGCCGCGCGCACGTATACTGGCGCCCATGCCCCCCACCACCGCACGGACTCCGCGTCGTCTGCTGTTCACGCTGGCCACTATGGCCGGCCTCGCGCTCGCCCCGGCGGCCTGTCAGCAGCCCGCGCCGGCCACGCCCGCCGCGCCCGCGTGGCTCGACGCGTACCGCCCCGCGGCCGACCGGCTCATCGCCGAGTCGCAGGGCTCGGACTTCGCGTGGCAGCGCCTGGCCGAGCTGACCGACACCTACGGGCCGCGGCTCTCGGGGTCCGAGGCGCTCGAGAAGGCGATCGACTGGGCGGTCCAGACGATGCAGGCCGACGGCCTCGAGAACGTGCGCAAGGAACCGGTGATGGTGCCGAAGTGGGTACGCGGCCGGGAGAGCCTGGAACTGCTCGCACCCATCGGCCAGCCGCTGCCGATGCTCGGCCTCGGCAACTCGGTCGGCACCCCCGTGGGTGGCGTCACCGGCGACGTCGTGGTCGTCGGCAGTTTCGACGACCTGCAGGCGAAGGCCGCCGACGTCAAGGGCCGGATCGTGCTGTTCAACGTGCCCTTCACCAACTACGGCGAGACGGTCGTCTATCGCCGCGACGGGCCCTCGCGCGCCGCGGCCCTCGGCGCGACCGCGATGCTGCTCCGATCGGTGGGCCCGACCGGGCTTCGCACGCCGCACACCGGCTCGACGGTCTACGCCGACGGCAGCCCGAAAATCGCGGCCGCGGCGATCACCGCCGAGGACGCCGACCGCTTCCAGCGCCTGTCGGACCGCGGCGTGCCCATCCGGGTGCACCTGTCGATGGAAGCGCACTTCGAGCCCGACGCGCAGTCCTACAACGTCATCGGCGAGCTGCGGGGCCGTGAGCGGCCGGATGAGGTCGTGCTCGTCGGCGGCCACTTCGATTCCTGGGACGTGGGCGCCGGCGCGACCGACGACGGCGGCGGGTGCATCGTCACGTGGGAGGCGGTGCGGCTCATGAAGAAGCTGGGCCTCACGCCGCGCCGCACGGTGCGGGTCGTGCTGTTCGTGAACGAGGAGAACGGCGGCCGCGGCGGCCAGGCCTACCGAGACGCGCACGCGGATGAGCTCGCCAACCACGTGGTGCTGCTCGAGTCGGACGGCGGCATCTTCGACCCGATCGGCTTCGGCTTCACCGGTCCCGATCCGGCGCGCGCCACCGTGCGGTCGATTGCCACGCTGCTCTCGGGCATCGGCGCGGACGAAATCCAGGCCGCGGGCGGCGGCGCCGACATCGGCCCGTCCGGCGCGGCCGGCAACGTGCCGATGATGTCGCACGTGGCCGGCGGCGACTACTTCCTGATCCACCACACGCCGGCGGACACGATCGCGCGCATCACGCCCAAGCAGGTGTCGGACAACGCCGCGGCGATCGCCGTGATGGCGTACGTGATCGCGGACCTGCCCGGCCGGATCAGCGAGAAGTAGGCCGCGCGACGAGCGGCGTCTCGAGGCGGGTCCGGTGATCCGGCCCCTCGGGCCGGAGGCGGCTCTCGACCAGCGCGACCGACGCCACGGGCACGGTGCCGAGCGGCGCCGTCGCGAGGCCCTCGATCCACGACGAGCGCAGGCCGCCGTCCCGCCGGACGCGCCCGAGCGTGAGGTGCGGCGCGAAGGCGCGGGGCTCGGGCGGCAGCCCGATCTCCGCGAGCCGGCGTCCGATGGCGAGGGCCAGCGCGCCCAGGCCGTCCGCGCCCTGAACCACACCCGACCAGACGACCCGGGGGGCGCCGCGCGGCGGGAACAGGCCGACGCCGGAGAACGTGACCACGAGCGGCACCGCCTCGACCTCGAGGGGCGGCGCGAGCACCCGTTCGATCGCGGGCACCGCGTCCGGGTCGATCTCCCCCAGGAACCGCAGGGTCAGGTGCAGCGCGGCCGGCGCCACCCAGGTGACGCGGGCCGACGGCGCGAGCCGATCGGCCCGGCGCCGCAGGTCCCGCTGCAGCGCCCCGGCGGCCGCGGCCACGTCCGCCCCGACCTGGACGGCGACGAACAGGCGCATGGACGCTCCCGTCCCGGATCGTACACCCGGCCGTGTGGCACCCACCGGGTCGCCCGCCGGCGGCTGGCCGCCTGCCGCCCCTGCGCGTCCTCCCGGCACGCGCCCCGGCACGCGCCGCCACTCCCGGTCGTCGAATGCGCGTCTTCGGACAGGGCGCACCGCGGGCATCGTCCGGGATCGGTCGCCATAGACTTACTAAGTTAGTAAGTTGGTAAGTTAGCCAAACTTAATAACCTCGACCAACGTCGAATCGCCGTGACGTCCCGGGGCGATCAGGGCCGTGTCCCACCACCGGCCACGGGCTGGCTCGCCCGCCATCGACGCCGGATCGCATTCGGCGTGGTCGTGGCCGCGCTGCTGGTCCGCGCCACGTACGCCGTCCAGATGCGCGACTCCCCGCTGCTCGATCTGCACCGGATCGAACAGCTCGACATGCACACGTTCGAGGCGTGGGCCGCTCGGATCGCGGACGGGGACTGGTTGTCGGCGGGCGTCGGCGTGCCGATGCACCCGTGGCACCGGGACGTCGCCCGCGCCTACCTCGCGTCGCACGCGACGCGGCGCGACGGGATCGGATCCGCCGCGGCCGGACTCGCCGACACCACGACGGCCGGCAGCACGGACGCCGCCGAAGCCGCGGTGTGGACGCGCTGGCTCGGCGGCCGGCAGTTCTACCAGGACCCGCTGTACGCCTACGCGATCGCGCTCACGTACCGGCTCGCCGGCCGCGCGCCGCGTGCCGTGTTCGTCTGGCAGGCGCTGCTCGGGGCCGCCGGCGTGCTCCTGATCTGGGACCTCACGCGGCGGATCTTCGACGACGGCACCGCGGCCGTGGCGGCGGCGCTGGCGATCCTCTGCGGCCCGCTCGTCTACTACGACCTCGTGCTGCTGCGCGCCTCGCCGATGGCGTTCGCCGGCCTCGCGATCGCCTGGGGCCTCGAGCGCGTCGGCCGTCACGCGCGAACGTGGCCGCTGGTCGCCCTGGGCGCCGGCATCGGCCTGGCGACGCTGCTCAAGGCCACGCTGGCGCTGTTCGCCCCGGTCGCGGTGGTGGCGATCGCGTGGCGTAGGCGCAGCGGGACGGGGCGGATCTGGAGCGCGGGTGGCCATCGTGTGGCGCTCGGACGGGCCGCGGCGCTTGCCGCGGGCGTGCTGGCGGCGCTCGTGCCGCTCACCGTGCGCAACGTGTCGGTCGGCGTCGCGCCGTTCGCGCTCTCGAGCCAGGGGCCGCTCGTCTTCGCCGTGGCCAACCGGCCCGGCTACCCGGAGGACGCCGGGTTCGCGGTGGATGCGCCGCAGCTGGCGGCCGTGCTGGGCGACGCCGACGGCCGGCCGTGGCCCGTCATCCGCGCGACCCTCGCCGCGCACACGCCGGCGAGCCTCCTCGCGCTGGCCTGGCAGAAGATCGATCGGACGCTGCACTGGTACGAGATCCCCAACAACGAGAACTTCTACCTCGCGCGTCGCCACGCGGCCGTCCTGGGGTGGCTGCCGGTGACCGGCGCGCTGCTGATCCCGGCCGGCCTCGTCGGCCTGGCGTTCGCGTGGCGGGATCGCCGGCGAGCCTGGCCCCTGTACGCGCTCGTGGCCTGCGCCGCGGCGCCGCTGTTGATCTTCTACGTGCTCGGGCGCTTCCGCCTGCCGCTGCTGGCGGCGCTGATCCCGTTCGCCGCCGTCGCGCTCGTCCGGATCGCCCGCGGCCTCGGCGGCCGCGACGCATCCGGTGTCAGCGCGTCCGGCCTCGCGGCGCGTGCTCGCGGCGCGTCCGGCGTGACGGCGCGTGGCCGTGGTGCGTCCGGCCTCACCGCGCGCGGCCGCCGAGCCTCGAGTGCGGCGTCCCGTCGTGGCGCGTTCCGGCGCGCGCTCGCGGGCGCCGCGGCGCTCGTCGCGCTGGCCGTGTGGACGAACCGGCCGCTGCCCGCCGGCGAGACGACGATCCGGCCGACCGACTGGTTCCTCCCGTACCTGGCGCGCTACCAGGGCGACGTCCGCGAGGCGCTGGCGCGCGGCGACCTGGCGGGCGCGCATGCGGCGCTCGAAGCGTTCTTCGCGACGGGTCCGACCGCCGCCGACCTCGCGGCGACGACGACGCCGGACCTCGGGCAGTCGCTCGCACGGCTGCACCGCCAGCACGCGATGATCCTCGCGCGGCTCGGCCGCCCGGCCGAGGCGGCGCGCGAGGTCGCGGCGGCCGAGGCGCTCGCGCCGGTCCCCACGCGCTGACGCGCGCGCACGCCGTTCGGCGCGCGCCCATCCGCACCACGCGATCCCGGCACGCTGATCGAGCGGTCCGCCTGTATCAGATCCGACACACGGCGTCACGGTTCTGCACGCAAATCCGGAGCGCGGTGACGTACGGCGGCTCCAGTCGCGCCGAACCATGAGAAAAGTCAGGCACACGGAAGACGATCCCGTTCCCCGGGCACGCCCACTGCGGCCCGGCGTTGAAACGCCGCGGCCCCATGCTTGCACCAGGTATGGCCATGACCCTTCGTCGCCTCGCCCCCGCCGGTCTCGTCATCGCGCTGCTGCTCGCGCTGCCCCGCGCGGCGGCCGCCAGCCCGCTGACCTGGGAGTTCGTCGGCTCGGTCGAGCACATCACGGAGCCCGGCTGGACCACGATCAACCTGGGAGACCCGTTCTCGTGGACGGTCACGTTCGACACCGAAGCGCCGAACGATCCGGGATGCGCCGCGGGTTCGGGCCTGTACTTCGGCGCGATCACCGGCGGCAGCCTCACGGTGGGCGGCTATTCGTGGAGCGGTGGGTCGGGCTCGATCGAGGTCAACGCGCCGCTCGGCGCCTGCGGGTTCGGATCGGGCACCACGTTCCGCCAGTTCGACTGGACCGGCGCGCCGGCCGGGTCGCGGACGCCGTTCGAGGTGGTGGCCACGCTCTTCTACGATCCGCCGCTCGACGGCAGCCTCCCCACGGTGCCGCCGCCGTCGCTCTTCGTGCAGGTCAACGGCCCGATCGCGGGCGCGGGGGGCCCGAACGGGACCGCGGCGCTCGCGCCGCCGGCCGTGACCGCGGTCCCCGAACCGGGAACGCTGGCGCTGCTGCTGACCGGGCTCGGCGCCGGCGCGCACCGGCGCCTGCGACGGCGACGCACCGCCGCCTGATTTCCGGTCTCCCGCGGCGGCGTCACCGCTCGTCGCGCGGCCTCGCGCATCCGCGCGCATCCGCGCGTCACCGGGCGCGGTCGGCCACGCGGGCCGCTACCCCGCGATAGCCGGATCGCCGGCGCACCGCCGCGAGCAGCGGATCCACCGGGATCATCCAGCCGGCGTGCCCCGGCGGCGCGCTCGCCAGCAGATCGCGCAACGCGTCGAGCGCGCTCTCGATCTGGCCCTCGCTCGCCAGAGCCTGCGCCTCGGCGATGGCGGCGTCCGCCACCCGCCCGGCCTCGCGCAACATCCCGATCGCCTCGCGCGCCCGGTCCAGATCCTCCGTCGCCCGCGCGTCGTCGCCGAGGGCGCGACGCGCCAGCGCGCGGCCGATCAGCGCGGGCGGATGCCCGGGTGCGCGATCCAGCGCCGACGTGAACGCCTCGTTCGCGCCCGCGGCATCCTGCCACGCGAGCCGGACCATCCCGAGCCCCTCGAACGCGCCCGCGACGAACTCGTCGGCGAACAGCCGGCTGCCCGGCGCGCGGCGCTCCGCCTCGAAGGCGCGTTCCGCCTCGTCGAGGCGATCCTCGGCCAGGTGGACGAGCCCGATCAGCCAGTGCAGGCCGCGCGACGGAAAGCGCTCGTCCCCCCGCGTCTCGACGCGACGCCAGGCGAGCCCTGCGTCCAGGACGCGACGGGCGGCGGTGAGGTCGCCGCGCGCGATGTCGATCATCGCCGTCGCGAAGTACGCGTAGGCCAGCCGCGGAAACTGGGCGACGACGTCGGCCAGGTGATGCCGGCGCTCCTCGCCCCACGCCGCGATGCCGAGCCGGAACTGGTGCCGCCACACGCCCGGCTCGAGCGCCACCGCCCGGCGGCCGGCGGCCACGGCCGCCTCGCCCTCGCCCGCGGCGCTCAGCACGAACGCGCGTGTCGCGTGCGCCTCGGCGAGATCCGGGTCGAGCGCCGCGGCCTGCTCGGCGTGCCCCACCGCGCGGCGGAGCTCGTCGGCCGCGCGGGTCACGCGAAACCGGGTCGCCTGGAAGCGCCAGAAGCGCGCGTGCGCCAGGCCGCAGTGCGCCAGCGCGTAGCCGGGGTCACGGGCCAGCGCGCGCTCGAACGCGGCAATCGCCGCCGGAATCTCGTCCGGGTCGAGCGACTCGAGGCGCAGGCGGCCTTCGTGCAGGGCGCGGTAGGCCTCGAGGCTGGCGGTCTCCCGCGGGCGCAGCCGGCCGCCCCCGGGCGCGACGTTCAGGCGCAGGCCCGCCACCAGCTGCCGCACGATCGCGTCCTGCAGCGCGAACACGTCCTCGAATGCGCCATCCGCCTTCGCGTGCACGAGCGTCTCGCCCGTGTGCACGTCGGTGACCCGCGCGGTGACCCGGAGCCGCGCGCCCGCCCGCTGGAACCCGCCCACGATCGCCAGGTCCAGGCCGGCCGCGCGGGCCGCCTCCGGATCGGCGCCGGCGGTGGCCGGCAGCATCGCGCGATCGACCACGCGCAGTTCGGGGACGACGCGCAGGTCGGCGGCGATCGTCTCCGCCAGCCCGCCGGCGAGCCAGGCCGTCTCCGCGTCGCCGGTGACGTTGGCGACGTCCAGCACGGCGATCGACCGCGGCGACGCGGCCTCCCGGCGTGACGCCACCGCCCCCGGGCCATCGTCGGCCCCGGTGACCTCCACCGTCGCGACGAACCGGTAGCCGCGACGCGGTACGGTCTGGACGAACGCCGGCGTGCCGGCATCGTCGCCGAGCGCCCGGCGGAGATCGGACACGACCTGGGTGATCGCGTTGTCGGTCACGGCGACGTCGGCCCAGAGCGCCGCCAGGATGTCGGCCTTGGTGACCAGCTCGCCGGCCGCGTCCACCAGCAGGAACAGCAGGTCGAGCCCCTTGGGCGGCAGCGGCACCTGATGCGCGTCGCGCATCAGGCGATAGGCCCGCCGTTCCAGGCGGAAGGCACCGAAGCGATACGTGACGTCGCGGGTCACCGGCCGCCAGCATACCGCCGTCGGTCGCAGGGTTTCTCAGGACTGCTCAGGCTTTGCTCACGACTCGACGCGGCCGGCGGCCGTACGGTGGCGCGTAACGATGCGGGACCGCCGGACACCACCCTCCGTGCACGAGATCGCGCGCCTGCGCCCGTCCGACGCCATCGGCGGCCTGGTGGTGGCGGCCACCCTGCTCGCGACGGGCGTCGGGATCGCCCTCGCCCTGTCGCCCCGCCTGCCGGTGTGGGCGACGGGCCAGGTCGTGCTCGCCGCCGCGCTCGTCGAGTGGTTCATCGTCCTGCACGAGTGCGGGCACGGGACGATGTTCGCGCGGCGCGGCCCGAACCGGTGGGCCGGGTGGATCGCGGGCTGGTTCTCGCTCATCCCGTTCGCGACCTGGCGGCGAATCCACCAGCGACACCACAAGTGGACCGGCTGGCAGGACCTGGATCCGACGACGGCCGGCCTCGTACCGAGGCCGCTCGGCCGGCTCGAACGCGCGACGGCCGACTGGTGCTGGCGGCTGTGGATTCCGCTCTTCGCGGTGCTCTACCGCGCGACCAACTTCTGGCACGTCCGACGACTGCGGCGACTGTTCCCGGGCGTGGCGGGCCGGCGGCTCACGGCGTGGACCCTGGCGCATGCGGCCGGCTACGTCGTCCTGGTCGTCCTGGTCGGACCGGTCACGATGGCGCGCCTGGCGGGCGTCGCGCTGGTGCTGTCGTTCGTCGCCCAGGAGGTGCTGCTCATCAGCCAGCACACGCACCTGCCGATGACGCGCAGCGATGGACGCGGCGTGGCGCCGTACCCGCCGCCGGCCCAGGAGCGGTTCACGCGATCGCTGCGGCTCCCGCGACTCGTCTCGCGGCTGGCCCTTCATTTCGACGCGCACGAGCTCCACCACATGTTCCCGGCCGTGCCGGGCTACCGCCTGCAGTCGATTGCCTACCGGCCGGCGCACGAGGTGCCGGCGTGGCGCTGGATTCCCGCGGCCCGCCGCGTGCGCGGGTCGGTGCTGCTCTTCCAGAACCGCGACGAGACGGGGTTCGACCTGTGACGGGCGCGACCCTGGATCCGGTCGCGGTGGCGTGTTTCGTCGCGGCCGCGTTCGCGCTGGCCGGGCTGTGCCAGGCCGCGTGGCTCGCGTCGCCCTGGCGGCGCGACCTGGCCGTGCCGCTCGACGGCGGCGCGACGTTCCGCGGGCGCCGCGTGCTGGGCGATCACAAGACGGTCCGCGGGTGCCTCGTGATGGTGCCCGCCACCGGCCTCGCGTTCGCGGGCCTGCACGAGGCGGTCGGCACACCCGCGACGATCGGCCTGTGGCCGGGATCGGCGGGCACCTACCTCGCGTGGGGCCTGGCGGCGGGCGTCGGCTTCATGGCGGGCGAACTCCCGAATTCGTTCGTCAAGCGCCAGCTCGGCATCGCGCCTGGCGCAGCGGGGTCGGGCGGCCTGCGATGGGTGTTCCTCGCGGCCGATCGGCTGGACTCGGTGGCGGGCGCACTCGTCGCGCTCGCGACCTGCGCCGGCGTGCCGGCCGTCACGTGGCTGCTGCTGGGCGTGGGCGGCCCGCTGCTCCATGGGGCCTTCAGCGCGCTCACCTGGCAGCTCGGCGGCAAGGCGAGGATGGCATGAGTACCCACGTCGCGACCGTTCCCCTGGTGTCCCCGGCGCCATCGCGCGTCGAGCCGCTCGTCGTGGACCTGCGGTCACTGCCGCGCGCCGGGGCCGTCGGCGGCAAGGCCTGGAACCTCGGCCGGATCGTCTCCGGCCACGCGCCGGTGCCGCCCGCCGTCGTCCTGACCGCCGCGGCGTTCGACGCGTTCCTGGACGCGGCCGGCCTCCGCGCGCGC